>NZ_JRMB01000002.1:1286944-1930416 GCF_000759445.1 Pseudomonas lutea
AAGATGGCCGTGTTTTTCGGCAACAAGATCATCAGCCAGGACGTCCAGGCGCATCCCTCCAGACGCTGGATTGCGCTGCTTGACCACCGGCTCGCCAATACCCGGCATCGGCAGCCCGGGATCAGTGAGTTGCAAGGCGTATTGAGCCTGCGCGTTGAAGACGGCGCACGGGGCGGACCCATCCGGATTGCTGCCGACACCGATACCGTGAACCGTGCCGCATCCCGCGCCGACTTCATCGCTCAGGTCGGCAACCCGACCCTCAGCGAAGCCGCCGGTGCCGCTGCGCAGGTCAGCCCGTCAAACACCTCACTGGACGGAGCGCTGCAGCTCTTACTTGAAGGGCGTCCAAACTCGCAGTGGGGGATCGACCCCCAACGCCGCGCGTTCGTTTCCCCTTCCCGCAACGACACAAACCCCTATGTCGGTGATCACGGTTTCGACCTGAACCCGGGCGGGCACTGGACCCGTGCCGATGCGGCGTCCTGGGTCGATGAATACCCGCTGGGTGCGATCCAGCAATCATTGATCGACAGCCACTATCAGTTGCCGGTGCACATGAGGACGGTCTTTCATGACTTGGCCCATTTCCGCCATCGTGGCCTGAACCCGGATTACTTTTTTGTCGAAAGCCATCTGCTGGAGGTCCGGGACGCGTTCTTCACAATCGCCAAAGAGCTGCAGATAGACGCCCGCTCTGTACTCACGACGGCGCTGCCGGAGCGGGTGATCCTTCCTCAGGTCAAAGCCGAGACGCCACTGAGCATGGTGATCGAAGAGCTGTACGAAAACACCTCGGGGCTGGTGGTCGGTGAAACGCATTCGGCGATAGCCAGCAAGCGCTTCATTCTCGACCACATGGAACATCTCGCCCGGCAGGACGTGAAGACGCTGTACATGGAGCACTTACTGACCGACATCCACCAGACCGACCTTGACCGCTTCGCCGACACCGGAGCGATGAGCAAGCGCCTGCTGCACGACCTCAAGCACCTGGACAAAGGCTTCGGCACTGACCCCTCGGGCGTCTATTCATTTGAGAACCTGGTGGTTCAGGCCAGGCGGCATGGCATTGAGATCCGCGCCGTGGATTGCGCCGCCAGTTATTACATTCGCCACGTGCCGACCAATTCCGACACCACCCGCCAGCAAGTGCTGAGCTACTTTGCCTCACGCACGATGCGCAGGCATCAACAGGTCATGGGTTCACACAAATGGATTGCGCTGGTGGGTGAATCCCATGCCAATACGTTCAAAAACAGCGTGCCCGGGATTGCCGAACTGGAACGAGGCATTGGCGTGCGGGTAGTGGATGTGGCCCCGGGACAGGGTCAAGGCATCACGATCGATCCGGGCGAGCTGGTGCTTGGCGGCATAGGACAGGAGCGGGTAGCGGTGAAGAATGATTTCCGTATCCAGATCGAATTGCCTGCGCGACCCCAGCTGGCGATTCCGGTGGAGGCCAGGCTGCACAACCCGGGCATGTTCCTCGTCGACGCGTCCAATCCGTTACAGCCGACCGTCATTCACCGGGCAAGGGATTTGACGCTCAAGGAAACACCCGTGCGATATGACCCTGCGGGCAAGGTTTATGTGGAGCGCGAAGGCTGGCCGCAGGTTCATCGCCAACGGTTCAACGGCCTTGAAGCCTTGATCGAAGCGCTGGGAGAGATGAACCTCAAGCACGTAGGCTGACGGGTCAGTCCTGGGTTTTTGAAAGCGTCGGAATGCGCTGCTCCAGCACCTGGTGCAGCGCGCTGTCGGCCGGCCAGTTGCGCATGAAGCGCGCGCGGTCCTTGGCAAAAGCGGCGGCGAAAGAGGCGTGGGAGCTGTGCTGACACATCGCATCCAGATCGATGAGCGACCAGCGATCCTCGTGCCAGAAGACGTTATGACCCTTCAGATCGCCGTGGCTGATGCGTTCGCGAATCAACTGTGCAAACAGCACATCCAGCGCCTGTAGCTCGGCTTCGGGCGCATTGCCTGACGCTACAAAAGGCGCAAAGCGTTCAATGACGTCAGGCCCGGGCAAGTATTCGGTCACCAGGTACGCCTCGCGACGCAGCCACAGGAAACGTCTCTCAAGGAGCGCCAGAGGCTTGGGTGTGGCAATGCCGAGAAACTCCAGCCGATTGCCTTCTCGCCATGAATGCCACGCACGGGACGGCCGCCAGAAGCGCTTGAGCCAGTGCGCAAGGTTCTTGATGTTATAACGCTTGATCACCAACTCGCGGCCGGCGACGTCTACCTTGGCGACGCTGGCCGCACCACCTGTTTTGTACAGATGACCGCCATCGACCAGCCCGTCCGCCCGCTCCAGAATCGGGAGCATCGTGGCCACCTCCTCACGGCGAATGGCGCGCAAGGCGAACGGCCCGTCTTCGACACTGAACAGGCTGCATTCACGGCCGATCTTGATCAGGTAATCGCGCAACCGCCAACTGCGCACCTTGTCGATCTGCTTTTGCAGCGCCTCGACCGGCAAGCCGTGCTCGCCGTTGCTCAGCAGGTAATAGACCAATAATTCCTCGGTGAAAGGCTCCAGCGACTTCGGCAACTGGGCAAAGAAGACGCCAAGGTTCTCCAGCACCTTTTGCCGGGACAACGGCTTGCCCGCTTCCTCGACGCGAATGCCCGCGCCGTCGATCAAATACAACGTCGAGCCCTGACGCAGCAGGTTGTCCAGATGCAGGTCCTCTTGCCAAAGGCCTTTGGCGTGCATCTGGCCCACGGCGGCCAAGGCATCGCCGAGCACCGACTGTTGTTCAGCGGCCAATGGGGGCAGGCTCTCTACGGATTTCCAGGCATCGCCCAGGCTCTGGGCTTGATCCAGAAATTCGAACAGCAACCAGCCGCCCTCACCTTCCTGCAGACCGTCAGCCAGCAGCAATGGGGTTGGCAAACGCTGTTTCGCCAATGCCTGCACGCCGTCGCGTTCACGCTGAAAGTGTCGAGGGGCTTTCGACCCAACCAGCAACTTGGCCAACACCGTGCGCCCGCGCCAAATGCCAGCACCAACATAACGCTGACCCGGCAGCACGCGCAGCAGGCTGAGCAACTGAAGCTCGGCAGGACCCGCCGCATCCTCCAGGGCAATGCTCATTGGCAGTGCCGGAGTGCGGCCGGCGTTTTTCAGTTCAGACAAACGCATCGGCGCCCTCTTTTATCAAGCCCGGATCCAGACCGCAGATCTGAGCGGCAATTAGTGTGCTGCAGGAGCCAGCGGGCTGGCGATCGCCACTCACCGTCTTATATATGCGTAACCCAAAAAGCCGCATTCGCCAGCAAGCCGGCTCCCACAGGTTTGCTCAGGACAGTGATCAATCAGGCACGCCAAGCGATGCCTACCGATCCCGCCGCTTGTGGCTGCCCCGTTTGGCGACCCGTTGCCACCACGCGTCAACCAGCCCGCTGTCGGCAGGAGCCTGCACGTACGCCGCCAGCAGCTCGCGGATGTCGGCCTCGCTCCAGACCGGTGCGCGACGCAGCAAAGGCTCGATGTCCTTGACCCGGTCGCGCTGACCGAAGATGGACTTGCGCGTCTTTTCCAGGTCAATCAGTTGCGCCATGTACGCCCCGCCACGCGCCTTCATGAATATGTGCTTGGGGTAAAAACAACCGTGTACCTGCCCGGCCTTGTGCAGCGTGCGCGCCAGTTGCCCGCACGCCTGCAGGATCGCCAACCGCTCGGTGGCCGCTCGCTCAGGCCAGTCTTGCAACAACGTATCCAGATCAGTCCAGCCATCCAGCGCGCGGGTCATCAGAATGGCACGGTGTTCGCCGCCTACCTTCCTGTCGGCATAAAACACGGCGTGCAGCGCCGGTATACCCAGCTTCTGATACAGGCTGATATTACGAAACTCTCGTGAGAATGACGGCTCGCCAAGGGGATGATGCAGGGTGTAGGTCAGGTAGTTGCTTTGGCGCTTGAGGTAGTAGCCGGAGCCTTCCAGCTCCAGGCGAAACACACTGCTCCAGCCACCACGACCGGTATTGGGCTCGTCGACCGCATCGAGTTGTACGTCCCATAGCGCCTCAAAGGTTGCCAGGCCGTGTCGTTCGAGCAGACCCCGGTCGGCCTCGGCAATGAAAACAGTCATTCGCGACCCTCAAAAAAACTGACGATGTGGCGAATGCGCTTTTTGTCTGAATCATTCAAGCGTTCACGCCCACGGTATTGCAGATAGAAACGCAGACGCTGGGTGGCTGACAGGTGATATTTGGCAACCTTGTCCAGGCACGCAAGGTCCTTGGTGATCCGATAGCGCAGCATGAAACTGACCCAGAACGCGCCGTTGGGGCAGTCGATCAGGAACACGGTGGATTGATCGTCTACCAGCAAGTTGCGCCACTTCAGATCGTTATGCGTGAAGTGATGGTCGTGCATGGTTCGGGTGTAACGCGCCACCTGCTGACTGACGCCGTTGACCCAGGCGCGGCTGTCTAGACGGGTGTCGTTGAGCCGCGCGAGTTCGGACAGGTCTTCAGTGCGCGGCAGTTCACGGGTGATCAATGCGCCACGGTCGTAGGCGGCACCATTGCGCTCCAGCCCCCATGCAACGACCTCTGCCGTGGGAATACCCCATTTGGCGAAGCGCTTGAGGTTCTGCCACTCGGACTTGACACGAGGACGACCCAGATACCGCCGCAAGCCTTTGCCCGCTGCGACGTAGCGCTTGACGTAATAATTCACGCCGCCGCGTTCGACGCGGATGACTTCCGACAACGGGTCACGCGTCAGCCGCTCGCCTTTAAGGGCGAAAACGGCGTCGAGCGTGCCGAAATCATCCGTCAGCGCCGCGTAGCCAGGCTCCAGATTCCAGCCCGCCATCAGAGCGCGTCCCCGTAGCGCAATTTGCGCTGGTAGAGTTTTTCGGCTTTGCCTTCCAGCCAGCTCAACAACGCCGACTCCTGAGCCAGAATCTGCCGCAGCGGCTGCTGGAAATAGCCCTTGAGAAAACGCAACTTGTCGCGTCGGGTCAGGCCGATGTCCATCGCCGAGAAATACAGCGCGGCCAAGTCCTTGTTACGCCAGCGCTGGGTGATTGTCGGACGGGTCTGGGCACGATGCAGGTCGATCACCGAGAGTTTGAAGTCCTCGGGTGTGACGGGTTTGTCGGTGTGCAGCAGAAAATGGCAGATGTAGCAGTCGCGGTGGTTGACCCCGGCGCGATGCATCATCCCGACCAGCCTCGCCACTTCGGCGATGTACGCGCGCTTCATGCGCGGCTCGGGGGGCGCGGTGCGCCAGTTGAGGCTGACGTCTTCCAGGCTTTCGGTCGGTGCCAGCTCTTCGGTGATGATGAAAGAGTGCTGCATGGCCGGGTTGTTCCCCCGCTCACCGTACGCCACGGCGGTCATGGTTGGAACGCCGACTTCATGCAGTCGATTGACCGCCTCCCACTCCTGACCTGCGCCCAGCACTGGCAGTTTCGCGGTCAGCAGGTTCTTTGCCACTTCACCCCAACCAATGCCGCGATGGATCTTGACGAAGTAACCACGGCCCTCGACCTCGGTGCGCAACGTGCGCCGGTTCTCAAGTTCGCGATACACCTGGCCGTCCAGCGCCTCGACGGCCTCGAACGCATCGCGCCCGGCCCAGAGGGACTTGAAGGGTTCAGCAAGGATCAGTTTCATCCGTGGTGCTCCGCCAGAATCACATCCGCAGCGTGCTGCGGCATGCTGTAAAGGTCAGCCGTGTCGGCGAATGCCAGCCCGTTGCGGCTCCAGGTGCTGCGCGCTGAGTCGTCCTTGAGCATGCGCGCCAGGTACTGATTGAGCTGGTTCTGTTCAAACGGCTCGTCCAGCACCAGACCGCTGTCGGCCTCGGCGATGTAATGGGCATACCCGCACACCGCACTGACCAGCACCGGGAGTCCTGCCACCAGCGCCTCAAGCAGCACGGTGCCGGTGTTTTCGTTGTAGGCCGGATGGATCAACAGGTCGGCGCCCAACAGAAACCGCGGTATGTCGCTGCGCCCTTTCATGAACGTGACGTGCTCGCCCAGGCCCAGCGTCGAGCTCTGCAGCTGGAATACCTTGGGGTCGTCCTGGCCGATTACAAACAGCCGCGTGCGTTTTTTCAGTTCGGCAGGCAGGGCCGCCAGCGCCTTAAGGCTGCGATCGACGCCTTTGGTCTTGAAGCCGGAGCCGATCTGCACAAGCAGCAGATCGTCGTCGCCCAGCTTGAACTCGCGACGGAATTCGGCGCGGATCTCGGCGGCGTTGGCCGGGGCCCGGCGGTCCTGGGAGATCCCCGGCGGCAGCAGATGAAAGCGCTCAAGCGGCGTGTCGTAGTGTTTGATGAACAGTGGCTGCTGCACTTCCGAAATCATCAGGACTTCGGTCTTCGCGTCCCTGGCGAACACTGCCCGCTCGTAGTCGGCGAAATGACGGTAGCGGCCCCAGTATTTGTACAGGCCATGGCGCAGATTCTGGGCCTTGTCTTCGTAACAACCGTCGGCGGCGTAGTACACGTCCAGGCCGGGCATCTTGTTGAAGCCGATCAGCCTGTCCACAGGGCGCTTGGCCAGGTCGGCGTTCATCCAGTCGGTGAGTTTTTCGTTACGGCGATGATTGAAGATTGCCTTGACCGGCGCCACCAGCACCTCGAAGCCGGGCGGCACGTCGCCCTCCCAGATCAGGGTGTAGACACGAATCTTATGGCCACGCTGCTGGCACTCCAGTGCAATGCGCATGAAGTCGCGCTGCAGGCCACCGAAGGGAAAGTATTTGTAGAGCACGAATGCCAGTTGCATCAGGGATGTTCCTTTGCCAGCAATAGCGCGCCTAACTGGTTCGCTACCCGCTCGGGATTCAGGCGAGTGAAGCACATCGGCCACTCGCGTTCGGTGTCGACCTGACGCTGATCTTCCGGCGTCGGTCGGTAAGTGCATTTCTTTTGCAGACAGGGAGCGCAGGCAGGGTAATCGGCTGCCAGATGAACCTGCGATTTGCCGTATGCCCCGGTGAGGCCCGGATTGGTCGGGCCAAACAGCGACAGGGTCGGTACATCGAGTGCAGCGGCCAGATGGCCGAGCCCGGTGTCCACTGCAACGCAGCCTTGCGCAGCCGCCAGAACGCGAGCGACCCCTGCCAGATTGAGCTTGGGCAGCACCACGGCGTTATCTAGGCCATCGGCAATTCGCTCAGCCCGCGCCTTTTCGGCCGGGTTGCCCCACGGCAGACGAACTTCCAGCCCTCGGCCGATCATGCGTTCAGCCAGCTGCCGCCAATACAGCTCCGGCCAGTGCTTGCTGTCCCAGGTCGTGCCGTGCAAGAACAACACAAACGGCAAGCCGCTGTCCGGCTCCAGCAACCTGCTGCGATCCAGGCCGTAATCACCCAGCCCGGCCGGTACAGCGTAGCCCAGCGCCTGACCAAACAACTGCCGCAAACGCTCGACCGCATGCTGGCCACGAGCAACAGCGTAGGGCCGATCGTAGAAACGAGCGGCCATGGGCTCGCGCGCAGAGGTTTTGTCCAGCCCGACGACCGGCGCTTTGACGTAGCGGGTGAGCCAGGCGCTTTTCAGCAGGCCTTGGGCGTCGATCACCAGATCGTAGCGCGCGTCGCGCAGCCGCTGCTTGAACTGGCGCCATTCACCATTTTTGAAGGTCTGCCAGAGATTTTTGCGCCAGCGCCGAATCGCGACGGGTATCACATTGGCAACCGCCGGGTGCCAGGTCGGTATCTCGGCGAAACCCTCCTCAACCACCCAGTCGAACTGGATGCCGGGCAGCGCGCGAAGCGCATCGGTCAAGGCGGGCAAGGTGTGGATAACATCGCCCAGCGAGGAAGTTTTGATCAGCAATACCCGCAAGTCAGGAAACCTCGACCGGCGTGCCGCTGATGCGGCCCAGCGCTTGAAGCACTGACTCAGGCTCCAGCAAGCGCAAGCAGTTGTAATGACCGAAGCGACAGGTGCGGTCGAAGCATGGGCTACATTCGATACCGAGCCGAACAACTTCTACCTGATCGGCCAGCGGCGGCGTGAAGCCGGGTGACGTCGAACCGTACACCGCCACCAATGGGCGATTCAGCGCAGCGGCCACGTGCATCAGCCCCGAGTCGTTGGACACAACGGAGTCCGCGCAGGACAGCAGGTCAATGGCTTCGGCCAGAGAAGTGCTGCCGCTGAGGTTGACCGACTCTTCACGCAGGCCGGGAATCAGCCGCTCACGGATGCTCTCGCCCACCGCATGGTCATTCTTCGATCCAAACAGCCACACTTGCCAACCTTCGCGAATGCGCGCTTCAGCAACCTTGGCGTAGTGCTCGGAGGGCCAGCGTTTGGACTCACCGAACTCGGCGCCCGGACACAGCGCCAGCACCGGGCGGTCGAGGCTCAGGCCGAACTTGGCCAATGCCGCGTCACGGCTGGCCGGCTGGATTTGCAGGCTGGGTTGTGGATATGGCCGTGGCAGTTCGGCACCTTTGTCGTAGGCCAGGGCCATGAAACGCTCGATCATCAGCGGGTAACGCTGTTTGTCGAGGGTGCGAACGTCATTGAGCAGGCCGTAGCGATACTCGCCGCGCCAACCGGTGCGCTTGGGAATACCGGCAAAGAACGGCACCAGCGCCGACTTGAGCGAGTTGGGCAGCAGAATCGCCTGGTCGTACTGGCCTTTCAAGGACCTGCCAATGCGCCGGCGCGTGGCCAGTTCCAGCGCGCCATGGCCGAGCGGGAAGCTCAAGGCGGTGCGCACTTCGGGCATGCGTTCGAGAATCGGCCGGCTCCACTCGGGCGCCAGCACATCGATTTCGCACTGCGGGTGACGCTGCTTCAGGCACTGGAACAGCGTCTGCGCCATCACCATGTCACCGACCCAGCTGGGCCCTACGATCAGAATTCTCATGCTCAATCCAAAAACGACCAGAAACGAGCAGGGAGGCCCATCAGACTGCGTGATGCTTGCACACGCCGCCTGACGCCTCCCTGTCATAGCTTTATAGAGATCCGTTAGATCCGAACCCTGCCCGCGATCAACTCAACCCCAGCTGCTCCCAGATCCGCATCACTTCCCGCCGCTCGGTTGCGAACTGGTCACCGGCCACGACGCCCGGATCGTTCTGCAGAGCCTGCCGGTGCGCGGCCGAGCGATAAGCCTTGTACGCCTCACGCAGCAGGCCGGCATCAGCGGCGGCCATCAGACCCGCCTCTTCAAGGCCTTCCAGAATGCGGATGTTATCGGTGTAGCGAAGCAGCGCAGGATGCTCTCTGGACCACGCCAGGGCCGCGTATTGCACCATAAATTCAATATCGACGATACCTCCGGCGTCCTGCTTGAGGTCGAAGCGGGACGTGGGCTCAAACGCATTCGCCGCCTTGCCTGCCGCCGTGGCGCGGGTGCCGAGGTTGTCGCGCATCTTGGTGCGCATCTCGCTGACCTCCTGGCGCAGCTTTTGTAAATCCCGCTCCCGGCCGAGTACGGACGCGCGCACGGCCTCGAATTGTCGCCCCACGTCAGTGCTGCCCACCAGCACGCGTGCGCGGACCAGCGCCTGATGCTCCCATGTCCAGGCCTCGTTCTCCTGATAACGGGAAAATGCCCCGAGGGAACTGACCAGCAAGCCCGCGGCGCCCGACGGACGCAGGCGCATGTCGACTTCGTACAGTTGGCCGGAATTGGTTTGGGTGGTGATCAGGTGAATGATCCGCTGGCCGAGCCGCGTGAAGAATTGCGCGCCATCGATCGGCTTGGCGCCGTCGGTTTCAGCCTGGGGATCGCCGTCGTGAATGAACACAAGGTCCAGATCCGAACCATGACCCAGTTCGATGCCGCCCACTTTGCCGTAGCCGACGATGACAAACCCGGGATCGCACAACGTGCCGTCCGGGCGGCGTGGTGCGCCATGGCGGGCGACGGTGTGGCGCCAGGCGAGCGCCAGCACTTGTTCCAGAATCGCTTCGGCCAGCCAGGTCAGGTAATCGCTGACTTTCATCAGCGGCAAACTGCCGGTGATTTCCGAGGCGGCGACGCGCAGCCGGTGCGCCAGTTTGAAGTGCCGCAACGCCTCCATCTGCTGCTCCAGGTCGTCCTCGGGAATACGTGTCAAACGCTCGCGCAGCTCGGCTGCCAGTTCAAGGGCCTGGGGCGGGCTGAACAACCGGCCTTCGTTGAGCAATTCGTCGAGCAACAGCGGGAAGCGGGCAATTTGCTCGGCAATCCAGGGGCTCGCCGCGCACAGGGTCAGCAATCGACGCAACGCGCCAGGGTTTTCGGTCAGCAAGACCAGATACGCCGAACGACGCGCCACCGCTTCAACCAGCGGCAGCACGCGCTCCAGCACCAAATCGGGATTATTGTGCTCAACGGCCTGCGCGAGCAGCCGGGGAATGAACGCATCCAAACGCTCGCGGCCAAGACGCTGCATCGAGCGCAACTGAGCACTGCTGCGCAAGTTGCTCAGATTTTTCAGCGCTTTGGTCGCATCAGCGAACCCGCCTTCATGCAATTGAAGGCAGGCGCTCTCCTCGTTCTGTGATTCTTCCCACAACGGCAGCCACTCGCCGCCGACGATTTCCTCGCCGTGGTCCTGCTGCCCCTCTTCTTCATCCGGGTCGGCGATCACTTGGCGGAAGTGCCATTCGACGCGGCCACGCCAGTACATCAGCCGCTCATGAAAAATCGCCCAGTCGGCAAAGCCCATCATGAATGCGATGCGCGCCTGATCCTGCGGGTCATCCGGGAGCATTTGCGTCTGGCGGTCGGCAATCGCCTGAATGGCGTGCTCCGTATAACGCAGGAATTGATAGCCTTCGCGCAATTCATCAATGACCGCAGCTGGTAAGTAGCCCTGGCCTTCAAGGGTTTTGAGCACCTTGAGCAGCGGTCGCTGCTGCAGACTCAGATCACGTCCGCCGTGAATCAGCTGAAACGCCTGGGCGATGAATTCCACCTCGCGAATGCCACCCGAGCCCAGCTTGATGTTCTCGGCCATGCCTTTGCGACGAACTTCCTGCTGGATCAGCTGCTTCATGGTGCGTAACGCTTCGATTGCCGAGAAGTCCAGGTAGCGGCGGTAGACAAAGGGCCGCAGCATGTCGAGCAGTTCGCTGCCCTTCTGCTGATCGCCGCCGACCACCCGCGCCTTGATCATGGCGTAGCGTTCCCAGTCGCGACCCTGGTCCTGATAGTACTGCTCCAATGCATTGAAGCTGAGCACCAGCGCACCGGAAGACCCATACGGGCGCAGGCGCATGTCGACGCGAAAGACAAAGCCGTCCACCGTGACCGGATCCAGCGCCTTGATCAGCCGCTGGCCGAGGCGGATGAAAAACTCCTGGTTGTCCAGCGGACGTTTGACGCCTTGGGTTTCGCCGCCTTCGGGGTAGGCAAAGATGAGATCGATGTCTGACGACAGGTTCAATTCAACGGCGCCCAGCTTGCCCATCCCAAGGATGACCATCTGTTGCGGCTCGCCTGTCCGACGGCCGGTCGGCGTGCCGAACTGCTGGCAATGGCGTTCGTACAGCCACTTGTAAGCCAGATCGATGCAGCCATCTGCCATGTCCGAGAGATCGCGGCAGGTTTCCACCAGATCAGCCTGCCGGGTCAGATCCCGCCAGATAATTCGCACTTGCTGGCGCGTGCGTTGACGACGTAGATTACGCCCCAGTTCATCGTCGCTGGCCGCCTGGACAACCGCATTGGCGAGTTGCCCGAGCAGCTCGCCGGGCTGAAAACTGCGCTCCAGCTCACCGGTTTCGGCGAGGTCGAGCAGCATCAGCGGATCGCGTGATACCTGATCGGCGACAAAATCGCTGGCGGCACACACGCGATCGAACGCCGATAGCCGTCCCTTGGGCCAGGCTTGAAACTGCCGCCTGGCTTCGTCTGTCTGAGACTCCAGCGCGCTGCACCAGGACTGGCGCGCGCGGGTAACCAGAGGCAAGAGGACAGCCGGCAGCTCGGCCAGCGGGGGAAGGCTCATGGTCTATCCTTGATCGGCGTTCAAAAGGCAGTCCGCCGCCCGGTTTCATGAGCGTCATGGCGCGGACTGTCGAACAAAGGTTAAAAATTGCGGGTGAGCGAAGATTATTGGTTCACGAATGCCTAACCAGGCAATTCGTCAGGTATTTGAGCCAAGCTCTTCGTTTTACCGGACACTGCATAACGAGCACCTACATCGCTCGGGTGTAGTTTTACTACTGTATATACAAGTCAAAAAGCTGAATTAGCCCGAGATTTGTAGTAAAACTACACAACACCGGGGACCCATCCGGTCATCCAAGAATTTTACATCGTCTGCCCACAAGGCCAGTCGCAACAAACTCAGGCAACCGATTCTGGAAGCCTTTCCGCCCTGGAGCAAGCCATGCAAGACCTCGATCCCGTCGAAACCCAGGAATGGCTGGACGCCCTGGAATCGGTTCTCGACAAAGAAGGCGAAGACCGTGCTCATTACCTGATGACCCGTATGGGCGAGCTGGCCACACGCAGTGGTTCGCAGCTGCCGTACGCCATCACCACGCCTTATCGCAACACCATCCCCGTTACCCACGAAGCACGCATGCCCGGCGACCTGTTCATGGAACGCCGCATTCGCTCGCTGGTACGGTGGAACGCCTTGGCGATGGTGGTCAAGACCAACATCGGCGACCCGGATCTGGGCGGTCACATCTCCAGCTTCGCTTCCAGCGCAACCCTGTACGACATCGGCTTCAATTATTTCTTCCAGGCCCCGACCGATGAACACGGCGGCGACCTGATCTACTTCCAGGGTCACGCATCGCCAGGCGTCTACGCCCGTGCGTTCATGGAAGGTCGCATCACCGAAGAGCAAATGAACAACTTCCGTCAGGAAGTCGATGGCAATGGCCTGTCGTCCTATCCACACCCGTGGCTGATGAAAGACTTCTGGCAGTTCCCGACCGTTTCCATGGGTCTGGGTCCGATTCAGGCGATCTACCAGGCGCGCTTCATGAAGTACCTGGAGCACCGCGGTTACATCCCTGAAGGCAAGCAGAAAGTCTGGTGCTTCCTGGGCGACGGCGAGACCGACGAGCCGGAATCCCTGGGCGCCATCGCCCTGGCCGGTCGCGAGAAGCTCGACAACCTGATCTTCGTGGTGAACTGCAACCTGCAGCGCCTGGACGGTCCGGTTCGCGGCAACGCCAAGATCATCCAGGAACTGGAAGGCGTGTTCCGCGGTGCTCAGTGGAATGTAACCAAAGTCATTTGGGGCCGTTTCTGGGACCCACTGCTGGCCAAGGACGTCGACGGCATCCTGCAACGTCGCATGGACGAAGTCATCGACGGCGAATACCAGAACTACAAGGCCAAAGACGGCGCTTTCGTGCGCGAACACTTCTTCAACTCGCCAGAACTCAAGGCGATGGTTGCGGACATGTCCGACGACGAAATCTGGAAACTCAACCGTGGCGGCCACGACCCGTACAAGGTCTATGCGGCCTACCACGAAGCGGTCAACCACAAGGGTCAGCCGACCGTTGTTCTGGCCAAGACCATCAAGGGTTATGGTACGGGCGCCGGTGAAGCGAAAAACACCGCGCACAACACCAAGAAGGTCGACGTCGACAGCCTGCGTCACTTCCGTGACCGCTTCAGCATTCCGATCAAAGACGATCAGCTCGAAGCCCTGCCGTTCTACAAGCCTGAAGCAGGCAGCGCCGAAGCGCGCTATCTGGCAGAACGCCGTGCAGCACTCGGTGGCTTCGTGCCGCAGCGCCGTGCGCAGAGCTTCAACCTGCCGACCCCGCCTCTGGAAACCCTCAAAGCCATCCTTGATGGTTCAGGCGACCGTGAAATCTCCACCACCATGGCGTTCGTGCGCATCCTGACCCAACTGGTCAAGGACAAGGAAGTGGGGCAGCGCATCGTTCCGATCATCCCGGACGAAGCGCGTACCTTCGGTATGGAAGGCATGTTCCGCCAGCTGGGCATCTACTCTTCCGTAGGCCAGCTGTACGAGCCAGTCGACAAAGAACAAGTGATGTTCTACCGCGAGGACAAGAAGGGCCAGATCCTCGAAGAAGGCATCAACGAAGCCGGTGCAATGTCCTCGTTCATCGCGGCCGGTACGTCGTACAGCAGCCATAACCAGCCGATGATTCCGTTCTACATCTTCTATTCGATGTTCGGCTTCCAGCGGATTGGCGACCTGGCATGGGCTGCAGGCGACAGCCGCACCCGTGGCTTCCTGATCGGCGGCACCGCCGGCCGTACTACCCTGAACGGTGAAGGTCTGCAGCACGAAGACGGTCACAGCCACATTTTGGCGTCGACCATCCCGAACTGCCGCACCTACGATCCAACCTACGGCTACGAGCTGGCGGTGATCATTCAGGACGGCATGAAGAAGATGTTCGAAGAGCAACAGGACGTCTTCTACTACCTGACCGTGATGAACGAGTCCTACACGCAACCCGCCATGCCGGCCGGTTCCGAGGAAGGCATCATCAAGGGCATGTACCTGCTGGAAGAAGACACCAAGGAAGCCGCGCACCACGTGCAGCTCCTGGGTTCGGGCACCATCCTGCGTGAAGTCCGCGAAGCGGCGAAGATCCTGCGCGAGCAATTCAATATCGGTGCGGACGTCTGGAGCGTCACCAGCTTCAACGAATTGCGTCGCGACGGCCTGGCCGTCGAGCGCAGCAACCGTCTGAAGCCGGGCCAGAAGCCACAGTTGAGCTACGTTGAAGAGTGCCTCAATGGCCGTAAGGGTCCCGTAATCGCGTCCACCGACTACATGAAACTGTTCGCTGACCAGATCCGTCAGTGGGTTCCGACCAAGGAATACAAGGTTCTGGGCACCGACGGCTTCGGCCGTAGCGACAGCCGCAAGAAACTGCGTAACTTCTTCGAAGTCGACCGTCACTTCGTTGTGCTGGCCGCCCTGGAAGCCTTGGCCGATCGCGGCGATATCGAACCTAAAGTCGTGGCTGAAGCCATTACCAAGTTCGGCATCGATCCTGAGAAGCGCAACCCGCTGGACTGCTAAGGTCTGCGTAACGATCGAATAGAGCGCTGAAACGTGCGCGAAACAGCCGCCGATGCGGAATTTACTCCGGTAAATGAGCATCCAGGCTGTTTCGGCGCAGATGGATCGGCGCAGTCGAGGAACAGGTTCTCCTAAGGAGAGACATTGTGAGTGAGTTAATTCGCGTACCCGACATCGGCAACGGTGAAGGTGAAGTCATTGAGTTGATGGTCAAGGTCGGTGATCGCATCGAGGCTGACCAGAGCGTGCTGACGCTGGAGTCCGACAAGGCAAGCATGGAAATCCCTGCGCCGAAGGCCGGTGTCATCAAGGCGATGAAAGTGAAGCTGGGCGACCGTCTGAAAGAAGGCGACGAGCTGTTCGAACTGGAAGTCGAAGGCGAAGCGGCTGCCGAGCCTGCTGCTGCTCCTGCTGCTGCCACGCCAGCCCCGGCTGCCGCACCGGAAAAACCTGCAGAAGCCGAAGCTGCACCGGCAGCAGCGGCACCTGCCGCAGCCGACACCGTTCAGGATATTCACGTCCCGGACATCGGTTCGTCGGGCAAGGCTCGTATCATCGAGCTGATGGTCAAAGTGGGCGACAGCATTGAAGCTGATCAATCCTTGATCACCCTGGAATCCGACAAGGCTTCGATGGAGATTCCGTCTCCTGCTGCTGGCGTTGTCGAAAGCATCAGCGTCAAAGTGGAAGACGAAGTCGGCACTGGCGATCTGATTCTCAAATTGAAAGTGGCAGGTGCTGCACCTGCTGCGGCTCCGGCGCAAGCTGCAGCCCCGGCTCCGGCGAGCGCTGAAGCCAAGGCCCCGGCCGCTGCTACGCCTGCCGCTCCGGCTGCCAAGGCTGAAAGTGCTCCTGCACCGGCCGCCGCGCCAGCCGCTGCACCTGCCAACAATGGCGCCAAGGTTCACGCAGGCCCGGCTGTGCGTCAGCTGGCTCGCGAGTTTGGCGTCGAGCTGAATGCTGTGTCGGCGACCGGCCCTCATGGCCGCGTGCTGAAAGAAGACGTGCAGGCCTACGTCAAGTCGATCATGACCAAAGCCAAGGATGCGCCTGCTGCTGGCGGCGCCTCCGGCGGCATGGGCATCCCGCCGATCCCGGAAGTCGATTTCAGCCGTTTCGGCGAAACCGAAGAAGTACCGATGACGCGTCTGATGCAACTGGGCGCTACCGGTTTGCATCGCAGCTGGCTGAACATTCCGCACGTCACTCAGTTTGACCAAGCCGACATCACCGATCTGGAAGCTTTCCGTATCGCACAGAAAGCCGTGGCCGAGAAAGCCGGTGTGAAGCTGACCGTGCTGCCACTGCTGCTCAAAGCCAGCGCACACATGCTCAAGGAGCTGCCGGACTTCAACAGTTCACTGGCGCCAAGCGGCAAGGCGATCATTCGCAAGAAGTACTTCAACATCGGTTTCGCGGTCGATACGCCGGAAGGTCTGTTGGTCCCTGTGATCAAGAACGTTGACCAGAAGAGCCTGCTGCAACTGGCGGCCGAAGCGGCCGAACTGGCTGAAAAGGCACGCTCCAAGAAGCTCTCGGCCAACGATATGCAGGGCGCCTGCTTCACCATCTCCAGCCTGGGCCATATCGGCGGCACCGGCTTTACGCCGATCGTCAATGCGCCTGAAGTGGCGATCCTTGGCGTGTCCAAGGCCACCATGCAACCGGTCTGGGACGGTAAAGCCTTCCAGCCGCGCCTGATGCTGCCGCTGTCGTTGTCCTACGATCACCGCGTGATCAACGGTGCAGCCGCCGCGCGTTTCACCAAGCGTCTGAGCGAATTGCTGGCGGATATCCGCACGATTCTGCTGTAAGCCGTACGGAGCCCGTTTCCATCGAAACGGGCTCCGATCAATTTTCGAGCTGCCACGCTCGTGCCTCAACCCCGCTCACTGGCGGGGCTTTTTTTGGCTTTTTGAAAAGGACGCCTACAGTAGGCGAACCCTTGGCCGATAGCTGATCATGCACGACTATCAAGCGCCTGGACCTCATCCAGACAATCCGACCCATTACTTACATCGAATCAACCGTCTGCCGACAGTTTTATAGCACTAAGCCATCGCGCTCACTTGTCAGCCCGATCGCCATGATGCAACCTTGCGGCACGCGATTTAAAGGCGGGTTCCATGCCCGTACGCGACAGCACCCTGACAGCGAGTTCCTTCATGAAAAGCCAACCTGATGCTGCCGGAAGAACGGCGGCCGAGGTCGTGACGCAATTGCCGGTGCCTTCGCGGCTCGGAATGCTGCGTTTCGAGCGGCTGAATGAACCCAGTTGGGCCATGTTGTATCTGGATCCAAACTGCGAAAAGCAATTCAGCATGCCTGCAGTCGAACTCTGCGCGCTGGTGGGTTCGCCCTACGCAAGCCTCATGGAGCCAGAGGCGCGCTATCAGCTGCATGACGCCGTGCAGACGCAGTTGGCGGTCAGCGCTCATTACGTCATTCGCTATACCCTGCACACCGCACGCGGGCCCTTGAGCCTGCTGGAAATCGGCGAAGGCTATAAGCAGCGCAATCGGCATCTGTTGCGCGGGTACCTGATGGTGGTGGATGAGCAAGCCGAATCCGCTGAGCAGGCCATCAGCCCTGATCTGGAAGTACAGAATTCCCGACTGCAGATCGCGCTGGAGCTCAATCAACGGGCACAGCACGAACAACTGCAGCACCTTGAGCGGGTGCGCGCTCAGCAGAGCCTGATTCTGCGCCTGGCGCGTCATCGCTACAGCACGAGCAACTCCCTGCAGGAAGCTGCTGAACTGATCACCAAAAGCGCCTGCGAGATCTACGACATCTCCTGCGCCAGCTTGTGGTACCTCACCGGTCAGACCCTTGAGCCCATTGCCGAGTATCGGCGGGACACCAGCACCTTCCCCAAAACCGACGCGATCGACATCAGCGAATTCCCCAGCTATCTGGAGGTGCTGCACACCAGCCGCGCCATTGACGTCAATGATGTCGAGCAGGACCCGCGCACCAAAGAGCTGGTCCAGCGACTGCGCACCCAAAACATCACCGCCATCCTGGACGCCGCGGTGCGCATTGACGGCAATGTGGTGGGTGTCCTGTGCCTGGAACAGACGGGCGCACCACGCGAGTGGCAGTCCGATGAGATCGCCTTCGCCGGCGAGCTGGCCGATCAGTTCGCCCACGCGATCAATAATCACAACCGCCGTACCGCCACCAGCGCCTTGCACTTGTTCCAGCGCGCGGTGGAGCAAAGCGCCAACGCCTTTCTGCTGGTCAACCGCGATGGCGTGGTCGAGTACGTCAACCCCAGTTTCACCGAGATCACTCAGTACCCTGCCGATGAAGTCCACGGGCAGCTTCTGTCGGAACTGCCCGCCCTGGAAAATCTCAGCGAGCTGCTGCTGGATGCCAATTCCAGTCTGGTCAATGGCAACAGTTGGCAGGGCGAATTCAAGAGCCGCCGCAAGAACCTCGAACCGTACTGGGGCCAGCTGTCGATTTCCAAGGTATACGGCGACGATCGCGAGCTGACCCATTACATCGGAATCTACGAAGACATCACTCAGGCCAAGCTCTCTCAGCAGCGGATCGAGCGGCTGGCGTACACCGACAACCTGACCAATCTGGGTAATCGCCCGGCATTCATCCGCACGCTGGACGAGCATTTTGCCCGCGACGTGGAAACGCCGATCAGCCTGTTACTGGTCGACATCGACAACTTCAAGCGCATCAACGACAGCCTCGGCCATCAGACGGGCGACAAGCTGTTGATCAGCCTCGCGCGTCGCCTGCGTAACAGCCTCAACCCCAGCGGAATCCTGGCGCGTTTCGCCAGCAACGAGTTCGCTGTGCTGCTGGACGACACCAGCCCGGAAGAAGGCCAGCGGGTTGCGAGCGAAGTGCTGAGCACGCTGGACAAGCCGATGTTTGTCGATAACCAGTTGATCAGCGTTACCGGCTCGGTCGGGCTGGCCTGCGCGCCGATTCACGGCCGCGACCCGCAAACGCTGATGAAGAACGCAGGCTTGGCGCTGCATAAGGCCAAGGCAAACGGCAAGCACCAGGTTCAGGTGTTCACCGAGGCGCTGAACGCGGAGGCCAGCTACAAGCTGTTCGTCGAAAACAACCTGCGTCGCGCACTCACGCAGAACGAACTCGAAGTGTTCTACCAGCCCAAGCTGTGCCTGCGCAGCGGTCGTCTGTTGGGCATGGAAGCGCTGTTGCGCTGGAATCATCCGGAAAAAGGCATGATCCGCCCGGATCAGTTCATCAGCGTCGCGGAGGAAACCGGGCTGATCATTCCGATCGGTAAATGGGTCGCGCGTCAGTCCTGCCGAATGAGCAAGCAGCTGACAGCTGCCGGTTACGGCAAGCTCCACGTGGCGATCAACGTGTCGCCCAAGCAGTTCTCTGATCCGGAGCTGGTCAGCTCCCTCGCCACTATCCTTCGCGATGAGCAACTGGACCCTTCGCTGCTGGAGCTGGAGTTGACTGAAGGCCTCTTGCTGGAGGCAACCGAAGATACGCGGCTGCAGCTGGAGTCGTTGAAGACCCTGGGCCTGACCCTGGCGATGGACGATTTCGGCACGGGTTATTCGTCGTTCAGCTATTTGAAGAAATTCCCCATCGACGTGATCAAGATCGACCGCAGCTTCATTCGCGATATTCCTGATGATCAGGACGATATGGAGATCACGTCAGCGGTCATAGCCATGGCCCACAACCTCAAGCTGACCGTCGTCGCCGAAGGCATCGAAACGGCCGCACAGCTGGCCTTCTTGCGTCGCCACCGCTGCGATGTTGGGCAAGGCTACCTGTTCGACAAGCCGATTCCTGGCGAAGACCTGATCGAGAAGTTGCGTCGCTATCCACGCGGCCCGCTCGCCTGAGTCACCCTTCCCTGCTCCGCGGCAGTGCGGCACACTTGCCGCCCTGCATTTGCATCAGCCGATTCTGACCCCATATACCGGTTTCAATGACAACGCGTCTGGTTGTTCTGTCCCAGAGAGGATGTGCCTCATGGTTTTGCGCTCGGAAATTCTTGTGAATAAAAACGTCTTACCCACCGCTCAGCAGGCACTGCCCGGGCGCGAAACTCCCATGGCGCTGCCGGAGACTCATTTCGTCACCGGCAAGCCTCTGCTCGGACCGTTCTTCGAGGACGTTGAGTTCGCGATTTTCGGGCTGGGTTGCTTCTGGGGGGCGGAACGTCGCTTTTGGCAGCGTGAAGGCGTGGTCAGCACCGTTGTGGGTTACGCAGGCGGTTTCACACCGAACCCGACCTACGAAGAAGTGTGCTCTGGCCCGACGGGCCATTCCGAAGTCGTGCTGGTGGTCTACGAACCGGCGAAGGTCAGCTACGAAGCCCTGCTGGCGATGTTCTGGGAGCTGCATAACCCGACACAAGGCATGCGCCAGGGTAACGACATCGGCACGCAGTACCGCTCGGTGATCTACGCCACAACGCCTGAACAACTGCAGGCTGCCAAAGCAAGCGCCGAGGTGTATCAGGCCGAGCTGAACAAGGCGGGTCTTGGTGACATCACCACCGAGATCGATCAAGCGCCCACCGTGTATTTCGCCGAGGCGTATCACCAGCAGTACCTGGCGAAAAATCCTCAAGGCTACTGCGGCATTGGTGGGACCGGTGTCTGCATGCCGCCGAGCCTGGCGGGTAACTGAACCAACCCCCCAACAACCTCAAAAGTTCCACTGACACCGCTCATAACCCTTGTAGGACTGGCTTTAGCCGGGAACACGTCGGTCGTCGCGCCGCAGAATTGATGGTGTTGCAACTGGCCTCTTCCCGGCTGAAGCCGGTCCTACTGACACGCACGTATCCCTCTGATACCGCGCGTATCCCTCCTGACACCGCGCGTATCCCTTGTAGGACTGGCTTCAGCCGGGAACACGTCGGGCGTCGCGCCGCAGAATTGATGGTGTTGCAACTTGCCCCTTCCCGGCTGAAGCCGGTCCTACTGACATATCACCGCCCGCCAGAAATCTTCTGACAACCACTATCCATACTTGAATCCGCGTTCTGCTTTTATTGTTTGTCCTCACACGAAGAGGAGCAATGGAATGCAGGAAATCAAACACGCACGGTCTCTCCGTATCGGGCGATCTTCCCAGCCAGGGAACGTCTATCTTGTGACCTCTGTGGTCAAGAATCGCCTGCCTATATTCACTGATATTCAAATAGCCTGCAGGGTGCGCACGGAAATGGAGCAACTGGATGAGTCTGGGGTTGTGCACTCAATGGCGTGGGTGGTTATGCCCGACCATCTGCATTGGCTGTTCGCGCTCAAGGCAGGGTCACTGCCCGCGGTCATGCAAGCGCTGAAGGGGAGAAGCGCCTTCGCAGTGAACAAGGCTCACGGCGCGAAAACACTCACATGGCAGAAGGGTTATCACGATCACGGGGTCAGGGCCGAAGAGGACCTTGTCGAAATGGCGCGCTACGTCGTTAATAACCCAGTAAGGGCAGGTCTGGTAAGTCAGCGGGAGGAGTATCCATTGTGGGGTTGTGAATGGGTGCTCGAGTAGGACTGGCTTTAGCCGGGAACACGTCGGGCGTCGCGCCGCAGAATTGAAGGTGTTGCAACTTGCCCCTTCCCGGCTGAAGCCGGTCCCACTGATACCGCGCGTATCCCTTGTAGGACTGGGCTTTAGCCGGGAAGACGCCGGGTGTCACGCCGCAGGATTGATGGTGTTGCAACTTGCCTCGTCCCGGCTGAAGCCGGTCCTACTGACACCGCGCGTATCCCTCTGACACTGCGCATATCCTTGTAGGACTGGCTTTAGCCGGGAACACGTCGGTCGTCGCGCCGCAGAATTGATAGTGTTGCAACTGGCCTCTTCCCGGCTGAAGCCGGTCCTACTGACACGCACGCATCCCTCCTGACACCGCGCATATCCCTTGTAGGACTGGCTTTAGCCGGGAACATGTCGGTCGTCGCGCCGCAGAATTGAAGGTGTTGCAACTGGCCTCTTCCCGGCTGAAGCCGGTCCTACTGACACCGCGCGTATCCCACTGACACCGCGCGTATCCCTCTGACACTGCGCATATCCTTGTAGGACTGGCTTTAGCCGGGAAGACGTCGGGCGCTTCACCGCAACAACTCACTTACTCCGCAATCAACCAATCCATCTTCCAGTCGCCCTGGGTCTGACCGAGTTTTTTCGCCAGCCATGGCATCAACTCGCGCAGCTCTTCTTCCAGACCCCACGGCGGATTGGCGATCGCCAGGCCTGAGCCGTTCAGGCTATTGGGGGTGTCGAGCGGATGGACGAAAAGCTCGACGCGCAAGAGCTTCGGTGCGCCGGTTTCGGCCAGTTCTTGATAGAAACGCTTCAGCGCGCGCTGGTCCTTGACCGGGTACCAGATGGCCGCGACGGTCTGGCGCATACGCGCAATGGTTTCTTTCAGGGCGACGGAGCAACGCTTCATCTCGTCGAGCTGCTCGAAAGGCGGATCGATCAACATGACCGCGCGCTTCTCATGCACCGGCAGCAGGGCGCGGGGCACATGCCAGCCTTCGCCCAGGTGCACAGCGACACGGCGGTCGTACTTCATGTTGTCCTTGAGCAGTGCACCGTCTTCAGGATGTTTCTCGTTGAGCAGCACGCGGTCCTGCTCGCGGGTCAGGCGGCGGGCCAATTCGGGCGAGCCCGGGTAGTACCGCAATTCACCCGTCTTGCGATTCATCTGACGAATCGCATCGATGTAACCGGCCGCCATCTCAGGCACGTCGGCGGCATCCCACAGGCGGCCAATACCTTCGATCCACTCGCCGGTGCGCGTTGCCTGGTCTCCCTGCAAGTCATACAGACCGATACCTGCGTGGGTATCGAGATAGGCAAATGGCTGCTCCTTGCGCGACATGAGCGCGATCAAGCGAGTCAGAACAATGTGTTTGAAGACATCGGCGTGATTGCCGGCATGGAAGGCGTGACGGTAGTTCATGGCAGCTCCTGGAAGGCTGCGGAGTTTACCAAACCAGGCGTGCATTGGCAGACGCTTCATCAGGCGGCGCTCACCGCCGGGTGATTACTCGGTCAGCGGCTCAGTGGGATCTGCGTAAAGCTTTGCAATGTCCTGCGGCAGCTGCGAGCCGCTTACCCCCGGCGCGCACGGGATCAGCGCCAGAGACTTATCAGTGGCAGCCAGACAGGCAGGATATCCATAGAAGTCAGCCCAGCGACTCACCACCTGATAACCACCGGCGGTGAGACGATGGAAGCTCCACTGACGCACTGTCGAAGGCGCGCCAGGGTGAGGATCGCAGTCAAGCAACAGGACGGCCGCTTGCCCGGGCACACCGGCCAGGCACTTTGTTTCAAGATCCCCTGTGCGCTGGAGCCTGATCTGGTAAAAGCCGTTGCCAATGTCGATCACCTCCCATGAGCGCGGGGCATCCAGGGGTATAGCGCCAGGGTTGTCCAGTTCCGCGCTTGACGCCGGCATCACACAGGCGGTTGCCAGGACAAATGCGCATGAGCCTGCAAGAGTTCGGCGCAGAAGGCCTCTTCGGTCTCCCGGTTTCAGACGTTGATCAATATCCATTGGTGATCTATCTCCCTGTACGTCCGCCCGGCAAAAAACCTGCTGCTGGCTTCAGACTAGCGAGTCGATGCGCAACACCTGCGACTGTTTAGCGATAGCTGATCGAGCGAATCGCTATAAGGGCTGAAAGGTTGGCTTTCCTGCAGGCAAAAAAAACCCGGTTAAGCCGTTACCAAACCGGGATGAGGCAGTTGCGCAGGCCAGAGGGGGACCAAGCCGTACCCTGCGCACTGTAGATGAAGCGATTATGCCGAGCGGACTAAACAACAACGTAGCCGAAAACGACACGGTGATATGCATGCCAGACATCGGCAGGGCCAGCACTTGCCGAGCTCACACCGCGCCACCAGAATCGGGGCATTCCCCTAAACGGAGCGTACGCCATGATGCATACAGACCTGATCGACCAGGACGACCTGATTAGCCAACTCAGAGGAATAGGCCTGGACGTGCCCTCCGGCATCAGCCCCGAGCAGGCGTGCGCCCACGCCGTGCGCGGTCTGAATGACGACCGCGCTCGGGCATTACGGCAAATGGTGGAAAAAATGCTGAAGGGCGGTGCCACCATCCTCCCCGCCGTGCGCCAGGCAATCGATCAACAGCTGCTGCCCGCGCTGGCAACGTTCAAACAAGGCCAGACAAAGGCCTGAGTCGACAGCGCACGGGGCTTTCTCTTACAGCGTCTTACAGCCGCACACTTGCAAACGTCGACTCGTTACGCGCCTGGCTCAGTGCCGAAAGCGGGCCGGACAATGGCGCCATCACCAGTGATTGCGGAATAGGCAGCATTGCCACCTGTTGCGCAGTGTTGGAGCCGACGCGCTCATCCCGTGGAGGGATGCCGAAGTATTCGCGGTAGCACTTGGAAAAGTGCGGCGTGGACACGAAACCGCACACCGAGGCCACTTCGATAATCGACATCGGTGTTTGCTTGAGCAGCTGCCGCGCGCGGATCAACCGCAGCTTGAGGTAATAGCGCGACGGCGAACAGTGCAGGTATTTCTGGAACAGCCGCTCCAGCTGGCGCCGGGATACCGCGACGTACACCGCGAGTTCGTCCAGGTCGATCGGCTCCTCCAGATTCGCCTCCATCAACGCGACGATTTCCTGCAACTTCGGCTGGTTGGTGCCAAGCATGTGTTTAAGCGGCACACGCTGGTGATCCTGCTCGTTGCGGATACGCTCATAGACAAACATTTCCGAGATAGCAGCCGACAACTCACGGCCATGATCGCGGCTGATCAAGTGCAGCATCATGTCCAACGGTGCGGTGCCGCCCGAGCTGGTGAAACGGTTGCGGTCGAGGGTGAACAGGCGCGTGCTCATGGTGACGCGCGGAAACGCCTCCTGCATCGCAGCAAGACACTCCCAGTGCACGCTGCAATCGAAACCGTCCAGCAAACCCGCGCATGCCAGCGCCCAGCTGCCCGTGCACACCGCGCCAAGCCGACGGGACTGTCGCGCCTGGCTTTGCAGCCAGCTCACATGCTCACGGGTCACCGTCCGCTGAATGCCTACGCCGCCGCAGACGATCACAGTGTCCAGCACCGGCGCTTTGTGCATCGCGGCGTCCGGGGTGATCTGCAGGCCATCGCTGGCCCAGACCTGGCCGCCGTCGACGCTGAGGGTGGTCCAGCGATACAGCTCGCGGCCTGACAATTGGTTCGCCATCCGCAGAGGCTCGACCGCTGACGCGAGGGAGATCAATGTGAAGTTGTCCAGCAGCAGAAAGCCGATGGATTGGGGCGCACGGTTCTGGGGTTGGGCCCCGGAGTTGAACGAAGTCATCACAATTTCTCCTCACGCGTAAAACGGTTGATGGCCCCAGCAAGAGGCTCTTGTTGTATCGCTCTCATCTGTGGAGAGCTGGGTGAGTGCAACGCAAATGCCATGCCTAAAGCTGAATGCGCGTTCAACAACTCTTGATTGCGACGTCGCGAAGCGTCTATTCAGGAGCGACAGGACAATTCAATTCGCGACTTCAGGACCGCTGAGCCGCAGACGTGGCGGGCGGGATGGGCAATTGCGTAGCACTTGTGTGAACGATAGCGTGACCGAGCGGTCACGGAGTGTCACCCGATGCACGGGGTGCTGGAATCCAGTGAGTCAGCCATTGGCTCGGATGGGCTGGGACTCGCTATCGGGGCCGGCGCGCCAAAACGTAGCGGTAGCTTCTCGGCGTGGGCGAAAAGCGGGCAAGCGGCGCGGCCTGGGTTGCCTTGCCGGAGGCGCTGCAGGCAGCAGCAGATGGCTTCAGACAAAAGCCCTGTCACGAAGGACTCCGTGCGCGGGGCCCTGTGATCGGGCCGTCAGCACTCGACTGCGCTCACCGCCAGCCCGCCACGGGACGTCTCCTTGTACTTGTCGTGCATGTCCGCCCCGGTGTCGCGCATGGTGCGGATGACCCGGTCCAGCGAAATGAAGTGCTGACCGTCACCGCGCAACGCCATCTGCGCGGCATTGATGGCTTTGACGGCGGCAATCGCGTTGCGCTCGATGCACGGCACCTGAACCAGGCCACCGACCGGATCGCAAGTCAGGCCGAGGTTGTGCTCCAGACCAATCTCGGCGGCGTTGCACACTTGCTCCGGCGTCGCGCCCAGGATGTCTGCCAACCCCGCCGCCGCCATGGCACAGGCGGAACCGACCTCGCCCTGACAGCCCACCTCGGCGCCAGAGATCGACGCGTTCTTCTTGCACAGAATACCGATCGACGCGGCGCCCAGCAGGTAGTCCACCACGTTGGCTTCGCTGACCTCGTCGCTGAACTTGACGAAGTAGTGCAGCACCGCCGGAATGATCCCCGCCGCGCCATTGGTGGGCGCGGTGACCATGCGTCCTCCGGCGGCGTTTTCCTCGTTGACGGCCAATGCAAACAGGTTGACCCACTCCATCGCGCTCAAGGTCGAGCCAATGACGTTCGGCTTGTTCAGCTCTTGCAGGCTGCGATGCAGACGCGCCGCGCGACGACGCACGTTCAGGCCGCCTGGCAAAATACCTTCGTGCTTCAACCCCAGCTCCACGCAGGCCTGCATAGCCTTCCAGAGGCGCATGAGCCCGGCGCGAATCTCGTCTTCGCTGCGCCAGATCTTCTCGTTCTCCATCATCAACTGCGACACCCGCAAGCCATGCTTTTCGCAGAGCATCAGCAGTTCATCGGCGCTGGAGAAATCGTAAGGCAGAACAGTCTCGTCGCGGTCCAGCACGCCGCTGGCAGCCTGCGCTTCATCGACAACGAAGCCGCCGCCCACCGAGTAATACGTGTCGCGATGAAGCTCGCCCTGCTCATCGAAAGCAACCAGCGTCATGGCATTGGGGTGGAAGGGAAGGTTCTCATCGATGAGCAGCATGTCGCGCTGCCACAGAAACGGCACGGGGTGATCGCCATTGAGCTGCAGCGTCCCGGTTTCGCGCAGTTCAGCGATGCGCTGGCCGATCAGCCCTGGATCGATCGCATCAGGCCATTCGCCCATCAGACCCATGATGACCGCGCTGTCGCTGCCATGCCCAACCCCGGTCGCTGACAACGAGCCGTAAAGCTGCACTTCTATCCGCCCGACCCGCCCCAGTTGGTCACGTTCGCGCAGCCCTTGGGTAAACAGTGCAGCAGCGCGCATGGGGCCGACCGTGTGTGAGCTGGAGGGGCCGATACCGATCTTGAACAGGTCGAACACGCTGATAGCCATAACCGCAAACCTCCCGCAAACAGGGTTCCCGGCGCGCCGCGCGGCCGGCGATGAAGCTGCTACGCTCAAGCAGCATTCCATCGAGATGGCGGCATCATCAGCCTTTTGTTTTGCAGGGCGACGTCCCACACCGACTCACCCATGCCCACCAACGTCGTGTCTGCGAACGCCGACGTGCAAGCGTGTTCGCAGCCGATTCCGGCACTTTTTGCCGTATCGTCACTCTGCTTTTGTCGCGGGAATCATTCGGCGAGCAGAGGAAAAACCTGTAAGCGACGTCACTGATGCTGGATACGACTCCCTGTGTACTGGATACGACGCCCCCTGTAGGCGTTTGTTTTTCCCTGTTACATGATCGTTGTCGACTCAATCGCCAGACGCAGTGATGGAGCTGTTTTTCAACTTGACTCGCCGACACCAGAAAACGCATCAGCTGCGGTTGATGCCGAGAAAAAAACACCAAAGGAGTCCGACATGAAAAATTCACACAGGCTGTTGCTGGGCGTTGCGCTGAGTCTTCCGATCCTGGCCCAGGCCGCTGAGCCCGCCGCCTGCCAAATGGTCAATTTTTCCGATGTGGGCTGGACCGACATCACGGCGACCACCGCCGTCACCAGCGTCGTGTTGCAGTCGCTGGGCTACAAAACCAAAACCACCATGATTTCGGTGCCCGTGACCTACAAGTCGCTGGCCGATGGCAAAAACATGGACGTTTTCCTCGGCAACTGGATGCCGACCATGGAAAACGACATCAAGGCTTATCGCGAAGCCGGCACCGTCGAGACCGTGCGCGCCAACCTCGAAAACGCCAAATACACCCTCGCCGTTCCCCAGGCCCTGTACGACAAAGGCCTTCACGACTTCGCCGACATCGTCAAATTCAAGAAAGAACTCGACGGCAAAATCTACGGCATCGAACCGGGCAACGATGGCAACCGCCTGATCCAGAGCATGATCGACAAAAACGCCTTTGGCCTAAAAGACGCAGGCTTCAAAGTCGTGGAATCGAGCGAAGCGGGCATGTTGTCCCAGGTTGACCGGGCGTCCCGGCGCAATACCGACGTGGTGTTCCTGGGCTGGGAACCGCACCCCATGAACACCCGCTTCAAAATCAAGTACCTGACTGGCGGCGATGACTACTTCGGCCCCGACTTCGGCAAAGCCACTGTCTACACCAATGTGCGCAAGGGCTATACCACCGAGTGCGCCAACGTCGGCCAACTGCTGAAGAACCTGTCGTTCACCTTGCCGATGGAAAGCTCGCTGATGGGCAACATCCTCGACGACAAAATGAAGCCTGAAGTCGCCGCCAAGGCGTGGCTGAAAAAGAACCCTCAAGTACTCGATACATGGCTGGCAGGTGTCACCACCGTGGACGGCAAACCTGGCCTGGAAGCCGCAAAAGCCGAGCTGACGAAGTAACTCGACAGGCAGGCGGGTAACGCCCGCCTGTTGTCCTTTTTTCATCCCGCACGCGGACAACCACTATCATGCTGACTGATCATAAAATCCCCTTGGGCCAGTACATCGCCGGCTTTGTCGAATGGCTGACGCAGCACGGCGCCAGCACCTTCGACGCCATCGCTTCGTCACTGGAAACCATGATCCACGGGCTCACCGGCGGCCTGACCTGGTTCAACCCCTTCGTGCTGATCGGCCTGGTTGCCTTGCTTGCGCACTTCATTCAACGCAAGTGGGGCCTGACCGCATTTGTCGTGATTTCCTTTTTGCTCATACTCAATCTGGGCTACTGGCAAGAGACCATGGAGACCCTGGCGCAGGTTTTATTCGCCACGGCGGTCTGCGTGGTGATCGGCGTGCCGCTTGGCATCATTGCCGCGCACAAGCCGATGTTCTACACCTGCATGCGCCCCGTACTCGACCTGATGCAGACCGTTCCTACGTTCGTTTACCTGATCCCGACGCTCACCCTGTTCGGCCTCGGTGTGGTACCAGGCCTGATCTCGACAGTGGTGTTCGCGATTGCTGCACCCATACGCCTGACGTATCTGGGCATCTGCGACGTTCCCCAAGAACTTCTCGACGCCGGCAAGGCCTTCGGCTGTTCGCGCCGCCAGCTCTTGTCGCGCATCGAATTACCCCATGCCATGCCGAGCATCGCGGCCGGCATCACTCAGTGCATCATGCTGTCGCTGTCGATGGTGGTCATTGCCGCGCTGGTAGGCGCGGACGGCTTGGGCAAACCCGTGGTCAACGCACTGAACACCGCTGATATCGCACTGGGCTTCGAAGCGGGCCTGGCGATCGTATTACTGGCGATCATGCTCGACCGGATCTGCAAACAACCGGACGCTAAAGTGAGGGCTGACGCATGAGCATCATCAAATTCGATCAGGTTGACGTCGTCTTTTCCAAAGACCCGCGTGAGGCGCTCAAGCTGCTGGACCAAGGCCTCACGCGGCCAGAAATCCTCAAGAAAACCGGCCAGATCGTCGGCGTCGAAAAAGCCTCGCTGGAGATCAACAAAGGCGAAATCTGCGTGCTGATGGGCCTGTCGGGCTCGGGCAAATCGAGCCTGCTGCGTTGCATCAACGGGCTGAACACGGTCAGTCGTGGTTCGTTGTTCGTGGAGCACGAAGGCAAGCAGATCAACATTGCCGCCTGCACCCCTGCCGAGCTGAAGATGATGCGCACCAAACGCATCGCGATGGTGTTCCAGAAGTTTGCCCTGATGCCTTGGCTCACAGTGCGCGAGAACATCAGTTTTGGCCTGGAAATGCAGGGTCGGCCCGAGAAAGAGCGGCGTCAGCTGGTGGACGAGAAGCTTGAACTGGTGGGCTTGACGCAATGGCGCAACAAGAAGCCCGACGAGCTCTCGGGTGGCATGCAGCAGCGTGTGGGCCTGGCCCGCGCGCTGGCGATGGACGCCGACATTCTGCTGATGGATGAGCCTTTCTCCGCCCTCGATCCGCTGATCCGCCAAGGCCTGCAAGACGAGTTGCTGGCGCTGCAGAAGAAGCTCAACAAGACCATCGTGTTTGTGAGTCACGACCTGGACGAAGCGCTCAAGCTCGGCACCCGGATTGCGATCATGAAGGACGGCCGGATCATCCAGTACAGCGTACCGGAAGAGATTGTGTTGAACCCTGCCGATGAATACGTGCGCACGTTTGTTGCTCACACCAACCCGCTCAACGTGCTGTGCGGCCGCAGCCTAATGCGCCCGATCACCCAGTGCACGCGTATCAACGGCTCCCAAGTGTGTCTGGACCCAACCGACGATACCTGGATTGATCTGGCCGATGGCAACGCCATCACCGGCGCTCACCAGCATGGCGCGACCCTGGACCTGCAAAGTTGGGAGCCCGGGCAGTCGGTCGATACGCTGGGCCGCAGACCAACCGTGGTTCATTCCGACATCGGCATGCGCGACGCCCTGCAGATCCGCTATCACACCGGCAACAAGCTGGTACTGCAGGAGAACAACCAACTGGTCGGGATCCTCGGCGACAGCGAGCTGTACCACGCACTGCTGGGCAAGAATCACGGCTGAGGTGGCGCCTGCACAGCGGGTTCGCCAGCAAGCCGGCTCCTACAGATTCGTGGCGAATGCTCATCGCGCGAAGGCACAACCTACTGTAGGAGTGAGCTTGCTCGCGATGGCTCAGATTCGCGTCGATCAGAGATTGCCGGAACGGCAAAATCTGTAGGAGCGCGGTTGCCCGCGAAGGCGTCAGCAGGTTCAAAACAACGTTGCCTTACCCAATGCAATCGCGAGCAAGCTCACTCCCACAAGTAATCGCTTTGACACGTGATTAGGAGGCACTCCAGGTCGAATTTCGCACGCCCGTTCTTTTTTGTTGATTGAACGTTCAATTAAAAAGCTTTACAGTGGACGCCGTTTCCAGCCCTTCACACTTACCCGGCAAGTCCAGGAGGCTTCGCAAATGCCCAAGGTCGGTATGCAACCCATTCGGCGTCAACAGCTGATCCAGGCCACCCTTACGGCGGTCGATCAGGTCGGGATGGGCGATGCAAGCATTGCGCTGATCGCCAAACTGGCAGGAGTCTCCAACGGCATCATCAGTCACTATTTTCAGGACAAGAACGGCCTGATCGCAGCGACGATGCGCCACCTGATGAATGCGCTGATCGCCAGCGTTGCCGAACGGCGACGGGCGTTGAACGACGACAGTCCACGGGCTCACCTGAAAGTGATCATCGAAGGCAACTTCGATTCCAGTCAGGTCAATGGCCCGGCCATGAAAACCTGGCTCGCCTTCTGGGCAACCAGCATGCATTCGCCCTCGCTGCACAGGCTGCAGCGGATCAACGATCACCGCCTGTATTCCAACCTCTGCTGTCAGTTCCGCCGCGCACTCCCACTGGAGGACGCGCGCAGCGCCGCCAGAGGACTTGCGGCATTGATCGACGGCTTATGGCTGCGTGGCGCGCTCTCCGGGGACGCCTTCGATACCGAACAGGCGCAGCGGATCGCCTACGAATACATGGACCTGCAATTGGCAAAAGCGCCGAGCTGAAGCAGCCGGCACCACGATCCAGGCCGCGCACAGCGCACTTGATCGTTACCCATCACAGACTATCGCGAGGACTCTATGGCCCGTTTCGAATTGCAAAAACTATACATTGACGGCGGCTACGTCGACGCCAGCAGCAACGCGACCTTCGAAGCCATTAACCCGGCCAATGGCGAAGTCCTGGCCGAGGTTCAGCGCGCCACCCGGGAAGACGTTGAACGCGCTGTTGTCAGCGCCGAAAAGGGCCAGAAAATCTGGGCCGCCATGACCGCCATGGAGCGTTCCCGGATTCTGCGTCGCGCCGTCGACATCCTGCGCGAGCGCAACGATGAGCTGGCCGAACTGGAAACCCTGGACACCGGCAAAGCGCTCTCCGAAACCAAATACGTCGATATCGTCACGGGCGCCGACGTACTGGAGTACTACGCCGGTCTGGTGCCTGCCATCGAGGGCGAGCAGATTCCGCTGCGCGACACCTCCTTCGTCTACACCCGCCGCGAGCCTTTGGGCGTCACGGTCGGCATCGGCGCGTGGAATTACCCCATCCAGATCGCCCTGTGGAAGTCCGCCCCTGCGCTGGCAGCCGGTAACGCGATGATCTTCAAGCCAAGCGAAGTAACGTCGTTGACCACGCTCAAACTGGCCGAAATCTACACCGAAGCCGGTGTACCGGACGGCGTGTTCAACGTGCTGACCGGCGCAGGCAGCGAGGTTGGCAGCTGGCTGACCGAGCACCCGCGCATCGAGAAGATTTCCTTCACCGGTGGAGTAGCGACCGGCAAGAAAGTCATGGCCAGTGCGTCGAGTTCGTCGCTCAAGGAAGTGACCATGGAGCTGGGCGGCAAGTCGCCGCTGATCATCTTTGACGACGCCGACCTGGATCGCGCTGCCGACATCGCGATGATGGCCAACTTCTACAGTTCGGGTCAGGTCTGCACCAACGGCACTCGCGTGTTCGTGCCGAATGCGTTGAAGACTGCATTCGAGGCGAAAATCCTTGAACGCGTCAAACGCATCCGCGTCGGCAACCCGCAGGACGATGCCACCAACTTCGGTCCGCTGGTGAGCTTCGCGCACATGGAGAGCGTCCTTGGCTACATCAACAAGGGCAAGGAAGAAGGCGCACGCCTGCTGATCGGCGGTGACCGCCTGACCGAGGGCGAGCTGGCCAAAGGCGCTTTCGTTGCGCCGACGGTGTTCACCGATTGCACCGATGACATGACCATCGTCAAAGAAGAAATCTTCGGCCCGGTCATGAGCATTCTCGGCTACGACACCGAGGAAGAAGTGGTTCGCCGTGCCAACGACACCGAGATGGGCCTGGCCGCCGGCATCGTGACCAAAGACCTGAACCGCGCGCACCGAGTGATTCACCAGCTCGAAGCCGGTATCTGCTGGATCAACGCGTGGGGCGAATCCGACGCGAAAATGCCGGTGGGTGGCTACAAGCAGTCCGGCGTGGGCCGCGAAAACGGCATCAGCTCACTGGCTCAGTACACACGCATCAAGTCGGTTCAGGTCGAGCTGGGCGATTACGCGTCGGTGTTCTGATCCTGCGCTAGCCCTTGTAGGAGCGCGCTTGCCCGCGAACGCGTCAGGTCATTCCCCTTTGCAGGACCTGACGCATCGCGTTCGCCAGCAAGCCGGCTCCTACAGGCCGTGATCCATATACATCCGCTCCATATCTGACACATCCCAAAGAGGGAGCATTTCAATGTCCCAAGAATTCGACTACATCATCATCGGCGCCGGCTCGGCCGGTAACACCCTGGCAGCCCGCCTCACCGAAGACGCGGGCGTCACCGTCCTGCTGCTCGAAGCCGGCGGACCGGATTACCGCGCCGACTTCCGCACGCAAATGCCCGCCGCGCTTGCCTTCCCGCTGCAAGGTCGCCGCTACAACTGGGCATACGAAACCGAGCCGGAACCGCACATGAACAATCGCCGCATGGAGTGCGGTCGCGGCAAGGGCCTGGGTGGCTCGTCGCTGATCAACGGCATGTGCTACATCCGCGGCAACGCCATGGATTATGACGGCTGGGCTAAAAATCCAGGGCTGGAAGACTGGTCCTATCTCGACTGCCTGCCGTACTTCCGCAAGGCCGAAACCCGCGACATCGGCCCCAACGACTACCACGGTGCCGAAGGCCCGGTCAGCGTGACTACGCCGAAAGCAGGCAATAACCCGCTGTTCGCTGCAATGGTTGAAGCAGGTGTGCAAGCCGGTTATCCGCGCACTGACGACCTCAACGGTTATCAGCAGGAAGGTTTCGGCCCGATGGACCGCACCGTCACCCCGTTCGGCCGTCGTGCCAGCACGGCACGTGGCTACCTGGACGAAGCGAAGAAGCGCACCACCCTGACCATCGTCACCCATGCGCTGACCGACCGGATCCTGTTCGATAACAAGCGTGCTGTTGGCGTGGCCTACATGGTCGGCGACAGCGACACGCGCATCGAAGCCCGCGCTCGTAAGGAAGTCTTGCTGTGTGGTGGCGCAATCGCATCGCCGCAGATTCTGCAACGTTCCGGCGTCGGCCCTGCGCCGCTGCTGAAGAAGCTCGACATTCCGGTTGTGCATGATTTGCCCGGCGTGGGCGAAAACCTGCAGGACCACCTGGAAATGTATTTGCAGTACGCCTGCAAAGAGCCGGTATCGCTGTATCCGTCGTTGCTGTGGTGGAACCAGCCGGCCATCGGTGCAGAGTGGATGTTCCTCGGCAAAGGGATCGGCGCCAGCAACCAGTTCGAGGCGGGCGGCTTCATTCGTTCGCGCAAGGAATTCGAGTGGCCGAACATTCAGTATCACTTCCTGCCAGTGGCGATTAACTACAACGGCAGCAAGGGCGTTCAGGAACATGGCTTCCAGGCGCACGTGGGTTCCATGCGTTCGCCTAGCCGTGGTCGCGTGCAGCTGAAATCGAAGAACCCGCGCGAGTATCCGAGCATCCTCTTCAACTACATGGCGTCGGAGCAGGACTGGCAGGAGTTCCGCGATGGCATTCGCCTGACCCGCGAAATCATGCAGCAGCCTGCACTTGACCAATACCGCGGCCGCGAAATCAGCCCGGGCATCGATGTGCAGTCCGACGAGCAGTTGGACACGTTTATCCGTGAGCACGCCGAGACCGCCTATCACCCGTCCTGCTCCTGCAAAATGGGCACCGACGAGATGGCGGTAGTGGATGGCCAGGGCCGCGTCCATGGCATGGAAGGGCTGCGTGTGGTGGATGCGTCGATCATGCCGCTGATCACCACGGGCAACCTTAATGCGCCGACGATCATGATGGCTGAAAAGATCGCCGACAAAATCCGCGGCCGCAATCCGCTGCCCCGCAGCAACGCCGATTACTATGTAGCGGGCGATGCCCCGGTGCGCGGCAAGCCGATGCGTGAAGTGGGTCCGTTGGCGCAGTAACCCGCCTGGGTCTTCCAGGCCGGGCGTGGTAACCCGCGCAACTCATTTGTATTGCACGGCAGGCAGCGCAAAACTTGTAGGAGCGCGCTTGCCCGCGATTGCGGTGTGTCAGTCACCTGAAATGGCCCAGACAGATCGCGTTCGCGGGCAAGCGCGCTCCTACAATGCCGGCGGGACCAAGCCCTTGGGTACGGCCCCGATCGGCAGTGCCGCCCCTTGCGCATTCCCGGCTAAAGCCGGTCCCACAATCCGCGCGCGGTGTTTCAGTGGGACCGGCTTCAGCCGAGAAGAGGCCATTGGATACACCCTCGATTCTGCGGTGTGGCACCTGCCGCTTTCCCGGCTATAGCCGGTCCCACAATTCGCACGCGGTGTTTTAGTGGGACCGGCTTCAGCCGGGAAGAGGCCATTGGGTACACCCTCGATTCTGCGGTGTGGCGCCTTTGCGCATTCCCGGCTAAAGCCGGTCCCACAGTGCGGACGCGGTGTTTCCGTGGGACCGGCTTCAGCAGGGAAGAGGCCATTGGGTACACCCTCGATTCTGCGGTGTGGCACCTGCCGCTTTCCCGGCTAAAGCCGGTCCCACAATGATCGCGCGGTGTGTCAGTAGGACCGGCTTCAGCCGGGAAGAGGCCAGCGGGTACACCCTCGATTCTCCGGCGTGGCACCTAGCGCATTCCCGGCTAAAGCCGGTCCCACAATCCGCGCCCGGTGGTTCAGTGGGACCGGCTTCAGCCGAGAAGAGGCCATTGGATACACCCTCGATTCTGCGGTGTGGCACCTGCCGCTTTCCCGGCTATAGCCGGTCCCACAATCCGCGCGCGGTGGTTCAGTGGGACCGGCTTCAGCCGGGAAGAGGCCATTGGGTACACCCTCGATTCTGCGGTGTGGCACCTGCCGCTTTCCCGGCTATAGCCGATCCCACAATTCGCACGCGGTTTCACAATGGTTGCGCGGTTTGTCCGCGTTGCTCTTCCTCCCCCGCCGCAGCGGACATCCGCGCTATGATTCAGGCCATTGCCTGCCCGAGTCATCAAGGAGCCTTCCTGCATGTTCGACTTCTCCGCTCAGCTCAAGCAGCGGTTCTCTGCCCTGCAGAGCAGCGCACCGTTTTTCTCACTGCGTTACGTCAAACAAACCAGCCAGCATTTGTCGGTGCGCAAGAATGTCGCCGAACCGCCGCAACTGAGTATCGACGAAGGCGCGATGCTCACGGTGCGCATCAATGGCGTTGAAGCCTACGCGGCCACTAATGACATCTCCCAGCGCGGACTCCAGACGGCACTGGAACAGGCCGAGGTTCAGGCGCGACGCCTGGCCCCGCACTCGCTTCTGGACCTGAGCGAACAGGCCGTGGCCACCGCGCGCGCCGATTACCTCTCCCCTAACCTGCACACTGCCTTTCCGTCGCTCAGCGAATGCTACGCGTTGCTCAATGCCGAATCGGCTTCGGTGCCCAAGGACGAGCGGCTGGTGAACTGGCAGGTCGGGCTGGGGCTGGAAAACGTCGAGCAGATCTACCTCAACAATGCCGGCGCCGAAATTCGTCAGGCCCAGCGGTTTGTATTTCCCGGTCTGACCGTCACGGCCTATGACGGACAAGACAGCCAGACCCGCAGCCTGGGCCGCGAGAACTTCGGCCAGCAAGGCGGTGCGGAGGTGCTTGCTTCGTGCGGAATCATCGGCGCGGCCGTCAATGTCGCCGATCAGGCGCTGCAATTGGTCATGGCGCCCAACACACCCACTGGCGCGCGCGACCTGTTGCTGACGCCTGACCAGATGACCCTGCAGATCCACGAATCCATCGGTCATCCGCTGGAACTGGACCGCATTCTGGGTGATGAGCGCAATTACGCCGGCACCAGCTTCGTCAAGGCCAGCGATTTTGGCAGCCTGCAATACGGCTCAAGCCTGCTCAACGTGACCTTCGATCCCGATATCCCCGAGCAACTGGCGAGCTATGGCTACGACGACGATGGTACGCCCGCGAGCAAGCAGTTCCTGATCAAGGACGGCGTGCTGGTGAGGCCGCTCGGAGGTGCCCTGTCGCAGTACCGCAGCGGTATGGAAGGCGTCGCAAACAGCCGCGCATCCAGTTGGAACCGCGCGCCCATTGACCGCATGGCCAACCTCAACATCGAGCCGGGCGACAAGTCGATGGCGCAGCTCATCGGCGGTATCGAAAACGGCATCCTCATGAGCACCAACCGCTCATGGTCGATCGACGACGCGCGCAACAAATTTCAGTTCGGCTGCGAATGGGGGCAATTGATCGAGAACGGCGAGCTCAAGGGCGTGGTGAAAAACCCGAACTACCGGGCCATTTCCGCCCAGTTCTGGCGCAACCTCAGCGCGGTCGGGGATGCCAGTACCTTCAAAGTGCTGGGCACGCCCAACTGCGGCAAAGGCGAACCCAATCAAGTGATCCGCGTTGGGCATGCCTCGCCCGCTTGCGTGTTCTCAAGCGTTGACGTTTTCGGAGGTGACGCATGATGTCCCATCAGGCGCAATTCAAGGCACTGGCGGCGTGGCTGCAAGGTGCAGTCACGTCCGAAGAACGGTACACGCTCGGCTACGACGCTGAAGAATCGGACTTTATCCGCTTCAACCACGCCAAAGTGCGTCAGGCCGGCCACGTCCAGCAGGCCAGCGTGAACTTCAAGCTGATCGCTGAAGGACGCCATGCCAACCTGAACCTCACGCTGTCGGGCGATGCAGAGGTAGACCAGGAGCGACTTAGCGAAGCCCTGCTACAGCTGCGCGAGACGCTGACGTTACTGCCAGAAGATCCTTACTTACAGCTGAACGATGAGGCCTGGCAGAGCAGCAACGTGCAGGAAATGCCGCTGCCGGACAGCGCGCATGTGGTCCAGCAGATCGCTCAATTGGGCGAGGGGCTGGATCTGGTCGGCATCTACGCCGCCGGGCCTATCTATCGCGGCTTTGCCAGCTCCAGCGGCGCGCTGGGCTGGCATCAGGCCAACAGTTTCAACTTCGACTGGAGCCTGTTTCACGAGAACGGCCAAGCGGTCAAAGCCAACTATGCCGGACACACGTGGAGCGACGACGGCTTCGCACGGCGTTTTGCGCTGGCCCGTGAGCAACTGGCATTTCTGGGGCGGCCGGCGCATGTCCTTGCGCCCGGTCAGTACCGCGCGTATCTGGCGCCCGCTGCCCTGGAAGAAGTCATGGGCATGCTGTGCTGGGGTGGGTTCTCGGCGCAGTCGCTCGCCGACAAAACCAGCCCCCTTCAGCGGCTTTACGATGGACAGGCTTCGCTGAGCCCACTGATAAGCCTTAAGGAGCATGTCAGCGGCTCGTTGTCGCCCGCGTTTTCCGGCGAGGGTTATCCGCGCGTGGACCTGTCTCTGGTGGCCAACGGCGCTGCCCAGGATCGAATGATCAATTCACGCAGCGCCGCGGAATACGGCCTGGTGGCCAACGGCGCGGGCTGGGGGGAGTCACCGAGCGCGCTGAGCATGGACGGCGGCTCGCTTGAACTGGACAGCGTGTTGAAGGCGTTGGGCACAGGCCTGTACATCAGCAACCTGTGGTACCTGAATTTTTCAGACCGCACTGCCGGGCGCATTACCGGGATGACCCGCTTCGCCACGTTCTGGGTTGAAGACGGCAAAATCATTGCGCCGGTCAACACCATGCGCTTCGACGACAGCATTTTCAGCCTGCTGGGCACGGCGCTGGAGCAACTGACCTGCGAAAGGGAACTCCTGCTGTCCACAAGTACCTACAGTCAGCGCCAGACAGCCTCGTGCCTGCTGCCCGGCGCATTGCTGAGTGCGTTGACGCTGACCCTGTAACACAGACATCGATCCGTAGGAGCCGGCTTGCTGGCGAAAGCAGTCTGTCAGTCACCTCTGGGAGAATGACATGACGTGTTCGCCAGCAAGCCGGCTCCTACGGTCGGCCGCAGGGAGCGGCACCGGCGGACCAACAGGCAGCACGCGATAGCCACAACAGATCAAGCACCCGAACCATAAGGACCCTCGATTCACATGCCGACCTCAACACCGCAGCTGGACGCCCGCACCCTGCGCTGGATGCCATGGGTCATTGCCATCGCTTTTTTCATGCAAAGCCTCGACGGCACCATTCTCAACACTGCGCTGCCTTCCATGGCCGGCTCGCTGGCGGAAAATCCGTTGCGCATGCAATCCGTAATCATCGCTTACATGCTGACCATCGCCCTGCTGATTCCGGCATCAGGCTGGATTTCCGACCGTTTCGGGATCAAGCGCATCTTCTTCAGCGCCATCCTGCTGTTCAGCTTCGGCTCGTTGCTGTGCGCGGTGTCCAACTCCCTCGGCATGCTGGTCGGCGCTCGGGTGATTCAAGGCCTCGGCGGCGCATTGATGATGCCGGTCGGGCGGCTCATCGTGTTGCGCGCTTATCCCCGGACCGAGCTGGTGCGCACGCTCAGTTTCATCACCATGCCCGCGTTGCTGGGCCCGTTGATGGGTCCGACAGTGGGCGGCTGGCTGGTGGAGTACCTGAGCTGGCACTGGATCTTCCTGATCAACATTCCGGTGGGAATTCTCGGTTGCTTCGCCGTGCGCAAATTCATCCCTGATCTGCAGGGCGGCGGGCGTACGCGTTTTGATCTGGTGGGATTTGGCTTGTTCGGCGCGTCGATGGTGCTGATCACGATTGCAATGGAAGGCCTTGGCGAACTGAACCTGCCGCACTTGCGGGTGGTGATGCTGCTGTTCGGGGGTATGGCGTGTCTCGCCGCGTACTGGTTGCGCGCCAGTCACGTGGAAGCACCGCTGTTCTCGGCTCAATTGTTTAAAACCCGCAGTTTTGCGGTGGGAATCATGGGCAACCTGTTTGCCCGACTGGGCAGCGGCGCCCTGCCCTTTCTGCTGCCGCTGATGCTGCAAGTCGCGCTGGGTTACTCGCCTTCGCATGCGGGCATGAGCATGATTCCGCTGGCCCTCGCAGCGATGTTCGCCAAGCCGCTGGCAACCAAAGCCATCGAGCGACTGGGCTATCGCATCGTGTTGACCGGCAACACCTTGCTGCTGGGTATCTTGCTGGCAAGCATGGCGCTGGTGACTGCCGAAACGCCCTACTGGCTTCTGCTGATTCACCTGGCGTTTCTGGGCGGGGTCAACTCGCTGCAGTTCTCGGCGATGAACGCAGTGACGCTGATCGATCTCGACGATGCCAGTGCCGCCAGCGGCAACAGCCTGCTGTCGGTGGTCGCGCAGCTCTCCCTGAGTCTCGGCGTCGCCTGCGCGGCCGCCTTGCTGGGTGGATTCAGCGACGACGTGGCGACGGGCGAAGTCAGCGACGTCTTGGGCGCGTTCCAGCTGACCTTCCTGTGCGTCGGCGTGCTGGCCATGCTGGCGGCGTCGATTTTCTTGCAGCTGTCGCCACGAATGGCGCCCGAAGCGCCTGCGCGCAAGCCGCAACCGGAGCCTGAGATCGAGGCGTGATGCACTCACCATTTATCGCGCGCAGCCCCAAGGCAGGGGCTGCGACCTGATACACTGCGCGACATTTTGTTTTGCAGGCCCGTCCCGTGACTAACACCGCTTTTAACTCACTGTCCCTTTCCGCTGCCATGCTGGCTAACCTGGAGTCCCTTGGTTATGCCGAGATGACGCCGATTCAGGCGCAGAGCCTGCCGGTGATTATCAAGGGGATGGACCTGATCGCGCAGGCCAAGACGGGCTCGGGCAAAACCGCTGCATTCGGCATCGGCCTGCTCAATCCGGTCAACCCGCGCTACTTCGGCTGCCAGGCATTGGTGCTCTGCCCGACCCGTGAGCTGGCCGATCAGGTGGCCAAGGAAATCCGTCGCCTGGCGCGCTCCGAAGACAACATCAAAGTGCTGACCCTCTGCGGCGGCGTGTCATTCGGCCCGCAGATCGCCTCGCTTGAGCACGGCGCGCACATCATCGTTGGCACGCCAGGACGCATTCAGCAGCATCTGCGCAAGGGCTCGCTGGTACTGGACGGCTTGAACACGCTGGTGCTGGACGAAGCCGATCGCATGCTCGACATGGGCTTCTACGACGCCATTGCCGACATCATCGAGCAAACCCCCACGCGTCGGCAGACCCTGTTGTTCTCGGCCACTTACCCGGTCGGCATCAAGCAGTTGGCCTCCAAGTTCATGCGCGATCCGCAAACCGTCAAAGTCGAAGCACTGCACGCCGACAGCCAGATCGAGCAGATCTTCTACGAAATCGCCCCTGAGCAACGCCTCGAAGCAGTGGTCAAGGTGCTGGATCATTTCCGTCCGCAGTCCTGCGTGGCGTTCTGTTTCACCAAGCAACAGGTTCAGGAAGTGGTCGATCACCTGACCGCCAAGGGTATGTCCGCTGTCGGTCTGCATGGCGATCTGGAACAGCGCGATCGCGATCAGGTGCTGGCGATGTTCGCCAACCGCAGCACTTCCGTGCTGGTGGCCACCGACGTCGCCGCGCGCGGTCTGGACATCGATGCGCTGGACATGGTCATCAACGTTGAGCTGGCGCGCGATTCGGAGATCCATATCCACCGTGTCGGCCGTACCGGTCGTGCGGGTGAGACGGGCATCGCCGTCAGCCTCGTGGCGCCCGGTGAAAGCCAGCGTGCCCGCGCGGTTGAAGAGTTGCAGAAAGCGCCGCTCAACTGGCAGCAGTACGACCAACTGGAACGCAAGGAAGGCGGCAAGTTGCTGCCACCGATGACCACGCTGTGCATTGGCTCGGGCCGCAAGGACAAACTGCGCCCTGGCGATATTCTCGGCGCCCTGACCGGCGAAGCAGGCATTCCCGGCACGCAGGTTGGCAAGATCGCGATCTTCGACTTCCAGGCGTACGTCGCTGTTGAGCGCAGCATGGCCAAGCAGGCCCTGGAGCGTTTGAACAACGGCAAGATCAAGGGCAAATCGCTGCGCGTCCGGATTTTGTAAGGTCCGCAGCCCTCTTTGCAGGTTTACCACCACCCCCTGGATTATTTACACCCGAGGACACCGCTTTGCCCGTTACTGACGTTGTGATCATTGGCGCCGGCGCCGCAGGTTTAATGTGTGCTTTCACCGCAGCCCGGTGCGGCCGCAAGGTCATGCTGATTGATCACGCCAACAAGCCGGGCAAGAAGATCCTCATGTCGGGTGGGGGACGCTGCAACTTCACCAACATGTACACCGAGCCCGCCAATTTTCTTTCGCAGAACCCGCATTTCTGCAAATCGGCGCTGGCCCGTTACACCCAGTGGGATTTCATCGAACTGGTCGGCAAACACGGCGTGCCTTACCACGAGAAGAAACTCGGGCAGCTGTTCTGCGACAACAAATCCAGCGACATCCTCGATCTGCTGCTGGGCGAGTGCGACGCCGCAGGCGTGAGTCTGCACATGGACACCTCGGTGCAGAGCATCGAGAAAGCCGAAAGCGGGTACTTGCTGAAAACAACGCTTGGTGAGCTCCGATGCGAGTCGCTGGTGGTTGCCACTGGCGGCCTGTCGATCCCGACGCTGGGCGCCACCGGATTCGGCTATCAGGTGGGCAAGCAGTTCGGCCACACGCTTCTGCCCACACGAGCGGGGCTGGTGCCGTTCACCATCACCGATCAGTTGAAAGAGCTGTGTACCGAATTGACCGGCACGTCGGTTGATTGCCTGGTGAGCTGCAACGACGTCAGCTTTCGCGAGAACATCCTGTTCACCCATCGCGGGCTAAGCGGGCCGGCCATTTTGCAGATCTCCTCCTTCTGGCATCCCGGCGACACGGTCGAAATCAACCTGATGCCCGACCACGACGCCCACAGCTGGTTGACCGAACAACAGGCCGAACGCCCGAACAGCGAATTGAAGACGCTGCTCGGCGAGATTTTTACCAAGAAAATGGCCACCCTGATTGCCGAGCAATGGTTTGTGTCCAAGCCGATGAAGCAATACACCCACGCCGAACTGGCCGACATCGCGGCCAAACTGGCGAGCTGGCAAGTCGTGCCCGCTGGCACCGAAGGGTACCGGACGGCCGAGGTGACGTTAGGTGGCATCGACACCCGCGAAGTGTCATCCAAGACCATGGAGTCCCTGAAATCGCCCGGGCTTTATTTCATCGGAGAAGTGCTGGATGTCAGCGGCCATCTGGGAGGCTTCAACTTCCAGTGGGCATGGGCATCAGCGTTTGCGGCAGCGCAGTACGCCTGAGCAGATCATGCGGGCGAGCTCACACCGGCTTAACCGCACACAATTCCTGTAGGAGCAATCGGAGGTTACGACGGTCGCGAAGAGGCCGGGACAGGCAATACATGTTCAGTGCCCTAGCCTGCGCGTTCGCGACCGTCGACCTCCGAACGCTCCTACAGCGCGGTGTCGCAAATCAAAGAGGTGCCATTGGAGTCAAGGCGTCTCTTGAGGTTTCGGTATCCGCTCCGGAATAAATCTTGCTACCCGGATGTACAGCGGGCATCCGGCGCTGTACATATCCTTCAGCACATCAATCGCGAACAAGGCCGTCAGCGTTCATGGCATCGACATCGTTGCGCAACACATTCCGCCGCCTTTGGGCGCTGGACAAGTTTTCCTACAGCGTGCGGGTTTTCATCGCGCTGACCGGCAGCATGGCGCTGTGTTGGTACCAGAACGAAATGTCTCAGCTGATCCCGCTGTTCCTCGGGATCATCGCCAGCGCCCTTTCAGAAACCGACGACAGCTGGCAAGGCCGCCTCAATGCGCTGGCCGTGACGCTGGTGTGCTTCAGCATTGCTGCGTTGTCGGTGGAGCTGCTGTTTCCCTACCCCGTGGTGTTCATCTGCGCGTTTGCCTTCGCCGCGTTCTGCCTGACGATGCTCGGCGCGCTGGGCGAGCGTTACGGCGCGATTGCCTATGCGACGCTCATTCTGTCGGTCTACACCATGATCGGCGTCGATCAGCGCGGCGGCGAAGTCACCGACTTCTGGCACGAGCCCATGCTGCTCGTCGCAGGCGCAGCCTGGTACGGGTTGCTCTCAGTGCTGTGGCAAATGCTGTTTTCCAATCAGCCGGTGCAGCAGGCGCTGGCCCGGCTGTTTCGCGAGCTCGGTCTGTACCTCAAACTCAAATCCGATCTGTTCGAGCCCATTCGTACCCTGGACGTCGAAGCCAAGCGGCTGCAGCTTGCCAAACAGAACGGCAAGGTTGTCGGCGCGCTCAACGTGACCAAGGAAATCATCCTAAACCGCGTGGGCAGCGGGCGGCCCGGCTCAAAGGTCAGCCGCTACTTGAAGCTGTACTTCCTTGCCCAGGACATCCATGAGCGGGCCAGCTCGTCGCACTATCCTTACAACTCCCTCGCCGAGGCATTCTTTCACAGCGATGTGCTGTTCCGCTGTCAGCGTCTGTTGCGCCAGCAGGGCCGTGCCTGCCGCGACCTGTCCGCTTCCATCCAGCTGCGCCAGCCGTTTATATACGATGACAGCTTCGCCCATGCCCTGGACGATCTGCGTGCCTCCCTCGAGCACCTGCGCATCCAGAGCAATCCGGCGTGGCGCGGGCTGCTGCGTTCCCTGCGTGCGCTGGCCAACAACCTCGGCACACTCGACCGCCTGCTCAGCGATGCAAGCAATCCCGACGCGCTGGCCGACGCCACTGACAGCAGCCTGCTGGATCGCTCGCCGCGCAATCTCAAGGATGTCTGGACGCGCCTGCGCCTGCAGCTGACGCCCACCTCGCTGTTGTTCCGCCATGCCCTGCGCCTGCCATTGGCGCTGGTCATCGGTTACATCATGGTTCACCTGATTCACCCGTCGCAGGGTTACTGGATCATCCTGACCACGGTATTTGTCTGCCAGCCGAGCTATGGCGCGACGCGACGTAAACTCGGCCAGCGGATCATAGGCACAGCGATTGGTCTGACGGCCGGCTGGATACTTTTCGACCTGATTAGCACCCCGGTACTGCAATCGATGTGCGCGGTACTCGCCGGCGTGGTGTTCTTCGTCAACCGCACGACGCGCTACACGCTGTCGACGGCAGCGATCACGGTGATGATCCTGTTCTGCTTCAATCAGGTAGGCGACGGTTACGGCGTATTCCTGCCGCGCTTGCTGGACACCTTGCTGGGCAGTCTGATCGCAGGGCTGGCGGTGTTCCTGTTCCTGCCCGACTGGCAGGGTCGCCGGCTCAACAAGGTGCTGGCCAACACGCTGTCGTGCAACAGCATTTACCTGCGCCAGATCATGCAGCAATACGCCAATGGCAAGAGCGACGATCTGGCGTATCGGCTGGCCCGCCGCAATGCCCACAACGCTGATGCCGCGCTGTCCACCACGCTCGCCAATATGCTCATGGAGCCCGGGCATTTCCGAAAGGAAGCCGATGTGGGCTTCCGCTTTCTGGTGCTTTCACACACGTTGCTCAGCTACCTCTCCGGGCTTGGTGCGCATCGGGATACGCCACTGCCTGCTGAGGTGCGCGAGCAACTGATTGAGGGCGCTGGCGCTAGCCTGGCCGCGAGCATTGATGAAATCGCGCAGAGCCTCATGCTGCGCGAGCCAGTAGCGGTGCAGAGCGATGCCGAGGAAGCCCTGGCCACTAGCCTGGAGCAGATGCCTGAAGAAATCGACGAAGGCCAACGGTTGGTGCAAACCCAACTGGCGCTGATCTGCCGACAATTGGGCCCGTTGCGTACGCTGGCAGCGCACCTGATCAAAGCACCGGACAGTGAGCCGCAAATCACAGGCCGTGCAGCTTGATCATCTTGTCGTAGGTGCCATCGGCCTTCATCTCGGCGATGGCCTTGTCAAAGTCCATAACGATTTGCTGATGGGCCGCCAGCTTGACGCTGACCAGCATGTGCAGGCTGTTCTCGATCAGCGACCTGGGCAGGAATTCAACGTTATCCCGGACCTCGGCAGGCTCGTGAAGCAGCGCGAAGCGCGCCGCGTACTCATCTTCCACGGTTAATTCGACCCTCCCCGCAGCGAGCATCCTGACGGCGGTCGAGAAGTTTGCAACCGGTACCTTTTTCAGCTCGACATCCGCGTCAAACTCCGGTGAATAGGCATAGCCGCGCACGACCGCAATGGAATGCCGGTGCAGCTGTGACAGGGTCTGGTAAACGATGGTGGAGTCTTTGCGCCTCAGAAAGCGCAGGTGATTGATCAGATAGGGCGCGGAGAACACGCCAATCCGCGTTCGGTCCTCGCTGTACCAGGCATTGATCACAATGTCGTATCGCCCCTCGCTCAGGCCGTGGATCGCTCGTGCCCACGGGACCTGCTCATACTCGGTGTCATAACCTGCGCGACCCAGCGCAGTGCGAATCAGGTCAGTGGAGAGCCCGTCGTGCAGCAGCGAGACATCGGCATAAGGCGCCCACGCATCGCCAGCCAGACGTAGCGTTTGCGCGACTGCGCCTTGGGCTATCAGCAGCATTCCCAGCAGCACTGCGGCGCACAGCAAACGCGACATGCTCAGCTTCCTTATGGCAACTGGCCTTCAGTGAAGACGCCTTTTGCCGTTTTCACAACTCATAAAAGCAGGATGTTTTGTGCCGGCGTTCAACTAAATGACGTACGGATCAACGCAACACATCTGGCGCTGCGCGCGGTGAACTTGGGCTGGCGACGTTATGCGTTTAGTATCCGGCATCCACTTCTTCTCGCAGGCCGGCGTCATGTCTATCAACTGGATTTGCAAACACCATACCGAGCTTGGAAAAGAGCAGCTGTACGCCATTTTGCAGCTCAGGGCGCAGGTGTTCGTGGTGGAGCAGAAGTGCTGGTACCTGGACGTCGACGGCCAGGATTTACTGGGCGATACCTGCCATCTCATGGCGTGGCAGGGTGATCAACTGGTCGCTTATCTGCGGTTGCTGGACCCCATTCAGCAGAACGGCGACGTGACCATTGGCCGAGTCGTGACTGCCCCGTCAATGCGCAACAAGGGCATGGGGCACGAGCTGATGGTGCAGGCGCTGGAACATGCCGAGCGTCAATGGCCGGACCAGCCGATATTTCTTTCGGCCCAGGCGCACTTGCAGGGTTACTACAGCCGCTATGGCTTCAATCCGGTAGGCGAGATTTATGTCGAAGACGGCATACCGCACATCAGCATGCGCCGCGATCTAGATTGAGCCGGGGAGTCAGATGGCATAACTGGCTTCAGCCGAGCTCTTAACCCGTGGGACCGCTTTAGCCGAGCTCGCAACCCGTGGGACCGGCTTTAGCCGGGAAGCTTCTGAATCACCTTGCGTCGTCAGGGATACCCCAGCACAGTCTTGATGGACTTTAGATTGCGCTCGATCCACGCTGGCTCGATCGCACCCCAGTCACGAATCCGGTAGCCGCCTGCATGGTTGCGGCCGCCGTCCTGTTGCTCGAACTCACAGACAATGTCCAGATCTGCCAGCGCAGCGATGGTGTCCTGCGCCGTGCGACGTGGCATGCCGGTGATCTCAGTGAGCGCCGGAACACTGCTGGCCGTTTGACTGTCGATCAGATAAGCCACGTACAGACGGCGGTAAAAACTGCTTTTGGTCTTGCTGACGTCCATCGAGACTTCCTTGAATGTGGTGATGCGCCGCTCAGCGCAAGGCGGTCTGCATGTCACGCCAGGTCAGGTAGATACGCAGGTCGAATTCCAACTGGTGGTAGCCCGGCTGCATGTGCTCGCACAGTTGATAAAAAGCCTTGTTGTGCTCTGCCTCTTTGAAATGTGCGAGTTCGTGAACCACGATCATTTTCAGAAATTGCGGTGCAGCTTCCTTGAACAACGCCGCCACGCGGATTTCCTTCTTCGCCTTGAGCTTGCCGCCCTGCACCCGCGACACCGTGGTGTGCAGTCCCAACGCTCGATGGGTCAGGTCCAGACGGTTGTCGAACAAGACTTTATCGATGTTCGGCGCATTGCGCAGATACGTCTGCTTGAGCGCCAGCGCATAGGCGTAAAGCGCCTTGTCGCTCTGCACCTCATGGCGCTCCGGGTAGCGCTGCTGCAGGTAATCGGCAAGGCGATTCTGCGCAATCAGCTGGCGCACCTGATCCTGCAAGCCTTCGGGATAGGCCTGCAGGTATTTGAGCTCAATGGGAAGCGTGACGGTCATGATCGGATCGGGTCGTGGAAAAGGCAGGAGTCTACCGCGTCAGTCCTGCCCCAGCAGCTGTAATGCGACTGGCAATTCCACGGGCTGCACGAAACGCTCGGCTTCGAGCGGCGGCATCGGATGGGCAATCAGAAATCCCTGAATAATCTGACAGCCGTTGTCGACGAGCCATTCGTACTGCTCGACGGTTTCAACCCCTTCGGCGATCACGTCGATGTCCAGCATGCGGCAGAGATCGATAATGCTGCGTGCAACGGCAAGATCCCTGGGCGACCCGAGCATGCCGCCAATGAAGTGTCGGTCGAGTTTGAGGGTGTCCAGATCGAGGTTGCGCAGGTGAGCAAGCGAACTGTCGCCGGCGCCAAAGTCATCCAGCGATACGCGCACGCCGATGTTGTGCAGGTTCTGCAATTGCTGGCGGCTGTGGACCAGATTGTGAACCAGCGATGGCTCGGTGATCTCCACTTCCAGCTGCCGCGGTTGCAGACCATGCAGCTGCATCGCTCGCTGTAATTCGGCCGCAAGGTTGGGCAGGCTGAATTGCGCAGGGCTTACGCTCACACTCATGACCAGATCGTCGGGAAACACATCGCCCCAGCGTTTGCGCTGCGCCGCACCCTGCTCGAAAATCCAGCTGCCCAGTTTGTTGATCAGGCGCGTCTCTTCCAGCAGCGGGATGAACACGCCAGACGGCACGTCGCCCGCGTCTGGATGATGCCAGCGCAGCAGGGCCTCGAAGCCTCGGGTTTTTCCGGTGACCACATTGACTTGCGGCTGGTAGACCATCGAAAAGTCTTTACCGTCGATCGCGGTACGAACGCTTTCTTCAAGCATCAGGCGCGACCGCGCGCGGCCGTTCATGTACTGGTCAAAGAATCGGTATTGCTGGCGTCCCGCCCGCTTGGCTTCGTACATCGCAATGTCGGCCGCGCGCAACAAACCGTCCAGATTGGTGCCGCAGTCGGGGTACACGGCAATGCCAATGCTTGCCCCCAGCGTCGCTTCTACACCGTCAACCATGCGCCGCGTAGACACCCGCTCGATGAGTTTTTCGGCGACTTTGGCGGCGTGTTCGGGGAAGTCCAGACCGTCGATAACCACCACAAACTCGTCGCCCCCCATGCGCGCAAGCACGTCGTAAGGGCGCAGGCAGTCTTTCAGCTGCGCGCCCACCCATTGCAGCACTTGATCGCCGGCGTCGTGGCCGAGGGAATCATTCACTTCCTTGAAGCCGTCGAGGTCCAGGTACAGCACCACCAGATACTTGCCCGCATGTTCGTTGCGCAGCAGCATCCCTTCGACGGTCTGATAGAAGCCGCGCCGGTTCAGCAGGCCGGTCAGGGAGTCCGTCACGGCCTGGTGCTCGAGCTGACGATAAAGGTCACGCACCACCGACATGTCGAGCACGCTCAGCACCATGGCGCGCTGCTCGGCGGGCAGTGGCGCGCAGGACAGCGCGACCGGCACCTGGCGCCCCTCCGGCGTGCGCATCACAGCGTCGTGTACGCGGTAAGTGTCGGCACGGCGGTAGTGGTGGTAGAACCCGGAATCGGTCCATTCGCCCACGCTGGGTTCTTGAAGGTAAGTACGCAGCTCGGTGCCGCGCAACTCACCGTCAGTCATACCCAGCAGGCGGCAGATTGCCGGGTTGGCGAAGCTGATGATGCCGTCCTCCGTCACCACAAGGATGCCTTCAGCGACGTTCGCCAGTACCGATGCGTTGAACGCCCGCGCCGACTCCAGTTCGCGACTCAGCTTTTGCAGCGCACGCCTGTTGTGCTGCTGCTCCAGAAGCGCCTGGACCTTGGGCCTGAGAATATTGGGATCGAACGGCTTGAACAGGTAATCGACTGCGCCACTGGCGTAGCCCCTGTGCACTGAGTCGCGGGATTGTTCGTTGGCGGTGAGAAAGATGATCGGCGTCAGTCGTGTTCGCTGGCTGCCGCGCATGAGGCGGGCCACTTCAAAGCCGTCCATGTCCGGCATCTGGACATCGAGCAGTACCAGATCAACATCCCGGTCCAGCAAAATGCTCAGCGCTTCCATGCCTCCGCTGGCGGTGATGATTTCCCTGTCCTGACGCTGAAGTACAGCGCACATGGTCACCAGATTTTCCGGGTAATCGTCGACGACCAACAATACTGATTTGCCACTTGATGGCGGGGACTGCACGCATTCCATGCTGCTACTCATCATTCACTTTACTGCCCGGGGAGTGTCCCCGCCGATGTTCTGGTAGGCCATTACTCTAGCTTCGATTGAGAAAAAAAGAAGGAAGCGAGTACGCCCTTGCCGAGAAAGTGCCGTTCAGCCGACTAACGGTCAGGCCTCTCGAACTCAGGTCAGACCTACGCTGCAGCCCAATTAGCGGCACTTTGACGTCAACCATCCGACAGATTCGCATTAACAAACGCAGCGGCGAATCGTATAAACAGCGCCCCTTTCACCCTTTTGCGCCAGCCTTTTTGCTGGCAATGAGACATACCGGACGACTAGACATGATTGATTTGGGAACCTGGAATCTGAGCATTCCCGTGGGCTCGCCCCCCGCCACTGTCGAAACGCAACAACTGCTTAACGGGTACGACGGCAAATACTTCAAGTCAGGCGCATCGAATATTACGTTCTGGGCGCCGGTCACCGGAACGAAGACCGCCAACGCGAAATATCCACGTACCGAACTGCGTGAAACCTGGTCCAACGGCACGCTGCATAACTGGTACTACCAGGACGCCGATAACTTCCTCAACGCCAAGCTCAAGGTGCTGCAAGTGCCGTCGTCCGGCAAAGTGGTCATCGGTCAGATCCACGTTTATGACAGCACCCAGCCGCTGTTGAAGGTTGAGTACCAATACAAGGAAGCGACGCACATGGGCAACATCGTTGCCAAGGTCCGCTACCACCCCAACGACAAGAAGCCCCGGGTGATCACCGTTGCTGAAAACGTGGCCCTGAACGAAACCTTCAACTACGTCATCCACCTGAACAAAGCCGGACTGCTCAGCGTGACGGCTCACGGGATGGCCTGGAACGACCGCATCAGCGCCACCTGGAGCAAGCAGCAGCTGTATTTCAAGGCTGGGGTCTACACCCAGGACAACACCGGGTATACCAGCGAGGGCGGCAAGACGATGTTCTTCAACCTGGACGCCGACCACAACAAGAGCTGATGTGGGCTGGAGCGCCCGAGCATTCGCGTTGCTCGGGCGCTTGTACAAAGCAGCGATTACGCCGCCCTGTATTCCTTTTCTGCTGCTTCAAAGCGCGTCAACATGCCCGGCGTCGGCCCTCTGCCGACAGCGCTGAATACCACAATGGCAATGCTCGCAAAGATGAAGCCCGGGATAATTTCGTACAGACCCAGCAGCTCAAAGTGCTTCCACACCACTACCGTGATCGCGCCCACTAGAATCCCTGCCAGCGCGCCGTTGCGAGTCATGCCTTTCCAGATCACCGAGATCAGCACCACCGGACCGAACGCTGCGCCAAAGCCGGCCCACGCGTAGCTGACCAGCCCAAGCACGCGGTTCTCCGGATTGGCGGCCAGGGCGATAGCAATCAGTGCCACCAGCAGAACCATCGCTCGCCCCACCCACACCAACTCGGTTTGCGATGCGCTCTTGCGCAGGAACGCCTTGTAGAAGTCTTCGGTCAACGCGCTGGAGCAGACCAGCAATTGACAGCTCAGGGTGCTCATGACCGCCGCAAGAATGGCCGACAGCAGCACACCGGCGACCCATGGGTTGAACAGGATTTTGGCCAGCTCGATGAAGACACGCTCATGGTTTTCGGTGACAGGACCCGCGACTTCCGGGTGCGCCGAAAAATACGCGATCCCGAAGAAGCCCACGGCAACAGTGCCCCCCAGGCAAAGGATCATCCAGGTCATGGAAATGCGACGGGCCTTGGCAATCGACTTGACCGAATCAGCCGCCATGAAGCGTGCCAGGATATGCGGTTGGCCAAAGTAGCCCAGGCCCCAGCCCATCAGCGAGATGACGCCAATGAAGGTGGTGTTCTTGAGCATGTCGAAGTTGCTCGGATCCTGAGCTTCAATCGCCATGAATGTCGTGTCGACTCCGCCTGTTGCCAACAGCACGATGATCGGCGTCAGGATCAGCGCAAAAATCATCAGCGTCGCTTGCACGGTATCGGTCCAGCTGACCGCCAGAAACCCACCAATGAAGGTGTAGGCAATGGTCGCCGCCGCGCCTGCCCACAAAGCCGTCTCGTAGGACATGCCAAATGTGCTTTCGAAGAGCCGTGCGCCGGCGACAATGCCGGAAGCGCAATAGATCGTGAAGAACACCAGAATGACGATAGCGGAGATCACCCGCAGCAAGCCGCTGTGGTCTTCGAAGCGACTGGAAAAGTAGTCCGGGAGGGTCAGCGCATCGCCGTTGTGCTCGGTCTGCACTCGCAGGCGCCCGGCAACGAATAGCCAGTTGAGGTAGGCGCCGATGATGAGGCCGATGGCGATCCAGCTTTCCGACAGCCCCGACATGTAGATGGCACCCGGCAGGCCCATGAGCAACCAGCCGCTCATGTCTGAAGCACCCGCAGAGAGCGCCGTGACCACGCTGCCAAGGCTGCGACCGCCGAGGATGTAGTCCGAGAGATTATTGGTGGAACGATAGGCCATGAGCCCGATCAGGACCATTGCGGCGATGTAGATCACGAAGGTGATCAGGGTTGGATTGCTGACACTCATGGGTAATATCCCGGTGTTGTTTTTATGAGCGCGAGCAATGCGAAACTCCCCTGAGGCATCAGGTTCGCGCAAAGCCGCTCGCGTGTGTCGCGGGCAGACGAAGTACGCCTTTGCACCCCGCTTGAATGCACCAAAGCGGCGCATCCTAGAGGACATTCCAGAACAGGTGCAACCCGAAAACCGGTAATACCTGGCTTTTTTACAAATAAGTTTGAAAGGCCACCACGCCCGGTATTTGTCGGTAAGAAGCCCAACCCTGGCTGGGAGCTTATGCCGCATAGGACGCAGCCCGGTCGGATTAAAGCGCTCCACCCAAAGAGCGGTCGAAACACTTTGAAAAAAGCGGTTGCACCCGGTTGCACCCTTGCGATGCCAAGGCTAATCTTGCCCCAGTTAAGCCACATGACCGTGGCTGTCATGAGGACTAGCAATGGCCACCACCACCCTCGGCGTCAAACTCGACGATCCTACCCGCGAGCGACTGAAATCGGCTGCTCAATCCATCGACCGTACACCCCATTGGTTGATCAAGCAGGCGATCTTCAACTATCTCGAGAAGCTCGAGGGCGGTGCGACCCTAAGTGAACTCAGCGGTCTGGGTGGCAAAGATGCCGATGATCAGGGCGACCTGCCCGCTGACGTCGGCCATCAGGCATTCCTTGAATTCGCCGAGAGTATTCTTCCTCAGTCGGTGTTGCGCGCCGCAATCACCTCGGCCTACCGCCGTCCCGAACCTGAAGTAGTGCCCATGCTCATCGAGCAGGCACGATTGCCTGCTCCAATGGCCGACGCCACGCACAAGCTCGCCGCCTCCATAGCGGAAAAATTGCGCAATCAGAAAAGCGCCGGGGGTCGCGCTGGCATCGTCCAGGGGCTGTTGCAGGAGTTTTCGCTGTCCTCGCAGGAAGGCGTGGCGCTGATGTGCCTCGCCGAGGCCTTGCTGCGCATACCTGACAAAGGCACCCGTGACGCCTTGATCCGCGACAAGATCAGCACCGGCAACTGGCACCCGCACCTGGGCAACAGCCCGTCGCTGTTCGTCAACGCCGCCACATGGGGCCTGTTGCTGACCGGTAAACTCGTCAGCACTCACAACGAGGCCGGCCTGACCTCCTCGCTGAGCCGCATCATCGGCAAATCCGGCGAGCCAATGATCCGCAAAGGCGTGGACATGGCCATGCGCCTGATGGGCGAGCAGTTCGTCACCGGCGAAACCATCGCCGAAGCGCTGGCCAACGCCAGCAGGTTCGAGGCAAAAGGCTTCCGCTATTCCTATGACATGCTCGGCGAAGCGGCACTGACCGAGCACGACGCGCAGAAATACCTGGCGTCTTACGAGCAGGCGATTCACTCCATCGGCAAGGCCTCCCATGGCCGCGGCATCTACGAAGGCCCCGGTATCTCAATCAAGTTGTCCGCGTTGCACCCGCGCTACAGCCGCGCACAATACGAGCGCGTCATGGACGAGTTGTACCCGCGCCTGCTGTCACTGACGCTTCTGGCCAAGCAATACGACATCGGCCTGAATATCGATGCCGAAGAGGCCGATCGCCTTGAGCTGTCGCTGGACCTGCTTGAGCGCCTGTGCTTCGAGCCGCAACTGACGGGCTGGAACGGCATCGGGTTTGTGATTCAGGCCTACCAAAAGCGTTGCCCGTACGTGATCGATTACGTCATCGACCTGGCGCGCCGCAGTCGCCACCGCCTGATGATCCGCCTGGTGAAAGGGGCCTACTGGGACAGCGAGATCAAACGCGCCCAGGTTGAAGGACTGGAAGGCTACCCGGTCTACACGCGCAAGGTGTACACCGACGTTTCCTACGTCGCCTGCGCCCGCAAACTGCTGTCGGTGCCGGAAGTCATCTATCCGCAATTTGCGACGCACAACGCCCATACGCTTGCCGCCATCTATCACATCGCCGGGCAGAACTATTACCCCGGCCAGTACGAGTTCCAGTGCCTGCATGGCATGGGCGAACCCCTGTACGAGCAGGTCGTAGGCAAAGTCGCCGACGGCAAGTTGAACCGACCGTGCCGCGTGTACGCGCCTGTCGGTACCCATGAAACGCTGCTGGCGTATCTGGTTCGTCGACTGCTGGAAAACGGCGCCAACACCTCTTTTGTCAACCGGATCGCGGACCAGTCAATCTCGATTCAGGAACTGGTAGCCGATCCGGTGTCCAGCATCGAGCGCATGGCAACGCAGGAAGGCGGTTTTGGCTTGCCACACCCGCGCATTCCATTGCCGCGCGACCTTTACGGCGCCGAGCGCGCCAACTCGGCCGGTATCGACATGGCCAACGAGCACCGCCTGGCATCACTGTCTTCGGCACTCCTCGCCACTGCGCATAACGCCTGGAAGGCCGGTCCGATGCTGGGCTGCCCGGTCAGCGCCGGCACTGAAACGCCGGTCTTGAATCCGTCGGATCTGCGTGACGTCGTCGGCCACGTCCAGGAAGCAACCCTGGAAGACGTTGATAACGCCCTGCTCAGCGCCCTCAGCGCCGGGCCGATCTGGCAAGCGACGCCACCGGCTGAGCGTGCCGCGATCCTGGAGCGCGCCGCGGACCTGATGGAAGCCGAGATACAACCCTTGATGGGCCTGCTGGCTCGCGAAGCCGGCAAGACGTTCGCCAACGCCATCGCCGAAGTGCGCGAGGCTGTGGATTTCCTGCGCTACTACGCGGTCCAGGCACGCAACGATTTCAGCAATGACGCTCACCGTCCACTGGGCCCTGTAGTGTGCATCAGCCCGTGGAACTTCCCGTTGGCCATCTTCAGCGGTCAGGTGGCTGCAGCCTTGGCGGCCGGCAACCCGGTGCTCGCCAAACCCGCCGAACAGACACCACTCATTGCCGCGCAGGCCGTACGCATCCTGCTCGAAGCGGGCATTCCGGAAGGCGTGGTGCAACTGCTCCCTGGCCGCGGTGAAACCGTTGGCGCGCGGTTGGTTGGCGATGATCGCGTCAAGGGCGTCATGTTCACCGGTTCGACCGAAGTTGCCCGCTTGCTGCAGCGCAACGTTGCCGGCCGTCTTGATGCACAGGGCCGCCCTATTCCGCTGATCGCCGAAACTGGCGGCCAGAACGCAATGATCGTCGACTCCTCGGCGCTCACCGAGCAAGTGGTCATCGACGTCGTGTCGTCTGCGTTCGACAGCGCCGGCCAGCGCTGCTCCGCCTTGCGCGTCCTGTGCTTGCAGGAAGACTCTGCGGATCGCGTCATTGAAATGCTCAAAGGCGCGATGGCCGAGAGCCGTCTGGGTAACCCGGAGCGACTGTCGGTAGACATCGGCCCGGTCATCGATCAGGAAGCCAAGGCCGGCATCGAGAAGCACATTCAGGCCATGCGCGACAAAGGCCGCAACGTGTATCAGGTTGCCATTGCCGACAGCGACGAGATCAAGCGCGGTACCTACGTGATGCCGACGCTGATCGAACTCGACAGCTTCGACGAACTGCAGCGCGAAATCTTCGGCCCGGTATTGCACGTCGTGCGCTATAAGCGCCGCGAGCTTGACCAACTGATCGCGCAAATCAATGCGTCGGGTTACGGCCTGACACTCGGCGTGCATACACGCATCGACGAGACCATTGCCAAGGTCATCGACAACGTCAACGCCGGCAACATGTACGTCAACCGCAACATCGTGGGTGCTGTCGTCGGTGTGCAGCCGTTTGGTGGCGAAGGGCTGTCGGGCACCGGGCCAAAAGCCGGTGGCCCGCTGTACCTTTACCGTTTGCTGTCAACGCGCCCCGCCGACGCCGTGCAGAAGTCCTTCGCGACGCGGGATGCGCAACAGGTGCCGGACACTCGCATGCAGGAGTCGATGCTCAAGCCGTTGATCGCGCTCAAGGCGTGGGCGGGCAAGCACCAGCTCAATGAGCTGGAAGCCTTGTGCAATCAGTTCGCCGAACAGTCGCAGAGTGGCGTGACACGCATGCTCATGGGCCCGACCGGCGAGCGCAACAGCTACAGCATCCTGCCGCGCGAACACGTGTTGTGTCTGGCCGAAGACGAGACGGACCTGCTGGCGCAACTGGCAGCAGTCATGGCAGTGGGCAGCACGGCGATCATCCCGGACGGAGAGCCGGGCAAATCGCTGCGTAGCCGTCTGCCTAAAGAGGTGCAGGCACGTCTCAAACTGGTTGCCGACTGGAACAAGGACGAGGTCGCGATTGATGCGGTGCTGCATCACGGGGACTCCGACCAACTGCGCGCGATCTGCCAACAGGTCGCCCAGCGCAGCGGCGCTATCATCGGCGTGCATGGCCTCTCCAAAGGCGAGACCAACATTGCACTGGAACGTCTGGTGATCGAGCGCGCGCTGAGCGTGAACACGGCAGCAGCAGGCGGCAACGCAAGCCTGATGACCATCGGATAAACCGGCAGTGTGAACCCGGCGTTTTTGAAAATGTCGGGGGTCCGGCCTGATAACGGTGTACGAGTGCAGAAGCGCGCTTGCCTGCGAGTGAACCAAGTCAAAACCCCAGCGGGTATGACTTGCAGCATTCGGGGGCAAGCGCGTTCGTGAACCCGATGCGGCCAGCATGCTTTTACCGTTTGATACGCCCATCACGCGCATCAATCATCCTGTTCACCCCAATCCCTCCCCCCTAGACTCGACGGCACATCACGCACAGGGCTCATGAGCCCAAGCCAACCCAAAAAAAGGTACGCCGTCATGTCCGAGACGCTGCTCAGTTCCCGAAATCTGGCTTTCGAGCTGTACGAAGTGCTGGATGCCGAGGCGCTGACACAACGTGAGCGGTTCGCCGAGCACAGCCGGGAGACCTTTGATGCGGCGATCAGCACGGCACGCACCATCGCAGAGAAATACTTCGCGCCACACAATCGTAAAAATGACGAAAACGAGCCTCGCTTCGAGAACGGCGCAGCGGTTCTGATTCCTGAGGTTAAGCCCGCCGTCGATGCCTTCCTGGAAGCGGGTTTTCTCAACGCAGCGCGTGACTTCGACGTCGGCGGCATGCAGCTGCCTACCTTGTTGTCTCAGGCGTGCTTCGCGCATTTCCAGTCCGCCAATGCCGCCACGGCGTCGTACCCGTTTCTGACGATGGGCGCGGCGAACCTTATCGAGAACTTCGGCACAGACGAACAAAAACAGCGCTTTCTACAGCCGATGATCGAGGGCCGTTTCTTCGGCACCATGGCCTTGACGGAGCCCCACGCCGGCTCCTCGCTGTCAGACATTCGCACCCGCGCCGAGCCTGCTGGGGACGGCACCTACCGCCTGCGCGGCAACAAGATTTTTATTTCAGGGGGCGATCACCCGCTTTCCGAAAACATTGTCCATCTGGTCCTGGCGAAACTGCCTGACGCGCCGCCGGGCGTGAAGGGTATCTCGTTGTTCATCGTGCCGAAGTTTCTGGTTCATGAAGACGGCAGCCTGGGCGCGCGTAACGACGTTGCGCTGGCAGGGCTTTTCCACAAGATGGGCTGGCGCGGCACCACCTCTACCGCGTTGAACTTCGGGGACAACGGGCAGTGCGTGGGTTATCTGGTGGGTCAGCCGCATCAGGGCCTGAGCTGCATGTTCCAGATGATGAATGAGGCACGCATCGGCGTCGGCATGGGAGCGGTCATGCTGGGTTACGCCGGCTACCTGTATTCACTGGAATATGCACGCGAACGCCCGCAAGGTCGGCTGCCCGACAGCAAGGCGCCGGACGGTGCGCCCGTTTCCATCATCCAGCACGCCGACGTCAAACGCATGCTGCTGATGCAGAAGGCTTATGTCGAGGGCTCCTTCGACCTGGGTCTGTACGCCGCCCGGCTGTTCGACGACACGCAGACAGGCGCAAGCGAGGACGTGCGAAAGCATGCTCACGAACTGCTTGATCTGTTGACGCCCATCGTTAAATCCTGGCCCTCGGAGTTCTGCCTGAAGGCCAACGAACTGGCGATTCAGGTGCTCGGAGGCCATGGCTACACACGTGAATACCCCGTCGAGCAGTACTACCGTGACAATCGGCTGAACCCTATCCATGAGGGCACTCACGGGATTCAGTCGCTCGACTTGCTGGGGCGCAAACTGGCGCAGAACGGCGGCGCCGGACTCAAACAACTGCTGAGGCTGATTGTCGGCACCTGCGAGCGCGCCAAGGCGGATGACGCGCTTGTCCCTTTGCGCCAGCCGCTTGAGCAACTGGTTGCCCGGTTGCAAACCGTCACCCTCGGTTTGCTGACCGACCTGAGCCAGGGCAAGGTCAATGCCACGCTGGCCAACTCGGCTCTCTACCTTAAAGCGTTCGGTCATACCGTCATCGGCTGGCGCTGGCTGGAGCAGGCGATTCGGGCCCAGGAGGGTCTGGATAATGCCAGCGAGGCGGACGTTGCTTTCTACAAAGGCAAACTGCAGGCGGCCCGTTACTTCCTGACGTGGGAAGTACCGGGCTGTCACCATGAGCTGGCCATCCTCGAAAAACGCGATGACGCGTGCCTTTCGATGCAGGAAAGCTGGTTCTGACCGATCGTTGTTCCGCTAAAACGCCGGCGTCGGAAAAAAACGTTCAGTCAGTTGCTGCGCGCTGCTGCCCAGCCGCGCTGCATATTGCGCGCGACTGAACGCCTCTCCGGTGCGCAAATCCAGCAATTGGCGTCCCTCTATTGGGCCCTCGATTTCGCGCAGCTGCACTTTCATGAACTGATAAAACGTACCGAGCACCTGCTCGATACTTTCGATGCGGAAGTAATGGCCCGGCAGAAAGATCGCCTCGGCCTCCTCCGGATTTGCCGAAAAAGGCGCAACGGGTACAGCGTTCAAGTAGTCCTTTTCCGGCAGCACGAACACCACGCTGGTGTCGTCGAAGCGGATCGGTGCCGTCGTCGCGCTGGCATGTATCCCCTCCTGATTGCTGGCGAACGTACGCGCCATGTAAGGGTTTTCGCTGAACGATGTGATGTCGGTGGTAACGAGCACATCGCCCGCCCGAACATCGCCCGTGCGGAAAAACGCACCGGACGTCCCGCGCGCCCCGCTGCCACCGCGGTATAGAGCGACATCGTTGTTCCTGCCCACGGTGACGACGTCGTCCACGAACCGCTGGAGCATGTCGACCTGATCGGGATACTTCGGCACTCCTGTGCGCAGGAACTGGTTGTAGGCGTCATCTTCCTGAGTGTATTGCGTAATACTGGCGGCGAAATGGTCGCCTTCATGGGTGCGGAACACGCGGTGTTTGGCACCCCATTCGTCGAAGTGAACGTCTTCACCTTCGGAATCGGTGGTGACGGTTTCGTAGGGGTCCATTCGGAAGGCCTCGACGACGGTCTCCTGACGCGCCATTGCAGCCTCGGAGTAGAGCTTTTCGTCGAACAGGTTCAGCTGCATGAAGCGGTCCCAGAACGCGGACTGCACGGTGACAAATCGGGGCTGGGAAACAGCGACAATCGCACCGTCCATGGGCGATCCTCCGGCGAGGCGCAGGGGTGACAGTCCTTTCCAGCCAGCGTGCGCGTCGTATGCCACCCCATAGCGGCCGTTGAAAGCAAACGGGTTGCCTGGGTCGACAACCACCCAACCGCCCAGGCTTTCATCGAAGCTGACGCGATGCGCCTCGGCCCCGATCAATATCCACATCTCGCCGTTGTCCAGTCGGTGAATCCCTTCAAAACGCGCCTCCCCAAGCTCTGGAATTGCCGGCTCAAGCACGACATCCCCACTCATGCCCGCCAGAGGGTTGCCAGCCAACTCGCCCAGCGGTGGCCGGATTCGCGGCGCCGCCACACAGATATCCGCGCTCATTCGAGTGAGTAAAGGCAGATTAAAAAGCAAATATATGGCGCTACTGATTGCACCCTGCACGCCCGCCCGGCGCTGCTCAGCGGTTTTGCCACTGGCGGCCAGATCGATACTCAGGCCGACGCCGATGGCGCTGGCACCAACCACCGCCAGCGCCATCGGCCAGCCCAGGACGGCGAGGTTGCCGGACACTGACAGGAAGGCGTTCAAATAGCCGAGCCAGATTTGCTTGCGCAGGTCGCCATTGCTGGTCAACAAGGTGTCGGCGTCCTGCATCATGTCCCTGCGCGCCATGTCCCGTAGATAAGCAAATGGATCACCCGGGATGGGATCAGCACTGCGATTGACCAGCCGGGCCGGGCCGTCAAGGTCTTGCTCCCGGCTTAGCAGCAGGGCTACGTCGCGCTGAAACGCCTGGCGATGTGCTTGCCAGTCATCCGGCGAACGCAAAAACCGGGCACAGATGGCGACACGGGTTCTCAGGGAAAGGAACTGCCCCTTCAACCATTCGTAAAGCTGCTGATGGGTATCGAAACAGCGGAAGGGCTCTTCATCCCCACAGAGATAGATCATCTGCCGCCCGCCCTCACCAGCGATGCGCAGTACGTCCCGCGCCTTGAACTCGCCCAACTCCAGATAAAACATGCCGAGCGATGGCAAGCGAAGCTGCGCAAGACTTGGTACTGGGTCGGGGTCTGGCGTGATTGCGCGGCGCAGCACATGGAAGTCAGCCAGGGAAAGACGGTGCCGGCCGACACTTTCACCCGCATGAGCGAGGAAACTGGCTTTGGCGAGCAGGCAGAAGTCATCACTGTGCTGCGCCCAGAACCGGTCCATCTGGCGCCGGTAGCCTGCACTGAAATCCAGCGCCCAGAAATCTTCGAGGACCTCCGCCGGTAACAGGCGCACCTCATTGCGTTCATCAAAACGCTCATGGGTCGGCCCGTCCGTGTAAAAACCGCCGTAAAGCGACAGTTCATCCACAGACTGCTGATCGGCGGCATCAAAACGATGAAGCAGTAACTCGATCATGGTCATCGACTGGACAGGCTTACCACCATGCCTCCAGCCCGTGAACGACCGCGAACTGCTGCTGGCCGTCGAGAAACGGTGCCAGTACACCTGACCGGGATCGAGATGCTGACCGGTGTGTTTGAAGATGATGCGTTGTGCGGCGGACCTGGCCAATTCGTGAAGGTCGGGATATGCCGCGGCGTAACGCCTGGCTATTTGCTTGAGCTGTCGTTCATCGGATGTGGCAACTGCCGTGTTTGAACCCTGCATGGCGTGAATCGCTTCTGGCTAAAAGGAAGCCCGACGTGATCAGAAGTCGAATCGCCATGTGACATACATATTTATGACGGCCAAAAGTCGATGACTCGCCTGGAAAGGGATCAGCAGGGAGTTGAGGTGCTATCGCGCAACGCCGTTCAAACCTGACCACGGGTCCATACAGCGCGCCATCACGAATTACGCTTTGACAGCCAACCAATTCAACGGGTTAAATCCCTTGGCACGCGGACTGCATGGTCAGTTCGCGCCCTCGTTCGTTTGAATTCGTTTTCTGGAGTACCGCCCTTGGATGCCACGACCATCAACAGCCTGTTCCTGATCGGCGCGTTGCTGGTGGCTGCAAGTATTCTCGTCAGCTCGCTGTCCTCGCGCCTGGGTATCCCGATTCTGGTGATCATCCTGGCCGTCGGCATGGTGGCGGGGGTCGATGGCGGCGGCATCATCTTCGATAACTACCCGACGGCATATCTGGTCGGCAACCTGGCCCTGGCGGTGATTCTGCTCGACGGCGGCTTGCGCACACGGGTGGCCAGTTTCCGGGTTGCCCTCTGGCCGGCCTTGTCGCTGGCGACGGTGGGGGTGTTGATTACCACGGGCCTGACGGGGATGGTCGCCGCGTGGTTATTTGACCTCAATATCATTCAGGGCCTGCTGATCGGCGCCATTGTCGGCTCGACCGACGCCGCAGCGGTGTTCTCGCTGCTGGGCGGCAAAGGCCTGAACGAGAGGGTCACGGCCAGCCTTGAAATCGAGTCAGGCAGCAACGACCCCATGGCGGTGTTCCTCACCGTGACGTTGATCGACATGCTCGCCAGCGGCCAGACCGGTCTGCACTGGGGCTTGCTGGGTCATCTGATTCAGGAGTTCGGAATAGGCGGCATCATTGGCCTGGGCGGTGGCTGGATCATGCTCCAGCTGGTCAACCGTATAAACCTGGCCAACGGTCTTTACCCTATTCTGGTGGTGGCCGGCGGTCTGGCCGTTTTCGCCCTGACCAACGCCATTCATGGCAGCGGCTTCCTTGCGGTGTACCTGTGTGGTCTGGTGTTGGGCAACAAGCCCATTCGCAGCCGTCACGGCATCCTGCACATGCTCGACGGCATGGCGTGGCTGGCGCAGATCGGCATGTTCCTCGTGCTGGGGCTGTTGGTCACGCCACACGATCTGCTGCCAATTGCGCTTCCCGCCCTGGGTCTGGCGCTGTGGATGATCCTGGTGGCGCGGCCACTGTCGGTACTGGCTGGCCTGCTGCCTTTCCGAGTGTTCCACGGCCGGGAAAAGGCGTTCATCGCCTGGGTCGGCCTGCGCGGCGCGGTGCCGATCATTCTGGCGGTGTTTCCGCTCATGGCCGGTCTGCCCCATGCACAGCTGTACTTCAATCTCGCGTTCTTCATCGTGCTGGTGTCACTGCTGGTGCAAGGCACCAGCCTGCCGTGGGTGGCGAAGTGGCTGAAAGTCACCGTACCGCCAGACCCCGCGCCGATATCGCGCGCGGCGCTGGAAGTGCATGTCACCAGCGAGTGGGAGTTGTTCGTGTATCGTCTCGGCGCCGAAAAGTGGTGCATCGGCGCTGCATTGCGCGAGCTGAAAATGCCGGAAGGCACGCGTATCGCCGCCCTCTTTCGCGGTCAGCAACTGCTCCATCCGTCGGGTAGTACGGTGCTGGAGGTCGGCGACCTGCTCTGCGTTATCGGCCACGAACATGACCTTCCTGCCTTGGGCAAGCTATTCAGCCAAGCCCCGCAACGCGGTCTGGATCTGCGCTTCTTCGGCGACTTCGTGCTCGAAGGAGACGCTGAACTGGGGGCTGTCGCGGCGCTTTACGGCCTCAAGCTCGACGGGCTGGACCCTGGAATGCCGCTGAGTCAGTTCATCATTCAGAAGAACCGCGGCGCGCCGATTGTCGGCGACCAGGTCGAATGGAATGGAACTATTTGGACCGTCGCCGTTATGGACGGGAACAAGATCCTCAAAGTGGGCGTCAGATTCCCCGAAGGTAGCCGCCCGGGTCCAGGGTTGTTCCTTTAAACTGCCCCCCATTCTGTTCGCTTGACCCGGTGTCTATGTTCTCGCTGCGTAATGTTTTTGCCTCGGCCCTGCTTGGGCTATGCCTCTTCTGCGTACCGGCGCTCGCCGCCGATACGCCCCCATTGTCCAGCGAGGCCGTACAGCGCAGCCTGGACAAAATCGCCGATCGCAAACTGTCCGCTGACGACCAGAAAGCCCTGCAGCAAGTGCTGGAGCAGACGCTGACATTTCTGGCCAGCCAGAAGGATAACCAGCAAAAGCTTGAAGACCTGAAAAAGCAGCTCGCCGACGCCCCCCGGCAAACGACCGAAAACCAGCGGGAGCTGACCCAGCTCAAGGCCAGTAAGGTCATTCCTGTGGCTCAGCGCTACGCCAGCCTGGACGTGCCCAAACTTGAGCAGATGCTGAGTCAGCGCAGCGCCCAGCAGGCTGACCTGCAAAAGGCCCTAAACGATGCCAACAGCCTGACCATCACCGCGCAGACCCGCCCCGAACGTGCCCAGGCCGAGATCAGCAGCAGCCAGACACGCACTCAGGCGATCAACAATATTCTCAAATCCGGCAAGGACGGCGGCAAAGCCATCAACGCCGATCAGCGCAACGCCCTGAATGCCGAACTCGCGTCGATCAACGCCTTGATCGCCCTGCGCCGCCAGGAACTTGCCGGCAATAGCCAGTTGCAGGACCTCGGCGGGAGCCAGCGCGACCTGCTCACGGAAAAGGTCAATCGTCAGGATCAGGAAATTCAGGACCTGCAGACGCTGATCAATGAGAAGCGCCGCGCCCAGTCACAGGAAACCGTGACGCAGCTATCTCTTGAAGCCCAGAAAGCCGGGGGCAGCAGCCTCTTGACCAGTGAGAGCGACGCCAACCTCAAGCTTTCGGATTACCTGCTGCGAGGCACTGACCGACTCAACGACCTTACCCAGCAGAACCTGAAAACCAAGACCCAGCTCGATGCGCTGACCCAGACCGATCAAGCGCTGGATGAACAGATCAACGTCTTGAGCGGCAGCCTGCTGCTGTCCAAAATCCTCTACAAACAGAAGCAGTCGCTGCCCAAGCTCAAGCTCGACAGTGGCTTGGCTGACGAAATCGCTGACATTCGGCTGTACCAATTCGAGGTCAACCAGCAACGCGAGCAGATGAGCAGCCCCAGTGCGTATGTCGATACACTCCTGGCCACGCAAAAACCGGAAGACGTCACGCCCGCGTTGCGCAAAACCCTGCTGGATCTGGCCACCACCCGCAGCGATTTGCTGGAACGCTTGAATCGAGAGCTGAGTGCGCTTCTCAACGAATCCATCACCCTGCAGCTCAATCAGAAGCAGTTGGTCAGCACGGCCATGAGCCTGCGCGAAACCCTCGACGAGCAGATGTTCTGGATCCCCAGCAACAAGCCGCTGGACCTGGAGTGGTTTGAACGCATCAAGCCGCGCCTGATCAAGCAGCTGACCACATTGCCGTGGACGTCGAGCATCAGCGAACTCTACGACGGGCTGGCGCAACGACCGCTGATCTTCCTGCCGCTGTTTCTGGTGATCGGCGCGTTGATGTGGAAGCGCAAAGCGCTGTACGACAAGCTCAACCGCCTGCACGCTGACATCGGCCACTTCAAGCGGGATCGGCAATGGCAAACGCCGCTGGCGATTTTTATCAACGTTCTGCTGGCCATGCCGTTGTCGCTCACCCTGGCGGTGTGCGCGTTCGCGCTGCAGATCGATGCGCGAGGCCAAAACGTCAATCTGGGCTCGGCGCTTCTCCAGATCGCTTTGGCCTGGCTGCTGTTCTACACCGCCTACCGGATTCTTGCGCCGGGCGGCGTCGCGCAACTGCACTTCCGCTGGGAAAAACCTCAGGTCGAATTTTTGCGCGGCTGGATCCGCCGTCTGGGTCTGGTGGTGCTGGCGTTGGTGACGGTGGTGGCAGTGGCCGAGCACGAGCCCTCGGCCCTTGCCGATGACGTCATTGGCATCGGCGTGGTCCTCACCTGTTACTCGCTGATGACCTGGCTGCTGGCGCGCCTGTTGCTGACCAGCCCCACTCACCAGAACGCTTCACTGTTCCGTCGCGCAGTAGGGTTGGCCTTTACTGCCATGCCCGTCGCGCTCTTTGTTGCGGTGTGCTTCGGCTATTACTACACCGCTCTGAAACTCAGTGACCGTCTGATCGATACGCTGTACCTGCTGATGCTGTGGCTGGTCATCGAGGCGGCGTTCGTCCGCGGGCTGAGTGTGGCTGCACGCCGACTGGCATATCAACGCGCGTTGAGCAAACGTCAGGCAGCCAAGGAAGCGGGCGAAGGCGAGACCCTGATCGAAGAGCCCACGCTGGATATCGAACAGGTCAACCAGCAGTCGCTGCGCCTGATTCGCCTGGCGCTGATCGCCGGTTTCATCGGCGCTCTTTACTTCGTCTGGGCCGATTTGATTTCGGTCTTCTCTTACCTCGATAACATCACGCTGTACGAATACACGAGCGGCACCGGCACAAACATCAGCATGGTGCCGATCAGCCTTGGCGACCTGATTGGGGCACTGGTGATCATCGGCATCACCTTCGTGCTGGCGGGCAACTTGCCGGGCCTGCTGGAAGTGCTCGTGCTGTCGAAGCTCAATCTAAAGCAGGGCAGTTCGTACGCGACCACGACCTTGCTGTCGTACACCATCGCCGGCATCGGTTTTGTCTCGACGCTCTCCGCACTTGGCGTGAGCTGGGACAAGTTGCAGTGGCTGGTGGCCGCCCTGTCGGTCGGCCTGGGCTTCGGCATGCAGGAGATCTTCGCGAACTTCATCTCCGGCATCATGATCCTCTTCGAGCGCCCGGTACGAATCGGCGACACCATCACCATCGGCAATCTGTCGGGCACCGTCAGCAAGATCCGTATCCGCGCGACCACCATTACCGACTTCGACCGCAAGGACATCATTGTCCCGAACAAGACCTTCATCACCGGGCAACTGATCAACTGGTCGCTGACCGACACCATCACCCGTGTGACATTGAAGCTGGGTGTTGACTACGGCTCTGACCTGGACCTGGTGCGCAACCTCTTGCTCAAGGCCGCTCGGGAAAACCCGCGGGTATTGAAAGAGCCCGAGCCGATCGTTTACTTCCTCAACTTTGGCGAAAGCACTCTTGATCACGAGTTGCGTATGCATGTGCGCGATCTGGGCGACCGCAATCCGGTGCTCGACGAGATCAACCGATTTATCAACAAGGAATTCAAAAAGCAGCACATCAACATCTCGTTCCGGCAGATGGAGGTTTACCTCAAGAACATGCAGGGGCAGGAGTACAAGATGGTGCCCATTGAGTCCGAACAGAAAACCATTTCGTCCCCTGCCGCCGTTCCGCCTGCGCCCAAGGACGCACCGGAGCCGCCGGAAGTCAGGCTCGACTGACCTGGAAAAACCTAACAGAATGGTCGGACATTCTGCTGGAGGCATCCCATGAAAGCCCTTGATGAGCTGACCTTCGATAATCGTTTCGCCCGGCTGGGCGATGCGTTTTCGACCTCCGTTCTGCCCGAGCCTATTGCCGAGCCGCGGCTGGTGGTCGCCAGCGAAGCGGCCCTCGGCTTGCTCGATCTGGCTCCCGCCGAGGCAGATCAGCCTCTGTTTGCCGAACTCTTCAGTGGCCACAAACTGTGGGCTGAAGCAGAACCGCGCGCGATGGTGTATTCCGGGCATCAGTTCGGTTCATACAATCCACGTCTGGGTGACGGTCGTGGTCTGTTGCTCGGCGAGGTGTATAACGACGCCGGCGAGCACTGGGATCTGCATCTGAAAGGTGCCGGGCAAACACCCTATTCCCGCATGGGCGACGGTCGGGCGGTGTTGCGCTCCTCGATACGCGAGTTTCTGGCCTCAGAAGCCCTGCACGCCTTGCGCATTCCGACCAGCCGCGCCGCCTGTGTGATCGGCTCCAGTACGCCGGTGTGGCGAGAAACGGAAGAGCGCGCGGCGATGGTGCTGCGCCTGGCGCAAAGCCACGTGCGCTTCGGTAGCCTTGAGTATTTCTTCTACACCAAGCAACCCGAGCAATTGAAGCAACTGGCTGAGCACGTGCTGTCCATGCACTATCCGGAATGCCTTGAGCAGCCCGAGCCCCACCTGGCCATGTTCCGCACCATCGTCGAGCGTCAGGCCGAACTGATTGCGAAGTGGCAGGCTTATGGTTTCTGTCACGGCGTGATGAACACCGACAACATGTCGATACTGGGCATCACCTTCGACTTCGGGCCGTTCGCGTTTCTGGATGACTTCGACCAGCATTTCATCTGCAACCACTCCGACCATGAAGGCCGTTACTCCTTCAGCAATCAGGTGCCTATCGGGCAGTGGAACCTGAGCGCGCTGGCCCAGGCGCTCACCCCGTTCGTCAGTGTCGAGGCGTTGCGTGAGGCGCTGGAGCTTTTCCTGCCAATCTATCAGGCGCACTACCTTGACCTGATGCGCCGCCGGTTGGGATTGACCACAGCCGAAGATGACGATGCCGACTTGATTGCCCGCCTGCTTCAACTGATGCAGAACAGCGGAGTCGACTACACGTTGTTTTTCCGCCATTTGGGGGAAGAAACAGCCGAGGTCGCCGTGGGCAAGTTGCGTGATGACTTTGTCGACATGCTCGGTTTTGACGCCTGGGCCGACGCCTACAAAGCTCGCATCGCGCGCGAACCCGCGTCCAGCCAGCAAGACCGGCGCACACGCATGCATGCGGTCAATCCGCTGTACATCCTGCGCAACTATCTGGCCCAACGCGCCATCGAGGCCGCTGAACAAGGCGATTACAGCGAAGTCCGCCGCCTGCATCAGGTATTGTGCAAACCGTTCGAAGAGCAGCCCGGCATGGAAAGCTACGCACAGCGCCCGCCAGATTGGGGCAAGCATCTGGAGATCAGCTGTTCGTCTTGAGTGCGCAGCAGCAACGGCGTGGCGCAGGTTCAGGCACTCGACTTGACCTCTGCCGGCGTCTGCGATGGAGTGGGCTTTTCGTTGGAGCGATCCCCGGCATTGAGGCGCTTGTCTTGCGGGACGAGCGCCGCCGCCAGGATATCGAACAGGTTCATTTCTCCCATTAACAACTTGTCTTGATTGTCAGGCGTGCGCGCCACCTCTTCCGCAATTCTTGCTTCCATCTCGGCCTCGTAATTGGGGGGATACCGATTCTGGACCTTTTCGATCATCGGCAACGCTTTGTAATAATCCAGAACCTCCCGCAGGAATACGGGTACCTTGCCGGTGGCGCTGCTTTCAAGTTGACTTCGAGCGACGGCGGCGCTGGCCCATTTGTATTCCATTTGAGCACTCGAGCACCACGCAGCTCGCCTCTCGTTGATCGTATAGCCACCACGGTCGTCATAAGCAATCAATAGCAACTGATCCCGAGAAAGCCCTGGAAACGGGCTTTTCAGGTCTGTATCGCCTCGACTTGAGCTATTGACGTACTCCGTAGCAAGCCTGGCGCGTTGCAAAATATCCGGATCATCGGTCTGTGGCATTTCTACATCATGCCGCGCCTTACCGACCTTATATCCGTCAAACAGGAATTTGCTTTGTTGCTTCACCGCATAAGCTGCCAACTCATCCCGAGACATACTTAGCTCTCGCTCACTTGCTCTATCTGCGCTGGCGCTGAGTTGCCGCGCCATAACTGACAGGCTTTCGACTGTCGTCACCGAAGCGTTCAAAACAGGGAGTTCAGTTTCGGCATTCACGCTCGGCAGCTTGATCCCATTTGTTTTTGGAACTTCAAGAGGTACAGAAAAGTTGCCGGACGACGAACTCACGGTTATGTGCATGAAAACTCCTTCTTGAAGCTGACCTCAATGAGGCCGCACGGCCAGGCGTGCGAGCCCCAAGATACGATCAGCGCATGACGAAACTCACGTTCCAGTCGTGGTTTGAATAATTAACGGAAGTCACATTGACGTCACATATCGCCCCGCCGCTGGCAATGGCACTCCTGTTCCACTTGGGCATACGAACGCCGCCCAGGGTAGTGCTCATCAAATAGCTGGTCGTAAATTGGCAGGATTTGACCCCTGCCTGATATCGAACGGTGGCATAGGTGATTGGCGAAGTCCCGTTTGCGCTAACTGTAAAACTGGATGAACCACCCGCGACTACCTTTCCGGGCTTGGGCGATGCGTTAAGGTAAGTTGCTACGTCATTACGGCTGTTGTCACGCACGTACAAGGCGTCATCAGCAGTATTATTTTTGAAGTTCACTACTACCTTGGGTGCCGCGTAAACCAGCTCCCCCATCGCTAACGCGCAAAGTGCCAGCCATACATTAGCTTTCTTTATAGTGCTCATTTTTAGATCCTCCTTTTTATTAGATCTAAAAAAAGCTAATCAGGCATTACGCTCAATGCCAACTACCCGATCGGATAGGCGCTTTAGAGCGATGTGAATATTCAGCATCAACTCCGCCGAAACTGTCACGTTCGTACCGAAGGGCTCGGCGCACCGCAAGGCTGGGTATCGATTGGAGAAGCCGAGGTCTTTTCGAAGGTCTGCGCCGCTGTCGTTGGCGCCGGCGAGGTGCGGGGCGTAAATTTCCCGGCAGTAACGACAGTGTTCGAATCGGCTTTCTTGTCTTTGGCGTTCGAGATACCCGCGAGGATGTCGTAGAGCGTCAATTTGCGGTTCGTCGCCGCGCGCTCAAACGCGCCCGGCAAACTCGGCAGCGTGGGGTCAGACTGCATCCTGGCCCGCACCATCGACTCGACGTCTTTGGGGTAGCTCACTGCCCTCTCGATGGTCGGCAGCGATTTAAGGTAATTCAGAGTGGCGTCATAAAACCGGGACGCCTTTTCTGTCCGGGCTTGCTCCATCACGCCCTCGCCGATTGCCACTGAGCGCCAGTGGTCGTCCATCTTCTGCACGCCCTGCCAGGCTGCACGCCGCTCGTTGAGCGTGAAGGCTCCACTGTCGTCAAAGGTGATCAAATTCAGTTGCTCGCGGGAGAGGTTCTCGAACGGGCTCCTGGCGTTTTTGTCACCGGCCAATGTTCGGGTCACGAACGCACTGGCCTCGCGCGCCCGGTCCAGCAATTCCGGGTCATTTGTCTTCGGTACTTCCATCGCACGTGTACCGCTATTGGCCTCACGGGATTCGATCAAAAACTCGTTGATGTGAGTGCGTCCGTATCGTCCCAGTTCAGCGTGGGTCATTCCGGCATCCCGCTTTGCCGCCCGCGCGGCGCTCTCGTTAAGTTGGGCGGCGAGTGTCGAGAAAGAGGCCTTGTCGGCACTTGGCTTTGCGGCCTCACCCACCGTTTTTGCTGCACTATCGGTGACAGAGCCGAGGACAGGCGTTTTGGTTGAGACGATCGCTGCAACAGCGGCCTGGATCTGGCTAATCATGTACGACTCCCTGGCAATGATGATGGCAGGGGCCATTGCGCATGGTCGTCAACCGACCCCTCGCGCTGACACTAGCGAGGGTCGGGGATGACGACCAGCTGGGCGATCGGGCAGTACTTTCGGATAGATCATGCTTGGAGAACGTCGTTCGAGCCCTATGGCCAAAGGTTCAGGCAGAGACTAATCAGGGAGTTTGTTGCGTTTGCAAGCCAGAGGTTTCAGCCGCTTTGCAACCAAGTTCAAGCGCAGACTTGGAAGCGGGTCACAGTTTAGTTTTATCAGTGCCCGTCGTCTTAACCAACTGCCAGCTTGATAACCTTGCCCACCGTCACCACGTAGCAGTCATCCTACCTATCAAGGGTTTTTACAATGTCCGAATCTTTGCTGATCCCCTGCCCACACTGCAATGGACTCAATCGCATTCCCGCCGGGCGTTTGGCTGACCAGCCAAAATGCGGTCGTTGCAAGCAGCCTGTGTTGCTGAGCAAACCCTTCAATCTGAATCAGGCCGCCTACGCCAGCCAGATCAAAGGCGATCTCCCTCTGCTGGTCGATGTCTGGGCCGAATGGTGCGGCCCATGCAAGTCCTTTGCGCCTACGTTTGAACAAGCGGCGGCTCACCTAAGCGGGCGGGTGCGGCTGGCCAAGTTGGACAGTGAGGCTAACCAACAGCTTTCCGCTCAGTTGGGAATTCGGTCGATTCCGAGCCTGATCCTGTTTAAGGACGGTCGAGAGGTTGCCCGGCAAAGTGGCGCAATGCCGCTGCAACAGTTGCTGGCCTGGCTGAATGGCCAAGGGCTTTGAGGCCGTTTCGCCAGCGATTGAAGTGCATGTCAGCCAATGCTGTAGGCATGTTCTGAAAGCGTCACCTGGGTCAATAGGCGTCGAAATCTGCGTCTAGGCTTGGCCACTCCTATCGGTACCCTGGAGTAGCTAGCGATGACATATGTGGTCAGAGAGGGCGATTCAACAACGACCGGCGGCATGGTGCTGAGTGCCTCCGGCTCGCAAACGTGGGAGGACCGGCGCCTGGCGCGCATGGGAGACCCGGTGTGGTGTGAGCGGTGCGCTCAGGTCGGTTTTATTGGGCAAGGCAATCCAACCTTCATTGATGACCTCGTGGCCGTGGCAACGGACGGTCATGCTGTGCGGTGTGCATGTGCGGAAGGCACCCACCGCCTGATCGCCAGTCAGGACCAGCTCCAGGCCGACATGGAGGCTGCCATCGACATCCCGAAAGACATGGCCGACAAGGCGCGCAAGCGAGTCAAACAGATGACCAAAGCGCGCAAGGACAGCCCATGCCCTTTAGCTGACTGACGCGTTGCAGCCTCGCCTGCATGGGTGATCAGCGATGGCCCGCTTCCTTCTCCAGCAAGTGATGCAGCTCAACAAACTGCTGGGTCAGCTTGTGCCGCGGCTCTAGATGGATCAGCGGCATATTGGCCTGGTGGGATTCACGCATCTTGATCGAACTGCCGAGGTATACCGGCAGCACCGGCAGCCCCTCGGCAATCAGTTCGTCGAGGATCTGCTGAGGCAGACTTGCGCGTGCCTGAAACTGGTTAACGATAATGCCTTCCACCTCCAGCTGTTCGTTGTGATCTTCCTTTAGCTCATCGATTTCCTTGAGCAACCCGTACAGCGCCTGTCGTGAAAAACTGTCGCAATCAAACGGGATCAGGACACGGTCGGCTGCGATCAACGCCGAGACCGCGTAGAAATTCAGTGCGGGAGGCGTGTCCAGATAAATGCGGTCGTAATCCTCGCTCAGCTCGTCCAGCAGCTTTCGCAGCTTGTTGATCTTGTGCTTGGCTTCGAGCTTGGGCTGAAGATCCGCCAACTCGGCGGTGGCGGTCACGACGTGAAGGTTGTCGAACGGTGTTTCGTAAATATCGACCTGGTTCTTTTTGGCGCCGGGGCCGGAGGACAAGGTTTGCTTGAAGAAGTCGGCGATGCCCATGGGGATCTCGTCACCCGTCAAACCGGTCAGGTACTGCGTCGAATTCGCTTGGGCATCAAGATCGATCAACAGCGTTCGATAACCTTCATGCGCACTGACCGCTGCCAGGTTGCAGGCGATGCTGGACTTGCCAACGCCGCCTTTCTGATTGAACACCACACGCCGCATGCAATAACTCCCCGTTGCTGTCTAGCCGTAAGGATCGCCCGCGACCCGATGAATGGTCTCGAGTCTAGGCAATCACGATGAATAGGGCGAGCCTCTCTGGAAATCTGACTGTCATGATCAAGTTCGCACCTGGGCTGGTGGCGCCTCGCAGAACGATGTCAGATGTCGCCGACTCTCCAATAGGACATCGGTTAGTAAACAAGTCTTTTGTTTCAACGGTTAACTCGGTGAAACTGTGCGCACTCAAGGATTTCGGCGGTGTGAACTGCCGATATCCACCTTAAACGCTTGCAACCATTAGCGGTACCCAGAAGGTAATTCCCATGATTCGTACCCTTCTCCTTGTCTGCGTCCTGGTGCTGAGCGGCTGCGTCAGCCATGCGCCGCTGCCGGCGCAGACGCCACATATCAAATTCCCCGTGCAGCTTCACGTCACGCGAGACCAGGCTGGCGAACGGTTTGACTGGAAGATGGAGATCCAGAAGGAACGCAAGGGCCTGCGTTTTACTTTAACGGACCCTCAGGGCGTGCTGGTTGCACGCCAGCAACTGCGCGAGGAGCGCTGGAAGGCTGACCCCTCGCTCCCCGCGAATCACGAAGCACGGGAGCTCTTCGCCGCGGTGTTATTTGCCCTGACATCCCTGGAAGAAGTGCGTTTTGACTATCCCGGTGTGCAGTTGCGACCCTACGGGCGCAGCCTGGATGATCGCTGGTTCGTCGACTACGCGTCGGAGGGCTTCTTCCGGATCAGCATGGAAAGTGACGAGCTGAAATACGTGGTCAGTCCGCTTGAAGGCAAGGCGCGAAAGTAACCTGTCGTCTCGGCAGCATGCCTGCCCCTTGGACGCCCCCCGAAAAACCTGGCCCGGCAGACTGAACCTGGGCCAGGCAAGCATCCATGGATAGCGTTGTTTTCAGTGGTCAGTCACCCGCCTTTCGCGTCACCAGTTCGACAAATGCCTTGGCCATCGGCGACTTCTGATCCTTGCGCTGGACCAGCCAGACCGCCGAGGTGGCCTGAGCATCCAGCAGCGTGCGGTAAACCACCCCATCGATACGCATGCGTTGATAAGACGCCGGCAGCACCGTGACTCCCAGCCCTGCGGCCACCAGCCCGATAATGGTCATTGCCTCGCCCGCTTCCTGGGTGAACAACGGGCTGAAGCCCGCTTCGCGTGCCAGATCGAGCAACTGCGCATAGAGCCCGCTGCCGTAGCTGCGCGGGAAGAACACAAACGGTTCACTGGCCAGTTCGCGCAAATGAATACCACGCTCCGAACCTTCGGCAAGCGGATGATCCGAGCGCAGGATGGCCACCAACGGTTCGCGCAGCAACTCCACGGCCACCAGTGAGTCCGGTAACGGCAGGGGCCGCATGATGCCGACCTGCATCGACTCGTTTTCAAGCCGCTCGGCAACTTCGCGGCTGCTCATTTCCTGAAGCGCCAGGTGGACAGCAGGATAGCGCTGCCGAAACGCGAAGATCGCCTGCGGGATGCTCGACGTGAACGGCGCGGACGCTGTGAAACCGATTTTCAGTTCGCCCAGCTCGCCCAATTGTGCACGGCGAGCCACGTCCGACGCTTTTCCAACCTGCGCCAGCACCAGCCGCGCTTCGTCGAGGAAAAGCCGGCCCGCTTCGCTGAGCTCGACCCGACGATTGGTCCGCTCGAATAAACGCGCGCCCAGCTCCTGCTCCAACGCTTGAATCTGCTGGCTCAACGGTGGCTGTGAAATGCCCAGCGCGTGAGCAGCCCGACCAAAATGCAGCTCTTCAGCAACTGCGATGAAGTAACGCAGATGGCGTAATTCCACACTCACCTCATTGAGTCGTCAAACCTATCAAACAGGTCGAACAATATATTGGAAGCAATCGTTGGCCGACTATATTCTTTTGCCATTGCGTCCGCTCCCTGTCTGAGGTCACCCGTGAATACTGCTGCATCCGCCACCACGCCTGCCGATACCGTCGAAGCGGCTATCCCGCTGGGTGATATGTATATCGAAAAAGACACCCCCGCTTTCCTTCGTACCGTTTTGGCCCTTTTCTCGGGCGGTTTCGCGACGTTCGCCCTGCTCTACTGTGTGCAACCGATGATGCCCGTGCTCTCGCGGGACTTCTCCATCAATGCAGCCCAGAGCAGCCTCATACTGTCAGTGTCTACCGCAATGCTGGCCATCGGGCTATTGATCACCGGCCCCGTTTCTGATCGCCTCGGCCGCAAGTCGGTCATGGTTTTTTCCTTGTTTTCCGCCGCCCTTTTCACCATCGCCAGCGCGCTGATGCCGACGTGGGAAGGCGTACTGATTACGCGTGCGTTCGTAGGTCTGTCATTAAGCGGGCTCGCTGCCGTGGCCATGACGTACCTCAGTGAGGAGATTCACCCGCAGCACATCGGTTTGGCCATGGGGCTTTACATCGGGGGCAACGCGATTGGCGGAATGAGCGGCCGGGTGATTACCGGGGTGTTGAGTGACTACGTCAGCTGGCATACGGCGCTGTTGATCATGGGCGTGATCGCGCTGGGCGCGGCCTGTGTGTTCTGGAAAATCCTGCCGCCTTCGCGCAACTTCCGCGCCCGCCCGCTCAATGGCCGTAGCCTGCTGGAAGGTTTCGTTCTGCAATTTCGTGACGCCGGCCTGCCGTGGCTGTTCCTGGAAGGCTTCCTGCTGATGGGCGCGTTTGTGACGCTGTTTAACTACATCGGTTACCGCCTGCTGGCCGACCCGTACAACCTGAGTCAGGCCGTGGTTGGCCTGTTTTCGGTCGTGTACCTGTCGGGCATTTACAGCTCGGCAAAGATCGGTGCGCTGGCTGACCAACTGGGCCGGCGCAACGTACTGTGGGCGGTGATTGTGCTGATGCTTGTCGGCGTGGTGCTGACGCTGTTCACGCCCCTGGCGGTCGTGGTCATTGGGGTGCTGATGTTCACCTTCGGCTTCTTCGGCGCACACTCTGTTGCGAGCAGCTGGATCGGCCGCCGCGCCATCAAGGCCAAAGGCCAGGCCTCGTCGCTGTACCTGTTCAGCTACTACGTCGGCTCCAGCGTTGCCGGGACAGGCGGCGGCGTGTTCTGGCACTACGCGGGCTGGAACGGTATCGGCGCCTTTATTGGCCTGCTGCTGCTGATCGCGCTCGGTGTCGCGCTGAAACTGGCGAAAGTGAAGCCGTTGGCGGTGAATGTGCAGGTCTGATGAAGGCGTGCGTTTTCATACAAATCGCGGCATCGTTTCACATCCTTCCCATCCATATCGCCTGACAGCTAAGCGTGGACAGTTAATTCACGCTTAGCTGCGATGATCAGAACCTTCAAACATAAAGGCCTCAGGGCTTTTTTCCACACCGGAACGACGCGAGGGATTCGCGCGGCTCATGCGAACCGCCTGCGATTTATTTTGGGAGCGCTAGAAATCGCTGAGGGACCTAATGAACTGGCTTAATCCACATTGAAACTGCATCCACTGAAAGGCAACTTGACGCAGTTTTGGTCAGTATCAGTGAGCGGGAACTGGCGAATTATTTTTAGATTCATCGAGAAGGATGTTGAGCTCGTCGACTATCTCGATTACCACTGACAGGAGTTCCTGCATGAGAATGCACAACCCTCCCCACCCTGGCGAAATGATCCAGGAAATGCTACCGGAGATGAACATCAAGATTGCCGAAATGGCACGGCGGCTTCATTTTTCTCGCGAGATGTTGTCGCGGGTCATTAACTGCCGTGCGCCGATCAGTCCAGATTTAGCGGTACGACTGGAACGCGCAGGTCTAAGCACCGCTCGCTTTTGGCTAGCGGTACAAATGAGCCACGACCTTTGGCAAGCCGAGCACCGCGAGCAGCCGCCCATCACGCCGCTGTATGTTGCTCCGACGATCACCGCAGCCTGAACCCTATACAAAAACGCCCGGCATGTGCCGGGCGCTTTCATGTTGGGGAACCGCTTACTGGTGATACTTCGCCGACATTTCGTGAACGGCCTCAATGAAAGCGCCAGCATTGGCCGGATCAACTTCCGGTGTGATGCCGTGGCCGAGGTTGAAGACATGGCCAGTGCCGCTGCCGTAGCTGGCGAGGATGTTGGAGACTTCCTGGCGGATGGCCTGAGGGTTGGCGTAAAGCACGGTCGGGTCCATATTGCCCTGCAACGCGACTTTGCTGCCAACGCGGCGGCGGGCTTCGCCGATGTCGCAGGTCCAGTCCAGACCCAGAGCATCGGCGCCGGCGTCGGCGATGCTTTCAAGCCACATGCCGCCACCTTTGGTGAACAGGATAACCGGCACTTTACGGCCATCATGCTCGCGGATCAGGCCGTTAACGATTTTGCGCATATAGGCCAGTGAAAACTCCTGATACGCCGCGGCCGAAAGGCTTCCGCCCCAACTGTCGAAGATCTGCACCGCCTGCGCCCCTGCCAGGATCTGGCCATTGAGGTAAGCCGTCACCGATTGCGCGAGTTTATCGAGCAGCAAGTGCATCGCCTGCGGATTGTCGTAGAGCATGGCTTTGGATTTGCGGAAGTCTTTGGACGAGCCGCCTTCGACCATGTACGTCGCCAGGGTCCACGGGCTGCCGGCGAAGCCAATCAGCGGCACTCGGCCATTGAGCTCGCGGCGAATGGTGCTGACCGCGTCCATGACGTACCCCAGGTCTTTCTGAGGGTCAGGAATTGGCAAGGCCTCGATGTCAGCCAGGGTAGTGACGGTTTTTCGGAAGCGCGGGCCCTCGCCGGTTTCAAAATACAGCCCCAGGCCCATGGCGTCGGGCACGGTCAAAATGTCTGAAAACAAAATGGCAGCGTCGAGGGGATAACGCTCAAGTGGCTGCAGGGTTACCTCACAAGCGAACGCCGGATTCATGCACAGGCTCATGAAGTCCCCGGCCTTGGCGCGGCTGGCGCGGTACTCGGGGAGATAGCGGCCGGCCTGGCGCATCATCCACACGGGAGTGACGTCAACAGGCTGCTTGAGCAGGGCGCGAAGGAAACGGTCGTTCTTCAGGGCAGTCATGTTGGTATCCGGAAAAAAGTGCGGGCATTTTCTCAGACACCAACGCAAAAGGCACGGTCGGTGCCGTGCCTTTTATTTATCGGGGCGATTTGTCGCATCAATGCGCGGCGTTGGTTTTGTAGGAGCCGGCTTGCTGGCGAACCCAACTGACGCAGTGCATCTGGCGAACCGCGTCGGCCTTCTTCGCCAGCAAGCCGGCTCCTACAGACGGCAGCGTCGTCAGACGCCCAAGTAATCCAGAATCCCTTCCGCGGCGTTACGGCCTTCGTAGATTGCCGTCACCACCAGGTCAGATCCACGCACCATGTCGCCGCCCGCGAAAATCTTCGGGTTACTGGTCTGGTGCTTGAACTGGCCCTGTTCCGGCGCTACCACGCGGCCCTGGCTGTCGACCTGGATACCCTGCGGATCGAACCAGGTCGCCGGGCTCGGGCGGAACCCGAACGCGATGACCACGGCATCGGCCGGGATAATCTCTTCGGAGCCGGGGATCGGCTCGGGGCTGCGACGGCCTCGTGCGTCAGGCTCGCCAAGACGCGTTTCAACCACCTTCACACCCTCGACCCGGTCTTCGCCGACAATCGCGATAGGCTGACGGTTATAAAGAAACTTCACGCCTTCCTCCTTGGCGTTTTTCACTTCCTTGCGCGAACCTGGCATGTTCTCCTCATCGCGGCGGTAAGCGCAGGTTACCGACTTGGCGCCTTGACGGATCGAGGTGCGGTTGCAGTCCATTGCTGTGTCACCACCGCCGAGTACAACGACTTTCTTGCCCTTCATGTCGACGAAATCTTCCGGCGACTTTTCAAAACCCAGGTTACGGTTGACGTTGGCGATGAGGAAATCCAGCGCGTCGTGCACCCCCGGCAGGTCTTCGCCAGGGAAGCCGCCTTTCATGTACGTGTAAGTGCCCATGCCCATGAACACCGCGTCGTACTCCTCCAGCAACTGCTCGACGGTGATGTCTTTGCCGATCTCGGTATTGAGGCGGAACTCGATACCCATCCCGGTGAAGACTTCGCGGCGGTTGCTCAATACGCTCTTCTCAAGCTTGAACTCGGGAATGCCGAACGTCAGCAGCCCGCCGATTTCCGGGTTCTTGTCGAAGACCACCGGTGCCACGCCACCGCGTACCAGAATGTCGGCGCAGCCCAGCCCCGCAGGGCCTGCACCAATGATCGCCACGCGCTTGCCGGTCGGTACGACGCGGGACATGTCCGGGCGCCAGCCCATGGCAAATGCGGTGTCGGTGATGTATTTCTCGACCGACCCGATGGTGACAGCACCGAAGCCGTCGTTAAGGGTGCACGCACCTTCGCACAGACGGTCCTGCGGACAGACACGGCCGCAGACTTCCGGCAGCGTGTTGGTCTGGTGCGACAGCTCGGCCGCCGCCAGGATGTTGCCTTCCGAGACGAGCTTGAGCCAGTTGGGAATGAAGTTATGCACAGGGCATTTCCATTCACAATAAGGGTTGCCGCAACCCAGGCAACGGTGGGCCTGATCGGCCGACTGCTGAGGTTTGAAGGGTTCGTAGATCTCCACGAACTCTTTCTTGCGTTGCCGCAGCAGTTTCTTTTTCGGGTCTTTACGCCCGACTTCGATGAACTGGAAGTCGTTACTGAGACGTTCAGCCATTTGGAGCCTCTTCGCGGCAGCTTCAAGCGACACGCTTCAAGCTGCAAGAAAATCAAATTCATTCGGTACACGAGCTACAAGTTTGACGCTCCAAACTTGCAGCTTGCGGCTGCTTTATTGCGGATTCGCGCGGGTGCTGGACAACAGTGACTTCAAGCTCGCAGCTTTCGGCTTCACCAACCAGAAGCGGCGCAGATAGTCATCCAGGTTTTCCCAGAGATTGCGGCCCCACTCGCTATCGGTTTCCGTGACGTATTCAGCCAGCACGCGCTCCAGATGGCTGCGATAGGCCTCCATCGCTTCACCGCTGATGCGCTGGATTTCGACCAGCTCGTGGTTGACCCGGTCAACGAACGTGTTGTCCTGATCGAGCACGTAAGCGAAGCCACCGGTCATGCCAGAGCCGAAGTTGTAGCCGGTCTTGCCGAGGACGCAGACGAAACCGCCGGTCATGTACTCGCAGCAATGGTCGCCAGTGCCCTCGACAACCGTGTGAGCGCCGGAGTTACGCACCGCGAAACGCTCGCCCGCCGTGCCCGCCGCGAACAACTTGCCGCCGGTTGCGCCGTACAGGCACGTGTTGCCGATGATCGCGCTGTCCTGGGTTTTGAACGGGCTGCCTTTTGGCGGCACGATCACCAACTTGCCCGCGGTCATGCCTTTGCCGACGTAGTCGTTGGCGTCGCCTTCCAGATACATGTTCAGGCCGCCGGCATTCCACACGCCGAAGCTCTGCCCGGCGGTGCCCTTGAAGCGGAACGTCACCGGCGCATCATTCATGCCCTGATTGCCGTGCAGCTTGGCAATCTCGCCAGAAATCCGCGCGCCGATGGAGCGGTCGCAGTTGCAGATATCCAGTTCGTAGTCGCCACCGCTCTTGCCCTGAATGGCCGAGATCGCCAGCTCGACCATTTTCTCGGCCAGCAGACCTTTGTCGAACGGCGGGTTGCGATCAACCTGACTGAACTGCGGCTTGTCGGCCGGGATGTGATCGCTGCCCAGCAGCGGCGTCAGGTCCAGATGCTGCTGCTTGGCGGTTTCGCCCGGCAGGATTTCCAGCAGGTCTGTACGCCCGATCAGCTCTTCCAGCGAACGCACACCCAGCTTGGCGAGCCACTCACGGGTTTCTTCGGCCACGTAGGTGAAGAAGTTGATCACCATGTCGACCGTGCCGATGTAGTGATCCTTGCGCAGCTTGTCGTTCTGCGTGGCCACGCCGGTGGCGCAGTTGTTCAGGTGGCAGATGCGCAGGTATTTGCAGCCCAGCGCGATCATTGGCGCGGTGCCGAAGCCGAAGCTTTCAGCGCCGAGAATGGCGGCCTTGATCACGTCTAGACCGGTTTTCAGACCGCCGTCGGTTTGCACACGGACTTTGCCGCGCAGGTCGTTGCCGCGCAGGGTCTGGTGGGTCTCGGCCAAACCGATTTCCCACGGCGAACCTGCGTATTTGATCGACGACAGCGGAGATGCACCGGTGCCGCCGTCGTAGCCGGAAATAGTGATCAGGTCGGCGTAGGCCTTGGCCACACCTGCCGCAATCGTGCCCACACCCGCCTCGGCGACCAGCTTGACCGATACCAGCGCCGCCGGATTGACCTGCTTGAGGTCGAAAATCAGCTGCGACAGGTCTTCGATCGAGTAGATGTCGTGATGCGGCGGTGGCGAAATCAGCGTCACGCCCGGTACCGCATAGCGCAGCTTGGCGATCAAGCCATTGACCTTGCCGCCTGGCAACTGCCCACCCTCGCCCGGCTTGGCGCCTTGCGCAACCTTGATCTGCAGCACGTCGGCATTGACCAGGTATTCAGGCGTCACGCCAAAACGACCCGTCGCGATCTGTTTGATCTTGGAGCTGCGGATGGTCCCGTAGCGCGCCGGATCTTCGCCGCCCTCGCCAGAGTTGGAGCGCGCACCCAGACGGTTCATCGCTTCTGCCAGCGCCTCGTGAGCTTCAGGCGACAGTGCGCCCAGCGAAATACCCGCCGAGTCAAAACGCTTGAGAATGCCTTCGAGGGGCTCGATCTCATCAATGCCCAGCGGTGTATCAAGCTCCTTGACCTTGAGCAGGTCGCGGATCATCGACACGGGACGGTTGTCCACCAGCGCTGTGTATTCCTTGAACTTGCTGTAATCGCCCTGCTGTACGGCGGCTTGCAGCATCGCCACCACGTCAGGGTTGTAGGCGTGGTACTCGCCGCCATAGACAAACTTCAGCAGGCCGCCCTGCTGGATCGGCTTGCGCGCGCTCCAGGCTTCGAAGGCCAGCGCTTTTTGCTCAGCTTCGATGTCGACGAAACGAGCACCCTTGATGCGGCTTGGCACACCCCGGAAGCTCAGCTCGCAGACTTCTTCGGACAGCCCGATGGCCTCGAACAGTTGCGCGCCACGGTACGACGCCACGGTGGAAATCCCCATTTTCGAGAGAATTTTCAGCAGGCCCTTGGTGATGCCTTTGCGGTAGTTCTTGAAGACCTCGTATAGATCGCCCAGCACTTCACCGGTGCGGATCAGGTCACCCAGCACTTCGTAGGCCAGGAACGGATACACCGCCGACGCACCGAAGCCGATCAATACGGCGAAATGGTGCGGGTCGCGTGCTGTAGCGGTCTCGACCAGGATGTTGCTGTCGCAGCGCAGGCCTTTTTCGGTCAGGCGGTGGTGAACCGCGCCGGTGGCAAGCGATGCGTGGATCGGCAACTTGCCCGGCGCGATATGGCGGTCGCTCAAGACAATCTGGGTCTTGCCCGAACGCACGGCTTCTTCAGCCTGATCCGCGACGTTGCGCACGGCCGCTTCCAGGCCCATGGCCTCGTCGTAGTTCAGGTCGATGATCTGACGATCAAAGCCCGGACGATCAAGGGTCATCAGCGAGCGCCACTTGGCCGGAGAAACAACCGGCGAGCTGAGAATCACGCGAGAAGCGTGCTCCGGCGACTCCTGGAAAATATTGCGCTCGGCACCGAGGCAGACTTCCAGCGACATGACGATGGCTTCGCGCAGCGGGTCGATCGGCGGGTTGGTGACCTGCGCGAACTGCTGACGGAAATAGTCGTAGGGGGTCCGAACACGACGCGACAGCACCGCCATTGGCGTGTCATCGCCCATGGATCCGACCGCTTCCTGACCTTGCTCACCCAGCGGGCGCAGGATCTGATCACGCTCTTCGAACGTGACCTGGAACATTTTCATGTACTGCTTGAGCTGATCCGGGTTGTAAAACGCCGAGCCGTGGTCGTGGTCTTCCAGCGTCGCCTGAATGCGCAGCGCATTTTTTCGCAGCCACTGCTTGTAGGGATGGCGCGACTTCAGACGGCTGTCGATGGCATCGGTGTCGAGGATCTGACCGGTTTCGGTGTCCACGGCAAAGATCTGACCCGGCCCGACCCGGCCTTTGGCAATCACGTCCTCGGGCTTGTAGTTCCAGACGCCGATTTCCGACGCCAGAGTGATATAGCCATTCTTGGTCGTGACCCAGCGTGCAGGGCGCAGGCCGTTGCGGTCGAGCAGACAGACCGCATGACGGCCTTCGGTCATGACGATGCCCGCCGGGCCGTCCCACGGCTCCATGTGCATGGAGTTGAATTCGTAAAATGCGCGCAGGTCCGGGTCCATGGTCTCGACGTTCTGCCACGCAGGCGGCACGAGCATGCGCACGCCACGGAACAGGTCGATTCCGCCGGTGACCATCAGCTCCAGCATGTTGTCCATACTCGAAGAGTCGGAACCCACGCGGTTGACCAACGGGCCCAGTTCGTCGAGGTCCATCAAGTCGTTGCTGAACTTGGTGCGACGGGCCTGTGCCCAGTTGCGGTTACCGGTGATCGTATTGATTTCGCCGTTGTGGGCGAGGAAGCGGAATGGCTGAGCCAGCGGCCACTTCGGCAGGGTATTGGTCGAGAAACGCTGGTGAAACACGCAGATCGCGGTTTGCAGGCGTTCGTCGTTGAGGTCCGGGAAAAATGCCGTGAGATCACGCGGCATCATCAGGCCTTTATAGATGATGGTCTTGTGCGAAAAGCTGCAGATGTAATGGTCGGTGTCGGCGGCATTGGCCACCGAAGAGCGACGACGTGCGCAGAACAGCTTGATCGCGAACTCCTGATCGCTGAGTCCTTCACCGCCGATGAACACCTGTTCGATCTTCGGCAGACGCTCAAGCGCCAGCCGGCCCAGCACGCTGGTGTCGATCGGCACCTGACGCCAGCCGATCAACGTCAGCCCGGCCGCCAGGATTTCACGGTTCATGTTCTCGCGGGCCGCTTCGGCCCTGGCGTCGTCCTGATTGAGGAACACCATGCCTGCGCAATACTGGCGCGGCAGATCGACACCAAAGTGCTCGGTAGCCACCGCACGCAGGAAAGCGTCGGGCTTTTGCATCAATAGACCGCAACCGTCGCCGGTCTTGCCGTCGGCATTGATACCACCACGGTGGGTCATGCAGGTCAGGGCTTCGATAGCCGTCTGCAACAGGTGATGACTGGGCTCGCCTTGCATATGGGCGATCAGGCCGAAACCACAGTTATCCTTGAATTCTTCCGGATGGTACAGACCTGCTTTCATAGACACATTCTCACCAGGCTGCCTCTTAACGAGACAAATTTCTTTTCAATTCAACCATTTACCATCCACGCCGAACGTACGCCGGCTTTGCGGGAGCAAAAGGGAGGTCATTGTACACAGCGACACAAGTCCTCACAAATTTGGCGACGAACTGTCGCAAATTTATGTCGCATTCATGAAAGGTTTTATATCGATTCTCGTGCTAGCCAGAGCTATTTTGCGAGTCTGACCAATGAGAGCCCGAAGATCAATGTGTGTCTGAGACGCAGACAGCGCAAGGCGCGCTGCTCATTGGCAGCACGCTCATGCGTGATAATCGGGGGAGCCAAGCGAGGGACCCGGATAAGGTCCCTGCGTCATCAGCGTGCGGCAGCGAGTTCCTGTTGGATGCTGCCGACGGTACGAGGCCAAGGTTTACCAGCCTGAACCTTCTCTGGCAAGGCCTTGATAGCGGTAAGCGCTGCATTGCGATCAGCGAAACTGCCGTAGGTCACCACATACAGAGGCTTGCCCTGCAGGGTTTTCTTGAAATAACGGTACTCGGCGCCCTGCTCTTTTACGTAACTTTGGGCGGTGGTTTCAGAGCTGGTGCCGAGGATCTGCACCACGTAATGGGTCGGGGCCTGACCTGAATACCAGCCACTGCCCGCTGCGCCAGACGCTGCAGCTGCCGGAGCAGCAGGCTTGGCTGCCGGGGCCGGAGCAGGCTTGGCAGTCGCCACCTGAGTCGGCGCAGGCGCAGGCTTGGCGGCAGGAGCGGGCGCCGGAGCAGGTGTAGGCTTGGCGGCGGGCGCCGGGCGTGGCGCTGGAACCGGCTGCTGCGCCATGCTTGGAGCAGGCCCTGCCGATGCACCCGCAGGTGGCGCAGTGGTGGTTACCGTCGGCGGCTGCAGCGATTGATTGGCGGCGGCACCGCCGTCTTCACCGTCTCCTTCACCCGAGCCCGCCGCTTCAGCCAGAGGTGTGCGTGTCACCGGTTGCGAGCTCCCGTTCATCGGCAACGGCATTGGCTGCGAATTGCCGGCGAACTCGATCGCCGGGCCACCGTTGTTCGATTGTTGAGCCGGCGCCTGGCCCTGACCCAGAGGCAGTTGAGCCTGAGAGTTGGCTGGCGCCGTAGCGGGTGCGTTGCTGCGACCTGGAATCAACCACGCAGCGAGGACCGCCGCGACAACAACCCCACCCAAAGCCAACACGTGTTTCTTAGGCATCTTGAACCCCATACTTGGACGCTTGACCGCAGAGCGGCTGGCAATCATGGCTTCGATCATCGAATCACGCGCGACCTGATTAATCGCACCTGGCCATCCACCGGACTGCTCATGGATATCGCTGATCTGCTCGGCGCTGAACAATCCAACGCCCTGCCCGGCGCCGTCGAGACGCTGAGCCAGATACTCACGGGTTTCTTCTTCGGTATACGGCGCGAGCTCGATAACGTGGAAGCGTTCTTCCTCCGTACCGCTCTCGGCGCACAATTGATCCAGGCGATCAATGATCGAAGCCTCGCCGAACAGGAAGACATGCGGGCGCCCTTCCGGGGTGCCTGCCGCCAATCCCAACAACGCTTCGAGTGCGGATTCGCCCAGTTGTTCGGCATCGTCCACCAGGATGTAGACCTCCTGGCCTGTCAGCGCCAGCTGCACGACTTGTGACAGGATCGGGCGCATTTCCGCCTGTGCGACGTTCAGCGCCTGCGCAACCTGGCGCAACACGCCTGTCGCATCGCCTGCACCGCGTGCCGAGACCACGACGCTTTGCACCGACTGCTTGTTGGTGCTCGCCACCAGCGCCTGACGCAGCAACGTCTTGCCGCTGCCCTGGGGGCCCGTGACCACCAACAGCAACTGGCTGTAGCGTGCGAGATGATGCAGCTGACCCAGCACGGGCTTGCGCTGTGCAGGGAAGAATTTGAAGCCGGGGACCCGCGTTGCAAAGGGGTCATGACTCAACTGGTAATGACCGAGGAAGGCCTCATCGGCGTGCAAACTAGTCATGGATTTCTCATTAACCTCTAAGCTGATCCACCAAGGCGCGGTAATCCGCGACCAGTGTGGCCTGTAGTACTTCTTGTGGATATTCGTCGGTCACTACTGCCTCGCCGATGCGACGCAACAGCACCAGGCGCAGACGACCGTCTATGACCTTTTTGTCCACCGCCATGTGCTCGAGGAAATGCTCGGGCGTCATGTCTTCAGGCGGAACGACCGGCAAACCGGCACGCTGAAAAATACGGATGCCACGGTCGCGCTCTTGCTCGGTGATCCACCCCAGACGTGCGGACATTTCAAGGGCCATTACCGTACCTGCCGCCACCGCCTCGCCGTGCAGCCATACGCCATATCCCATGTGCGTTTCGATGGCATGGCCGAACGTGTGGCCCAGGTTGAGTGTGGCACGCACACCGGATTCCCGCTCATCGGCACCCACCACCCCAGCCTTGGCCGCGCAAGAACGCTCGATGGCTGTGGTCAGCGCGACCTGATCCAGCGCGCGAAGCTTGTCCACGTTCTCTTCGAGCCATGTCAGGAAGGGTTCGTCACAGATGAGACCGTATTTGATGACCTCGGCGAGACCGGCCGACAGTTCCCGTTCGGGCAAGCTGTTCAGCGAAGCTGTGTCGATCAAGACTGCATTTGGCTGGTAGAACGCGCCGACCATGTTTTTGCCGAGCGGGTGATTAATGCCGGTTTTACCACCGACCGATGAATCTACCTGAGACAACAGCGTGGTCGGTACCTGAATAAACTCCACACCACGTTGATAACAGGCAGCCGCGAAGCCGGCCATGTCCCCAATCACGCCACCGCCCAACGCAATCACGGTGGTGCGACGATCATGGCGTGCAGTCAGCAGCGCGTCGAAAATGGTTTGCAGGGTTTCCCAGTTTTTGAAGGCTTCGCCGTCGGGAAGCACAATCGGCAAGACGTTGTAACCGGCGAGGGATTGAGTAAGGCGCTCCATGTACAGCGGAGCGACCGTGGCGTTTGAAACGATCGCCACTTGTTTCCCGGCTATGTATGGCTTGAGCAACTCGGGCTGATCCAGCAAGCCTTCGCCGATGTGAATCGGGTAGCTGCGTTCGCCAAGCTCGACCTTGAGTGTCTGCATGTGTCCCCACGCTGTTAACAATTGGTTGCCTGTGTCTGTGCGTCACGAAACGCCAACACTGGCTATGGCGCAAGGCCATTTCACGACCCCGCTTTTTATGGTCGCCGAGGATAGCGCATTTCCGTCTGCGCTTTAACGGGGAGGAAGCTCGGCCAGAAGGGCAAGGATGTCGATGACCACCATTCGGGGCGGCCGCTCATCGGTTTGGATGATCACATCGGCGATTTCCCGGTACAGCGGATCGCGGATAGCCAGCAGTTCGCGCAGCACGCGCGCGGGGTCGGCGGTGCGCAGCAATGGCCGGTTGCGGTCCCGGGAAGTCCGGCCCACTTGCTGCTCGACCGAGGCATGCAGATACACCACTCGACCACCGGCGTGCAATGCGCGGCGGTTTTCTTCGCGCATGACCGCGCCGCCGCCGGTAGCCACCACAACGCCATCGAGCGCGCAGAGCTCGGCAATCATTGCCTGCTCCCGGTCGCGAAAGCCTGCCTCACCTTCTTTATCGAAGATCCAGGGAATATTGGCGCCCGTTCGCAGTTCGATTTCCTTGTCGGAATCCTTGAACGGCAGTCGAAGCTCTTTGGCCAGCAAGCGGCCGATGGTGCTCTTACCCGCCCCCATCGGCCCCACAAGTATTAAATTTCGCACAGAATCAACGACTCACAGCAATCGCCTGGTTGTTCATGATACGCGGAGTGAGGAAGACCAATAGCTCGGATTTTGACTCCGAGACCACATCGCGCCGGAAAAGGCGGCCAACATACGGCACATCGCCCAAAAATGGCACCTTGTCGACGACTTTACTTTGCGTGTTGGAGAACACCCCGCCAATAACTATGGTCTCGCCGTCGGCCACCAACACCTTGGCATTGACCTCGTTTTTCTTGATGGGCGGAACTCCGAGCACCGTGTTCACGTAGTCCGGTTCATCCTTCGTGACCTTGACCTCCATGATGATGCGGTTATCCGGGGTGATCTGTGGCGTTACTTCCAGCGACAGCGAAGCCTCTTTGAACGACACCGACGTCGCGCCGCTCGAACTGGCCTCCTGATACGGCACCTCCGTACCTTTCAGGATTTTCGCGGTTTCCTTGTCCGACGTAACCACCTTCGGCTGCGAAACGACTTCGCCATTCCCGCTCTTCTCCATCGCCGTCAGTTCGAGATCGAGAATCGTGTTATTGGTCAGGAAACCCAGACCGATCGACGAGGTGGCATCGGTCACGCCCATGTCCACATAAGGTCCGTTGGTCGCCGCTGCGCCGGTGACTGTGCCATTGCCGCCAGTGGTGAAATTCCCCCGATTGCTCGATCCGCCCCAGCGCACGCCCAGAGCTTTGTCATAGTCGACGTTCGCTTCAACGATGCGCGCCTCGATCATGACCTGACGCACCGGGATATCCAGCTGCGAAACGATGCGGCGCAGCTCATCCAGGCGATCCTGAGTCTGATAGGCAATGATGTTGTTGGTACGCTCATCGACCGTGATCGAGCCGCGCTCGTCGGTTTTCGATTCCGCACTGGTCACCGACTGAAAGAGCTTGGCGATGTCGGCAGCCTTGGCGTAGTTCACTTGCAGCAACTCACGACGCAGCGGCGCCAACTCGGAAATCTGCTTCAGCGACTCCAGCTCCTGGCGCTCACGGGCGGCGATCTCATCAGCGGGCCCGACCAGCAAAACATTACCGATCTTGCGCTTGTCCAGACCTTTGGTTTTAAGCACCAGATCCAGCGCCTGATCCCACGGCACGTTTTGCAGGCGCAGGGTGATACCGCCCTGGACCGTGTCACTGGCAACCAGATTGAGGTTGGTGAAATCGGCGATCAGCTGCAGAACCGACCGGACATCGATGTCCTGGAAATTCAGCGACAGTTTCTCGCCGGTATAGACCAGTTTTTCCGAGTTACGGCGCTCCTGATCCTCGTTGGTCAATGGACGCACGCTGATGGTCAGCTTGTTTTCCGTCTGGTAGGCGGAATAATCGAACGCGCCAGACGGCTCGATCGAAATGCTGGCTTTGTCGCCGCTGACACTTGAATTGACGAATTGCACCGGCGTGGCGAAATCCTTCACGTCGAGGCGCACGCGCAACGGATCCGGCAACTGAGTCTTGGCGAAGTCGACGCGAATCTTGCCGCCCTGCTCCTGAATATCCGGAGCAATACCGGTGTCGCTCAGTTCGATGATGACGTTGCCCTCGCCGAGCTCTCCGCGTTGGAAATCGACATTTTTCACCGACCGCGGGCCGGGAGCGTAGGAACGGGCAACAGGCTTCGATTGCGCGGGGGGCACGCTCACCCGCGGCGCGCCCAGGGCGGTACTGGGCTGTGAACCTTGCGCCGCAGCCGCACCCTGGCCCACGACCACGAACAGGTTGTTGCCTTCTACCCGAGAGCTGTACGGCGCGAGCGTGGTGAGGTTGATGATCACCCGCGTGCGATCCTTGGCCTCGACGACCACCACGCTATGCGCATTGCCTGAACCCAGGTCACGGCTCTTGATCGCCAACTGGCTGGTGACACCCGGCAGGTCAAGCGCGATCCGCGCCGGTTGCTCGGTGGTGTAACCACGCGGCGCCGCCACTGGGCCATCGAAGGACAACTTCAATTCGACTCGATCCCCCGGCAGTGCTGCTACGTCCAGCGTCTTGAGGTTCGCTGCCTGAAGAATCGGTGAAAGCAGCGCCATCCCTAGCGACACGCTGATAATCGAAAGAATCCTGTTCATGTTCACATTCCACCACTGTGCAGATTCGAAGGTGCTGCGCTTGCTTGCCGTCTTCATGAGCGTTCCTTGAGCGAGATGCTGAGCGGGCGCTCCAGCCACGCCCCCTCACCATCCGGCACGATTTCCATCACCTGAACTGCGGAATCGCTGATTGCCGTAATCCGGCCATCGTTGCGGCCCAGGTAATCGCCCACTTTCACCCTATGCACGCCGCCCGCCCCGCGAAGCAACGCGAACGTCCCGCTTTCGTTACTCAACGTACCCACCATTTCAAAGGAATCGATGTTGAAGCCCTCAAGGAACTGCTTGACCCGGGTCGGATCGGGCTGGACCAGATGCGAGCCCCTTTGACGGTTGACCAGATCGATTTTGACCGGCGGCTGAAACGGGCTGCGCAGGCTCGCCGCCGCATAGGTAAAGGCTTCATATGGCCGGAACTTGGGCATTGGCTCAATGGTGCCGACCGGACGCGCGCGAACCTCGCCCATGTACTGCTTCAGATCGTCAAATTCATCCGAACTGCCACAGCCTGCGAGCCCCATCAGCGTGACGCCGAGGTACAACCAACGCATCGCCCTCATTTCGCAGGCCCTTTCGTGTCGATGTTCTGAACGCCTTTATCGTTATAACGGTAGGTCTTGGCCAGAATGCTCATGCGCAGTTTCGCCGGGGACTTGGCATCCAGCGGCTTGATCTCGAAGTCATGCAGCGTCACGATTCGCGGCAGGCTGGCCACGCCACTGGCGAAGGTTGCCAGGTCGTGATAGCTGCCGGTCACAGTGATCTGGATAGGCAATTCAATATAAAACTGCTGCGCTTCTTCGGGGAGCAGCTTGATTTCCTCGAACTCAAGACCGCTGCCCAGGCCGGTGCGGGTGATGTCTTCCAGCAAGCCCGGGACTTCGGTATCGCTCGGCAACTGACGTAGCAGCGCACCGAACGTATTTTCCATCTCCACCATTTGGCTCTTGTAAGCCGCAAGGTTGGCAGCTTGATAGGCCTTGGTCGCAAACTGCTCTTTAAGCGCTACTTCTTCACTGCGCGCCTGATCCAGCTGAGCCTGCATGTCCTGGATGTAAAAGAAATAGCCACCTGCCAGCACCAGCGCCAACAGCAGAGCGCCGGCGATGGTTTTTACGGCCGCAGGCCAGGACCCCAGGTTGTTGACGTCCAGATCGTTGATGTCGATCTTGCGCAGGCTGTCCAGCCATTCATTCATGTTCATGGCTTGACCCCCTCAACCGCCGGCTGCGTCTGACGTACCGTTAACTGGAAGGTGTTGGTTTGATCCACGCCGCCCGCGGTATTGGCCTTGACCTCCGTCAGGCTCGGAGACTCCAGCCAGTCGGACGCGTCCAGGTTACGCAGCAGATCCGAGACCCGGTTGTTGGACTCGGCTGCACCGGAGATGCTGATCATCTGCCCCGTCATTTTTACGTCGTTGAAGAACACGCCGTCTGGCAGTGTGCGAGCCAGCTGGTCAAATACGCGGCCGATGATGGGTCGATTGCCCTGCAGGTCCTGGATGATCTTCATGCGTTCCAGCAATTGCTTGCGGCGCGCCTTCAGCTCGCTGATTTCCTTAATACGGGCGTCCAGCTGAACGATTTCGGTTCTGACAAACTCGTTGCGCGCATTCTGGTGAGCGATAGCACTGCTCAAATATTGATCAGCCAGAAGAACGGCACCTACGCCGACGACCAATACGCCGGCCAGCGCAAGGATAAAGCGCTTCTTGCGCGCCTCACGTTGCTGCTCGCGCCAGGGTAGTAAGTTGATCCGTGCCATTAGTCGAAGCTCCTCAATGCAAGACCGCATGCGATCATCAGTGCGGGAGCGTCGCTGGCGAGGGCGCCGGCGTTTACTTTGGCGCTCAGCGCCATATCAGCGAAAGGGTTTGCAACCAGCGTCGGTGTGCCAAGACGCTCCTGAATCAGCCGATCAAGACCCGATATAGAGGCAGTGCCTCCCGCGAGCATGATGTAGTCGACGCGGTTGTACTGGCCGGCCGCGAAGAAAAACTGCAGCGAGCGGGATACTTGTTGAACCACCGCATCCTTGAAGGGCTGCAGCACTTCGGAGACATAGTCGTCCGGCAGTCCGCCCTGCTTTTTGGCAAGACCGGCTTCACTCACCGATAAACCATAGCGGCGCTGAATTTCTTCAGTGAGCTGACGACCGCCAAATAACTGTTCACGGGTATAGATGATGCGGCCGTTGTGCAGCACGCTGAGCGTGGTCATCGTCGCGCCAATGTCGATGACGGCGACCGTCAATTGCTCGTGATCCTGACCCAGCTGTGCGGACAACAGGCCAAACGAGCGTTCCAGTGCATAGGCCTCGACATCCACCACGCGTGCAGTGAGACCCGCCAATGCCAACGCCGCTTCGCGGACCTCGACGTTTTCCTTGCGACATGCTGCCAGAAGCACCTCAACGCGCTCGGGATTGCGCGCCGAATAGCCCTGGACTTCGAAATCGATAGCGACTTCTTCAAGGGGATAGGGAATGTACTGATCGGCTTCGATCTTGAGCTGGTTTTCCATCTCGTCGTCGGAAAGGCCCGCATCCATCTCGATCGTCTTGGTAATAACAGCCGATCCGGCGACCGCAACCGCCGCGATTTTGACGTTACTCTTCGCTTTTACCAGCAAACGCGTCAAAGCACTGCCGACCCCTTCAAGCTCCGCGATGTTCTTTTCGACGACCGCATTGGCAGGCAGCGGCTCGACCGCATAAGACTCGACCTTGTAACGGGTGCCGGAACGACTCAATTCAAGGAGCTTTACCGAGGTGGAGCTAATATCGATCCCTAGAAGGGTGTTGGCCTTCTTACTGAAGAGTTCGAACACAACCGATTCCCTATGCGTTTCCGTCACTTACGGATGATTTCTGGTGCCACGTCATTGTCGGCTGACTTGACAGTAGCGCAAATAACGCTCGTCGACGAAAAATGCTTATAATGCCCAGCGTTTTTTTCGTGTAGCAAAGCTTCAAGGCGTGTTCATTTGTAAATGCCTGCGCTTAACCCATTCTTTTTTCTGGAAATCCAAAAGCCTTGATACGCCTGCTGAAGTTTTTCTGGTGGTCCATCGTCGCGGTCGTCTGTGGGCTGCTGCTCGGCCTGAGCGGCGCCTTTCTCTATCTGGCGCCCAATCTGCCTTCGGTCGATGCCCTGCGCAATATTCAGCTGCAGATCCCGCTGCGGGTGTTCAGCAGCGACGGCAAGCTCATCGCAGAGTTTGGCGAAATGCGCCGTTCTCCGATCCGTTTCGCCGATATTCCGCCCAATTTCATACACGCCCTGTTGTCGGCCGAAGACGACAACTTTGAAAACCACTATGGCGTAGACCCAAGCAGCCTGATGCGCGCGGCGAGTCAGTTGGTCAAGAGCGGTCACATCCAGTCCGGCGGCTCGACCATCACCATGCAGGTTGCGAAAAACTATTTCCTGACCAGCGAGCGCAGTTTTTCGCGCAAAACCACCGAGATTCTCTTGGCCTTGCAAATCGAGCGCCAACTTACGAAAGACGAGATTCTCGAGCTGTACGTCAACAAGATCTACCTGGGCAACCGTGCTTACGGCATCGAGGCCGCGGCACAGGTTTACTACGGCAAATCCATCCGTGACCTGAGCGTCGCACAAATGGCGATGATCGCGGGCCTGCCAAAGGCGCCGTCACGATTCAACCCACTGGCGAACCCGGTGCGTGCCAAAGAGCGCCGCGACTGGATCCTGGGGCGCATGTTCAAACTCGGGAAAATCGACCAGAACACCTACCAGACCGCACTCGTCGAGCCGATCAACGCCAGCTATCACGTCCAGAGCCCGGAAGTGAACGCGCCGTACATCGCCGAAATGGCCCGAGCCGAAATGGTCGGCCGTTATGGCAGCGAAGCCTATACAGAAGGTTTTCGGGTCACGACTACCGTGCCCAGCAACCTTCAGGAAGACGCCAACAAGGCCGTCCAGGACGGGCTGATCGAGTATGACCAGCGCCATGGCTACCGTGGGCCGGAGAGCCGTTTTCCCGGTTTGACGCGCGACGGCTGGGTGCAGGAATTGAGCAAACAGCGTCCAATCAGCGGCCTGGAGCCGGCCATCGTTACGCAGGTCGACAAAACCGGTATCCGCGTGCTGACGCGCAGTGGCGAAAATGAAGAAAGCGTGGCCTGGGACAGCATGAAATGGGCCAAGGCGTTTTTGAACACCAACAGTGTCGGCGCCAATCCCAAGCAGCCCGCAGACGTGGCACACGTGGGCGATCTGGTGCGCTTGCAGCGTCAGCCCGATAACTCGCTCAAATTCAGCCAGCTTCCCGTGGCGCAGAGCGCGCTGGTTTCGCTGGATCCGCAAAACGGCGCGATACGGGCCCTGGTTGGCGGCTTTGCGTTCGAGCAGAGCAACTACAACCGCGCCATGCAGGCCAAGCGCCAACCCGGTTCCAGCTTCAAGCCGTTCCTTTATTCGGCGGCGCTGGACAACGGCTACACCGCCGCGAGCCTGGTGAATGATGCACCGATCGTATTTGTCGACGAAGCCATCGACAAAGTGTGGCGCCCCAAGAATGACACCGGCACCTTCCTGGGCCCGATCCGCCTGCGCGAAGCGCTGTACAAGTCGCGCAACCTGGTGTCGATCCGCCTGCTGCAAAGCCTGGGCGTCAACACTGCGATCAATTACATCACCCGGTTTGGCTTCAACAAGCAGGACCTGCCGCCCAACCTGTCCCTCGCACTGGGCACCGCAACCCTGACGCCAATGGAAATCGTCAGCGGCTGGAGCGCGTTCGCCAATGGCGGTTACAAGATCAGCCCGTACCTTATCCAGAAGATCGAAGACCGAGAGGGCAAAACGCTGTTCGTCGCCAATCCGCCGACCGTCCCGGCCAACGACCCGAACCCCAAAGCCGTCAGCGAAGCTGCAATCAGCAGCGCGTCGACGTACGCAGCCCCGGAAACACCGCCATTGACCGCCAACGTCGTACCGAACGCCCTGGATGCCCCGGGCGGCGCACCTGCACCTGTGGTGGCGGAACGGATTGTTGACGGTCGCACAACGTACATCCTCAACAGCATGCTGCAGGACGTGATCAAGCGGGGTACCGGTCGCCGCGCACTGGCAATGAATCGTCCGGATATTGCCGGTAAAACGGGTACAACCAACGACTCGAAGGATGCGTGGTTCACCGGCTACAACGCTGATTACGTGACCACGGTGTGGACCGGCTTCGATCAGCCGGAAAGTCTGGGGCGCCATGAGTTCGGTGGCACCGTCGCGCTGCCGATCTGGATGAAGTACATGAGCGCTGCACTGAAAGACAAACCGCCTCATGTCCAGGCCGAGCCGGACGGTATCCTCAGCCTGCGTATCGACCCAATCAGCGGCCGCTCCGCAACGCCAAGCACGCCTGGTGCGTTCTTCGAGCTGTTCAAGAGCGAGGACACCCCGCCCAGCGTCAACGAACTCGGTGGCAGCCCTCCTCCAGGCAGCCCACTGCCAGCGGACGAATCGGCCCCGATCGATCTGTTCTAATCATGGAATAGAGCGTTGTGACAAAAAAGCCCTGCAGCCGTGCAGGGCTTTTTTATGCCGCTCAGCCAATAGCCGTTGAACTGGCACGCCGACGATCTCGGCGCGACGCACCCTCCGCAGGAGCCGGCTTGCCGGCGAAGGCGTCGGGGCAGTCGATAGCAACTTCGAAGACCCACCGCCATCGCGGGCAAGCGCGCTCCTACAGTTTTGCGTCGGCCTCTACGCTCCCGTCAGCAGGATATACACCAACCTGTAGGAGCCGGCTTGCTGGCGAAGGCGGTGGGTCAGCGATAAACGCGTAGGCTGACACGACTGGTTCGCCAGCAAGCCGGCTCCTACGATTACCGGGGCAAGGTCCGAGCACCCCGGCACGACGCAAAACCAGCGACCACAAAAAAGCCCTGCAGCTGTGCAGGGCTTTTTTATGCCGCTCAGCCAATAGCCGTTGAACCTGGCACGCCGACGATCTCGGGGCGACGCATCCTCCGCAGGAGCCGGCTTGCCGGCGAAGGCGTCGGGGCAGTCGATAGCAACTTCGCCGACCCACCGCCATCGCGGGCAAGCGCGCTCCTACAGTTTTGCGTCGGCCTCTACGCTCCCGTCAGAAGTATATACACCAACCTGTAGGAGCCGGCTTGCTGGCGAAGGCGGTGGGTCAGCGATAAACGCGTAGGCTGACACGACTGGTTCGCCAGCAAGCCGGCTCCTACGATTACCGGGGGAAGGTCCGAGCACCCCGGCACGACGCAAAACCAGCGACCACAAAAAAGCCCTGCATCTGCGCAGGGCTTTTTTATGCCGCTCAGACAATAGCCGTTGAACCTGGCACGCCGACGATCTCGACCCTCTGTAGGAGCCGGCTTGCTGGCGAAGGCGTCGGGTCAGTTGAAAGTAACTTGGCTGACCCACCACCATCGCGGGCAAGCGCGCTCCTACAGTTTTGCGTCGGCCTCTACGCTCCCGTCAGCAGGATATACACCGATCTGTAGTGCCGGCTTGCTGGCGAACCCGATTAATCAGCGATAAAAGTGTCGACTGACACGACTGGTTCGCCAGCAAGCCGGCTCCTACGATTGCCGGGGCAAGGTCCGAGCACCCCGGCACGACGCAAAACCAGCGACCACAAAAAAACCCTGCATCTGCGCAGGGCTTTTTTTTACGCCGCTTGGCTATCAGCCGTTGAACACGTCATCCACGCTCTTCAGCGGGTAGTGCTTTGGATACGGCAGGGTTGCGACGCCGCTTTCGATGGCAGCTTTTGCAACGGCATCGGAAACAACGGTCAGCAGGCGCACATCCAGCGGTTTTGGAATGATGTACTCACGGCCGAATTCCAGGGCGATGCCGCCGTAGGCATCGCATACTTCCTGAGGAACCGGCAGCTTGGCCAGCTCGCGCAGGGCGTTGGCCGCGGCGATTTTCATCTCTTCGTTGATGCGTTTGGCACGAACGTCCAGTGCGCCACGGAAGATGAAAGGGAAGCCCAACACGTTGTTGACCTGATTGGGGTAGTCCGAACGACCGGTCGCCATGATGACGTCATCGCGCGTGGCGTGGGCCAGCTCTGGCGAAATTTCCGGATCCGGGTTCGAGCAGGCGAACACGATCGGGTTGGCTGCCATCGACTTCAGGCCTTCAGCGCTCAGCAGGTTCGGACCGGACAGGCCGACGAATACGTCAGCGCCTTCCAGTGCATCGGCCAGGGTGCGCTTGTCGGTGGAGTGGGCGAACTGAGCCTTGTACTGGTTCAGGTCGGTCCGGCCGTCGTGAACGACGCCGCTGCGATCGATCATGAAGATATTTTCGATCTTCGCGCCCATGCTCACCAGCAGCTTCATGCAGGAAATGGCCGCCGCACCAGCGCCCAGGCAGACGATCTTTGCCGCTTCCAAGGTTTTGCCAGCGATTTCCAGGGCGTTGATCATGCCGGCCGCAGTCACGATCGCGGTACCGTGCTGGTCGTCGTGGAACACCGGAATGTCGCACTGTTCGATCAGCGCTTTTTCGATCTCAAAGCACTCAGGTGCCTTGATGTCTTCCAGATTGATGCCACCAAAGGTGATGGAAATGCGGCGCACGGTGTCGATGAAGGCCTGCGGGCTTTCAGAGTCGACTTCGATGTCGAACACGTCGATACCGGCAAAGCGCTTGAACAGCACCCCCTTGCCTTCCATAACTGGCTTGGACGCGAGCGGACCAAGGTTACCCAGCCCCAGAATTGCAGTGCCATCAGAGATGACCGCTACCAGATTGCCTTTGCCGGTGTACTTGTAGGCAAGCTCCGGATCGCGACCGATTTCGCGGACCGGCTCAGCCACACCCGGGCTGTAGGCCAGCGACAGATCGCGAGCAGTGGCGGTGGCTTTGGTGAGCTCGACGCTGAGTTTCCCGGGACGCGGATGGGCGTGATATTCGAGAGCGGCAGTTTTCAAATCTGACATGGGGGCATTCCGCTTTTTGGTGTTGGACAGACGGACCGCCGAGCATACGCAAGTCATAAAGTCCTAACAAGACTGGCGGGTCACCTGTGTCAAGAGGCCGCATCTACGACTTTCAGCGTAGAACCGCAGAATACGCGGCTTAGCGAGTCCACAATCAGGCTTGTAAGTGTCTACAATTTATTTATTGATTGTATCCAGCATGACCGGATGAGTGATTGGCATCATCCAGCGTGGCTGGCCTGACTTCAGACCGCCGCGACGGGATCGATCAACGACCCAGCCCCGCGCTTCGACCTGTTGCCCTTTAAGGCGCTGGATGGCAGGGACATCAAACTGGCCGACCAGCTTGGGGGCGATGCGAAGCACCACAGAGTTGCCGAACTCGATCCATACGCCGCCGCCATTGCGCTGCACCTCTGTCACGCGGCCGCTGAGCACTGCAAAGCCGCCGCTGTTGACGCGCTCGACCGGCACGACCGGCGAGTTGCGCCAAAGACCAAGGCGTGCCTGACGGGCTGACTGCTCTGCAGCCTTCTGGCAATTCACCAGGGCGACGTTCGGAAACACCGCGACGAGGTAGCCCAGCCCTTCCGAGAGAAGTTGCGCTTCGAAATTGGCGTTATCGTGCCCATACACGTTGGCCAGCGTGCGGCCGTAGTGATCGGCCGGCTGCTCACCCACACGCAGCCTGACCTCTCCGTCGCTAGCGTCTACCAGCGCCTGCAAGCGACGCTTGGCGGCTTCGGCGAAAGGTTCGGCGGCCTGACCTTTCTTGCCGGTTTCGGGTGTGTTCAGGCCAATCATGCGAACGCTGCGGCCATCACCGAGGCGCAACGTGTCGCCATCAACCACTCGCTGCACGCTGACCAAAGGCAACGAAGGTGGCGCCGGACACAGCGCCTGGGCTGTGGAAAGCCAAAACGCAGACATAAAAAAGGCGCCCGCGAGGGACGCCTTTTCAAGCAGCCTGGAGAAACGCACTGGTAACTCCAGAACGGCCAACCTTACTCTGCAGCAGCAGGAGCTTTGGTTGGACCGAACGCACCGAAACGCGACTTGAACTTGTCGACACGACCGCCGACGTCCAGAGTTTTTTGCTTGCCGGTGTAGAACGGGTGGCACTCGTTGCACACGTCCAGGCTCAGAGGCTTGGCCAGTGTGGAACGGGTTTTGATGACATTGCCGCAGCTGCAGGTTGCGTCAATGGCTTCGTAAACTGGATGGATATCGGATTTCATGGGTATTTCCTCGGGCTATCGTGCCGCCACCCAACACTATTGTTGAATACCGCACGGAATTAGGCCGCGCATATTAACAGACATTGCCAATCACGCAAGGGAACGTTGAGGCCGGCCGTCTGCTAAGATCGCGCCCTTCGTCATACCCCGTAACAGGATATCCCCCGCGTGCCCGACGCCATCTTGCGCCTCGCCCTGCCCTCGCCGCTGCGTCGCCTGTTCGACTACCTCGCTCCCGCAGGTGTTGCGCGCAGTGAACTGCAGCCGGGAATGCGCCTGCGTGTGCCCTTCGGCCGCCGGGAGATGATCGGTGTGCTGGTGGAAGTCGTCGATAAAAGCGATGTGCCGGCCGACAAACTCAAGCCCGCCATCGCCGTGCTCGACAGCGAACCGCCGCTGCCGCCTGCGCTCTTCAAGCTCTGTCTGTGGACGGCGCAGTACTACCAGCACAGCCTCGGCGACACACTAAGCTGGGCCCTGCCCGTGCTGCTGCGTCAGGGCGAGCCTGCGGAAGCACGGCAGGACCGCTTCTGGCAGGTCGCGCCAGACGCCAGCATCGATGATCCGCGCATCGCCCGCGCACCGAAGCAAAAAGAGGCGCTGCGCACGCTGGCCCAGCACCCGCATGGGGTGGCCCACCAGCTGTTGAGCAAACTGATGCTCAACCGCGAGAGCCTCAATCTACTGCTCGCCAAGGCCCTGGTGACCGTCGAGGTGCGCGGTCATGCTCCGGTGGAGCGGCACGAACATTGGCTGGCGCAGCCGGAGCTTCCGCTCAATACCGAACAGCGCGCCGCTTATGAGGCGATTCGCTCAGGATTCGGCAGTTTTCATGCGTCTTTGCTGGCAGGCGTGACGGGCAGCGGCAAGACCGAGGTTTACCTGCAACTGATCCGCGAGACGCTGGAAGCAGGCAAACAGGCGTTGGTGCTGATTCCTGAAATCAACCTGGGCCCGCAGACCCTTGCGCGTTTCGAGCAACGATTCAACGCACGCATCGCGCTGCTGCACTCGGCCGTCAATGATCGCGATCGACTGGATGCCTGGCTGGCGGCCCGCGATGGCGAAGCCGACATCATCATCGGCACCCGCTCGGCGCTGTTCACCCCGATGAAAAACCCGGGGCTGATCATCATCGATGAGGAACACGACGGCTCGTATAAACAGCAGGAAGGCCTGCGCTATCACGCCCGTGATCTGGCGCTGGTAAGGGCGCGTCAGGAAGACATTCCCATTGTCCTCGGCTCGGCCACACCGTCGCTGGAGAGCCTGCACAACGCTTACACCGGGCGGTACGCGCTCCTGCGTTTGAACGAGCGTGCAGGCGGGGCTCAGCAGCCACGCTTCCTGCGCCTGGATGTAAAAAGCCGTCCTCTGGACAGCGGCATATCGGGCCCCATGCAGCAAGCCATCGGCCAGACCCTGGCAGCAGGCCAGCAGGTGCTGGTGTTCCTCAACCGTCGCGGCTTTGCGCCGACGCTGCTGTGCCATGACTGTGGCTGGCTATCGGAATGCACGCGCTGCGACGCGCGCATGACGGTGCATCAACGCTCGGGCGAGCTGCGTTGCCACCACTGCGGGCATGTCGAACGCGTGCCGCGCAACTGCCCGGCGTGTGGCAAGGTCGATCTGCGCCCTGTGGGTGCGGGTACCGAGCGCGCCGAAGAGCGACTGGCGATACTGTTTCCGGACTTCCCCGTGCTGCGCGTGGACCGGGACAGCACCTCTCGCAAGGACGCGATGAATCAACTGTTTGCCACCATCCAGAAGGGTCAGCCATGCATTTTGGTGGGCACCCAAATGCTCGCAAAAGGGCATCATTTCCCCCGCGTAACCCTGGTGTCGATTCTGGACGCCGACGGCGGACTGTTTTCGGGCGACTTTCGCGCCAGCGAGCGCATGGCCCAGCTGATTGTGCAGGTTGCAGGCCGGGCTGGTCGCGCAGAAGAGCCGGGTAAAGTCATCATCCAGACCCATTTGGCTGACCACCCGCTGCTGATCCAGCTCACCGAGCAGGGCTATTTCGCCTTTGCCGAGCAGGCCCTCAGCGAACGTCGCGCCGCAGGGCTGCCGCCCTTTTCGCACTTGGCATTGCTGCGCGCAGAGGCGCACAAGCCAGGCCAGGCCGAGGGTTTTCTGGACGAAGCCTGCAGCGAAGCAGAGCGCTTGCTCAAGGACATGGCACTGGGTGGCATCGAATTACTGGGGCCGGTTCCAGCCCCCATGGAGCGACGCGCCGGGCGCTATCGCGCCCAGTTGCTGGTTCAAGCCAACGCCCGCGCACCACTGCACAAGCTGCTCGCGACCTGGCTGCTGGCACTGGAAAACATGCCAAGCGGGCGACAGGTGAGATGGTCACTGGATGTCGACCCGGTCGATCTTTATTGACCCGGATCGCCAGACCGCACATCCAACGCGGTTGGCAAGGGGGCCCCGGCCACGGATAATGCCCAGTTTTTCCACCCGCGCATCCAGGCGCTGCCGCGCTTGCGGTCGAAAGAGAGCACCATGAAAGACACCATTCGCCAGCTGATTCAACAAGCTCTGAGCCAACTCGTCACCGATGGCGTCTTGCCGGAAGGGCTGACGCCGGCGATTCAGGTGGAGAACGCCAAGGACAAAAAGAACGGCGACTTCGCCAGTAACATTGCAATGATGCTGGCCAAACCCGCCGGCCTTAAACCGCGCGATCTGGCTGAAAAGATCGTTGCCGCGCTGCCTGCCGACGAGCAGGTCACACGGGTTGATATCGCCGGCCCCGGTTTCCTTAATTTCTTCCAGAACACGCAGGCGTTGGCCACACGCCTTGATCAGGCCTTGGCGGACGAAACGCTGTCCGTGCGCAAGGCTGGTGCTCCCCAGCGGGTCGTCGTCGATCTGTCCGCGCCGAACCTGGCCAAAGAGATGCACGTGGGCCACTTGCGTTCGACCATCATCGGCGACGGCGTTGCCAGTGTCCTCGAGTTTCTGGGCGACACCGTGATCCGGCAGAACCATGTGGGTGACTGGGGTACTCAGTTCGGCATGCTGCTCGCCTACCTGCAGGAAACGCCCGCGACCAGCGATGAGCTGTCCGACCTCGAAGACTTCTACCGCGCCGCCAAAGGTCGCTTCGACGCCTCCGAGGAATTTGCAGAGCGTGCGCGTGGCCTGGTGGTCAAGTTGCAAGCGGGCGACGCCGAGTGCCTGAGCCTGTGGACCCGCTTCAAGGACATTTCCCTCTCGCATTGCCAGGAAGTGTACGAGCGCCTCAACGTCAAACTCACGCCGAAGGACGTCATGGGCGAAAGTGCCTACAACGACGACCTCGCCAATGTCGTGGCCGATTTGAAGAAGACCGGGCTTCTGGTCGAGAGCAACGGTGCGCAGTGCGTGTTCCTTGAAGAATTCAAAACCGCCGAGGGCACACCGCTTCCGGTGATCGTGCAAAAGGCCGGCGGCGGTTATCTCTATGCCACCACGGACCTGGCAGCCATCCGCTACCGCAGCAATGTGTTGAAAGCCGATCGAGTGCTGTATTTCGTCGACCAGCGCCAGGCGCTGCATTTCCAGCAGGTGTTTGAGGTCGCCCGCCGTGCCGGTTTTGTCACCAATGGCATGCAAATGGAGCACATGGGCTTCGGCACCATGAACGGCGCCGATGGCCGGCCGTTCAAGACCCGCGATGGCGGCACGGTCAAGCTCGTCGACCTGCTCGACGAAGCCGAAGAGCGCGCCCACGCACTGGTCAAAGAGAAGAACCCGGACGTCGCCGAGGAAGAGTTGCGCGTAATCGCCAAAGCCGTGGGCATCAGCGCCGTGAAATATGCGGACTTGTCCAAGCATCGTGCCAGCGACTACAGCTTCAACTTCGACCAGATGCTGAGCTTCGAAGGCAACACTGCGCCGTATCTGCTGTATGCCTATACCCGCGTGGCCGGCGTATTCCGCAAGCTGGAAGAAAAAGGCGAAAGCTTCGACGCGAGCCAGGGACGGATCATTCTCGATGCGCCGCAAGAGCAAGACCTCGCCGCACGTCTGGCGCAGTTTGGCGAAACCCTCAACACTGTCGCCGACAAGGGCACGCCTCATGTGCTCTGCGCGTACCTGTATGACCTCGCCGGTCTGTTTTCCAGCTTTTACGAGAATTGCCCGATTCTGGCGGCAGAGAACCCTGAGCAGCAGCAAAGTCGTTTGCGCCTCGCCGCCCTGACCGGTCGCACCCTCAAGCAAGGCCTGCAGTTGCTGGGTCTGGACACTCTGGAGCGTATGTAAGTTGGCCGTTAAAAAGAAACCTGCTCCCAAGCGCGGCGCCAGCCGGTATCAGGCTCCCGCGAAGACGCCGATTCCAGGCTGGGTGTGGATGGCGATCGGCTTGACCGTCGGCGCTTTCGTCGTTTTCCTGATGAAACTCGAACCCGGCAGTGGCGACGACATCAAGCGCGTCAAGGCTGAAGCCAAGGCCGCGAAAATCGCCGAAGCGAACAAGACGCCGCCGAGCCCGACCGCTCCGGTGAAGCCCAAGTACGACTTCTACACGCTGCTGCCTGAGTCGGAAGTCATCGTGCCGAACGAAGCGGTGCCGGAGAAGACGCCACCGGTGGTTGCGCCGAGCACTCCGGTTTCGCCTGAACAGGCCGCCAAGATTGATACTGCTCGCGCTCAGGCTGCGCTTAGCGGCTTGACGCCTCCGCCTGCACCTCCGGTGGCCAAGCCTGCGGCGGTGACGACGTTCTTCCTGCAAGCGGGTTCGTTCCGCAAACAGGCCGACGCCGAAAAGGTGCGTGCGCAGATCATCCTGCTGGGCCAGGCCGCGACGGTAGAGTCGGGCACGGTCAAGGATGAGACCTGGTACCGCGTGCTGGTCGGCCCGTTCAGCAATCGTGAACAGCTGACCACGGCGCAAAAGCAACTGGCGGGCGGCGGATTCAGCAACCTGTTGCTGCAACAGCGCCAGGCTCGTTAACGCCTGATACTCGCGCTAATCATTGAGTGATCGTTCCGCGCACTGCGTGGTAACGATCACGAAGTGATACGCAACGCCATTCATCCCTCAACCCACTCAACGGTTGAAATACCCGCCCCCACCCCCATATGAGTTTCCATCAGGGCATTTTCGCCCCGCAGCGTGGAGACTCTCCCCTTGACCACCATCGTTTCAGTGCGCCGCCAAGGCAAAGTCGTCATGGCCGGTGACGGCCAGGTTTCCCTGGGCAATACCGTCATGAAAGGCAACGCCAAGAAAGTCCGGCGCCTTTACCACGGCCAGGTCATCGCCGGATTCGCAGGCGCCACCGCTGACGCATTCACCTTGTTCGAGCGTTTCGAAGCCCAGCTTGAAAAACACCAGGGTCACCTTGTGCGCGCCGCCGTCGAACTGGCGAAAGACTGGCGGACCGACCGTTCGCTCAGCCGCCTCGAAGCCATGCTGGCCGTTGCCAACAAGGATGCGTCGTTGATCATTACCGGTAACGGCGACGTCGTTGAGCCCGAGGACGGCCTGATCGCCATGGGCTCCGGTGGCGCCTTTGCCCAGGCGGCTGCCCGTGCGCTGCTGCTGAAGACCGAACTGTCTGCCCGGGAAATCGCCGAAACCGCCCTGCATATCGCCGGCGACATCTGCGTCTTTACCAATCACAACATCACCATTGAGGAGCAGGACCTCGCCGAGTAAGCCGCTGGGCATAGCCGCCATTCACTGCAGCCTGCCCGCCTTGCCTAGCGCCGAGGACCGTTGAAAACCATGTCCATGACTCCCCGCGAAATCGTCCACGAACTTAACCGCCATATCATCGGCCAGGACGATGCCAAGCGCGCCGTCGCCATCGCCCTGCGTAACCGCTGGCGCCGCATGCAGCTGCCCGAAGAGCTGCGCGTCGAAGTAACGCCCAAAAACATTCTGATGATCGGCCCGACAGGCGTTGGTAAAACCGAGATCGCCCGTCGTTTGGCCAAGCTCGCCAACGCCCCGTTCATCAAGGTTGAAGCGACCAAGTTCACTGAGGTCGGTTATGTAGGCCGTGACGTCGAGTCGATCATCCGCGATCTGGCCGACGCTGCAATGAAGTTGCTGCGCGAACAGGAAATCACCAAGGTGCGTCATCGCGCCGAAGACGCTGCCGAAGACCGCATCCTCGATGCACTCCTGCCGCCTGCACGCGCGGGCTTCAGCGAGGAGTCAACATCGGGCAGCGATTCCAACACCCGACAGCTGTTCCGCAAGCGTCTGCGTGAGGGTCAGCTGGACGACAAGGAAATCGAAATCGAAGTCGCTGAAATGGGCGGCGTCGACATCTCTGCGCCGCCGGGCATGGAGGAAATGACCAACCAGTTGCAGAGCCTGTTTGCCAACATGGGCAAGGGCAAGAAAAAGAGCCGCAAGCTCAAGGTCAAAGATGCCCTGAAAATGGTTCGCGATGAAGAAGCGAGCCGCCTGGTCAATGACGAGGAGCTCAAAGGCAAGGCACTGGAAGCGGTCGAGCAGCACGGCATCGTGTTCATCGACGAGATCGACAAAGTGGCCAAGCGCGGCAATGTCGGCGGCGCTGATGTGTCCCGCGAAGGTGTGCAGCGTGACTTGCTGCCGTTGATCGAAGGCTGCACCGTCAACACCAAGCTGGGCATGGTCAAGACCGACCATATCCTGTTCATCGCATCCGGTGCGTTCCATCTGAGCAAGCCAAGCGATCTGGTGCCTGAGTTGCAGGGTCGTCTGCCGATCCGCGTCGAGCTCAAAGCGCTGACCCCGCAGGATTTCGAACGTATTCTCAGCGAGCCGCACGCGTCTCTGACCGAGCAGTACCGCGAGCTGCTGAAGACCGAGGGCCTGAACATTGCGTTCTTGCCGGATGGCATCAAGCGTCTGGCCGAAATTGCCTGGCAGGTCAACGAGAAGACCGAGAACATCGGTGCTCGTCGCTTGCACACGCTGCTGGAGCGGTTGCTGGAAGAGGTTTCGTTCAGTGCCGGTGACTTGGCAGGCGCACAGGATGGCGGGACGATCCAGATCGATGCCGAGTACGTCAACAGCCACCTGGGTGAGCTGGCGGAAGACGAAGATCTGTCGCGTTATATCCTCTAACGCGCTGCAACCCGACTTTGTAGGAGCCGGCTTGCTGGCGAACGCAGTCTCTCAGGCGATCATCTGCGTCTGGCAGGCCGCTTTCGCCAGCAAGCCGGCTCCTACAGGTTTTGCAGCATAATGTCCGGCAGTTCGCAGCGTTATATCCGCTAGACGGTCAGGGTCTGGCGCCTCGCCGCATGGTCGCGGCGGACACAGCAGCGTTTCACCAACGGTCCAAGGCCTAGCCCCATGTCGAGAATTCCCACCGCTATCCAGCTGCATAAAGCCTCGAAGGTCCTCAGTCTGAAATACGGGACGGACGAGGAGTACCGCTTGCCAGCCGAATTCCTGCGGGTGCACTCCCCATCGGCGGAGGTTCAGGGCCATGGCAATCCGATTCTGCAATTCGGCAAGTTGGGCGTCGGGCTTCTCAAAGTCGAACCCGCCGGCCAGTACGCGCTGAAGCTGACTTTTGATGACGGTCATGACAGCGGCTTGTTCACCTGGGAATACCTGGAGCAACTGGCGCAACGTCAGACGCAACTGTGGGACGAATACCTTGCCGACCTCAAAGCCGCCGGCAAATCCCGCGATCCCTCCGAGCAAGTCATCAAGCTGATGCTCTGACTGACCGTGTTTAATTCCCTGTAATCCGCGACAACCCGCGACTGTAGGAGCCGGCTTGCTGGCGAACCGGTATGTCTGACGAAGCGATGCTGACTGACAAAACGCATTCGCCAGCAAGCCGGCTCCTACAGATTTGCGCACGACCAGATGTTATTGCGGCGGCAGACGTTATTGCGGCGGCAGACGTTATTGCGGCGGCAGACGTCGTTGGGGCGGCAGACGTTATTGAGGCGTCAGACGTCGTTGGGGCGGCAGACGTTATTGCGACGACAGACGTCGTTGGGGCGGCAGACGTTATTGCGGCGACAGACGTCGTTGCACCGCCAGACGTTATTGAGGCGAAAGACGTCGTTGCGGCGGCAGACGCCGCGTGACGTCGGCAGTGATTCAGGCGAGGGATCCATGCTTGCGGCCCCTCAGGCGGTCAGCACCTTGTCCAGTTGCCGCTCAACTTCCGTTTGAATCGAACCGCTCATGGCAGAGAGGAAGAAGTTGAGTTCGATCGTCACCCGCACCAGCGTGTCTTCGACGTCGACGGTGCCCTTGGCGCCCTTGCCTTCCAGCGCAACGGTGTCGCCTGTCCATTCGTGCTCAATGCCGTATTTGTCAGACAGCTTCTGCAGCATGATCTCAGCCTTCTCGCGGGCCTTTTCCTTTCCCAGCGTGTGCGGGCGTTCCACGGTAATTCTGGCCACTTAAAGGCTCCTGTTTCGGCTTGAATCGTCGGCGCACTATACCAGCGGCCTCTTGTGAAGAAACTGTTCGCCGTGAGCCTTGTCAAGACAAAGCCAGCCCTGACGATTAGAATGGCGCCACTTTATTCCGGTGACAGCGATATGAATGATCCGCGCAAAGGCAGCGATGCCGAACCCACCACCCACTTCGGATACAAAAACGTACCGGAAAGCCAGAAGGCCGAGAAAGTCGCCGAGGTGTTCCACTCCGTCGCGGCCAAATATGACCTGATGAACGACGTGCTGTCCGGCGGCATGCATCGCCTCTGGAAGCGCTTCACCATCGAGCTGTCCGGTGTTCGCAGCGGCAACCGCGTGCTCGACATCGCAGGCGGCACCGGGGATCTGGCGAAGAAGTTTTCGCACCTGGTGGGGCCGACTGGCGAAGTCGTACTGGCTGACATCAATGCTTCGATGCTCAAGGTCGGTCGTGATCGCCTGCTGGATCGCGGTGTGGCCGGCAACATCAAGTTCGTCCAGGCCGACGCTGAAAAGCTGCCATTCCCCGACAATCATTTCGATTGCGTAACCATCGCCTTCGGCCTGCGCAATGTGACGCACAAAGAAGACGCCATCCGCTCGATGTTGCGTGTGCTCAAGCCGGGCGGCCGTTTGCTGGTGCTGGAATTCTCCAAACCGACCAGCAAGGTGATGTCCAAGATCTACGATGCCTATTCGTTCGCGTTCATGCCGCTGGCCGGCAAACTGATCACCAACGACTCGGAAAGCTACCGCTATCTGGCGGAGTCCATCCGTATGCACCCTGATCAGGAAACACTGAAGTCGATGATGGTTCAGGCGGGCTTTGACCGCGTGACCTACCACAACATGACCTCTGGCATCGTTGCTCTGCACCGGGGCATCAAGCCCTGATGCTGATCAACGGCTTGCTCGCCAGTGCCGAACACGGCATCAATCGCGTGCTGCGCCTGGACAGCACGGCCTTGCCGCGCCTGGACAGGCTGAGCGGCAAGGTCATCGCCATCGAGTGCACCCGCCCGGCGTTTCGTCTGCACGTGCTGCCCGGCGATGATGGCCTGATGCTCGCCGCCCACTGGGAAGGCGGCGCTGATGTGACGCTGCGGGCACCCGCTGCGAGCCTGATGCGACTGGCGCTGAGTAAAGACAAGAACGCTGTGTTGCATAGCCCGGAAGTCGACCTGGACGGCGAAAGCAGCGTACTGCTTGAGCTGGTGGGTGTATTGCAGGACCTGGACCTTGACTGGGAATATGAGCTGCAGCGCTGGCTGGGCCCGGTCGCGGCACCGCTGATTGGTGGCCATGTGCGCAACAGCGCCCGCTGGACCCATGAAAGCGTGGCCAGTCTCAGCAACAACCTGGCTGAATACCTTGCCGAGGAGTCACGCACGCTGGTCGGTAAACGCGAGGCCGAAGCCCGCTTCGCCGAACTGGATCAGACCCAACAAGACCTGGAACGCCTCGAAGCCCGCTTCGAGCGTCTGGCCCACTCTCTCAAATCCAGCGATAACGCATGAGCCTGCTTGCCGTCCGCCGCCTGTTTCGCATCCAGCGTGTCGTAATCCGTTACCGCCTCGATGACCTGATATTCGCCCTCCCCTTGCCGTGGTGGCTTCTGGCGGTGCGCTTCGTACTGCCCTGGCGCTGGCTCCCTCGTCGCAAGAACGAACTGACCCGGGGTGCGCGTTTGCGGTTGGCGCTGCAGGACCTGGGCCCGATTTTCATCAAGTTCGGGCAACTGCTGTCCACCCGTCGCGATCTGCTCCCTGAAGACGTCGCCGACGAGCTGATGATGCTTCAGGACCGCGTGCCCCCGTTCGATTCTGCCAAGGCGGTCGCGCTCATCGAATCGCAGCTGGGCGCGAAGATCAGCGAGGTTTTCAGCCGCTTCGACATCGCACCGCTTGCATCGGCGTCGGTGGCTCAGGTGCATGCTGCGCGTCTGAAAACCGGTGAAGAAGTGGTGGTGAAAGTCGTCCGCCCCGGCTTGAAGCCAATCATCGGCTCGGACCTCGCATGGCTGTTCATTCTGGCGAAAATTGCCGAACGGGTTTCCGCTGATGCGCGCCTGCTGCACCCGGTCGATGTCGTTGCCGATTACGAAAAAACCATCTACGACGAGCTCGATCTGTTGCGCGAAGCGGCCAACTCCAGCCAGCTGCGCCGCAATTTCGAAGGCTCCAACATGCTTTACGTGCCGCAGGTCTATTGGGACTGGTGCCGGCCGAAGGTCTTGGTCATGGAGCGCATTTATGGCGTGCAAGTGACGGACCTGGCGACCCTCGCCGATCAACGCACGGACATGAAAAAGCTCGCCGAGCGCGGCGTCGAACTGTTCTTCACTCAGGTCTTCCGGGACAGCTTCTTTCACGCAGACATGCACCCGGGCAACATCTTCGTCAGCACCGTCGCGCCGTGGGACCCTCAATACATCGCGATCGACTGCGGCATCGTCGGCAGCCTGACCCCTGAGGATCAGGACTATCTGGCGCGCAATCTGTTTGCTTTTTTCAAGCGCGACTATCGCCGTGTGGCACAGCTGCACATCGACTCAGGCTGGGTGCCGGCCGAGACCAAGCTCAATGAATTCGAGGCCGCCATCCGTACGGTGTGCGAGCCGATCTTCGAGAAGCCGCTGAAGGACATCTCCTTCGGGCAGGTCTTGATGCGTCTGTTCCAGACCGCTCGCCGCTTCAATATGGAAGTGCAGCCGCAACTGGTGCTGCTGCAGAAGACGCTGCTCAACATTGAAGGCCTGGGTCGTCAGCTGTATCCCGAGCTCGATCTCTGGGCCACCGCCCAACCCTTCCTGGAGCGGTGGATGCGTGAGCGGGTCAGCCCCAAAACCCTGCTTGGCAACCTGCAATCGCAGGTCGAGCAGATCCCGCACCTGGCCAACATGACCCGTGACCTGCTCGAACGCCTGTCGCAGCCTCACCGCCATGATCCGCCACCGCCTTACCGCCGCGACGGTGACCATTGGGCCCTGCGGCTGCTCGGGGCCGGCCTGCTGGCCGGTGGCGTGTTGCTGGCGTTAACGCATACCCAGACGGGCGAAGCGTTGGCCAGCCTGAATGCCTGGCCGGCGCTGCTGATGCTGGCGGCGGGGGTCTATCTGGTCGTTCGCCGATAGCCATCAGCGCGAGCCGCTGGCACACTAACCCTCCCCTGGAGCGGCCGGAGCCGACGATGAAAGACTGGCTGGACGAAATCAAATGGGACAACGACGGTCTCGTTCCCGCCATCGCACAGGACCACAAAACCGGTCGCGTGCTGATGATGGCCTGGATGAATCGCGAAGCCCTGGCCCTGACCGCCCGTGAACAGCGCGCTATCTATTGGTCACGTTCGCGTGGCAAGTTATGGCGCAAGGGTGAAGAGTCGGGCCATGTGCAGAAACTTCACGAGCTGCGCCTGGACTGTGATGCCGACGTCATCATCATGATGGTCGAGCAAATCGGTGGCATCGCCTGCCACACCGGCCGCGAAAGCTGTTTCTATCGCGTTTACGACGACGCCGGCTGGAAGACCGTGGACCCGGTGCTCAAAGACCCGGACGCCATTTATCAAGCAGGACACTGACCATGACTGATACCTTGTCACGCCTTGCCGAGGTGCTTGAATCACGCAAGGGTGCGGCTGCCGACTCTTCTTACGTCGCCAGCCTCTACCACAAGGGACTGAACAAGATTCTGGAGAAAGTCGGCGAAGAGTCGGTCGAAACCATAATCGCTGCCAAGGACGCTGCCGTCAGCGGTGACTGCAGCGACGTCATCTATGAAACCGCTGACTTGTGGTTCCACAGCATGGTGATGCTTGCCCAGCTTGGCCAACACCCGCAAGCCGTGCTGGATGAGCTGGACCGCCGTTTCGGCTTGTCCGGCCACGCCGAGAAAGCGTCTCGCTCGGAATGACTCGGCGAAACAGCTCGGCGAAATAAACACAGGGGCTGCGGCCCAAATCTTTTGTGAGGAAAGCGTCATGGGCATTTTTGACTGGAAACACTGGATCGTCATTCTTGTGGTCGTCGTGCTGGTATTCGGCACCAAGAAACTCAAGAACCTGGGCACTGACGTCGGTGAATCGATCAAGGGCTTCCGCAAGGCCATGAACGACGACGAGAAGCATCCAGAACAGCCGCCAGTACAGCCAACGGCGCAACCGACGGTTCAGCCTACGGTTCAGCCGCAGCAGCCTGTTCCCCCTGCTCAGGCGCCGCATCAACCGCACACCATCGACGCTCAGGCGCAACGAGTCGAAGACCCCATCCGCAAAGACTAGGTCGTGACGCATGTTTGGTATCAGCTTTTCTGAACTGCTGCTGGTCGGTCTGGTTGCCCTGCTCGTGCTCGGCCCGGAACGCCTCCCAGGCGCAGCACGGACGGCCGGGCTCTGGATCGGCCGTCTGAAACGCAGCTTCAATGCGATCAAACAGGAAGTTGAACGCGAGATCGGCGCCGATGAAATTCGGCGTCAGCTGCACAACGAGCACATTCTTTCGCTCGAAGAGGAAGCACGCAAGATCATGCAGCCGCAGCAGCCCCCGGGAACGCCTGCCACGCCGCCATCGGCCGCTCCTGTCGCCTCGCCTGCTTCGCAGCCACACACGCCGGCCGCACCGGTCATGGGCGCCTCCTCGCCGCTACAGAGCGCGGACCTCGGCCCTGCCGCTCCGGCCGAGACTGCATCGGTCACGCCGACGCCCGCAGACGCGGCGCCAGCTACACCGTCCACTCCCGCTTCTGCGCCTGCACCTGCACCTGCACCTGAGATCACTGCAGCCACGGCGGTGCACAGCGCGCCTTCTGCCAACGATTCGTCACTGCCACCAAGAGCCCCATGAGCGAAATTCCGGAAAACGACCAGCAAATGCCGCTGGTCTCGCACCTGACAGAACTGCGCTCACGACTGCTGCGCTGCGTACTCGCGATCTTCGTAATCTTCGGCGCGCTGTTTTACTTCACGCAGAAGATCTACACCTTCGTCTCCGCCCCGCTGCGCAAGTTTTTGCCTGAAGGCGCGACGATGATCGCGACCGATGTGGCGTCGCCGTTCATCACGCCGTTCAAGCTGACGATGATGGTGGCGCTGTTTCTGGCGATGCCGGTGATTCTGTATCAGATCTGGGGTTTCATCGCGCCAGGGCTCTACAAGCATGAAAAGCGCGTGGCGGTCCCGCTGCTGATTTCCAGCATCATTCTGTTCTACGCCGGTATGGCGTTTGCCTACTTCCTGGTCTTCCCGCTGATTTTTCACTTCTTCGCCAGCGTTACGCCGGAAGGGGTGTCGATGATGACGGACATCGCCAGCTATCTCGACTTCGTGATGACGCTGTTCCTGGCGTTTGGTGTTGCGTTCGAGATCCCGGTTGCGGTGGTGCTGCTGGTGTGGATCGGCATCGTCGACGTCAAATACCTGAAGAAGATTCGCCCTTACGTGGTGATCGGCTGCTTCGTGGTCGGCATGATTCTCACCCCGCCGGACATCTTTTCGCAGACCTTGCTTGCCGTGCCGATGTGGCTGCTGTTTGAGATCGGTGTGCTGTGCAGCTCAATGATTACCAAGCGCGGCGACCACGAAGACGACGAAAAAGCCGAAGACGAACAAAGCCAGCCGCCAGCGACCCAACCGTGAATCTGCTGTTGTTGGAGGAAGCTGACTTCATTGCGGCTGACCGGGTTGTGTTGCGCGATCGCCGCCTCACGCATATGCAGGAAGTCCATCGCAGCGAGGTGGGCGACAGCCTGAGGGTTGGGCGCGTGGACGGGTTGCTGGGCAGCGCACAATTGCTGCGTCTGGAGGCTCGAGAAGCCGAGCTGTCGGTGAGCTTCGAGCATGCTCCTCCCGCCAAATTGCCACTGACGCTGATCCTTGCCCTGCCGCGCCCGAAGATGCTGCGCAGGGTGTTCCAGACCGTGGCCACCATGGGTGTCCCGAAGGTCATCCTGATCAACAGCTACCGCGTTGAAAAAAGCTTTTGGCAGACGCCTTTTCTGGAGCCCGCTGCGATTCGCGAGCAGTTGATTCTTGGCCTGGAACAGGCCCGGGACAGTGTGCTGCCGGAGATCGTTATCGAAAAGCGCTTCAAACCCTTCGTTGAGGACCGCCTGCCTGCCATCGCAGACGGAACGTTGGGCCTGGTTGGCCATCCGGGAGAGTTCCCGGCCTGTCCCCGTGCCGTCGAGCAGCCCGTCACGCTGGCCATCGGCCCTGAGGGCGGCTGGATTCCTTACGAGGTGGATCTGCTGCGAGCGTCGGGGCTGAATCCGGTGCAGCTGGGTACACGGATCCTGCGCGTTGAGACCGCCGTGACTGCGCTGCTGGCCCGGCTGTTCTAAGGTCCGCAGTCGGCGCCCGGTAATACGTTTTATCTGACGCTGCGAGGCGGCCAGTTTGCTGCCGCTTTGCGCCAGTTCGCGGGCAAGCGCGCTCCTACAAACTTTCGCTCGCGCTTGTGCTTCTGCCTAAGGCGTAGGAGCGCGCTTGCCCGCGATGGGCTGCGCAGCAGTCGTCCCCCAGACACTTCATCTCTCCTCGCTTCAGTTCGACGCGCATCAGCCGATGTACAGGCGTCCATAACAACAAACGCCCAAGGAATCATCATGTCTCGCTGGTTTGCCCATCGCCTCGGAAATATGAGCGTCAGTCTCAAACTGGGTATCGGCTTCGGGCTGGTGCTGTTGCTGACGCTACTCATCACCGCCACGGGATGGTGGAGCGTAAATGCGCTGATCGAGCGCGGCGACAAGCTGGGCATGATCTCGCAAACCAGTGAGCGCACGATGGACCTGCGCGCCGCGCGCATGGCCTATGAGACCCAGTACAGCGCCGAGGCTGCGACGGCGGTCATGACCGCACTGGACAAGCTCGACGCCGACCTGAAAACCGCTGGCACCATGATCAAGGGCGCTGACGACCTTAAGTTGCTAAGCATCCAGATCCAAGCCGCTGCCGACTACCGCAATGCCTTTGGCGAGATGACCAAGGCCATCCAGGCCCGTGAGGCCAGCCGTACCAACCTGGGCGCTTCGGCCGACGCTGCAGTGGATAGCGTCAAGAAAATCGAAGAAGCGTTGATCCAGCACGACAACATTCTGCAGTTCAACGGCGCTGTCGACGTGAGCAAGCAGATCCAGCAGGCCCGCTTCCAGGTGCGTGGCTACACCTTCAGCGGTAACCCGGATTTCGAGAAGAACGCCACGGCCGCCATCGACGAAGCCATCGTCGGGGTCAACACGCTCGCAGGCGACGTTTCCTCCCAGTACATCCCGCAATTGCAAAAGGCCAACTTGGCACTCAAGGGCTATCGCGCCGCAGTGGGCCAGTACCGGGACGCACAACAGAACAGCCGTCAGGCGTTGGAAAAGATGACCGGCCTGGGCCAGCAACTGCTCGATGTCAGCGACCAACTGAACGTCTCGCAAAATGCCAAACGTGATGCCGACAGCAGCCAGGCCCAGTCAACGCTTGGTATCGCAACGGTGCTGGCGCTGATTCTTGGCGCGCTCGCCGCATGGATCATCACACGGCAAATTACCGTGCCGCTGAGCCAGACACTAATTGCCGTCGAGCGCGTTGCCTCCGGCGACCTCACCCATAACCTCAGTGTCGACCGGCGTGACGAGCTCGGCCAGTTACAAAGCAGCATCCAGCGCATGACGGTGGGACTGCGGGAGCTGATCAGCGGCATCGGCGAAGGTGTTACCCAGATCGCCAGCGCTGCCGAAGAGCTGTCCGCGGTCACCGAACAAACCAGCGCCGGCGTGAACAGTCAGAAAATCGAGACCGACCAGGTCGCGACGGCGATGCATGAGATGACCGCCACTGTGCAGGAAGTTGCGCGCAATGCGGAAGAAGCCTCCGAAGCGGCGGTAGCCGCCGACCTTCAAGCCCGCGAGGGCGACAAAGTGGTCAATGAAGCCATTGTGCAGATCGAGCGGCTGGCCAGTGAGGTAGGGCATTCCACCGAAGCCATGGCCGAACTCAAACGCGAGAGCGACAAGATCGGCAGCGTCCTGGATGTGATCAAGTCGGTCGCACAGCAAACCAACCTGCTGGCACTGAATGCCGCCATTGAGGCCGCTCGGGCAGGCGAAGCCGGGCGTGGTTTCGCCGTGGTGGCGGACGAGGTCCGTAGCCTGGCGCAACGCACGCAGAAATCGACCGAGGAAATCGAAGAGCTTATTTCCGGTTTGCAGAACGGGACTCGGCAGGTCGCGACGATCATGGACAACAGCCGAGAGCTGACAGTCAGCAGCGTCGAGTTGACCCGCCGTGCCGGCAGTTCGCTGGAAAGCATTACCCGCACCGTCTCGGCAATTCAGTCCATGAACCAGCAAATCGCTGCCGCAGCCGAGCAACAAAGCGCCACCGCTGAAGAAATCAACCGCAGCGTGCTGAACGTGCGAGACGTTTCGGAACAGACCTCCGCCGCCAGTGAAGAAACGGCCGCATCCAGCGTGGAGCTGGCCCGTTTGGGCAGCCACCTGCAGGCACTGGTTGGCCGGTTCAGGGTCTGATCAAACACCGGGAGCGATTCGCGCACGCTTTCTGGAGGTACGCAATTCGCCTGTCGGAGCCGGCTTGAACTGGCGACCCCGGTGATCACTTGCAAAGATATTGACTGACCCCAAGCCGTCCGTAGGAGCCGGCTTGCTGGCGAAGGCGGTGGATCAGTTGCGCAGATATTGACTGACCCTACGCGTTCGCCAGCAAGCCGGCTCCTACAGGTTCGGCTGAGAATCTGTGACACACGTCACCCCTTCTACCCGCTCAGAAATGTCCTACGGCCTGATCAGGTCACGCCTCAGCGTCCCCTGCCGATGCGCGTTTATCGCTCATTGGCAGGAGATGCCTCATGTTTCATGGAATCAACAGAGCGCTGGCCAACACCAGCGTGAAACTCAAACTCTCGCTGGGCTTCGGCCTGGTTTTGCTTCTGACGCTGGCCATTACCCTGACGGGGTGGCATGGGCTCGACACCATGATCGAGCGCTCGGAGTCACTGACCTCCATCGCTCAGCTCAACGCGATGACCAAAGACCTGCGCGCCGAGCGCATCGTTTTCCGCGGGGAGAACACCCCTGAAAGCGCCTCGCGCGTTGTCACCCGTATCAACGAAATTGAAGCGCATCTGGTAGTGCTGCGGGAGGACGCGCCGCCACCCGACATTCTCAAATTGCTCAACGGGCAGAGTGACACGGTAAGGGCGCTGGAGACCACTTTCGCTGATCTGGCCAGGCTGTTAACTGCGCGAGCGGACGCTCGGACGCAGCTGGGAAAGCTCTCCGAAGAGGCAATCACCTCCATCGGCGAGGTTGAAAGCGAAGTCTTGAAGGCAGTCAGCCAGGAGCAGGACAGCAGTGAGCGTCTGGACGAGTTCACTAACCTGCAACAGTTGCGGGGGCAGGTGCAGAACGCTCGCTATGAGGTTCAGGCGTACGTGTTCAGCGGCAAAGAGTCCTACGAAATCGCCGCCGTGACCGCCATCGATGAAGCATTGAAGGAGGTAGAACAAATCGCCAGTGATCAGGCTGACAGCAATGTCAGCGGGCTGCTCAAAGCGCGCAAGACGCTGCTCAAGTACCGTGAGCACATGGGTTTGTTCAAAGATCTGCAAGTCAAGGTGGAGGCGGCCCAGGAAGTCATGGAGACGCTGAGCGAGAGCCTGCTGACGTCCACCGGGGAGATCATTGCGCTGCAAGGCCAGCGGCGCGATGCCGAGGCCACTCAATCGCGCCAGACGCTGAGCGCCGTGGCCGGGCTGGCAATACTCTTGGGACTGCTGGCGGCCTGGTTGATTACTCAGCAGATCATTGCGCCGCTGCGGCTCACGCTGAGTGCAGCAGCGCGCATCGCCAACGGTGATTTGAGTCAGGACCTGGAAGTCGGCCGACGCGACGAAATGGGCATGCTGCAACGGAGCATGCAGGAAATGACCGTGAGCCTGCGCCAACTCATCACCGGCATCAGTGATGGCGTTACGCAGATAGCCAGCGCGGCGGAGCAACTGTCGGCGGTGACAGAGCAGACCAGCGTGGGCGTGAACAGCCAGAAAGACGAAACCGACTGCGTGGCGACCGCAATGAACCAGATGACCTCGACGGTCATGGAGGTGGCGCGCAACGCTGAGGAAGCCAGCGAGGCAGCGCGGCATGCCGATCAACAGGCGCGGGACGGTGACAAAGTGGTCAACGACGCTATCGCGCAGATCGAACGCCTCGCACTGGAGGTCAACAATTCGACCGAGGCCATGGGCAAGCTCAAGCTGGAGAGCGACAAGATCGGCGGCGTGCTCGACGTGATCAAGTCGGTCTCGCAACAGACCAATCTGCTGGCCCTCAATGCGGCGATCGAAGCGGCCCGTGCCGGCGAGGCAGGACGTGGGTTTGCTGTTGTGGCGGACGAAGTTCGTGGCCTGGCGCAGCGCACTCAGGAATCCACCGAAGAAATCGAAGTACTGATCGCCGCGCTTCAGAGCGGCACTCAACAGGTGGTGACCACGCTCGATGCGAGCCGGACGTTGACTGACAGCAGCGTCGAGCTGAGTCGCCAAGCGGGTCAAGCGCTTGGGCACATCGCACGCACCGTGTCGACGATTCAGACCATGAATCAGCAGATCGCTGCGGCCGGGGAAGAACAAAGCAGCGTGGCAGAACAGATCAATCGCAGTGTGATGAGCGTGCGAGACGTCTCCGAACAGACCGCCGCCTCCAGTGAAGAAACAGCAGCGTCGAGCATCGAGCTGGCGCGGCTGGGCGTGCACCTGCAAGAGATGGTGGGCAGATTTCGGGTGAATTAAACAACGTTGTACCCCTGCAGGAGCGCGCTTGCCCGCGAAATGATCTGTCTGCGAAATGGCGGATGACTGACACACCGCATCGCGGGCAAGCGCGCTCCTACAGTCGATTCACGTATGCCATCGAACGTGCAGAACGCCCAGATCGCCAGGTGTATAGCTGCGGAGATGGTGGGCAGGTTTCGAGTGAGTTAAACAACGTCGTACCCCTGTAGGAGCGCGCTTGCCCGCGAAGATGATCTGCCTGCCACATGGCGGGTGACTGACACACCGCATCGCGGGCAAGCGCGCTCTTACAGTTGATTTACGTATGCCATCGAACGTGCACAACGCCCAGATCGCCAGGTGTATAGCTGCGGAGATGGTGGGCAGATTTCGGGTGAATTAAACACCGTCTTACCCTTGTAGGAGCGCGCTTGCCCGCGAAATGATCTGTCTGCGAAATGGCGGATGACTGACTCACCGCATCGCGGGCAAGCGCGCTCCTACAGTCGATTCAGGTATGCCATCGAACGTGCAGAACGCCCAGATCGCCAGGTGTATAGCTGCGGAGATGGTGGGCAGGTTTCGAGTGAGTTAAACAACGTCGTACCCCTGTAGGAGAGCGCTTGCCCGCGAAATGATCTGTCTGCGAAATGGCGGGTGACTGACACACCGCATCGCGGGCGAGCGCGCTCTTACAGTTGATTTACGCGCGGTAATCAGCCCTGCACAAACGAGCTTCCATGCCCAAACAAAAACGCCGCCGAAGATTGCTCTTCGGCGGCGTTTTGTTTGGCGCTTGAATCAGGCGTTTACGAGGGTGGACTCGTTCACATGCGTCGCTGGCTGCAGCGGCAGCAAAGGCGCATGTGGGTCTGCATCCACTGACGCCCGCCATGCATTCAGCCAGGCGGAGTTGCCTTCGCTCCAGACCAGCTCATGCAAGCGAGCCAGCGCAACCGGATCGCTCAGCAATTGCAGGCGCTCATGGTTGTTCAGCAGCTCAGGGCCACCCTTGATGGCATGACGTACACGCTCAACGCGCATCCATTCGATCGGCTCGGCGTGACGATGGCGTGAAGTCGCCAGCGCACACGCCAAGGCGTTCTGCTGTGGATCAACCACCGCACGGACGAATCCATCGTTCAGCGCGTGCCAGCGGTTCTCGTGCGTGTACTTGTCGGTAGACACCAGTTCCTGCGGAGGCGTGTGCTCTTCCGGGATCAGGAACAGCTTGGTGTCACGTGCCTTCAGGCCCAGGTTAGTGCGGCTGGAAATCACCGACACCGGGATCGACAACATCAACGAACCCACAATCGGCACCAGCCACCACAGGAAGCTTGGGTTAAGCCAGGCCACCAACAGCGCCCAGCAAAAACCGAGCAACGTCTGCGGCCCGTGACGTTTAACCGCTTCACTCCACGGCGTCGAGTCATCGTCACGCTGCGGAGAGTTCCAGGTGGCGGCCCAGCCCAGGAAAGCAGCCAGCACGAAGCGGGTGTGGAAGATCATGCGCACGGGTGCCAACAGCATGGAGAACAGCATCTCCAGCAGCATCGACATCGTGACCTTGATCCGCCCGCCGTAGCCGGTAGCGCCCTTCGCCCAGATCAAAATGACGCTGAGCAGTTTAGGCAGGAACAACAGCACGACAGTCGTCGAGAACAATGCGACGGCTTTTTCCGGGTGCCACTGCGGCCACAACGGATACAGCTGACGCGGCTCCATGAAGTAGGTCGGCTCCATCAGTGTGTTCACCGCCAGCAACGCAGTGGACAGCACCAGGAAGAAGAACCACAACGGCGCTGACAGATACGACATCACGCCCGTCAGGAACACCGCACGGTGAACCGGGTGCATGCCCTTGACCAGGAACAGGCGGAAGTTCATCAGGTTACCGTGGCACCAGCGACGGTCACGCTTGAGCTCATCCAGCAAGTTCGGCGGCAGCTCTTCGTAACTGCCAGGCAGGTCGTAGGCGATCCACACGCCCCAGCCAGCACGTCGCATCAGCGCTGCTTCAACGAAGTCGTGGGACAGAATGGCACCGGCGAACGCGCCTTTGCCGGGCAATGGCGCCAGGGCGCAGTGCTCGATAAAGGGTTTCATACGGATGATCGCGTTGTGACCCCAATAGTGCGATTCGCCCAACTGCCAAAAGTGCAAGCCGGCCGTGAACAGCGGGCCGTACACACGGGTAGCGAACTGCTGCATGCGCGCATACAAGGTGTCCATGCCCGACGCACGCGGCGCGGTCTGGATAATCCCGGCATCCGGCGTGGCTTCCATCAAGCGCACCAGACTGGTCAGACACTCACCGCTCATGACCGAGTCAGCGTCGAGGACGACCATGTAGCGGTACTCACCGCCCCAGCGACGGCAGAAGTCATCCAGGTTGCCGCTTTTGCGCTTAACGCGACGGCGGCGACGACGATAGAAGATCTTGCCGAACCCGCCGGTTTCACGACACACGTCCAGCCAGGCTTGTTGCTCGGCCACACAAATGTCGGTCTCGTTGGAGTCGCTCAGGATGAAGAAGTCGAAACGGTCCAGGTCACCCGTGGCCTTGACCGACTCGAACGTGGCCCGCAGACCTGCGAACACACGCGGCACATCTTCGTTGCAGATCGGCATCACCAACGCTGTACGGGCACCCGCTTCGATCGGTTCATTGCCCGCACTTGCACCGGAAATACGGTACTTGTCGCGGCCAGTCAGCAGTTCGAGGAAGCCCATCAGCGCGGTCCAGAAACCTGCCGAGACCCAGCAGAACAAAATCCCGAACAACAACAGGATGCTGGTCTGAAGTGCGTACGGCATGACCTGAACAGCCGTCTGCCACAGGGTTTGATGACTGATTTCGTCGAACGAAACCAGCGACCAGCCTTGATACGGCAGGATGCCTTTCATGTAGAAGCCGGCGACGATGGTCTGGCCCAGCATGAGGATCAGCAGGATGTAACGACGGATCGAACCCACGGTGCGCCAGCGCGCCTTGGGCAGATCACGCGGCAAGTCATCCTTGGGCGGCGGCGGATTGGTTTTGCCGGTCAGACGGCGCCATCCGCGGTGCAGGATATTGGTGCGCCACGGTTCCGGCACCACTTTGGTACGACGGATCGGTGGCGTGGCTTTCAGGCGAACACGGCCGCTGGCGTCGACACTCAGCATCTCGGCTTCGTGCAGCTCATTAGCGGTCGTCAGCGTCAGACGACGCTCTACCGAAGCCTGAGCGGCCTCGGCAGGGTCAGCGACAGTCTGCGCGGAGAGGCGCTCGTGCAGCTCGGCGAACGAGGTGCAGCTGGCAAGTTCTGCCCGCTGCACATCGGTCATCGGCAAATGCGCCAGGTACTCGCTGAGAGACTCATTCAGAGGCTCTGGCACCGCATTTGAATTACTCATCGGCTGGCAACTGATAGCTCCAGGTTTCGGTCAGGACTTGTTGAATCATGGCCGGCCCCTGTTGGGTGGTGGATGCAGCCTCTACCGCTGGCTGCGGGGTTTCCTTGCTGCCTTTGTTCGCCTTCGCGGCATCGCCCAGGGCGGCTTCCGGCTTGGAGGCCTCGTCGGACTTCACTTCGGCAACCTTGGCGTCCGCCGGTTTGGCCGCGTCAGCTTTGGCAACATCCTTACCGTCAGCTTTCGGCGCCTTGGCGTCCTTCTGATCGCCCGCTTTCAACGCGTCAGTCTTGACGATCTCGGCTTTCTCGTCCTTCGGCGCTGTCACGACAGGCGCAGCGGCAACGGCCTTGGCTTCAGCCTTGGCAGCCGGCTTCTTGTCAGACTTGTCGGCAGTGATCACCGCAGGTTCCTTGCCAGGCTCGGCAGGGGTCTCGCGAAGCAAGTAAGCACGCATTTCGACGGCCTTGCCCGGATCCTTGACCTTCAGGCGCAGCGTCAGACGCCAGCCTTTGGTCACCGGGTTGTAGCGCAGGTTGTTCTCGACCAGGTCAGTGTTGTCATCAGTGATGACCTGACTGCGGATCGACGGGTCTTCACCCAGCTTGGCCAGTGTCGGGCCAACAAAGTCCACCAGATAAGCCACGCTGCCGTCCGGCTGACGGATCAGGTTGGACTGCTTCACGTCACCGGTAGAGCGCAGGGTCTGCTTGACCCAGCCCAGATCAGGCGAGTGAATGGCGTCCTCATCCATGGTCCAGTGCAGGCGATAGTTGAAGTCGATCGGCTGGCCCGGCTCCGGTTGAGTCTCGGGCTTCCAGAACGCAACGATGTTGTCGTTGGTTTCGTCGGCAGTCGGGATCTCTACCAGATCAACCGTACCTTTGCCCCAATCGCCCTTCGGCTCGATCCAGGCGCTCGGACGTTTGTCGTAACGGTCGTCGAGGTCTTCGTAGTGGCTGAAGTTACGGCCGCGCTGAAGCAGACCGAAACCGCGCGGATTCTCGACCGAGAAGCTGCTGACAGAAAGGTGCTTAGGGTTGTTCAACGGACGCCAGATCCACTCGCCATTGGCTGCCTGAATGGACAGACCGCTGGAGTCGTGCAGTTCACGACGGTAGTTGAGAACCTTCGACGGCTGGTTGGCGCCGAACAGGTACATGCTGGTCAGTGGTGCTACGCCCAGTTTGCCGACCTTGTCACGCAGGTACATGCGCGACTGGACGTCCACCAGCGTATTGGTGCCCGGACGCAGTGTCAGCTTGTAGGCGCCGGTGGCACGTGGGGAGTCGAGCAAGGCAAAGATGACCAAGTGGTTGTCATCCGCGCTCGGCTTTTCGATCCAGAACTCAGTGAAACGGGGGAATTCTTCGCCCGACGGCATTGCCGTGTCGATGGCCATGCCGCGCGCAGACAAACCATACACCTGACCTTTGCCGATGACGCGGAAGTAGCTCGCGCCCAGCATGGTCATGATTTCGTCTTGCTTGTCGTCTTTGTTGATCGGGTAGGTGACACGGAAACCGGCGTAGCCCAGGTTTTCGGTCGACTTGGGGTCGAATTTCACATCGCCAAAGTCGAAACGAGTCGGGTCGTACTTGATCTCGTTGACGGAATTGGCGGTGACTTCGTTGATTTTGACCGGGGTGTCGAAGTGCATACCCTGGTGGTAGAACGACACCTTGAACGGGGTCTTGTCATTGGCCCATTCGGCCTTGTCTTGCAGGAAGCGGATCTTTTGATAATCCGCGAACTTCATGTCGCGGAATTCGGCCGGAAGATTGCTCTTCGGCGCTGTGAATTTCTGTCCGGCCAGATCTTTGGCCTTTGTCGCCACGTCGTCGAGATCGAACGCCCACAGCTGACCGGCGCCGAACAGACAAAACAAAGCCGACCCTGCCAACAGTGCGCTGCGTAAGCGCCTGCCCGGGTTCTTTGGTGCATTACATGGACTAACAATCACGAGCAACCCTCGCCGAAAACAGATGAAGAAACCAACGGCCAGCTATCAAATGCCGGGTTGGCGAGCATTGTTCCGACTCCAAAAGGGGCCAATGATTCCCCAAGCGGCGTCGGACCAGTCTGCGTTTTACCGATTTGACGGGCTTTGGCCCGTCCTTGTAGCGCGCGATTATCTAGTAGCGCGCGTTACAACGCATCAGGGGAAACAAACTATTTACAGCTTTTCCAGCAAGCAAATCCGGCGTCATCAGAAGCACGGCAAGATTCAGGTTTCGAGCAAAAATGTCACAGGGCCGTCGTTCACAAGATGAACTTGCATATCCGCACCAAACCGGCCCGTTTCAACCGCCGAATGTGAAGCTTTCGCCCTGCTGACCAGGTATTCAAACAACTCGGCGCCCAAGGCTGGAGGTGCTGCTTTCGAGAAACTTGGCCGCATCCCGCTTTTGGTATCGGCCGCCAACGTGAATTGCGAGACGAGCAACAGCCCGCCATCCACGTCCACTAACGACAGGTTGATTTTCCCGTCGGCGTCGCTGAACACCCGATAGTTAAGCAGCTTGTGCAACATCTTGTCGGCGGCGGCCTGTGTGTCTTGAGGTTCAATGCCGATCAAGACCATCAAACCCTGATCAATCGCGCCAATTGTCTCGCCGGCCACATCGACCCGCGCCTGGGTCACTCGCTGCAACAAGGCTTTCATTCAAGCCTCTTCCGGTGGCAGATCCAGCAAGCGGCGGGCCACTTGTGAAGCCGCGCGTACCAGTGCGTCAGTAATGCCCGGTTCGGATGCCGAGTGGCCGGCATCACGGATCACTTGAAGCTCGCTGTTGGGCCATGCCTGATGCAGCTCCCAGGCATTGTCCAGCGTACAGATCACATCGTAGCGCCCATGCACGATGATGCCCGGCAGATGCGCGATTTTCGGCATGTCGCGCAGCAACTGGTTTTCTTCAAGGAAGGCGTTGTTAATGAAGTAGTGGCATTCGATTCGCGCGATGGACAGCGCACGATGCGGCTCGGTGAAGCGATCCACCACCTGCGGATTCGGACGCAGCGTGGCGGTACGACCTTCCCACGTCGACCAGGCTTTGGCGGCATGCATCTGTGCGATCTGGTCGCTGCCGGTCAGGCGTTTGTGAAAGGCGCCGAGCACATCGCCGCGTTCGTCCGGCGGAATCGGCGCCATGTAGTCCTGCCAATAATCGGGGAACAGACGGCTGGCACCTTCCTGATAGAACCACTTGATGTCTTGAGGGCGGCTCAGAAAGATGCCGCGCAAAATCAGTGCATGCACGCGGTCGGGATGAGTCTGCGCATACGCCAGAGACAGAGTGGAACCCCATGAGCCCCCAAACACGACCCATTGTTCGATGCCCAGATGGGTCCGGATGCGTTCGAGATCCTCGACAAGATGCCAGGTGGTGTTGTTCTCCAGGCTGGCATGGGGCGTGGAACGGCCGCAGCCACGCTGATCGAACGTGATGATGCGATAGAGGTTCGGATCGAAATAACGCCGGCTTTGCGCGTCGCATCCCGAACCCGGTCCGCCGTGAATGAAGATGACCGGCAGGCCGTCCGGCGAGCCGCTTTCATCGACATACAGCACATGCGGCTCTTCCACGGCCAGATCGTGCCGGGCATAAGGTTTGATCTGCGGGTACAAAGTCTGCATAGGTGCTCCAAAAGTCCAATTCAGGGGCTGCGGTCTATCTGCCGAGGGGCATCATAAACCCGAATCGGCGAATGAACATGCTTGCCTGATCCTGGCATGTTGTCACCTGCAATTTCGTCTCCCTGAGTGGCCATCGCAGAGCGTCCGCCGGCCCGACGCCAAGAGTGGAACGATCAATGCAAGCCATCGCTGAAGACAGGGGAAAGCGCCAGAGTTTTGCCGCCGGTAGGTAATGTCGGCGAACCGAGGTAGCTTGTTTGAGTCGAACCGGGGGTCGTGCAGCCGCGTATTTTCATCCGAGTGGGAGGAAATAACCAATGACACGCCCTACAGTCTACCCACCCATTTAATCGTCAAACCAACTTGAGGTCGTACCCGATGTCTCCGGAACCCAACGTTCGTGACGCTGAAGTGGCAGCCTTCCGAGAAGCTGTGCTGAACAAACTCGAGTTTGCCGTCGGGAAAGATCCCGACCATGCCTTCGACCATGACTGGTTTATGGCAATCGCCCTGGCGACTCGCGACAAAATGGCTGAGCGGTGGATGAACCACACGCGCTACGTCTACCGGCAGGAGAAAAAGCGGGTTTACTACCTGTCACTTGAATTCCTGATCGGGCGCCTGATGTTCGACAGCCTGAGCAACCTGGGCATCCTCGAAACGGCACGTGAAGCGTTGAAGGGTTTGAACGTCGACCTAGAGCAAATTCGCTCCCTTGAGCCCGACGCTGCGCTGGGTAACGGCGGCCTGGGCCGTCTGGCCGCCTGCTTCATGGAAAGCATGTCGACCTTGGGCGTCGCGGGTCACGGCTACGGTATTCGTTACGAGCATGGGCTTTTCCGCCAGGCCATCGTTGACGGCTGGCAGCAGGAGCAGACCGAAAACTGGCTGGACTTCGGCAACCCGTGGGAATTCGAGCGCCCTGAAGTGATTTACCAGATCGGCTTCGGTGGCAGTGTGCAGCCGCAGCTGGATGCTGCTGGTGCGCCTGTGCTTGATGCTTCGGGCGAAACACGTCAGGTCTGGACCGCGGGCGAAACCGTCCGGGCCATCGCTTATGACACGCCAGTTGTGGGTTGGCGCGGCAAGGCGGTGAACACTCTGCGCCTGTGGCGTGCGCGTGCCGTTGAAGATCTGCACCTTGAGCGTTTCAATGCCGGCGACCACGTCGGTGCTGTTGCTGAGGTCGTGCGGGCGGAAAGTATTTCTCGTGTGCTGTATCCAAACGACAGCACAGAAGCGGGCCAGGAACTGCGTCTGCGTCAGGAGTACTTCTTCGTTTCGGCGTCGCTGCAGGATTTGCTGCGCCGTCACAAGAACATGGGCTACAGCGTCAACAGTCTGCCGGAACACGCTGCGATCCAGATGAACGACACCCATCCGTCGATCGCCGTAGCGGAGCTGATGCGCGTGCTGATCGACCTGCATGACGTGGAGTGGGACGAGGCCTGGCGCATCACCGTCGGTACCTTGGCGTACACCAACCACACGCTGTTGCCCGAAGCACTGGAAACCTGGTCTGTAGGGCTGATGGAGCGGATGTTGCCGCGCCACATGCAGATCATTTACATGATCAACGCTCAGCACATCGACAAGGTCCGTCTCGACTTCAAGGACGACCCTGCCCTGTTCGACCTGCTGCGCGCCGTGTCGCTGATTGAAGAAGACAACGGCCGTCGCGTGCGTATGGGCAACCTGGCATTCCTGGGCTCGCACAGCGTGAACGGCGTTTCTGCGCTGCACACACAGCTGATGCGCAAGACCGTCTTCGCCCATTTGCACAAGCTGCACCCGGACCGCATCAATAACAAAACCAACGGCATCACCTTCCGCCGCTGGCTGTTCCAGTCCAACCCGCAACTGACTTCGATGCTGGTCAACGAGCTGGGCGAACAAGTGCTCGACAACCACGAGACCGCGCTCCTCAAGTTGGCGCCACTGGCGGACGAGCCGAGGTTTCAGCAGGAGTTTGCCGCGCAGCGTCTGCAAAGCAAGCAAGCCCTGGCCACGATTATTCAGGAGCGCCTGGGCATCGTGGTCAACCCGGAGGCGATGTTCGATGTGCAGGTCAAGCGCATCCATGAGTACAAGCGCCAGCTGCTGAACCTGTTCCACACAGTGGCGCTGTATCAGGCCATGCGCGCTGATCCAAGCACCGACTGGGTACCGCGCGTGAAGATCTTCGCGGGCAAGGCAGCGGCCAGTTATCACTCGGCCAAGCTGATCATCAAGCTGGCAAACGACATCGCACGTACGGTCAATAACGACCCGACGCTGCGTGGCCGCTTGAAAGTGGTGTTCATGCCCAACTACAACGTCAGCCTGGCGGAAAGCATCATTCCGGCGGCGGACTTGTCGGAGCAGATTTCCACAGCGGGCCTTGAAGCATCCGGCACCAGCAACATGAAGTTCGGCCTCAACGGCGCGCTGACCATCGGTACGCTCGACGGCGCCAACGTCGAAATGAGCGAGCAGGTCGGGCTTGAGCACATGTTCATCTTTGGCATGACCGCGCAGGAAGTCGAAGCGCGCAAGCACGCCGGTGAGTTCAATGCCCATCAGGACATCGCGGCATCGGGCCGATTGAATGACGTCCTGCAGGCGATCCGGGGCGGGGTGTTCTCGCCGGATGATCCGTATCGTTACGCAGGGTTGATCGACCAGTTGATCAGCTACGACCGCTTCTTTGTCTGCGCTGACTTCGAGTCTTACTGGCACGCGCAAGCGAGAGTGGAAGCGCGCTGGCACGATTCGAAAGAATGGTGGCGCTCGGCAGTGCTCAACACCGCGCGCATGGGCTGGTTCTCTTCGGACCGGACCATCCGCGAATACGCCACTGAAATCTGGAACGCGCTGGATTAAGGACGCGCGAGGTGATTAGCCGGACGCGTTCGCCAGCAAGCCGGCTCCTACAGTGGTGTCGGCGCAGACGATTGCGTGCGGTACCGAAATCCTCTGTAGGCGCCGGCTTGCCCGCGAATGCGGTGGCGGGGGGTCGGATGGGCGCAGCCGGTTGTGGGCGACACTGAAACCTCCTGTAGGAGCCGGCTTGCTGGCGAACGCGGTTTTCAGCCAGGCACGTGGTTGGCTGTGCTGACGCCTTCGCGGGCAAGCGCGCTCCTACACAGCGCATGCGCAGACGGCCGGTTAGGCGCCGACGATTGTGTCGGCGCGGGTCGTATGGGCGCAGGCGGTTGTACGCGGCACCGAAATCCTCTGTAGGAGCCGGCTTGCTGGCGAACGCGCTGGGTCAGCTGCATGGTAGGTAACTGGCCGGATGTGTTCGCCAGCAAATCGACTCCTACAGCTCACGTTTTAACCGTTGAATCCGGAATCGCTGGATCTTGTGGACCCAGATGCAACAGCGACCAGTTCTCCCTCCCCGACACAAAATGTTTCCCCTTTCTCGATGCCCGATATACTTCCGCCATCGCCGTTAATCGGCCGAAAATGGAATGTCGTCGCGTGCAATGGATTCTTCTGCTGGTCGGTCTGTTTATCGGTGCGCTTCTTGACGAGTCGCTACTCGGCGGTGCCGTGGGTGCGGTCATCGGCCTCGCCGCTGGCCTGAGCCTTCGGCTGAGCGCACTGGCGCGCGAAAGCGCCGCCCACCAAACTGAACTCGCCAGAACTCGTCGGGACCTCGACGCGGTGCAGCAGCGCCTCAGCCAACTGAGTTCCCCCGCCGTGCAATTATCGGAGTCCCCGGCTCCGGCACCGCTGGAGGTCGTGCCACTGGATGTTCAGCCGCTTGCCGACGATGGGCCGGAGCTGCTTTGGGATCTCCCCGATCCTGAACCGATAGCCGCGTCCGCCCATGACGTTGAGTGGCGTCGCCCCGAGCAGACTTCTCCGCCGCCTCGACCTGCTGACGCGCCTGATTCCTGGCAGGGTTCAGCGCAACCCAATTTGTTCGACAGCGCGATCCTGCGTGCCAAAAACTGGTTACTGGGCGGCAACACTGTGCTGCGGGTCGGCGTGGTACTGCTGTTCCTCGGCCTGGCGTTCCTTCTGCGCTACGCAACCGAAGGCATGGTCATTCCAATCGAGGCCCGCTATGCCGGGGTAGCGGCGGCAGCGCTGGCGTTGTTGGCGTTGGGTTGGTGGCTGCGTCAACGCAATGAATCGTTCGCGCTGATGATGCAAGGCACGGGCGTCGCGGTGCTGTACCTGACGGTGTTCGCCGCGATGAAGGTCCACACCCTGCTGGCGCCGGGAATGGCGTTCACTTTTCTGGTGGCGGTCACGACGTTTTCCGCGATCCTCGCCGTCACGCAAAACTCTCTGGCCCTTGCCTGTGTCGCCGCTCTGGGCGGCTTTGCCGCGCCACTGCTGACGTCCTCCGGGGAAGGCAGCCACGTCGCACTGTTCAGCTATTTCGCCTTGCTCAATGCAGGCATTCTGGCCATCGCGTGGTTCAAAGCCTGGCGGCCACTCAATCTGATCGGCTTCATCGGAACCTTCGGCATCGGCTTCGCCTGGGGCATGGACGCGTACACGCCCGAGCTGTTCTGGAGCACCGAACCTTTCCTGATTCTGTTCTTCCTGATGTACCTGGCCATCGGTCTGCTGTTCGCCCGACGCACGCTGCAGGCGCATGCCGCCGGGCCTGATGATGACAGCCGCGACGCTACGCTGCGCTGGTCGGCGCGCCATACCCACTACGTCGATGGCAGCCTGTTGTTCGGAGCGCCCATTGTCGGTTTCGGCCTGCAATACGCGCTCGTTCAACACCTCGAATTCGGCCCTGCGCTGAGCGCGCTGGTGCTCGGTTTGCTGTACATGGGCATTGCCCGGTTTCTGGCCGGACGCGCACCGGGCCGGGCATTGCTGCTGGTGGAAACCTGCCTCTCCCTGGGTGTGGTATTCGGCACACTGGCGATTCCGCTTGGCCTCAGCGCGCAATGGACTACCGTTGCCTGGGCGGTCGAAGGCGCAGCAGTGTTCTGGCTCGGGATGCGTCAGAACCGTCTATTGGCGCGCGGCTTCGGGCTGTTGCTGCAGCTGGGCGCCGGTGTCGCCTTCTGCGGCGTGATCGGGCGCTGGTACGTTCCGAACTTCAACCACGGCGACTTCTGGACGCCGTTGATCATCGCATTGGCTGGCCTGGTCAGTGCATTCACCGTCGAGCGCGTCGGCACACTGCGGTTCTCCCTGAGCGAGCGGCTGTTACAACCCATGCTGCTGATCTGGGGCGCGCTGTGGTGGTCGGCGGCATTGTGCGTCAGCACCCATTACGTACCGGGAGAGGTCGAGTTTTCGACGCTGCTGCTTCTCGGCGCCATCAGCGTCGGGCTGTGGACCGTCACCGCCCTGAAACTGAACTGGACCGGCATTGCTCAACTGTGCACGCTGCTGACGCCGGCCAGCGCGGTCTTGCTCGCGTTGATGAGCTTCAGCAGCTATTACAACCCCGCAGCCAACTGGGGGTGGCTGGGCTGGGTCGCGGTTTTCGCGGCTCACCTGTGGTCGCTCAAACGACTCGACAGCAGCTTGCATCCCTGCTTGCGCAGCGTCGCCCACGTAATCGGCTGCTGGTTGATCATCGGCGTTCTATCGCTGCAGCTTCGTTACGGATTGCTGGTGCTGTCCGAGGCGTATAACGCATGGCGCTGGTTGGGCTGGGCGCTGCTGCCAAGCCTGTATCTGCTGGCAATAACCTCTTCACGCAGTTGGCCTTGGCCGCTCGCGGCGTACCCACGCGAATACCGTGTCCTCGCCGCTGCGCCACTGGGTGCAATGATGCTCGCCTGGTTCTGGCTGGCCAACGGGCTGAGCGAGGGCGCTGCCGACCCGTTGCCCTACCTGCCATTGCTGAACCCGCTTGAACTGGGCTTGCTGATCACCCTTGGCGCCCTCTTTGCCTGGACCCGCCAACAGCTGCCGCAACTGGGCGTGAGCCATGAGCGCGCCGAGAAAACTGCGTTAGCCATCGCCGGCGCGTCGTTATTCGCGCTGATCACAGCCATGGTCCTGCGCACCGCTCACCATTGGGCCGACGTCGCCTGGTATCCGGACGCGCTGTTTGAATCAATGCGCGTGCAGGCCGGGCTCTCCATCGTCTGGACGCTCATGGCGCTGGCGCTGATGATCGGCGGTCACCTGCGGGCGCGCCGCGACGTGTGGATTGTGGGCGCAGCGCTGATCGGCATCGTCGTGGCCAAACTGTTTTTCGTCGAACTGAGCAATCGCGGCGGTCTGGAGCGGATTATCTCTTTCATCGGCGTTGGCGTTCTGTTGTTGGTGGTGGGATATTTCGCCCCCTTGCCGCCGCGGCAGACGGCCCGAAACGAGGGGCTGGCAGATGCTGATTCCGCGGACCCTGTACTGAAATGAAGCGCGTGAGGAGTGTTGAGTTGAGTCGTCAGTTCGTCATCAAGGCCATTCTGTTCATGCCGCTGCTGGGTGCATTGCTGTGCGCGGCGTCGCTCAGTCAGGCGGAAGACCTGCCGGATGATTTCACTGTCCACGCCCCCCTTACACTCAGTGGCGAGGGGCCGTGGTATCGACTGGACTTGCCGCTGGGCGTCCAGCTGAACGCGCGTCAAAGCACGCTCAATGACGTGCGCGTGTTCAATGCCGACGGCCAGGCCCAGCCCTATGCGATTACCCAAAGCCCGCCGCAACGCGCAATTGATCAAACCCCCGTCGCGGTGAAATGGTTCCCGCTGTACAACAGCGAGGGCGCCAGGGAAGCCGAGCCGAAAATCCGCGTTGAACGTACACCCAACGGCACGCTGGTCGAGGTCCAGCCTCAGGGCGAAATCGAAGCGGGAGAAGAAATCCTGCGTGGCTGGTTGCTCGACACCAGCGCGATCAACGCCCCGCTGGACCAGCTGATTCTGGACTGGAGCAGCGAGCGCGACGGTTTTCAGCGATTCAGCATCGAGGCCAGCGACGACCTGCAACATTGGCAGCGCTGGGGCGACGGTCAGGTGGGGAGGCTGTCATTTGCCGAGGAATTGGTTGAGCAACGCGTCGTCAGTCTGCCGGGACGCAGCGCCCGCTACCTGCGGCTGCTATGGAAATCACCGTTGTCGGCACCGACCCTCAACGCGGTGCAATTGATCAGCACGCAACCCGGCGTACTGCCGCTGAGTTGGTCGCCACCCATTAGCGGCCGTACCGAGAAGTCCGGGGTTTATGTCTGGCAACTGCCTGTGGCCTTGCCGCTGGAGCGGATGAAGGTCGACATCACCCAGCCCAACAGCCTTGCGCCGGCCACGCTGTATGGACGTCGCGACAGCAATGCACCGTGGCAGCTGATCGACAACGGGCTGCTTTATCGACTAAGCCAAAACGGTCAGGACGTCGTGCAGGACGAAATGGAGCTGTCCGGGAACCTCGTCCAGCAGTTGAAGCTGGAGGTCGATGACCGAGGCGGTGGCTTGGGCAAGGACGCACCAGCGTTAAGCTTTGCCGTGCGCGCTACGCAGCTGGTATTTCTGGGCCGCAGTGCGCCGCCTTACAGCCTGGCCGTCGGCAATCCCACGGTCAAAAGTGCCGCATTGCCGCTGACCACGCTGATACCCGGTGTCAGCCTGGAAAAACTGGCCACACTGAGCCGCGCCAGCATGGCCTCAACGCCCGTGGCGCCCGCTGCACCCGTTACACCCGCAGAAGCGAGTGGACTGGACATGAAGCGCATCGGCTTGTGGGCGGTACTGGTAATCGGCGTGATGTTGCTGGCCTGGATGGCGCTGGGCACTCTGCGCAGCTCCCGCGCCAAGTGACTGACTGGATGACCCGCTGAATAAACGCGCGCCAAATAATAACTGCCGGGGTGATGGCGCTGCGTCGCCCCTGCATCGAAAAAATTACGGACGCTGTTTGCCAATTCTCTGCCCTGATCGCGTTAGGCTTATGTAGCCCGTGAACTCAATCACTACCTGACCGGTCTGACTGGCAGTATTAAATTCCCGCTCGCGCTAGACTGTGCGCGTTTTTATCCCCCATTTCGGAGCTATCCATGTCCCGCGTTACCTTGAGTCGTTATCTGATCGAGCAGACCCGCACCAACAACACCCCTGCCGATCTGCGCTTTCTGATTGAAGTGGTGGCGCGTGCATGCAAGGAAATCAGCCACGCTGTTTCCAAAGGCGCGCTGGGCGGCGTACTCGGCAGCATGGGTACGGAAAACGTCCAGGGTGAAGTGCAGAAGAAGCTGGACGTAATGTCCAACGAGATCCTGCTCGAAGCCAACGAATGGGGCGGCCACCTGGCCGGTATGGCGTCCGAAGAAATGGACAACGCCTACCAGATCCCTGGCAAATACCCCAAAGGTGCCTACCTGCTGGTATTTGACCCATTGGACGGTTCGTCCAACATCGACATCAACGCCCCCGTCGGTACGATCTTCTCGGTGCTGCGTTGCCCGAACGAGTACTTGAGCCAGAACGAAGCGCTGAACGAAAAAGCATTTCTGCAGCCAGGCACCCAGCAAGTCGCCGCCGGTTATGCCATCTACGGCCCGCAGACCATGCTGGTGCTGACGCTTGGCGACGGCGTCAAAGGCTTCACGCTGGACCGTGAAATGGGCAGCTTCGTGCTCAGCCACGAAGACATCCAGATCCCGGAGTCTACTCAGGAATTCGCCGTCAACATGTCCAATCAGCGCCACTGGGAAGCCCCGGTCAAGCGCTACGTGGAAGAGCTGCTGGCGGGTGAAGACGGCCCTCTGAAAAAGAACTACAACATGCGCTGGGTCGCGGCGATGGTTGCCGACGTGCACCGCATCCTGACCCGCGGCGGTCTGTTCATGTACCCGCGCGACTCCCGCGAGCCTTCAAAGCCCGGCAAGCTGCGCCTGATGTACGAAGCCAACCCGATGTCGTTCCTGGTTGAGCAGGCCGGCGGCGCCTCCACCGATGGTCATCAGCGCATCCTCGACATCCAGCCGGAGGGCTTGCATCAGCGCGTCGCCGTGTTCCTGGGTTCGAAGGAAGAAGTGGAACGCGCAACGGCGTATCACAAGGAATAACGTCCTGAATGGCCGCCTTTGGCGGCCATTCCCCTTGTTGACCGACGTTTGTCATGTCGCAGTCTTGATGCCCGCCTCACAATAGCGGCGGCCAAAGAAGCGCGATAAAAATCAATGACTGATGCGTAGCAGACGCTTCGTCAGCAGCGAGACCATATCTCGGCGCACATCAATTACTGCGTGAATAAAAACGAATTCCTGCCTGATCTCATAAATGATGCGGTTTTTACCCGACACGATCTGGCGATACTCACTCAGGTTCAGCATCTCTATTTCTTCAGGAACGGCCCCCGCGTAAGGAGTGACGGAGAGCAGCTGCATCGCTTTCTTTAGCTGCATCGAGGTATCTGACCAGACCGAGTCGGAGAATCTGGCCAACACATAGCTGCGTAGCTCCTTCAAATCCTGCTTTGCGGAGTTGAGGATCACGACCTTCAAACTCATTCCTTGCCAATCCTGTCTAGCTCATCAAACACATCTTCAACGCTTTCAAATTCGCCCTTCTCGATTTCCCTGCTTCCTAACGCCAATATCTTCAGGAGTGCAAAAGTCTCCATTTGCTCTTCGTAGGACTTGACGTCCATGACCACAAGCTTTGCCTCGCCGTTTTGGGTGATCAGCAGAGGCTCCCTGCTTTCTGAGAGGTGCTTTACGATTTCTGCGGTGTGACTTTTCAGATAACTGATCGGTTTGATTTGCGATGAGAATTTCATCTGTCCGACTCCCCGCGCCAAAAAGACTGATTTTAGTCTGAATTTGGTCCAGTCAGCGAGACTGTTCGTCTGGTGTCGCAGCGCATCCGATGGACAAAGATATTCCTCCGGGAACCCGTCCTCGCGTTCTCTCCTCTAAACTCGCTGCATCATGTCGGTGCTGTGCGGCTATCGCCGGGCGCTATGACGCTGCTTTTCTTCGATTCAGGAGCTTCATCTCATGTCTTTGCGCACTCTCGCGGTGTTGTCGTTCTGCTTATTGCTGGCGGCCTGCAGCAAGATCACTCAGGAAAATTACTCGAAACTGTCTGCCGGCATGCCCAAGGCGCAGGTCGAACAACTGCTCGGCAGCCCGACGCAATGCTCCGGCGCGCTGGGGATGTCGAGCTGCACGTGGGGCGATGCCAAGACGTTTATCAGCGTTCAGTACGCCGCTGATAAGGTTGTTTTGTTTTCCGGGCAGGGTCTTGAATGACTATTCGTCGGGCAATGAAATATGGCGCTGTGGCGCTGGCTGCATTGTGGCTGACCGCTTGCGCCGTCACCCCGCAAGAGGACTCGATGGCGCCGAAGACGGTGGATCATGTCGACCTCAAGCGCTATCAGGGCACATGGTATGAACTGGCGCGGCTGCCGATGTTCTTCCAGCGCAATTGCGCGCAATCCGAAGCGCACTACACGTTGAAGGACGACGGCAACATCGCTGTCACCAACCGCTGCCGCACGATCGAAGGCAAATGGAACGAGGCAACCGGAACAGCCTCGCCGCAGGTTCAGGGCAAGACCGACAAGCTGTGGGTGGTGTTCGACAACTGGTTTTCGAACCTCTTCCCCGGTCTGACAAAAGGCGAATACTGGGTCCTGTACGTGAGCCCCGACTACAAAGTGGCACTGGTCGGCAGCCCGAACCGCAAGTTCTTGTGGCTGCTGTCGCGGACAGCCCATGTGCCGCAGTCCGTGCGCAATGATCTGCTGATGAAAGCCCAGCAACAGGGCTACGACACCACCAAGCTGATCTGGCGCGTGGCGGATTCCAAGGTCGGCAAGGCGGACTGACCCTTCGTCCGAATGCGGCCCAGACCAGGCTCGCCCCACGATATATGCGTTGCAATTGCGCCGCGGCCCTAAGGGCTGAGCCTGCTCTCACAGTCAGTACATCGATCCTGTGGGAGCGAGCTCGCTCGCGAAGTTGTTGGCTCATTTCAGCGAAGAAGCATCAGCCCAGCAGCTCCCGCAAAACCTGAGCAAAGGCGCGGCTGCTTTGCGCCTCATCGTCATGATGGCCGTCGCGGATGACCCAGCGACCATTGACCATCACATCCTTGATCTGACGATCGCTTCCCGCAAAGAGCCAGCGATTGAGGATGGCATCACCCGACGCAGTCGCCAGGTACGGGTCGTTGCCGTCGAGCACCAGCCAATCGGCACGCTTTCCCGCTTCCAGCGCACCAACCGGTTGCCCCATCGCCTGGGCACCGCCTGCCAGCGCGGCGTCGTACAACGTCCGCCCGACCATGGGTTGATCGGCCCGATACAAGCGATTGCGACGCTGGTCTCGCAGACGCTGTCCGTATTCAAGCCAGCGCAATTCCTCGACCACGCTCAGCGACACGTGGCTGTCAGAACCAATGCCCCAGCGTCCGCCCTGGGCGATGTAGTCCACCGCCGGGAAAATCCCGTCGCCCAGGTTGGCTTCGGTGGTCAGGCACAGCCCGGCAATTGCACGGCTCTGCGCCATCAGTGCCACTTCGTCCGGCTCGGCATGCGTTGCATGAACCAGGCACCAGCGTGCATCGACATCGACGTGTTCATACAGCCACTGCAACGGCCGGCGACCGCTCCAGCTCAGGCAATCGTCCACTTCTTTCTGCTGCTCGGCGATGTGGATATGGATGGGGCAATGGGGATCACTGGCAGCCGTCACGTCACTGATCTGCTGTGGTGTCACGGCGCGCAGTGAATGAAAACACAGGCCCAGCGACTGGGCGGGTTGCGCCGCGATGATCGGCATGAGCCGGGACTGCAGCTCCAGATAACTGTCGGTGCTGTTGATGAACCGGCGCTGGCCTTCGTTGGGCACCAGACCGCCGAAGCCTGAGTGGCTGTAGAGGACGGGCAACAAGGTCATGCCAATGCCTACGGAAGCCGCCGCCTGACTGACCTGCAGCGCCAGCTCCGCAGGATCAGCGTAGGGCTTGCCGTCGATGTCCTGGTGGACGTAGTGGAATTCCGCGACCGAGGTAAAGCCGCCCTTGAGCATCTCGATGTAGAGCTGTCGCGCGATGACACCGAGCTGTTGCGGGCTGATCTGCCCCACAAGGCGATACATCAGATCGCGCCATGTCCAGAAACTGTCATTGGGATTGCCCGCCACTTCCGCGAGTCCTGCCATGGCCCTTTGAAAGGCATGGGAGTGCAGATTGGGCATGCCCGGCACGACTGGGCCATTAAGCCGCTCGGCGCCATGGGATTCAGCGCCGGCCTGGACGCGGCTCAACAGGCCATCAACGCTGACCTCAAAGCGCACATTCGTGGCCCAACCGTTGGGCAACAACGCGCGTTCGGCAAAGAAAACGGACATGGCTCTGCACCCCTGACAAAAATTTGTCTATACATATACAGACGTTTGGAGAGACGGTAAACCGCGCCGCGCTTGTCGGCACACGCGTTAATGGTTAGCGTGGAGACCGTGAGCGGTATGTATGCTTGCTCGCCTGAATAACGCCATAACAAGGATTTCTCTGTGCCGACTCCGCCTGCCAACTTGCCGCTGGCTTCCCACATGGGTGACAGTCCGGCGCCGCTGTACGCCAGGGTGAAGCACATGATCACCCAGCAGATCCAGAACGGCACCTGGCCGCCCCATCATCGCGTGCCCTCCGAGAGCGAGTTGGTCACGCAACTGGGCTTCAGCCGCATGACCATCAACCGCGCACTGCGTGAGATGACTGCCGAAGGCCTGCTGGTGCGCATGCAGGGCGTCGGTACGTTTGTTGCCGAGCCCAAGACTCAATCCGCGCTGTTTGAAGTGCATAACATCGCCGATGAAATCGCCGCCCGCGGTCACATCCACACCTGTCAGGTGATTATCCTGACCGAAGAAGCCGCAGGTTCCGAGCGTGCGCTGGCGCTGGACATGCGTGAAGGCCAGCGCGTGTTTCACTCGCTGATCGTGCATTTCGAAAACGACATTCCCGTGCAAATCGAAGACCGGTTCGTCAATGCTCTGGTCGCTCCGGACTACCTGCAACAAGATTTCACTCAGCAGACACCGTACGCCTACCTTTCCCAGGTCGCGCCGCTGACCGAGGGCGAGCACGTGGTCGAGGCCATTCTCGCCGAGCCTGATGAATGCAAATTGCTGCAGATCGAAAAGGGCGAGCCGTGCCTGCTGGTTCGGCGCCGCACGTGGTCGGGGCGCCAGCCGGTGACCGCCGCCCGCCTGATTCATCCCGGCTCACGCCACCGCCTGGAAGGACGCTTCAGCAAATGACCCGACTGACTGTTCTGCGCGCCGCCGACTATCCCCGTATGCCCTGGAAGAACGGGGGCGGCAGCACTGAGGAAATCACGCGGGATGCGGGCGAGGGTCTCGACGGCTTCGGCTGGCGGCTGTCGATCGCCGACATTGCCGAGTCGGGTGGGTTTTCAGTGTTCGCGGGGTACCAGCGCATCATCACGGTGCTCCAAGGGGCGGGCATGACGCTGAACATCGACGGCCTGGACAGCGAACCACTGTTGCCGTCCGACCCTTTTGCATTCAGCGGCGACAGCAAAGTGGCGTGCACGCTGCTTGACGGTCCGATACGCGACTTCAACCTGATCTATTCGCCCGCGCGCTATCGTGCCCGTTTGCAATGGATTGACGTACTTCAGCCGCAGCGGTTTTTCAGCTCGGCAGACGCGTTTCTGGTGTTCAGCACTGCTGAGCAAATGGCTGCCAATATCGGCGAGCATCCCCCGCAATTACTGGGTAAACATGATTGTCTGCAGCTGGACAACGCCGAAGGTGAACTCCTTGAAGTGGTGCTTTACGCGCCACGCGCAAGCCGGGTGTGCGTGATCGAATTGACCCGCCGCTGAGCCTCGCCGCCTGATACGCCATGCCCTGTGTTAAGTTGCGTTTTTTTCGCCAGCACAGGGACGACCATGACGACGCTCAACACCGATAAAGAAAGCCCACGAGCCCTCGCCATTCTTGCCAGCTTTCTCGCATCGGAGTCGGCCGGCGGCCTGATTCTGATGGGCGCCGCCCTCGCTGCGATCATCGTCGCAAACTCCCCTCTTGCCTCCACGTACTTCGCCGCACTGCACAGCGTGTGGGGCGGGCTGTCCGTCGAGTTGTGGATCAACGACGGGTTGATGGCGATCTTCTTCCTGATGGTCGGTCTGGAAATCAAACGCGAAGTGCTCGCCGGTGGTCTCGCCACGTGGGGCCAGCGCGCTCTGCCTGGTTTTGCAGCAGTGGGTGGCATGCTGGTGCCAGCGCTGATCTACATCGGCGTCAACATGGGTAATGCCGAAACGCTAAGCGGTTGGGCCATTCCGGCGGCCACAGACATCGCCTTCGCGCTGGGCGTGCTCTCGCTGCTGGGCAAGCGGGTACCGACGTCGTTGAAGGTGTTTCTCGCCGCGCTGGCGATTCTGGATGACCTGGGCGCGGTGACCATCATCGCGCTGTTCTACAGCAGCGGCCTGAACATGACGATGCTTGGCGCCTCCTTTGCGACGCTGGCCGTGCTGGTGATCATGAACCGCACGGGGGTGCAGCGCTTGCTGCCGTATCTGCTACTCGGTCTGCTGCTGTGGTTTTTCGTTCTGCAATCCGGGGTCCACGCAACATTGGCGGGCGTCGCGCTGGCGCTGTGCATTCCGCTGGGCACACGCAAGGAAGAGGCGCGCTCGCCGCTGCTGTTTCTGGAAGAAAAGATGCACTACTGGGTGGCGTTCGCGGTGGTGCCGATTTTCGGCTTCGCCAACGCGGGCGTGTCGCTGTCAGGCATCAGCCTCGGCAATCTGCTCGACCCGGTCCCGCTGGGTGTGGCGCTGGGTCTGTTTATCGGCAAGCAGGTCGGGGTATTTCTCGCTGCGCTGCTGGCGATTCGAGCAGGGCTTGCGACGTTGCCGGAAGGCAGTAACTGGACGCAGCTTTATGGCGTCGCCCTGCTCTGCGGGATTGGTTTCACGATGAGCCTGTTCATCGGCAACCTCGCCTTCCCGGGCGCCGCGCATCTGATTGACGAGGTGAAAGTGGGCGTTTTGCTGGGCTCAATCGCCTCGGCCATTGCCGGCGTACTGTTGCTGCGCAGCAAACTGGCCAAGCACTGAACCCATTCGTCGATCACCAACGCCCCGCGGCGGATGATGGGAGCAAAGTCACCTCGGTCTGTAGGAGCGACCGGGTGGCGACGCCTTGCACGCGAACGCGCCAGGTCAGCGACTGCTGCGTCGGCTGACACACCAAATCGCGGGCAAGCGCGCTCCTACACCGGTTTCGCGATAAATGATGGATCGAAGCCTTAGGCGGTCTGTAGGAGCCGGCTTGCTGGCGAAAGCGATGTGTCATTCAACATCTTCATGCCAGATCCACTGCGTTCGCCAGCAAGCCGGCTCCTACAGAGGACTGAGGCGTTCGCAACTTTTTTGTTACCCCAGCCACGCACTGCGCTGGGGCATGCGCACCGAAAAGTAACAATTTCCTTCCTGTCGCCTCTATCGCAGGCTCTACCTCGTGCCCCTTCAAACTTCGTCAGGCCCGCCGCAGAGCAGGCCGACGGGTTTTCTACGCGCGCTCGATCAACATTGGCCCCTTGGTTGCATATGCTTGTATGTACAAGTAAGCATGAGTTCTCTTGGGGCGATCATCCCTGCCCTACCGCTCCGCTCGGAAAGGCTCATTGCAGAACCCTGTTACCGCTTTCGTCACGGCCCTTGCGTCCGGGGCGGATTGACCATCGAGGATCGTTAAGTGACTACTGACAACAAGACCCCTGCTCAGCAATGGACCAAACGCCGCGATGTGGAAATCCGCGCTGCCCGTGGCACTCAGCTGACCGCCAAAAGCTGGTTGACCGAGGCGCCGCTGCGCATGTTGATGAACAACCTCGACCCGGAAGTCGCCGAGAACCCGAACGAACTGGTGGTCTACGGCGGGATCGGTCGCGCGGCGCGTAATTGGGAGTGCTACGACAAAATCGTCGAAAGCCTGACCCACCTGAACGATGACGAAACCTTGCTGGTGCAGTCCGGCAAACCGGTTGGTGTGTTCAAAACTCACAGCAATGCGCCCCGCGTGCTGATCGCCAACTCCAATCTGGTGCCGCATTGGGCGAGCTGGGAACACTTCAACGAACTGGACGCCAAGGGCCTTGCGATGTATGGCCAGATGACCGCCGGCAGCTGGATCTACATCGGTAGCCAGGGCATTGTTCAGGGCACTTACGAAACCTTCGTCGAAGCCGGTCGCCAGCACTACGACGGTAACCTCAACGGCCGTTGGGTGCTGACCGCAGGCCTGGGCGGCATGGGTGGCGCGCAGCCGCTGGCTGCCGGGATGGCCGGCGCCTGCTCGCTGAACATTGAATGCCAGCAGAGCCGCATCGATTTCCGCCTCAAAACCCGCTACGTCGACGAGCAAGCCACCGACCTCGACGACGCGCTTGCCCGCATTGCCAAATACACCGCCGAAGGCAAGGCGATCTCCATCGCCTTGTGCGGAAACGCTGCCGAAATCCTCCCGGAAATGGTCCGTCGGGGCGTGCGTCCGGACATGGTCACCGACCAGACCAGCGCCCACGACCCGCTCAATGGTTATTTGCCAAAGGGCTGGACCTGGGAGCAGTACCGCGAGCGTGCCGCCTCCGAGCCTGCCGCCGTGGTCAAGGCCGCGAAGCAGTCGATGGCCGAGCACGTCGAAGCCATGCTCGCGTTCCAGAAAATGGGCGTGCCGACATTCGACTACGGCAACAACATCCGTCAAATGGCCAAGGAAGAAGGCGTGACCAATGCCTTCGACTTCCCGGGCTTCGTACCCGCCTACATCCGTCCGTTGTTCTGCCGTGGCGTAGGCCCGTTCCGCTGGGCAGCGTTGTCAGGCAACCCTGAAGACATCTACAAGACCGACGCCAAAGTCAAAGAGCTGATCGCGGACGACGCACATCTGCACAACTGGCTGGACATGGCCCGTGAGCGCATCAGCTTTCAGGGCCTGCCAGCGCGTATCTGCTGGGTCGGCCTGGGTCAGCGTGCCAAGTTGGGCCTGGCGTTCAATGAAATGGTCCGCAGCGGCGAGCTGTCAGCGCCAGTGGTCATCGGTCGCGATCACCTGGATTCCGGCTCGGTCGCCAGCCCGAACCGTGAGACCGAATCGATGCAGGACGGCTCTGACGCCGTGTCCGACTGGCCGCTGCTCAATGCCTTGCTCAACACCGCGAGCGGCGCGACCTGGGTGTCGCTGCATCACGGTGGTGGCGTCGGCATGGGCTTCTCGCAGCATTCGGGCATGGTGATCGTCTGCGACGGCACCGATGAAGCGGCCGAACGGATTGCCCGCGTGCTGCACAACGACCCGGCCACCGGGGTGATGCGTCATGCCGATGCCGGTTATCAGATCGCGATCGACTGCGCCAAAGAGCAGGGTTTGAACCTGCCGATGATCCGCTGATACGCAGGCCACTGTCGGAGTGACCGGGTGGCGCTCCACCTTGCCCGCTAAATCACGTCAGCCGTCCCAAAAGTGGCAGGCGACACACCGCGTGAAGGTCCTTCGGCCCTTATCGCGGGCAAGCGCGCTCCTACAGGGGTTCGGCAGCGCACGTACGCGTGCCAACATTCGCTCTACGGGGATATTCGCCATGGCTGTCACAGATGACCGCGCTGCACCTGCTTCCGTGATCGAGCGGCGCTCGATCGATTACATCCCTGATGCCGAACGACACGGGCGTCTGTTCAGCCAGTTCACCCTGTGGCTTGGCGCCAACCTGCAGATTACCGCCATCGTCACGGGCGCACTCGCCGTGGTGCTGGGCGGCGATGTGTTCTGGTCGCTGATCGGCCTGCTTATCGGTCAGCTCATCGGCGGCGGTGTCATGGCGCTGCACGCGGCGCAAGGCCCGAAGCTGGGGCTTCCGCAGATGATTTCCAGTCGAGTGCAGTTCGGCGTCTACGGCGCCGTTATTCCGCTGGTGCTGGTGTGCCTGATGTACATCGGTTTTTCCGCCAGCGGTTCGCTGCTCGCAGGCCAGGCAGTGGCACAGCTGATCAACGTACCGGACTGGCAAGGCGTGCTGATCTTCGCCGCAGCCATCGTGGTGCTGACGGTGTTCGGCTACCGCGTGATTCACATGATTGGCCGGGTCGCCAGCATCATCGGGGTCATCGCTTTCGTCTACCTGTTCGCCGCGCTGTTGACGGGCAACGATGTAGGCGCGTTGCTGGACAACCGGCACTTCTCCCTGAGCAGTTTCCTGCTGGCCATCTCTTTGTCAGCCTCCTGGCAAATCGCCTTCGGCCCATATGTCGCGGACTACTCACGCTATCTGCCGCGCACCACGCCAGCCGGCAAGACCTTCTGGGCAGTGGGCCTGGGCTCCGTGATTGGCGCGCAAGCGTCCATGGTGTTCGGAGTATTTGCCGCCGCACTGGCGGGCAAGAACTTCGCGCATCATGAGGTTTCGTTCATCGTCGGGCTTGGCGGGACTGGCGCCGTCGCAGCCGCGTTGTACTTCAGCATCGCGTTCGGCAAGGTGACCATCACCACGCTCAATGCCTACGGCAGCTTCATGTCCATTGCCACCATCGTGAGCGGCTTCCGGGGCAATCGGCACATCTCCAGCGCGCTACGCCTGACATACATTTTCGCGATGGTCGGAATTGCAACGGCGCTTGCGTTACTGGGCAAAGATTCGTTCCTGAAGGATTTCTCGGCCTTCATCCTGTTCCTGCTGGCGTTTTTCACGCCATGGAGCGCAATCAATCTGGTGGATTTTTACTGCATCACCAAAGAACGCTACGACATTCCGGCATTGTCTGACCCCAACGGTCGTTATGGCCGCTGGAACGCCATGGGCATCAGCATCTATGTGCTGGGCGTGCTGATCCAGATGCCGTTCATCTCAACGCATTTTTATACCGGCCCACTCGTGGCAAGCCTCGACGATACGGATATCTCGTGGATCATCGGCCTGGTTGTGCCTGCTGTGCTGTACTACGTGGCGGCGAAGCGGTGGCCGGGCAACGTGGCCAATCGCTTGATTTTGCCGCCGGAGCCGAACACGACTCACGCCGGCCGCACCGGTGCCCCGGAGCATACGGCGGTGAACTGACCGTTCGTCATGCACGTCTGTTGAAGGGGCATGTTGGAGAGAGAAGCGGGACGAGGCCGACAAGTGCCTCTCCCCAGGGCTGGACGCCATCTGTTTTCGCTACTGCCGCCATCCACTACAAGACCGGAGCGTCACTCAATGAACACGAAAAAAGCCCTGCTATCCACGTTGCTCACCGCTGGCGTGCTCGCCAGTGGCGCCAGTCAGGCTGCGGGATGGTGCGAGTCCGGCAAACCGGTGAAATTCGCCGGCTTGAACTGGGAAAGCGCGATGCTGCTGACCGATGTGCTGCAAGTCGTGCTGAACAAGGGCTATGGCTGCGAAGTTGACAGTCTGCCGGGCAACTCCATCACCATGGAAAACGCCCTGAGCACCAACGACATTCAGGTGTTCGCCGAAGAATGGGTGGGCCGCAGCGAAGTGTGGAACAAGGCGCAGGCGGCCGGCAAAGTGGTCGGCGTCGGTTCGCCGGTCAAGGGCGCCGTGGAAGGTTGGTACGTGCCGCGTTATGTGATTGAAGGCGACGCCAAACGCAAGCTGGAAGCCAAGGCGCCGGACCTGAAATCGATCGCTGACCTGGGCAAGTACGCTGCACTGTTCAAAGACGCTGAAGAGCCGGAAAAGGGCCGTTTTTACAACTGCCCCGCCGGGTGGACCTGTGAGCTGGAAAACAGCGAAATGCTGAAAAGCTACGGTCTGGAAAACAAGTACACCAACTTCCGCCCTGGCACCGGTCCGGCGCTGGATGCCGCAATTCTCTCCAGCTACAAACGTGGCGAGCCGATCCTGGCTTATTACTGGTCGCCAACGCCGCTGATGGGCCAGGTGGACATGGTGCGTCTGGAAGAAAAAGCCGGCGTGAACAAAACCATCGAGATCAAGGTAGGGCTCTCCAAAGCCTTTCACGAGCAGGCCCCTGAACTGGTATCGGTGATGGAGAAGGTCAATATCCCGATCGATCTGCTCAACCAGAATCTGGCGCGCATGACAAAGGAGCGCATCGAGTCGCCGAAGCTGGCGAAGATCTTCCTCAAGGAACACCCGGAAGTGTGGCATCAGTGGGTGAGCGAGGATGCGGCGAAGAAGGTGGATGCTTCGTTGTAAGACCTTGATCCGGGTGCCATGCGACACGACGGCACTCGAACCTGTGGGCCTTCGATTGCTCGCGAATGCGGAGGGTCAGGCGGCGAAAACGGGGGTGGATGCAAGCATTTCGCGAGCAAGCTCGCTCCTACACATTTGCCGCAAGCCACTGACCTCGGCATCAACCAGAGCAGCGAACCCGCGCCCAGTATTTGAATGAGATAACCCTATGTTCCCCGAAAGCTTCACGTTTTCCATCGCCGACTGGGTCAATGACTGGGTCGACAAGCTGGTCACCAACTACGGCGATGTGTTTCGGCACATCTCCGACACGTTGCTGTGGGCCATCGTCAAGCTCGAAGGCCTGCTGCGCATCGCACCCTGGTGGCTGTTGCTGGCAATCGTCGGGCTGATCGCCTGGCACGCCACGCGCAAGATCACCACCACGGTGGTCATCGTCGGCCTGCTGTTTCTGGTCGGTGCCGTCGGGCTGTGGGACAAGCTCATGCAGACGCTGGCGTTGATGCTCGTCGCCACGCTGATCTCGGTGATCATCGGCATTCCGCTGGGCATACTCTCGGCGCGCAGCAATCGCCTGCGCTCGGTGCTGATGCCCTTGCTGGACATCATGCAGACCATGCCCAGTTTCGTGTACCTGATCCCGGTGCTGATGCTGTTCGGCCTCGGCAAGGTGCCGGCCATTTTCGCTACCGTCATTTATGCCGCACCGCCGCTGATCCGCCTCACCGATCTGGGCATTCGTCAGGTGGACGGCGAGGTCATGGAAGCGATCAACGCGTTCGGCGCCAACCGCTGGCAGCAATTGTTCGGCGTGCAGCTACCGCTGGCCCTGCCCAGCATCATGGCGGGCATTAACCAGACAACCATGATGGCGCTGTCGATGGTGGTGATCGCCTCGATGATCGGCGCCCGTGGACTGGGCGAAGACGTTCTGGTCGGCATTCAGACCCTCAACGTCGGACGCGGTCTGGAAGCGGGGCTGGCCATCGTTATTCTGGCGGTCGTGATTGATCGCATTACGCAGGCCTACGGCCGCCCACGGCATGAGGCGAACAAATGAGCGTAGAGACCATGAATTCCGGGAATCCGCTAACCACGGACGGCAAGATCGTCGTCAAGAACGTGTACAAAATCTTCGGCAACCGCGCCAAAGACGCGCTGACGATGGTCCAGAACAACCAGAGCAAGGATCAGGTCCTGGCGCAGACGGGCTGCGTGGTCGGCGTAAACGACCTGTCGCTGTCGATCTCCAGCGGCGAGATCTTCGTGATCATGGGCTTGTCCGGCTCAGGCAAGTCGACACTGGTGCGTCACTTCAATCGCCTGATCGATCCCACCAGCGGTGAGATTCTGGTCGATGGCGAGAACATTCTGACCTACGACATGGAAGCGCTACGCAACTTCCGGCGGCACAAGATCAGCATGGTCTTCCAGAGCTTTGGCCTGCTGCCCCACAAGACCGTGATCGACAACGTGGCATACGGCCTGACGATTCGCGGCGAAAGCAAAGCGCAGTGCGCCGAGCGCGCGCAGCACTGGATCACCACGGTCGGTTTGCAGGGCTACGAAAAGAAGTATCCGCACCAGCTCTCCGGCGGCATGCGCCAACGCGTTGGCCTGGCGCGCGCACTGGCAGCCGATACCGACATCATCCTGATGGACGAGGCGTTCAGCGCACTCGACCCCCTTATTCGCGCCGAGATGCAGGACCAGTTGCTGGAGCTGCAATCGAACCTGAAGAAAACCATCGTCTTCATCACTCATGACCTGGACGAAGCCGTTCGCATCGGGAACCGCATTGCCATCCTCAAGGACGGCCGGCTGATTCAGGTCGGGACGCCAAAGGAAATCCTCTACTCGCCTGCCGATGATTACGTTGATCGTTTCGTGCAGCGGCGCGTGGCGACTCTTTAAGGACGCAGTGGCGATGTCGCGAGCAGAGCAGATCATCATCGGCGATGGCCCGGTCAGTTGGCAGGATGTGGTGGCCGTTGCCCGCCATGGCGCCATACTTTCGTTGTCGGACACCGCCTGGGCGCGCATCGATAATGCGCAGGCGATCGTGCAAAGCATTGTTGCCAACGGCGAGCGCGCCTACGGCGTGAACACGGGGCTGGGCGCGTTGTGCAACGTGTCCCTCGCCGGTGAACAGCTGAGCCGGCTGTCGCGAAATACGTTGCTCAGCCATGCCTGCGGCGTCGGCCCGGCGTTACCGGATGAACAGACTCGCGCCATCACGTGCGCCGCGATCATCAACTACAGCCAGGGCAAATCCGGGATTCATCGCCAGGTGGTCGACGCGTTGCTCGCATTGCTCAATCGACGCATCACGCCGCAAGTGCCCTCGCAGGGCTCGGTGGGGTATCTGACGCACATGGCGCACATCGGCGTGGCGCTTCTCGGCGTGGGCCAGGTCAGTTATCGCGGGCAGACGATGTCGGCGTTGCAGGCGCTCAGCGAAGAAGGCCTGTCGCCAGTCGAACTCGGCGCGAAAGACGGTTTGTGCCTGGTCAACGGCACGCCGTGCATGACCGGCCTCAGCTGCCTGGCCATCGGCGACGTCAATCGCCTGATGCAGTGGGCTGATGTGATCGCCGCCATGACTTTCGAGGGCTTGCGCGGTCAGCTGGATGCCTTCGACGAAACCATTATTGCGCTCAAGCCGCACCCCGGCATGCAACAGGTTGGAAGGAACCTGCGCGGGCTATTGGCGGGCAGTGAAGTGCTGGCCAACAGTCAGGGCATCCGCACTCAGGACGCCTTGAGCATTCGCTCGATCCCGCAGGTTCATGGCGCTACCCGCGATCAGCTGGCCCACGCCACGCGCCAGATCGAGATCGAGCTCAACTCCGCCACCGACAACCCTCTGCTGCTCGGCACGCCCGAGGCGCATCGCGTCGTCTCCCAGGCCAACCCCCATGGCCAGTCAGTGGCGATGGCGGCTGACCTGCTGGCGATTGCCATGGCCGAGCTGGGTTCGATTGCCGAGCGACGCCTCGACCGGCTGATCAACCCGACCGTCAGCGGTCTTCCGGCGTTTCTGGTCAGTCAGCCGGGGGTCAACTCCGGGATGATGATCACCCAGTACGTGGCTGCCTCGTTGTGCGCCGAAAACCGCCAGCTGGCACAACCGGCGGTCATCGACAACTACGTGACCTCCGGGCTGCAGGAGGATCATCTGAGCATGGGCACCAGCGCTGCCTTGAAGCTGCACAAGGTGCTGGAAAACGTGACGCAAATCCTCGCCATCGAGTATTTGCTGGCCGCGCAGGCGTTCGAGTTCTTCAAGGGCCCGCGTTTTGGCGTTGGCACCGAGGCGGCGTGGCGTCTGCTGCGTGAGCGCGTACCGGCGTACGACGAAGACCGCTGGCTGGCTCCGGACATCGCCAGCAGCGTGACCCTGCTCAAAAACGAAGAGTCACTGGAAACCGTATTTCAGTGCTGCCGCGATTACGCGACAGCTCACACCGACACCGACACCGACAACAACGGTCGCTGGGCAAGCGCAACCCGCGCAGGACAGGCAGGAGCCGGTTCAGTGCAGACGACCGACACCCCCTCAGGAGTAGCAGCATCGTGACCAACACCCAAAAGGCGACCCCGCTGAATCTGATCCCCGGCCAGCTGACTCTGGCTCAATTGCGCGCGATCTATCAGCAACCTGTGACGCTGACCCTGGACGCCAGCGCCAATCGGCAGATTGAGGACAGCGTGGCCTGCGTCGAGCAGATCCTCGCCGAGAACCGCACTGCCTACGGCATTAACACCGGCTTCGGCTTGCTCGCTTCAACCCGAATTGCTAGCGCCGACCTTGAAAACCTGCAGCGCTCGCTGGTGCTGTCTCACGCTGCAGGCGTGGGTCAGCCGATCAGTGATGCGCTGGTGCGCCTGATCATGGTGCTCAAGGTCAACAGCCTGAGCCGCGGCTTTTCGGGGATCCGTCGTCAGGTCATCGACGCGCTGATCGCCCTGATCAATGCCGAGGTCTATCCGCACATTCCACTGAAAGGCTCAGTGGGCGCATCCGGCGACCTGGCCCCGCTGGCGCATATGTCGCTGGTGCTATTGGGCGAAGGCAAGGCGCGTCACAAGGGCCAGTGGCTGAACGCCGTCGAAGCGCTGGCGATCGCCGGGCTCACGCCGCTGACGCTGGCGGCCAAAGAAGGACTGGCGCTGCTCAACGGCACACAAGTGTCGACGGCTTACGCTTTGCGCGGCCTGTTTGAGGCCGAAGACCTGTTTGCCGGCGCCCTGTGCTGCGGTGCGCTGACCGTAGAAGCGGTGCTCGGTTCGCGCGCGCCATTCGACGCACGCATCCATGCGGCACGCGGCCAGCGCGGGCAGATCGATTCGGCTGCAGCCCTTCGCGACCTGCTCGGCGAGGGCAGCCAGGTGTCTGATTCCCACCGCGACTGCGACAAGGTTCAGGACCCCTACTCTTTGCGTTGCCAACCCCAGGTCATGGGCGCCTGCCTGACTCAGATGCGTCAGGCCGCCGAAGTGCTGGCGATCGAGTCCAACGCGGTGTCGGACAACCCGCTGGTCTTTGCCGCTGAGGGTGAGGTGATCTCCGGCGGTAACTTTCATGCCGAACCGGTTGCCATGGCCGCCGACAACCTCGCGCTGGCCATTGCCGAAATCGGTTCGCTCAGCGAACGCCGCATCTCGCTGATGATGGACAAGCACATGTCGCAGCTGCCGCCCTTCCTGGTGGCCAATGGCGGGGTGAATTCAGGCTTTATGATTGCTCAGGTCACGGCCGCAGCGCTGGCCAGTGAAAACAAGGCGTTGTCCCATCCGCACAGTGTCGACAGCCTGCCGACCTCCGCCAACCAGGAAGACCATGTGTCGATGGCACCTGCCGCCGGCAAGCGGTTGTGGGAAATGGCGGAGAACACTCGCGGCGTGCTGGCTGTAGAATGGCTGGCTGCGTGTCAGGGTCTGGACTTGCGCAACGGTCTGAAAACCTCCGAGAAACTGGAAATTGCCCGCACTACCCTGCGCGGCAAAGTGCCGTTCTACGAGAAAGACCGCTTTTTCGCCCCTGATATCGAAGCCGCCACCGAGCTGCTGGCTTCCAACTGCCTGAGCGAACTGGTTTCTGCTGACCTGCTGCCGAGTTTCTGATCGGGACGGGCCAGGATGGCCCGTCGTTGAAATGAGTGGGGGGATCGTCCCCTGTTGGAGTGAGCTTGCTCGCGATGCAATGGGTCAGAAACGCATTTGCCATCTGACACAACCTAATCGCGAGCAAGCTCACTCCTACAAAGGCACTCATTTCGCAGCAAAAAGTAAGACTAGGAACGTGTGAAATGACATCGCAAAACGCTACAGATCTGAAACGCGGGCTCAGCGCCCGTCACATTCGCTTCATGGCGCTGGGCTCGGCCATTGGTACCGGGTTGTTCTACGGTTCGGCGTCAGCGATCAAACTGGCCGGCCCCGCGGTCTTGCTGGTGTACATCATCGCTGGCGCTGCGGTGTACATGGTTATGCGCGCCCTTGGCGAAATGGCTGTCCGCAACCCGGTGTCCGGGTCATTCGGCGAGTACGCAACCACCTACCTGGGTCCACTGGCGGGATTCGTCCTCGGCTGGACCTACGCCTTCGAAATGATCATCGTCTGTCTGGCCGATGTCACCGCGTTCGGCATCTACATGGGCTTCTGGTTCCCCGATGTACCGCGCTGGATCTGGGTGCTGGGCATCGTCTTTCTGATCGGCGCACTCAACCTGTGCAGTGTCAAAGTCTTCGGTGAGCTGGAGTTCTGGCTGTCGCTGCTCAAGGTCGGTGCCATCATCGCGATGATTCTGGCGGGCTTCGGCATCATGCTGTTCGGCATTGGCTCGGTGGCCGGGGGCGGTGTCAGCAGCGTGAGCAATCTCTGGGCCTATGGCGGTTTCATGCCCAACGGCGTCGGCGGGCTCGTCGCCTCGCTGGCCGTGGTGATGTTCGCCTTTGGCGGCATCGAAATCATCGGCATCACGGCCGGGGAAGCGCGCAACCCCGAGCGCGTGATTCCCCGAGCCATCAACGCCGTGCCGCTGCGCATCTTGCTGTTTTACGTGCTTACCCTCTTCGTGCTGATGTCGTTGTATCCATGGCAGCAGATCGGCAGCCAAGGCAGCCCGTTCGTCCAGATCTTCGACCACCTGGGGATTTCCTCCGCTGCGACGCTTCTCAACATCGTGGTGATTACAGCGGCCGTATCGGCAATCAACAGTGATGTCTTTGGCGCAGGACGCATGATGTACGGCCTGGCGAAACAGGGTCAGGCACCGAAAGGATTCGCGCAGCTGTCTGCCCATGGCGTGCCCTGGATGACCGTGCTGGTGATGGGCGCTGCGCTGCTTTGCGGCGTCGTGCTGAATTACCTGATCCCTGAAAACGTGTTCCTGCTGATTGCTTCAATCGCGACATTTGCAACGGTGTGGGTGTGGCTGATGATTCTGGTCACGCAGATTGCCATGCGCCGCTCGATGAGCGCAGAAGAGGTGGCGCAGCTTAAATTCCCGGTGCCGTTCTGGCCCGTGGCGCCCATTGTCGCCACGTTGTTCATGGTGTTCGTGTTTGGCGTGCTGGGTTACTTCCCGGACAGCCAGGCCGCGCTGGTGGTCGGGGCGGTATGGATCGTGTTGCTGGTGGTTGCTTACTGGATTTGGGTCAGACCGAAGCAGAACCTGATGAAGGCTACGTCGAACAGCTGATAATTCGGCTGTCATGGCGTGTGGAATATGCCGCCTTCCTGACACCATGGACGAACCCTGTGGGAGTGAGCTTGCTCGCGAAGGTTGCAATTGAGCCGCTAGAGACTTAGCGGATTTACCCACGCATTCGTGAGCAAGCTCACTCCCACAGTGGAGATCAGCGATACGCGAAACCCGCGGCAAAACCGAATTCTGGAGGTACTGATGAAAACGCTCTGGCACCACTGTCACGCAGCAACCATGGCAAACGGCAGCTACTCGATTATCGAAGACGCTGCCATCGTGACCGACGGCGCGCAGATCATCTGGATCGGGCCTCTTGATGCGCTGCCCGAGCAGCGCGACCTCAAGCGTGTGGACCTCAACGGCGCGTGGGTCACACCCGGCCTGATCGATTGCCATACGCACACGGTGTTTGGCGGCAACCGCAGCGGTGAATTCGAGCAACGCCTGCAAGGGGTCAGTTACGCGGAGATTGCCGCTGCAGGCGGCGGCATCGCCAGCACCGTGCGCGCCACACGCGCCGCCAGCGAGGAAGAACTCTACGTCAGCGCCGAGCGTCGCCTGCTGCATTTGCTCAAGGACGGCGTCACCACCATCGAGATGAAATCCGGTTACGGGCTGGACCTGGCAAGCGAGCGCAAGATCCTGCGGGTGATTCGCCAGTTGGGTGAAAATCTGCCGGTCACCGTGCGCAGCACTTGCCTCGCCGCCCACGCCCTGCCCCCGGAATACCAAGACCGCGCCGACGACTACATCGCCCACATCTGCAGCGAAATGCTGCCGGCGCTTGCGGCCGAGAATCTCGTGGATGCGGTTGATGCCTTCTGCGAGTACCTGGCGTTTTCACCGGCCCAGGTCGAGCAGGTTTTCATCACGGCGGGCCAGCTGGGCCTGCCGGTCAAGCTGCATGCCGAACAGCTCTCCTCTCTGCATGGCTCAAGCCTCGCGGCGCGCTACCAGGCGCTGTCGGCTGATCATCTGGAGTTCATGACCGAAGAGGACGCCATCGCGATGGCCGCCGCGGGCACGGTCGCTGTGTTGCTGCCCGGCGCATTCTATTTCCTGCGCGAGACACAGTTGCCGCCCATGGACGCCCTGCGCAAATACGGTGTGAAGATCGCCATCTCCACCGACCTCAACCCGGGCACCTCGCCGGGCCTGTCACTGAGGTTGATGCTGAACATGGCCTGCACGCTGTTTCGCATGACGCCGGAAGAGGCCTTGGCCGGGGCCACAATTCACGCCGCTCAAGCGCTGGGCATGGCGGATACCCATGGTTCGCTGGAGGTCGGCAAAACCGCCGACTTCGTGGCATGGAACATTGAACGTCCCGCTGATCTGGCCTATTGGCTGGGCGGCGATCTGGATAAACGCGTCGTGCGCCATGGCGTGGAGCGCACCCTCTAATCAGGAGAATACTGTGGACAAGGTTCTGAGTTTTACTCGCGGTCGTGTACCGCTGTTGATCAGCATGCCCCACCCCGGCCAGCACCTGACGCCCGCCGTGCGTGACGGTCTGGTGGACGAAGCCGTGAGCCTGCCGGACACCGACTGGCACATTCCACGCTTGTACGACTTCGCTGATGAGCTGGGCGCCAGCGTGCTGTCGGCAGAATATTCACGGTACGTGATCGACCTCAATCGCCCTTCCGACGACACGCCTCTTTACGCGGGAGCCACCACCGGCCTGTTCCCGTCCACGCTGTTTGAAGGCGATCCGTTGTTCAAGGAGGGTTTGGCCCCGAGCAAGGAAGAACGCGCGACGTATCTGGAGCAGATTTGGACGCCGTATCACAACACGCTGCGCAACGAGCTGGAGCGCCTGCGCGCCGAGTTCGGTTATGCGCTGTTGTTCGACGCGCACTCCATTCGCGGGCACATCCCCCATTTGTTCGACGGCCGGCTACCGGACTTCAACCTTGGCACCTTCAATGGCGCCAGCTGTGATGAAGCGCTGGCCCAGCGTCTCGATGCGACCTGCGCCGCCGCCAAGCAGTACAGCCATGTCCTGAACGGTCGCTTCAAGGGCGGCCATATCACCCGCCACTACGGCGACCCGGCTAACCATGTCCATGCCGTGCAACTGGAGCTGACCCAGAGCACCTACATGGACGAGTTCGTGCCTTTCCACTACCGCCCCGACCTGGCCGAGCCGACGCGGGAGGTGTTGAAGACTTTGCTGCACGAGATGATCGCGTGGGGACGGGAGAAGTACGGGAGGTAGCCTGGCGCGTCAAAGGACGCGGAGCGTCCACCAGCCGCGTGCCCACGCAGAGCGTGGGCACGATCATCAAGGAGAGTCGGGGCTTCGGCTTCGGCTTGAGTTTGAGTTTGAGTTTGAGTTTGAGTTTGAGTTTGAGTTTGAGTTTGAGTTTGAGTTTGAGTTTGAGTTTGAGTTTGGGCTTGGGCTTGGGCTTGGGCTTGGGCTTGGGACTTGGGCTTGGGACTTGGGTTGGGAATCGAATTGTAGGAGCCGGCTTGCTGGTGAACACAGTGGATCGGTCGACAAACCAGTGACTGACCTGACGCATTCGCCAGCAAGCCGGCTCCTACAGACAGCGATCAACCTTGATCCGTCATCCGCCAACCTGACCCGTCATCCTGACATCAATCCTTCACCCGAAGCTGAGCCGGTGTAGGAGCGCGCTTGCCCGCGAACACGGTGTGTCAGTCGACAAAGCAGTGACTGAACCAATGCCTTCGCCAGCAAGCCGGCTCCTACGGTTGTTTGCAGCATCCGGATACTCGCTGAGTGCATATCTCGCGGAGCGTGGGCACGATCATCGTCAGCACGACCTAGGGCTACTTCTTCAACAATCGCAGCCCGTTGAACACCACCAGCAGACTCACACCCATGTCGGCGAACACGGCCATCCACATGGTGGCCATGCCGGCGAAGGTAATGCCCAGAAAGATAACCTTGATCACCAGCGCCAGCGCGATGTTCTGCTTGAGCACTGCAGCGGTATCGCGCGAGAGGCGAATGAACGCAGGAATCTTGCGCAGATCATCGTCCATCAGCGCCACATCAGCGGTCTCGATGGCCGTGTCCGTACCCGCTGCCGCCATGGCAAAACCAATCTCGGCCCGGGCCAGCGCCGGTGCGTCGTTGATGCCGTCGCCGACCATGCCCACCCGATGGTTCTGCGCGTACAAGGCTTCGATGGCCTGCAGCTTGTCAGTGGGCAGCAGATTGCCCTGCGCCTGATCTATGCCCACTTGGGCCGCGATCGCTTTGGCGGTGTGCGGGTTATCGCCCGTCAGCATCATCGTCTTCACGCCCAGGGCGTGCAGCTGCGAGATGGCTTCACGGCTGCTGTCCTTGACCGTATCGGCAACCGCAAACAAGGCTAGAGGTCCTGAAGCATCGAACAGCAGCACCACGGTTTTGCCCTCGCTCTCCAGCGCTTCAAGCTGCGCTTCGAGCTGCGGCGAACAATACCCGGCCTCATGCACCAGACGATGATTGCCCAAGTGGTACACGCGCCCCTGCACCTCGCCCTTCACGCCAAGACCCGCAAGGGCCTCGAACGCTTCCACCGGCAACGGGGCGCCATCTTGCGCCGCCTTGGCAATCGCTTGAGACACCGGATGATCCGAGCGGCCGGCCAGGCTCGCGGAAATCGCCACTGCCTGCTCGCCCAGGGACGGGTCAAGCAACACATAGTCGGTCTGCACCGGCTTGCCGTGGGTAAGGGTTCCGGTTTTGTCGAGGGCCAGATAATCGAGCCTGTGCCCCATTTCCAGATAGACGCCACCCTTGACCAAAATCCCTTTGCGCGCCGCCGCTGCGAGCCCGCTGACAATGGTCACCGGCGTCGAAATCACCAAAGCACACGGGCATGCGACCACCAACAGCACCAACGCGCGGTAGATCCAGTCGAACCACACTGCGCCCATGAATAGCGGCGGGATGATTGCGATCGCCAGTGCCAAAGCGAACACTGCAGGCGTATAGACCTTGGAGAAACGGTCGACGAATCGCTGTGTGGGGGCTCGCGCGCCCTGCGCTGCTTCGACGGCATGGATGATTCGCGCCAGCGTCGAGTTGCCGGCTGCGGCAGTCACTTTGTAGTCCAGCGAGCCGGCTTGGTTGATCGTCCCGGCGAAGACCTTGTCGCCCACGGTCTTCTCCACCGGCAGACTTTCGCCGGTGATGGGTGCCTGATCAATGGACGACTGCCCCGCCACCACTTCACCGTCCAGGCCGATGCGCTCGCCCGGCTTGACGCGGACGACGCTGCCCAACACGACGTTTTTTACGTCAAGCTCAAGCCACTCGCCGTTCTGCTGCACCGTCGCAGCTTCCGGGGTCAGCTGCATCAGACCGCCGATGGCGTTTCGGGCGCGGTCCAGCGATTTGGCCTCGATCAACTCGGCGACAGTGAACAGAAACATCACCATGGCAGCTTCCGGCCATTGCCCGATCAGCACTGCGCCGGTGACCGCAATGCTCATCAGCGCGTTGATGTTGAGATTGAAGTTCTTCAGGGCAATCCAGCCCTTTTTGTAAGTGGTAAGGCCTCCGCTGAAAATGGCAATCAGCGCGACAATGGCAACCACCCACGTCGGTGCCGCTTCGGTGAAGTGGATGCCTTCAGCGGCCAACGCCGCAACGCCCGACAGCGCCAGCGGCCACCAGGGTTTGTTGGCTGGCGGCAGTGAAGCGGTTTCCTTGTCCGTACCTTCCTCGATCAGGTCGGCCTGCATGCCCAGCGCGCCAATGGCGTCGCGGATAGGGTCGGTCGACGGCAGCTCATGCCACACGCCCAGCACGCGGTTGATGAGGTTGAATTCGAGCTTCTGGATGCCCTTCATCTTGCCGAGCTTGTTCTGGATCAGTGTCTGCTCGGTAGGGCAATCCATGGCTTCAATGCGGAAACTGCTGAGCTGACCCTCGGCGCCTGACGCACCATCGATGGTTACGACGGCGGGCGCGCTGTCGTGAGAGCAGCAAGCGTGGGCAGCGTGGTCGTGTTTCTGCACCGGCGTGAGTCTTGATTGCCCGTGGTCGTGACCAGCGTGCTGGTGAGCGGCGTGGTCACGCACAGCGTGCTCGTGCTCGTGCTCGTGCTCGTGCTCGTGCTCGTGCTCGTGCTCGTGATGATTGTGAGTATCGTGAGCAGGTTTTTGCGTGGAAGATTTGTGTACAGAGTCACTCATGGGTTGAGTCTCTAGGTGTGCGTGTTGCCAAGTGAACACCCTGTAGCCACTATAGGGTCAAGCCTCCCGTTGAGAACTTTGTGCATGAACCCTTCATTCAAAATCGGCGAACTGGCAAAACTCACTGATTGTCCGGTGGAAACCATCCGGTACTACGAGCGCGAGGGTCTGCTCAGCGAACCCGCGCGCAGTGATGGCAATTACCGGCTATACACCCAGGAACACGTTGAGCGGCTGACGTTCATCCGCAACTGCCGCAGCCTGGACATGACGTTGGACGAAATTCGTAGCCTGTTGGCGTTGCGCGACAGCCCGCAGGATCAGTGCGAAAACGTCAACGCCTTGATCGATGAGCACATCCAGCACGTGAACGCACGAGTGGCGAGCCTGCAAGCCCTGCAGCAGCAATTGGTGGACTTGCGCCAACGCTGCAGCGAAGGCGCGCCGGACCATTGCGGGATTCTTGATCGACTGGAAATCAGCGGAAGCGTCGTCGCGGCAGATGTCGAGCACTCCCACGTAGGCCGTAGCCACGGGCATTGACCGGATGCCGCGGCCGTCCTGATCCCTTCTGCTCACGGATGCTGCGTCCGACTGGGTCTGTAGGAACCGGCTTGCTGGCGAACCCATTGTGTCAGGCGACATCCCCGTTTCAGGCTTATCGCGTTCGCCAGCAAGCCGGCTCCTAAAAAATTTACGTACGACACCGATCCGTGCAATGACCCTGGTTCAGCCTGCAACCGCATTAAACCGCGCCCATAAAAAAGCCCCCGGCCTCTTCAGCCGGGGGCTTTGCATTCAGCCAGCATCAAGCGTTGTGAATACGCTCAACCGCCGCCGCCACGCCAATCCCGTATTCAGGATCAGCCATCGAGCAGTGCTCGATGTGCAACTGGATGATCGGCGCTGACACACCACGCAGAGAGCGGGCGGTGTTGTCGAACAGCGACTGCTTTTCACGCGCGTTCATCAAGCGGAACAGATTGCCCGGCTGCGAGTAGTAATCGCCGTCAACCCGGTGGTTCCAGTGACCTGCCGCACCTTCAATGGACAGTGGCGGCTCTCTGAAGTCCGGTTGCTCCTGAAACGCACCCTTGGTGTTAGGCTCGTACGAGGTCATGCCGCCACGGTTACCGTCGATGCGCATCAGCCCGTCCCGATGGTAGCTGTTCACGTGCAGCGCAGCGCGTGGCGAGTTCACCGGAATCTGATGATGGTTGACGCTCAAGCGATAGCGCTGGGCATCGCCGTAGGAAAACAGGCGTCCCTGAAGCATCTTGTCGGGCGAGAAACTGATGCCGGGTACCACGTTGGACGGGGCAAATGCTGCCTGCTCGACGTCGGCGAAGTTGTTCTCCGGGTTGCGGTTCAGTTCCACAACGCCGACTTCGATCAGCGGGTAGTCGCCTTTTGGCCAGACCTTGGTCAGGTCGAACGGGTTGATGGGGTACGAGCCCGCTTCTTTCTCCGGCATGATTTGCACGAACAGCTTCCAGCGCGGGAAGTTGCCCTGCTCGATGTTTTCGTACAGATCGCGGTGATGCGACTCACGATCACGACCCACCAGATCCTGCGCTTCCGCGTCGGTCAGGTTGGCGATGCCCTGCTGCGAAACGAAGTGGAACTTGACCCAGAAACGCTCGTGCTGCGCATTCAGGAAGCTGTAGGTATGGCTGCCGAACCCGTGCATCTCACGGTAGCTGCGCGGGATGCCACGCTCGCTCATGACAACGGTTACCTGGTGCAGCGCTTCAGGCAACTGGGTCCAGAAGTCCCAATTGTTTTCAGCGCTGCGCATACCGGTGCGCGGATCGCGTTTGACCGCGTGGTTCAGGTCGGGAAACTTCAGCGGGTCGCGCAGGAAAAATACCGGCGTGTTGTTGCCGACCATGTCCCAGTTGCCTTCTTCGGTGTAGAACTTGAGCGCGAAACCGCGAATGTCACGTTCGGCGTCGGCAGCGCCGCGCTCACCGGCAACGGTGGAGAACCGGGCAAACATTTCAGTGGTTTTGCCAATCTCGGAGAAGAGCTTGGCGCGGGTATAACGGGTGATGTCGTGGGTAACCGTGAAGGTGCCAAATGCGCCAGAACCTTTGGCGTGCATGCGACGCTCCGGGATGACCTCACGATCGAAATGCGCAAGCTTTTCGAGGAACCAGACGTCTTGCAGCAGCGCGGGGCCATGCGGGCCGGCTGTCTGGATGTTCTGGTTATCGACTACAGGGGCGCCGAAAGCGGTCGTCAGTTTGTTGCTCATGCGTGCTACTCCACAAAGTTCTGTCTCGGGCGACCTTTGATGAGGTCGACCGTTGGCTGTCCGATGGGGAGAAAGATAGAGATATCAGCGCGCTTAAGCTCATTGTCACTGCGCACTGAGGGAATAGAGGTTTTCAATCGACTAACGATTGATCGATAGCCCGCACCCATGATGGGCGGTGAGCCCACCGAAACGGGTGCCGCCATCAAACCGCGACGGGCGCCTTGATACTTGGATCAGCGTCGTAGCCTACGATTTCGAAATCTTCGAAACGGTAATCGTAGATGCTGTCCGGGCGACGCTTGATGTTCAACTGCGGGAGCTGTCTTGGGGTACGCGTTAGCTGCGTGGCGATCTGTTCTTCGTGATTGGAGTACGCGTGGGTGTCACCCAGGCTGACGATGATCTCGTGGGGGATCAGATCGCACTGCTGCGCCAGCATGTGGGTCAGCAACGCCAGTGCGGCGATGTTGTACGGCAAGCCGAGGAACACGTCAGAGCTGCGAATGTACAGCTGCATGGACAGCTTGCCGTCCGCGACAAATGCCTGATACAGCAGATGGCACACCGCGAGGGCCTGGCGCCCGGCCTTGACGTTTTCCTGAGGGGACAGCTTCTCGTCCGGCAGGTATTCGGTATTCCAGCCATGGAACAGGATACGGCGACTGTTGGGGTTGTTCTTCAGGCAATCGACCATGTAGTCGATCTGGTTGATCTTGCCGCCATCCTTGGTGGGCCAGCCTGTCCATTGGGCGCCATATACCGGGCCCAGGTCGCCGTCTTCGGTGGCCCACTCGTCCCAGATGGTCACCCCGTTTTCGTTGAGCCATTTGGTATTGGTGTTGCCGCTGAGCATCCAGATCAGCTCGTTGGCGATGCTCTTGAAGTGCAGCTTTTTGGTAGTCAGCAGCGGGAAGCCGTTGGCCAGGTTATGGCGGATCTGACGACCAAACACCGCCGTGGTACCGGTGCCGGTACGGTCGCCCTTGCGGGTGCCGTTGTCGATCACGTCCTGTAACAGCTCAAGGTATTGCTTCATGACCAAAGGCCCTCTGTTTCGGTGAATCCACCGGACCTCGGGGCCCGGCGTTCAGCATGGGTGGCGTCAAGCTGCAGCGTTGTTGGCAGCGGGTGCGCGGTGATAAGCGAGCCAGATCAGCACCAGACCGCCAATGATCATCGGCAGGCTGAGGATCTGCCCCATGGTGACCCAGCCCCAGGCGAGATAACCAAGCTGCGCGTCCGGCACGCGAACGAACTCCACCACAAAGCGGAAGATGCCGTAAAACAGCGCGAACATGCCGGACACCGCCATGGTCGGACGCGGCTTGCGGGAATAGAAATACAGAATCGCGAACAACGCCACGCCTTCAAGCGCGAACTGATAGAGCTGTGACGGGTGGCGCGCCAACTGCGCGGGATCGCTGTAAGGCGGGAATACCATGGCCCAGGGCAGATCAGTGGGTTTGCCCCACAACTCGGCATTGATGAAGTTGCCGATACGCCCGGCCCCCAGACCAATCGGCACCAGCGGCGCGATAAAGTCCATGAGCTGGAAGAACGACTTGCCGTTGCGTTTGCCGAACCAGTACGTCGCGATCATCACGCCAATAAAGCCGCCGTGGAACGCCATCCCGCCCTTCCACACCTCAAAGATGAGCAGCGGATTGGCGATGTAGTTGGGCAGGTCATAAAACAACACGTAACCGAGCCGCCCGCCGACGATAACGCCCATGGCCACCCAAAAGATCATGTCCGAGAGCTTTTCCTTGGTCCAGGTCGGATCAAAGCGATTCAAGCGACGGGAGGCCAGGTACCAGGCACTGCCGATACCGACCAGATACATCAGGCCGTACCAATGAATTTGCAGCGGACCGATGGCCACGGCTACCGGGTCAATCTGCGGGTAAGGCAGCATTGCGACTCCTTGAAATAGAAGCGCTCATTGAGCGACGAGGCAGAACTATGCGGCGGCGGTGCAGGTCGTGCCACCCAATAATCATGAAATCTGTGCAGCGGCGACCTCGATGGGGACGCTGCATGCCGGTGATGTCACCACAGCTTCTCACCGGGCATCCCAAAAAAGCAGTGCGGCATGTTACCGGACCGCGCCGATCCGCTCTAGCGGCGCGCGATGGATGTCGGCCTGCAGGGTGGGTAAAGTGGCGCAAAAAGGAGTCATCCATGTGCCTTATCGTGTTTGCCTGGCGGCCATCGCAGGCTCAACCTCTTATTCTGGCGGCCAATCGCGACGAGTTTTACGCGCGCCCGACGCTGCCGTTGGCACAGTGGGAAGATGCGCCAGAGGTGTACGCAGGGCGGGACCTGGAAGCGGGCGGGACTTGGCTGGGCATCAACGCCAACGGACGTTTCGCCGCGCTGACCAATATCCGCGAGCCAGGCAAGCCGCCTGGTCGGCGCTCACGGGGGGAACTGGTTGCTCGTTTTTTAACCAGTGATGTGTCTGTCGAGGCGTATTTGCAGGATGTCGCGGGGCGATCAGCGGAGTACAGCGGATTCAATCTGATCGTGGGGGATCATGAGCAACTGCATTTCCTTCACTCAGGCGACCCCGAACCTCGCCGCCTGGCGCCGGGGCTGTACGGCGTTTCCAACGCAGGGCTGGATACGCCATGGCCGAAGTTGGTCAAGGCCAAAGCGGCGCTGTCCGCGCAGTTGCAGGATCCACGGCCGGAAAGGTTATTCGACCTGCTTGCAGACGGCACTCCAGCGCCAGAAGCCGAACTGCCCAGCACGGGTGTGGGTATTGCAACGGAGAAGTTGTTGTCGAGCGTATTTATCGCCAGCCCCAATTACGGCACACGGGCAAGTACGGTATTGGTGGCAAATGCCGACGGCAGCCGACGCCTGATCGAGCGCAGCTTCGGGCCGTGTGGCGGGAGGCTGGGCGAGGTGGATCTGGAGATTTAACCGATACTGTAAAAGTACTCACTGTAGGAGCCGGCTTGCTGGCGAACCGGGTGTGTCAGGCACTGTAAAGGCGGCTGATTCACCGCGTTCGCCAGCAAGCCGGCTCCTACGGATAGCAGCCAACCAACCCTCAATGCCCTTTTACGGACCCCGGGTTGATCATCCGCGACAGCCCCAGGTTCCTCAGCGCCAGTTGCAACGAACTGCTGATGACTTGCGGGTTGTCGTTTTTCATCAACTGGGCCAAGAGATCCTTGGCCATGCTCAGGTTGATCTGACGCAGCATCCATTTCACTTTCGGCAAATTGGTGGCGTTCATTGACAGACTGTCGAAGCCCATCGCCATCAGGAGCACGGCTGCCGCTGGATCACCGGCCATTTCACCGCAGATGCTCACTGGCTTGCCTTCGGCGTGGGCGTCGCGCACCACGCTCTGCAACGCCTGCAGCACCGCTGGATGCAGGTAATCGTACAGATCGGCCACCCGCGGGTTGTTTCGGTCGACCGCCAGCAGATACTGAGTCAGGTCATTGGAACCGACCGACAGGAAATCCACCTGACGCGCCAGCTCACGGGTCTGGTAGACCGCTGCGGGCACTTCGATCATCACCCCAACCGGCGGCATCGGCACATCGGTGCCTTCGTCGCGCACTTCGCCCCACGCACGGTGGATAAGGTGCAGCGCCTCTTCGGTTTCATGGGTACCGGAAATCATCGGCAGCAGAATGCGCAGGTTGTTGAGGCCTTCGCTGGCCTTGAGCATTGCGCGAGTCTGCACCAGGAAGATTTCCGGGTGATCCAGCGTCACGCGGATGCCGCGCCAGCCCAAGAACGGGTTTTCTTCCTTGATCGGAAAGTACGACAGCGATTTGTCGCCACCGATGTCCAGGGTTCGCATTGTCACGGGCAGCGGGTGGAAGGCCGCCAGTTGCTCGCGATAGATCGCCAGCTGTTCTTTTTCACTGGGAAAGCGCTGTTGGATCATGAAGGGCACTTCGGTGCGATACAGCCCGACCCCTTCCGCGCCGCGCTGCTGCGCACGTGCCACGTCAGCCAGCAGGCCGGTGTTGACCCACAACGGCATGCGATGACCGTCAAGTGTCACGCACGGTAACTCGCGCAGCGCATCAAGGCCTTGAGAGAGCTGCCGCTCTTCTTCAACGACGACCGAATACTGCTTTTTGAGAATCTCGGAGGGGTTGGTGAAGACCTCACCGTGGTAGCCATCGACGATCAGCTCGATGCCGTCGACTTTAGAATACGGCAGATCCACCACACCCATGACGGTGGGGATGCCCATGGCACGGGCAAGAATGGCAACGTGGGAGTTGCCCGAGCCGAGTACCGAGATCAGACCCACCAGCTTGCCTTCCGGCACTTCGCCGAGCATGGCAGGCGACAGCTCTTCGCTGACCAAAATGGTGTTGTCGGGGTAAACCAGGGTTTGCTGCCGCGCTTCCTGAAGATAGGCGAGCAGGCGGCGACCGAGGTCTTTCACGTCCGATGCACGTTCACGCAGGTAGGCGTCGTCCATCAGCTCGAAGCGTTTGACGTGTTCGTTGACTACAGATCGCAAGGCGCCCTGTGCCCACTGGCCAGTCTTGATGACATTGGTCACTTCGCTGCCGAGCGAGGCATCGTCGAGCATCATCAGGTACACATCGAACAGCGCTCGCTCTTCCGGGCGCAACTGTGTGGCCAACTTTGCCGAAAGGGTACGCATATCATTGCGAACGCCTTCCAGCGCGGTCTGGAATAGCTTTAGCTCGGCGGTAATATCGGTGACGGTCTTGTCCGGCACCACTTCAAGGTCAGCAGGCGGCAGCATGACCAGTGCGGTACCGACCGCAGCACCCGGCGAGCCCGGGACGCCGACAAATCGGGCTTCCTGAATCCCCTTGCCCTGCCGACCCAGCCCGCGAATCGACCCGGTGGCCTCCGCGTGGGCAATAACGCCGGCGAGCTGCGCGCTCATCGTGACCAGAAAGGCTTCTTCGCCCTCGTCGAACTGACGCCGCTCCTTCTGCTGGATGACCAGCACCCCGACAACCCGCCGGTGGTGGATAATCGGCGCGCCCAGGAAGGAGGCGTAGCGCTCTTCGCCGGTCTCCGCAAAATAGCGATAACGGGGGTGATCGGCGGCATTTTCGAGGTTAAGCGGTTCTTCGCGCGTACCGACCAGACCCACAAGGCCCTCGTTCGGGGCCATGCTCACCTTGCCGATCGAGCGCTTGTTCAGGCCTTCGGTGGCCATCAGCACAAAGCGGTTCAATTCGGGGTCGAGCAGGTAGACCGAGCAGACCTGGCTGCTCATCGCCTCTTTGACGCGTAACACAATAATGCCCAACGCCGCCTTTAGATCCTTGGCGGAGTTAACTTCCTGGACGATCTTGCGCAGCGTATTGAGCATGGCTCGGGGTCGAACTCCGTGTCAGTCGCGCGCCAACAGGCGCGGGGCAAGCTCTTTGAGTGCGCGGCGATATACCTCGCGCTTGAATGTCACCACCTGGCCCAACGGATACCAATAACTGACCCAACGCCAGCCATCGAACTCCGGTTTGCCGGTCAAATCCATCCGCACCCGCTGCTCGTCGGAGATCAGGCGCAGGAGAAACCATTTTTGCTTCTGGCCGATGCACAGCGGCTGACTGTGGGTACGGACCAGTCGTTGCGGCAGACGATAGCGCAACCAACCACGGGTGCAGGCAAGAATTTCAACATCATGCCGTTCCAGCCCGACTTCTTCATTCAATTCACGGTAAAGCGCGTCTTCCGGCGTCTCCTGAGGGTTGATACCCCCCTGCGGAAACTGCCAGGCGTCTTGATTGATGCGCCGAGCCCACAAGACCTGGCCAACATCATTTGTCAGAATTATCCCGACATTAGGGCGAAAACCATCGGGGTCGATCACGGCCACAACCTCGCAAACGCATGTCGTCGCATTGTTCCACAAAGATCGTGAAGGCAGCAACGAGGCTGCGACAGCTTATCGTGGCAAGCGCATTAATAGATGCGATCTCTTGGGCAAACCTCGTATTCTTGTGCTCTTTTTTCTGATATTTCAGCGAGTAAAGCTCATGCGTCTGGCCCTGTTCGACCTCGACAACACCCTTCTCGGCGGCGACAGCGACCACGCCTGGGGCGATTACCTGTGTGAACGCGGCATTCTGGATGGCGCGGCCTACAAGGCACGCAACGATGCCTTTTATCAGGATTATCTGGCCGGCACGCTGAACCTGACCGACTACCTGAATTTCAGTCTGGAGATTCTGGGCCGTACTGATATGGCGCAGCTTGACCAGTGGCATCAGGCATTCATGCGTGACTGCATCGAGCCATTGATCCTGCCCAAGGCCATGGCGCTCATCGCCAAACACCGCGATGCCGGCGACAAGCTGGTAGTGATTACGGCCACCAACCGCTTTGTGACCGCGCCTATCGTTGCACGGTTGGGAATCGACACGCTGCTGGCAACCGAGTGCGAGGTGGTCGATGGCCGCTACACCGGTCGGACCACCGACGTGCCGTGCTTCCGCGAGGGCAAAGTGACACGTCTGAACCGCTGGATCGAAGAGAACCGCTTCAACCTGAACGACAGTTGGTTCTACAGTGATTCGATGAATGATTTGCCACTGCTGGAGCAAGTGGCTAATCCGGTCGCGGTTGATCCTGATGAAAAGCTGCGCGCCGAGGCCACCCGCCGCGGCTGGCCGGTGATTTCACTGCGGGATTGAAGAGCTTCGCGGGTAAGCGCGCTCCTGCAAGAGACCGCAGCGGGACGCAGGAGCGCGCTTACCCGCGAAACATCTACTTGACGCGGAGTTAAGGGGCGAGGCGCCCTACACCGGCTTGGCGCCCATCAGTCCGGCAATCGTAACGAAACAGACGACGCTGAACACCGCCAGGGCCAGCGTAAACCGGGTGTTGCCGACAATGGCGGGTCGCCGCAGGCGATTGACCCGCACGGCCAGCCACGCCCAGCTCAATGCGCCGAATAGATACAACACGCTCGCCGCCAGCAGCCAGGTTTGCCCCAATGGCCAGCCTGCGAAGTGGACCAGCCACCAACCGCTGATTGGCAGGCTCAGCAAACACAAACCCATTAAAAGCCAGACAAACACCCAAGGCCGCTGCATGGCTCGGTTCTGCACCGTCGCATCGCCCGCACGACGCCCGCGCACGATCCACACCGTCAATGCCAGCGCGCAGATGAACAGCAGCACCGTACTGACGACGTGCAGGATTTTCAGTGCAGCAAAGTGTTCCATTGTGTTCGTATCCCTGTATCTAGCGGTGTTTGAAGCGTAGCAACACATCGTCGGTTGCGGCCGTGTGTACCGGTTGAAGGGAATGCAACCGTAGCCGGCGTGCCGGCGAATGCCCGGAGCCCAACAACCTCAACGGTGAATTGTGAATGGTGAATCGCATTCGCCAGCAAGCCGGCTCCTACGGACGTCATTTCCCACCGATACGTCATTCGCCGCAGATCCCGTTTACGCGCGCGTACCCCGTCGATACGTCATCCGCCGGAGATCCCGTGTACACGCGTGCGCCCCGTCGATACGTCGTTCGCTGCAGACCCCGTGTAGGAGCGCGCTTGCCCGCGATGCGGTGTGTCAGACAACGATGATGCCGCTGGAAGAATGCATTCGCCAGCAAGCCGGCCCCTACGGATCGCGTTCCCCCTGCCAATATGTCATTCGCCGCAGATTCCCTGTAGGAGCGCGCTTGCCCGCGATGCGATGTGTCAGGCAAAGATGATGGCGCTGCAAGATTGCGTTCGCCAGCAAGCCGGCTCCTACGGACGTCATTCCCCACCGATATGGCATTCGCCGCAGATCCCCTGTACGCATGCGTACCCGTCGATACGTCATTCGCCGCAGATCCCGTGTAGGAGCGCGCTTGCCCGCGAAGGCGTTGGGTCAGGCGATGTTAAGGGTGCGGGCAGATTATGTTCGTCGGCCATCACCCCAAAAACAGCTTGTACGCAGGGTTCCTGGTTTCGTCCCAGTACGGATAGCCAATCTCGGCCAGCGCCTGCGGCACCAGATGCCGTTCGTCCTCCGGCACCACCAGGCCCGCGACCACTCGTCCATCCGCCGAGCCATGGTTGCGGTAGTGGAACATCGAGATATTCCACCGACCGCCCAGCTTGTTGAGAAAGTTGAACAGCGCGCCCGGCCGCTCGGGGAATTCAAAACGCATCACCACCTCGTCGTTAACCCGCTCCGAATGGCCACCCACCATGTGGCGTAAATGCAGCTTGGCCAGTTCGTTGTCGGTGAGGTCGAGCACCGGGAAGCCCTGCTCGGTGAGGCTTGCGATCAAGGCCTTGCGCGGGTCGGTGTCGGGGTGGGTCTGCACGCCGACAAAGATGTGCGCTTCGCGATCGGTGTGGTAGCGGTAGTTGAATTCGGTGATCTGCCGCTTTCCGATGGCCTCGCAGAACGCCTTGAAGCTGCCCGGCTGTTCCGGAATGGTCACGGCAATGATGGCTTCGCGGCCTTCGCCCAGCTCGGCGCGCTCTGCCACATGACGCAAACGGTCGAAATTGACGTTGGCGCCGGAGTCGATGGCGACAAACGTCTGCCCGGTGACTTCGTATTGCTCGGTGTACTTCTTGATCCCGGCCACGCCCAGGGCGCCGGAGGGTTCGGTGATTGAACGGGTATCGTCGTAGATGTCCTTGATCGCCGCGCAAATCTCGTCGGTGCTGACGGTGATCACCTCATCGACGTAGTCCTTGCAGATCTCGAAGGTGTGATGGCCGATCTGCGCCACGGCCACCCCATCGGCAAACAGCCCGACCTGCTGCAAGACCACCCGCTCGCCGTAAGCCATCGCCTGCTGCAGGCAGTTGGAATCGTCCGGCTCCACGCCGATCACCTTGATCTCCGGGCGCAGGTATTTCACGTACGCCGCAATGCCGGCGATCAACCCGCCGCCACCCACCGGGACGAATATGGCGTCCAGCGGGCCCTGATGTTGACGCAGGATCTCCATTGCCACAGTGCCTTGCCCGGCAATGGTGTCGGGGTCGTCATACGGGTGGACGTAAACGTAGCCGTGTTCCTCGACCAGCTGCAGCGAATGCGCCAGCGCCTCGGGAAATGAGTCGCCGTGCAGTACGACCTTTCCGCCGCGTGAGCGGACGCCTTCGATCTTGATTTCCGGGGTGGTCTTGGGCATCACGATGGTCGCCGACACGCCCAGGGTCTTCGCCGCCAGCGCCAGGCCCTGCGCGTGGTTGCCAGCCGACGCCGTGACCACGCCACGCGCCAGCTCTTCCGGGCTCAATTGGGCGAGCTTGTTGTACGCGCCGCGAATCTTGAACGAGAACACCGGCTGCAAATCTTCGCGCTTGAGCAGCACCTGATTGCCCAGGCGCTCGGACAGCTGGCGAGCGGCGTGCAGCGGGGTTTCCACGGCGACGTCGTAGACACGGGAGTTGAGGATTTTCTTGACGTAGTGTTCGAGCATCGGGGAAAGATCACTGGCGAAGGGGCAAGGCCCGGAAGTCTACCCCTCGACCTCACGTACGACCACACCAAGACTCAGGCTTTGATGAGGGCATGTCGTTATACTGCCGCCCCCAAGCGTTATCGTCATTCCACTGTTGCAGCGCGCCAGGAATGGGCTGAAATCGAACGACCCCCTGCGCGGTCGCCGATTCGTCGCCCCTGCAACGCCCTTTGCGGGCAAGCGCGCTCTTTCAGTTTGTCATTCATAACCGGAGCCCACCTCGCATGACCCAGGATCAACTCAAACAGGCCGTTGCCCAAGCCGCGGTCGATTTCATCCTTCCGAAGCTGGACGACAAAAGCATCGTGGGCGTCGGCACCGGCTCTACCGCCAACTGCTTCATCGACGCACTGGCCCGGCACAAAGGCGCGTTTGACGGCGCAGTCGCCAGCTCTGACGCCACGGCCGCGCGCCTGAAGGGGCACGGCATTCCGGTGTACGAGCTGAATACGGTCAGCGACCTTGAGTTTTATGTCGACGGCGCCGACGAAAGCGACGAACACCTGAACCTGATCAAGGGCGGCGGCGCAGCCCTCACCCGCGAGAAAATCGTCGCTGCTGTCGCCAGAACGTTTATTTGCATCGCCGATGGCAGCAAGCTGGTGTCGGTACTGGGTGCGTTCCCCCTGCCCGTCGAAGTGATCCCGATGGCCCGTAGCCACGTGGCCCGCCAGTTGGTGAAACTGGGTGGCGACCCGGTTTATCGCGAAGGTGTGCTGACCGACAACGGCAACATCATCCTCGATGTGCACAACATGAACATCAGCAACCCGGTCGAGGTGGAAGCGCAGATCAACAACATCGTCGGCGTCGTCACCAACGGCCTGTTCGCTGCGCGCTCGGCAGATTTGCTGCTGCTGGGCACGCAAGAAGGCGTGAAAACCCTCAAGCGTTGATTGTTGCGGGCCAGGCAAATCCTTCCGGAGATGCCTTGGCCTCAGCGCTTCTTGAACACGTAAAACAGATTCGGCTCGCTGACGACGTACAAGGTGCCGTCGTCGCCCATCGCGATGCCCTCCGCTTGGGGCACGCTCTTGCTCAGGCCCATGCTGCCCTTGGTCAGTGACACGTTGCCGACCGGCTTGCCCTGCGTATCAAGCTCCAGAATTTGCCGAGATTCATCAGACAGCGCCAGCAAATGCCCGCTGCGCTCATCGAACTGCAAGCTGGAAAGGTCGCGCACAAACAGCCCCGCGTCCCGCTCCTTGCTGGACGTCACTTCCAGAATGTTCGGTGAATCCGTGCCAGCGTCGGGGAAGCCGCGCACTTCGATGATCTGCACCGGCCGCCGCTCTTTGGCGACGAACAAGCGACGACCCTGATTGTCGTAAGCCAGGCCCTCGAAGCCATTGTTGCCGCCGGCGTCGATACCCAGTGTCAGCTGCTCGGCATCGGCCGCATCAAGGAAAGTGGTGTCGTCATCCAGATGCACCTTGATCAGGCGCTGGCTGTGCTCGTCACTGATAACGTAAATGCCGGGGCTGATGTATTCGACAGCCTCGGCATCACCGAAACCCGTCAACGGAATCCTTCTCAGGATCCGCCCTTCGAGGCTAAGTTCGACCAGTTCCGGGTCTTTGTTGGTGACTGTGAAGAGAGTTTTGCGTTGGGGATCAAAGCTGAGGGCCGAGACGTTGTACTCAAGCCCATCAATGGCGCGCGCCTCGATCACGACTTCATAATCATCAAGGCCCAACGCCTGGGCATCGCTGGATTGCCAGAAAACGTACCAGTTGAACCAGAGGCGCTCGATGACCCGGTATTCGCGTGCCAGAAAAAAAGAGGCCGTGAGGATCAACACCACAGCCAGGGTGAGCACAACGGTCTGAAACGGGGACACACGACGCATGCAAGGGGCTCGACTTCAGTGGGGCGGCTTTAATAGCACCGTATTCTGAAGCCAAACTGAACCTGCGTCGCATCTCGTTTGCGTTTCCCGAGCGCAACCTGGGGTCGGCCAGGTTTGCCCGGAAGGTCGGGCGTCGGTCACTGACGCTTGAAGGTATAAAAGAGATTCGGCTCGCTGACCATGTAAATGGTGCCGTTCTCGTCCATGGCTACGCCTTCGGCACGCGGAATGGTCTGGCGCAGGCCATTGAATCCGCTCAGGAGCGTCATAAAGCTAACCTCGTTCCCGTGCCCGTCCAGCTCCAACAGCATGTGCGACTCGGCGGACAACACCAGCAAGTGCCCCGTCTTCTGGTCGGCAAACAACGAAGACAGGTTACGCACGATGAGGTTGTCGTTGATCAGCTTGCGCTTTTCACCCTTGACCTCACTGCTGCCGTCGGCCTTCCAGCTGTACAGCGCAGGGGGGCGTTCTTCGCCAAACAGGAATTGTTGGTCCCGAGGGTCCCAGGCGATGCCTTCAAAGGCCTTGTTCTGATCTTTGGACACACCGAGGTCGTACTTGGGGAAGTCGGCGAGGTTTAGGCTCTTGGTCTCCGGCGTGACCTGGACAATGGTCATCAAGTGCTGGCGCTCGTCGACGATGGCGATCAGACCCTTGCCCAGCACGGCCACGCCCTCGGGGTTGCCCCAGCCTACCAGCGGAATCTTGCGGATGACGTCGCCGGTGAGCGTCAGCTCGGAGAGAAAGGGGTTCTTGCCCATCACCGAATACAAGGTTTTGCTCTCGGAGTCGTAAGACAGATCCGAGGCCTCGTCCTTTTCCATGCCCGCCAACGGCTTGCCATCAATGTCGACCTTGTAATCCGGCAACCAGATGCCCGCCGCGCGCTCAGCCGAGGTGACGTTATGCTCGCGCAGCCACAACAGACCGCGATCATCCCAGTGCCAGGCGAAGGACAGGCTGGCGAGGATCACCAAGGCGGCGACAAGCAGCCACCACCAACGGAAACGCACACGGCTTTGGCGCTGTGTCATCCGCGGACGTCGCTTTCGAATCGGCTATGACCTGTCAGCTCCAGCACGATTTCATCGCCAATGTTGAAAGGGCCAACACCGGCAGGTGTGCCGGTCATAATCAGGTCACCGGCTTGCAGGGAGAACTGCGAGGCCATGTGCTGGATCATCGGCACAATCGGGTTGAGCATGTGGCTGCTGTTGCCATCCTGACGGACTTCACCGTTGATGGTCAGGCGGATCGCGATGTCGGTCAGGTCGGGATAGGTATCGGCCGACACAAAGGGTGCGATCACTGCTGCGCCGTCAAACGACTTGGCGATTTCCCACGGCAGGCCTTTTTCTTTCAGCTTCGACTGCACGTCGCGCAGCGTGAGGTCCAGGCCCGGAGCGAACCCGGAAATGGCATCGAGCACTTCTTCACGGCTCGGTTTCTTGCTCAGCGGCTTGCCGATCAGCACCACGATCTCGGCTTCGTAATGCACCGAGCCACGGTCCTGCGGGATGCTGAAACCGCCTTCGATCCCGACCACGCAGCTACCTGGCTTGATGAACAGCAACGGTTCGGTCGGCACCGGGTTGTCCAGTTCCTTGGCGTGCTCGGCGTAATTACGGCCGATGCAGACCACTTTGCCGAGCGGAAAATGAACCTTGGTGCCGTCTACGTATTTGTGCTGATAGCTCATGAGCGCTCCTGAGAAGCTTGTTGTAATAGGGAAACCGCTTACAGCGCGAAAATTTTACCGGGGTTCATGATGCCGTTCGGATCGAACGCTGCCTTGACGGCCTTCATGTATTCGATTTCAACCGGCGAGCGGCTGTAGTGCAGATAGTCACGCTTGGTCATGCCGACGCCGTGCTCGGCCGAAATCGAGCCGTTGTACTTTTGCACGATCTCGAACACCCACTTGTTCACCGTGGCGCACTTGGCAAAGAATTCGTCCTTGCTCAGGTTTTCCGGCTTGAGGATGTTCAGGTGCAGATTGCCGTCGCCAATGTGCCCGAACCAGACGATTTCAAAATCCGGGTAATGCTGGCCGACGATCGCATCCACTTCGGCGAGGAACGCCGGGACCTTTGAAACGGTGACCGAGATGTCGTTCTTGTACGGCGTGAAGTGGGAGATGGTTTCAGAAATGTATTCGCGCAGCTTCCACAGATTGTGCAGTTGCTGTTCGCTCTGGCTCATCACGCCGTCAAGCACCCAGCCCTGCTCGACGCAGTGCTCGAAGGTTTCCAGCGCGTGGTTGGCCACCTCTTCAGTGGTCGCTTCAAACTCCAGCAGCGCGTAGAACGGGCATTCGGTTTCAAACGGCGACGGCACATCACCGCGCGCCATGACCTTGGCCAATGCCTTGTCGGAGAAGAACTCGAATGCGGTCAGGTCCAGTTTGCTCTGGAAGGCGTGCAGCACCGGCATGATGGCGTTGAAATCGGTGGTCCCGAGAACCATCGCGGTGAGGTTTTTCGGGGCACGATCCAGGCGCATGGTCGCCTCGACCACGAAACCGAGCGTGCCTTCGGCGCCGATGAACAGCTGCCGCATGTCGTAGCCGGTGGCGTTTTTGATGAGGTCTTTGTTCAGTTCGAGCAGGTCGCCCTTGCCCGTGACAACCTTGAGGCCCGCCACCCAGTTACGCGTCATGCCGTAGCGAATCACTTTGATCCCGCCGGCGTTGGTGCCGATGTTGCCGCCGATGTTGCTGGAGCCGGACGAGGCGAAATCGACCGGGTAATACAGGCCGTTTTCTTCCGCGAGATTTTGCAATTGCTTGGTGACCACCCCTGGCTGGCAGATGGCGGTGCGATCGGTCAGGTTGAGTTCGAGCACCTGGTTCATGTAATCGAACGAAACGACCACCTCGCCATTGGCGGCGACGGCGGCGGCCGACAACCCGGTACGGCCACCCGAAGGGACCAGCGCAACCTTGCGTTCGTTGGCCCAACGGACGATGGCCTGAACCTGCTCGGTGGTCTTGGGGAACACGATGGCGGTGGGCGCCGGGGCGAAATGTTTGGTCCAGTCCTTGCCGTAGGTTTCGAGGGAATCGGCGTCGGTAAGCACCTTGCCAGGCTCAACCAGGGTCTTCAGCTCATCTATCAGCGCAGGATGGGTCATCAACAGAACTCTCGAACAATTCATGGTCATCCTGAGAACGGCTCACGTCCAGGAATGGGGTGTTTCGCGGGGTGCATATGCTAGCATACGCCCCCCGCCAAACGAGCTTTCGGCCGATTTGCGGGCGCTTCACTTACTGCCATTTCTCTCCGGGACACAGGTTTACGCAGATGAGCAAGACTTCCCTCGACAAGAGCAAGATCAAGTTCCTTCTTCTCGAAGGCGTCCACCAGTCCGCGGTCGACGTCCTCAAGTCCGCCGGTTACACCAGCATCGAGTACCACACCAAGTCTCTGCCGGAAGCCGAACTGAAGGAAAAGATTGCCGACGCTCATTTCATCGGTATTCGTTCCCGCACCCAACTGACTGAAGAGCTGTTCGATTGCGCCAAGAAACTGGTCGCGGTGGGCTGCTTCTGCATCGGTACCAATCAGGTTGACCTCAACGCAGCCCGCGAACGCGGTATCGCCGTGTTCAATGCCCCCTACTCCAACACCCGTTCGGTGGCGGAGCTGGTGTTGGCCGAGGCCATCCTGCTGCTGCGCGGCATCCCGGAGAAAAACGCTTCCTGCCACCGTGGTGGCTGGATCAAGAGCGCCGCGAACTCGTTCGAAATTCGTGGCAAGAAGCTCGGCATCATCGGCTACGGCTCGATCGGCACCCAGCTGTCGGTCCTGGCTGAAGGCCTGGGCATGCAGGTTTATTTCTACGACACCCTGACCAAGCTGCCGCTGGGTAACGCTACGCAGGTGTCCAGCCTGAACGAGCTGCTGGGCATGTCCGACATCGTCACCCTGCACGTTCCGGAAACCAGCGAAACCCAGTGGATGATCGGCGAAAAAGAAATTCGCGGCATGAAGAAGGGCGCCATCCTGATCAACGCGGCACGCGGCACGGTGGTTGAGCTCGACGCCCTGGCTGACGCGATCAAGGATCAGCACCTGATCGGCGCGGCCATCGACGTGTTCCCGGTTGAGCCACGCTCCAACGATGATGTGTTCGAAAGCCCGCTGCGCGGCCTGGACAACGTCATCCTGACACCGCACATCGGTGGCTCGACGGCCGAAGCGCAAGCCAACATCGGTCTGGAAGTGGCAGAGAAGCTGGTCAAATACAGCGACAACGGTACGTCGGTTTCCTCGGTCAACTTCCCCGAAGTGGCCCTGCCGGCTCACCCGGGCAAGCACCGTCTGCTGCACATCCACGAGAACATCCCGGGCGTGCTGATGGAGATCAACAAGGTCTTCGCCGAAAACGGTATCAACATCTCCGGCCAGTTCCTGCAAACCAACGAGAAAGTCGGTTATGTGGTGATCGACGTCGACGCCGAGTATTCCGATCTGGCGCAAGAGAAGCTGCAGCACATCAAAGGCACCATCCGCAGCCGCGTTCTGTTCTAAACCGCGAGCGTTCAATGTGCAAAAGGAGACCTTCGGGTCTCCTTTTTTTGTGCCTCAAGCAGCCGTGTCCTGATGTTTGTGAACCGGTTTATCCAGTCACCATCAATGCACTTGAAGCGACGCCTTCGCCAGCAAGCCGGCTCCTACAGATCGAGATGAGCCATACGATTGGAGATACCGGCCCACGCCAGCCATCGCGCGGGGGATCGAACAGACCCACGTTAGCCACACGATGGAGAATTGGACGGACCCACGCTTGCCGCACGATGGAAAATTGGACCAATCCACGCTTGCCGCACGATGGAGAATTGGACCAATCCACGCCCGCCGCGCGATGGAGAATTGGACGGACCCACGCTTGCCGCACGATGGAGAATTGGACCAATCTACGCTTGCCGCACGATGGAGGATTGGACGGATTCACGCCTGCTTACGGCGATCAAATTGTAGGAGCGCGCTTGCCCGCGAAGGCGTTTCGTCAGTTATGGGTATACCGCTGACCCACCGCATTCGCGGGCAAGCGCCTCCTACAACGGAATGCGCCATACACTCTGCGCGCCGTACCCGACCTGTAGGAGCCGGCTTGCTGGCGAAAGCGTCAAGTCAGACACATCCATGGTGGATGAATAAAACGTTTCGCCAGCAAGCCGGCTCCTTCAGGTCCCAGGCGAGCCGTCGGCACTTGGCAACGCAAGCCGTGACTCTGGAGCGCTGAGCGCCCTACTTCACCGTGACGGTGATCTTCTGTGACTCGACCGGCGGATTCAGCGGTACGTGATTCTTGTCGCCCACCAGCAACTGGAGCGTGTGCTGCCCTGGCGTCAGGTTCAGCTCGGTTTCGGTTTGGCCTTTGCCGAAATGGCGGATGTTGTCGGTCGTTGGCAGCGGCGCGTTCATGTCGGGCTGATCTTTGACGTCGATCAACAGGTGGTGATGACCGGTATCAGGTACATCGACGCCTGCAGGCGCAACGCCCATGCCTTTGAGGCCAAACTGCACCTTGAAGGCGCCGTTGACGACCGCGCCATCCTTCGGCGAAATGATGTAAACCTCGGCCCCTGCGGGTGATGCCGTGCGTGGCATATCGTCGGCATGAGCCAGCAAGCTTGCTCCAAGGAGCAGTCCGGTCAGGGCGGCTTTAGCAACTAACGTCTTCATGATTTCTCCGTTTTTATCGATAGGCAGTTGGGGGTCAGGCTTCGAAGGCTTTTCCATCCCGACAGACAACCGCTCAGGAACGACCCTTACCTTAGCTGCGGTTGGCCGCGAAGTATTTCGCGGAGTGGCTGGATGTAGAAGGTTTCATGTTGGGCCCATGCGCAGACGCGCAACGACCACAACCCCTGTGGGAGTGAGCCTGCTCGCGAAGAGGTCAGTTGATTCAACCGCTTTTTCTGGGACTGAACCTATGCCTTCGCGAGCAAGCTCGCTCCCACGGGATCGGGGCTGGGTTGCAATCTCCGGCCGCCGCAGAGCTTGTGGGAGTCAGCCTGCTACAGCTCGAACGGCTCACTGCCGCGCCGCCGGAACCATCCGGTCAGCGACAGTCGCTCGCGGGTCGAGGGCATGACTTCGTGGGGCATGTCTCCCGAGAGAAACACCACCAGGCATCCCCCGGTGGGCTGCACGTCATATTCGACGCCGCCTTTGAGGTACATGCGCAATTGACCACCGTGCTCCGGCAGCCAGGCGTCGTTGAGGTAGATGACGGCTGAAACCATGCGCTTGTCGTCATCCCGAAACCGATCCACATGCTTGCGATAGAACGCCCCGGGGGGATAAAGCGCGAAGTGGCTTTCGTAGTCTTCCAGCCCCAGAAACAGCCCGCGATTGAGCGCCTGACGCAGGCTGTCCATCAAGTCCAGATAGCGATCGCAAGGTTCGGCCTGCCCCGCCTCCAGCCATTGAATGTGATCACCGCGAATCCCTTCGCGAACCTCCTGCGCCGGTCCTCGGCCCACTGCAGCAGGCGCAAGCTCACCCTGAACGGCACGCGTGCGGCATTCCAGGGCCAGCTCCCGGGTCAGGGCGTCGGGCAGGAAAATGTTCTGCTGCGACCAGCCACGCTCGGCCAGGTCGTCGACGATTCGCAACAGCAGAGGGTGATCAGGGGATATGCGCATGGCGCGCATAGTATCCATACGCCGGTTAATCCGACAGAGCCCGGAGCCCGGCGAATGAGGAATATTTCTGCACAGGGAATACGCCCGAGCGGTTTTGCCGAACGGCAGGTCGAACCCACGAGTTTTAGCGGGGTCTGGCAAGTGTTAACTCGACAAATCCCCGCTGCCCCGCCGAGAATAGCGGCCTGCCGACAGGAGTCTCTAATGCGCCGTCTGTTTTTCCTGCTGTTGATGATTTCTTCCCTGCCCGCCTGGGCAGACGGCCACGATCAGCTGTACAAGCTTGCCGGCTGGCCGGAACAACGCGCTCATTTTGTCGATGCCCTGAAAGCCGCTCAGCAGCGCTACCGCAACAGCCTCCCGCCTGCCGTATTCGAGGCTCTGGTGAATAACAGCAATCAGCGTTTCGCGTCGCAGGCGATGGACCAGCGCGCAGAGCAAATGCTGCGGCAGACGCTGCCGGATCCAAACCCTGCGCTTCAGTTTTTCCAGACGCCTCTGGGGCGCAAGATCGTCAATGCCGAGCTCACGGCCACACGCCCCGACCAACTGGCCAAAAACGCTCAAGGCTTGCCGCACATCCAGGCAGACGACAATCGTCTGCTGATCATCGGCCACCTGGCCAACGCCCTGCCTGCCAAGGAGGCCGGCGCCGAAGTCAGCCTCGCGATCGCCGGCGTCGCTGCAGACAGCCTGAGCTCGATGATTCCCGGCTTGATGGGCGGCAGCACCACCCAGGCAATGCTCGACGGTCAGCGTCAGCGACTTATGGGGCAGATCGGCAAAGACGTGAACAACACGCTGCTCTACGTGTACCGCGATCTGTCTGACGGCGAACTGGACGAGTTCGCTACCTTTGCCGAGTCAAACGAAGGCAAAGCCTATTACAAGGCAGCGCTGGCCTCTGTTCGCGCAGGATTGGCGGTCGGACAGAATGTGAAATAACGTCAGTGGAACCGGCTTCAGACGGGAAAGGGACTGTTTGAACACCCTCCATCTTTCAGCATGCTGACTCAAGCCTTCCCAGTTGAAGCCGGCCCCACATTCGTTATGTCAGCCGGAACCGTGCCCTTCGAGCCTTAACCCATCCGCTGCGTCAGGAACTCAAAGAACCGCGCCCGCAACTCAGGCGTCTCGTTTGCCAGGTGGTGGCGCGCCTCTTCCAGCATGAGAATCTGCGGCTGATCAAATTTGTTCTTGAGCACAGCCAGATTGTGTTTCCAGTCCACGGTCATGTCCGACTCGCCCTGCACGATGAGCGGGCTGCGGCGGCTGCGAGGCGCGCGTTCGATCCTTTCGACCCACTTGGCCAACGCCCCCACCCAGACTGTTGGCAGGCGTCGGGGTTGCAAGGGGTCCGCCAGCAGGAACGGCAGAAATGCCGGCGCGTTGGAGTTTTCGCTGAAACGCCTGTCGATCCCTTTGACGAAGGTGCGCAGCAGGTAATAGCTGAGCTTCGACAGTGCCCAGCCGCGTGGCCGCACCAGCGGCGCAAGCAGGATCGTCTGCCCCTGCGCCGGGCTGTCGTCGCCATGATGAAGCAAATGGTCGATGACAATCGCCCCGCCGGTACTCTGCCCGCACAAGTGCCACGGTTTGGGCAGCTGCAGGGTTTCGGCTTCGATGAACAGGCGATTCAGTACCGTCTGATACTCAGAGAAATCGGTAATGCTTGCCCGCGCTCCGCTGGACAGACCATGGCCCGGCAGGTCGCAGGTAATCACCGCCAGGCCTAGCCCCAGCGCCCAGTCGATGACATGCCCATACAAACCCACATGGTCGTAAAACCCGTGCATCAGCACCAGCGTGCCGACCGGGCGCTCGGGCCTCCAGAGCTGCGTGACGATTTCATAGCCACCCACTTCGAAGCGTCCCATCTGCCCGCTGCATGCGCCCTTCGGACCCACGGCGTTGAGACCATAGAAACGCTGGTAAGCCTGGGCCTCTTGGGAAAGTTCACGAAAACGAGTCAGCGGCACTGCTTCGGCTCGCAAGTGATCAGGGTCGAACGTGTCGGACATCGGAATTCCAGTTCAGGGTTCGCAGGAGCGGGCGCACGGAAGTGTCATCTGTCCGTTGCGGCGTGGCAAGTTTACGTCGCTTGCATCCCGGGTCCCCCGTCTACCCAGTGAGGCGACAAATCTGTAGCCTGCGAACCTTCCCGATTCTCATTTGAGCCCCCGGATGAAACGCAGCCTTTACGTCGCCGTCGCACTGCTGGTAGTCATCGGGTGCGCCGGCGTCTGGTATTTCCACGACAAGCAGCCGGTTCGCGATGGCCAAATGCGCCTGGCAGGGCTGCAGGCGCCGGTCACCGTACGTTACGACGAGCGAGGTGTGCCGCACATTCGCGCCGCAAACCAGGACGATCTGTACCGCGCGCTTGGCTATGTTCATGCGCAGGATCGCCTGTTCCAGATGGAAATTCTGCGCAGGCTGGCGCGTGGCGAACTGGCTGAAGTGCTTGGCCCGAAACTGATCAACACCGACAAGCTCTTCCGCAGCTTGCGCATTCGCGAGCACGCCGACGCCTACGTGGCTCGTCAGGATCAGAACACGCCCGCGTGGAAAGCGCTTCAGGCGTACCTCGACGGCATCAACCAGTTTCAGGCAACGCACCCGAAGCCAGTCGAATTCGACGTGCTGGGCATACGCGAGCGGCCATTCACCGCACAGGACACCCTCAGCGTCGGCGGTTATCTGGCCTACAGCTTTGCGGCGGCCTTTCGTACCGAACCGTTGATGACCTATGTGCGCAATCAACTGGGGCCGGATTACCTCAAAATTTTCGACCTTGAGTGGCAGCCTCAGGGGGCGCTCGGCCAGTCGCCCGCGCTGACGAGCAACGACTGGAAAAACCTCGATGACCTGGCGCTGCTCAGCCAACAGGCCCTGGAGAAGGCCGGCCTGCCGCAGTTTGAAGGCAGCAATGCGTGGGCGGTGTCCGGCGGTCGCACCCAGAGTGGCAAGCCGTTGCTGGCGGGTGATCCGCACATTCGCTTTTCGGTGCCAGCGGTGTGGTACGAAGCCCAACTCGCAGCGCCGGGTTTCGAACTGTATGGGCACTTCCAGGCACTAAACCCCTTCGCGCTGCTCGGCCATAACCTGGATTTCGGCTGGAGCCTGACGATGTTCCAGAATGACGATCTGGACCTGGTCGCAGAAAAGACCAACCCCGACAACCCGAATCAGGTCTGGTATCACGGCGCCTGGGTAGACATGACGTCCCGCACCGAACAGATCGACGTGAAGGGCGAGTCGCCTGTCATGGTTACTCTGCGCCAGTCACCCCATGGCCCGATCGTCAACGACGCAATGGGCGCCAACGGCACGCAACAGCCGAGCGACACGCCGATCGCGATGTGGTGGTCGTTTCTGGAATCGGATAATCCGATCCTGCAGGGCTTTTACGAGGCCAACCGTGCTGACACGCTGGGCAAGATGCGCGGTGCCGCGGAGAAACTTCAATCGCCAGGCCTGAATATCATCTACGCCAACGCCAAGGGCGATATCGGTTGGTGGGCGGCAGCGCAACTTCCCAAGCGCCCCGCCGGTGTGGACCCAGCTTTTATTCTCGACGGCAGTTCGGAGCAGGCCGACAAAAATGGGTTCTATCCCTTCAGCGCCAATCCGCAGGAAGAGAACCCGGCGCGTGGCTACATTGTCTCGGCAAACTTCCAGCCGGTATCGCCTACCGGCATGGAGATTCCGGGTTACTACAACCTTCCCGAGCGTGGGCGACAGCTTGATCGCCAACTGAGCGACGACAAGGTGAAATGGAACCTGGAGAACAGCCAGGCGCTGCAACTGGGCATCCGGACTGACTACGCGGCGCAAATTCTCGAACCGCTGATTCCGGTGTTGCGTCGAGTGGTGAGCGAGCCGGAGGAGCACGACTTGCTCGAACGACTGGCAGCGTGGGAAGGCGACTATTCAGTGGATTCGGTGGGCGCAACGCTGTTCAATCAGTTCCTCTTCAACCTGGCGGATCAGACCTTCCACGACGAACTGGGCGACGGGCTGTTCAACACGCTGTTGTCGACTCGGCTTATCGATTCAGCGCTACCACGGCTGGCCGCCGACCCCACTTCGCCGTGGTGGAACAATCGCCATTCGCGTGAGCCCGAGAGCCGTGACAACACCGTGAAAGTTGCCTGGCACGCAGCGGTTTCGCATTTGAAATCGTTGTATGGGCAGAACCCGGATGAATGGACGTGGGGCAAGGCTCACACGCTCACCCATGAACACCCACTGGGCAAGCAACCGCCGCTGGACATGCTGTTTAACGTCGGGCCGTTCGCAGCGCCGGGCACGCATGAGGTGCCGAACAACCTCTCCGCGAGTATGGGGCCTGCGCCGTGGCCGGTGACTTACGGACCGTCAACGCGCCGGCTGATCGACTTTGCCGACCCGGCCCACGCACTCGGGATCAATCCTGTAGGCCAGAGCGGCGTGCTGTTCGACAAGCATTATGCCGATCAGGCGCAGCGCTACATAAAAGGCGAGTACGCGCCAGAGCGGTTCAGCGAAGGGGATGTGGAGGGGAACAGCAAAGAGGTGTTGGAGCTGGTGCCATGACAACCCCGACAGGACTGCGGGAGTCGGCTTTAGCGGCGAAGCAGAAATTGCCCATCAACGGCAGGTATCAGGGCCCGTAGGAGCCGGCTTGCTGGCGAATTGCACCAGACACCGTAGCGGTCAATGATCAACCGCTTTCGCCAGCAAGCCGGCTCCTACAGAGGAATGCATCCGTCCAGTGAGATCATGCAGTGAACGTGGACGCGACTGTGGGACCGGCTTTAGCCGGGAAGGCGTAGTGCGTTACGCCGCAGATCTATAGCGCACGCACTGGCCTCTTCCCGGCTAAAGCCGGTCCCACTGACAGCATCGCGTGCATTCAGTGAGACCGTCCGGAGTCCCAACTTGTGGGACCGGCTTTAGCCGGGAAGGCGTCGGACGTTACGCCGCATATCTGTAGCGCACATACCGGCCTCTTCCCGGCTGAAGCCGGTCCCACTGACAGCATCGCGTGCATTCAGTGGGGCTGGCTGGAGTTCCACTGAATGCATCGCCTGCATCCAGCGGGGTTGGCTGGAGTCCCGCTACAGCATCGCGTGCATCCAGTGGGAACACCTCACTGGAGCAGTGATCGGGATCAAACCGGCTCGACCACCTTCGCGCGGCGGACGTCCGGTTGTTTCCAGCCGTCTGCTGCAGCTTCTTCGATGGCCAACTGAATGGCGCGTTTGCGGTTGTTCTCCGCGCGGCGGCTGAAGAACCAGACCAGGAAGGTGGCGATCGACACGGCCAGCAGAATCAGACTGGCAATCGCGTTGATCTCCGGCTTCACACCCAAACGTACCGCCGAGAACACCTCCATCGGCAACGTCGTCGAGCCAGGGCCGGACACAAAACTCGCCAGAACCAAATCGTCCAGCGAGAGCGCGAAAGACATCATCGCGCCCGCTGCCAGCGACGGCGCGATCATCGGGATGGTGATCAGGAAGAACACCTTCCACGGCCGCGCACCCAGGTCCATTGCCGCTTCCTCAATGGACATGTCCAGCTCGCGCAGCCGTGCCGACACCACCACCGCCACGTAGGCCGCACAAAAGGTGGTGTGGGCGATCCAGATGGTGACGATGCCACGCTCCTGGGGCCAGCCGATCAACTGCGCCATCGCCACGAACAGCAGCAATAGCGACAGACCGGTGATGACCTCAGGCATGACCAGCGGCGCGGTAACCAGACCGCCAAAAAACGTCTTGCCCTTGAAGCGGGTGATGCGTGTCAGCACAAACGCCGCCATGGTGCCCAGCGCTACCGCCGCTATCGAGGTGTACAGCGCGATTTCCAGCGAACGCATGACTGCGCTCATCAGCTGGGTGTTGTCGAGCAGGCCGACGTACCACTTCACCGACCAGCCACCCCAGACCGTCACCAGCTTGGAGGCGTTGAACGAGTAGATCACCAGAATGACCATGGGCGCGTAGATGAAGATCAGGCCCAGTACCAACATCAGGTTCGAGAATCGGAAGCCTCTCATGCCTTGCCCTCCAGCTCTTTGGCCTGACTGCGGTTGAACAGAATGATCGGCACGATGAGGATCAGCAGCATGACCACCGCCAGCGACGAGGCTACCGGCCAGTCACGGTTATTGAAGAATTCCTGCCACAGCACTTTACCGATCATCAGCGTCTCGGGGCCGCCCAGCAATTCAGGGATGACAAACTCGCCCACCACTGGAATGAACACCAGCATGCAGCCGGCGATGATGCCGTTCTTGGACAGCGGAACAGTGATCTTCCAAAAGCTGTTGAAGGTGCTCGAACCCAGGTCGGACGCCGCCTCAAGCAAGCTTTGATCGTGCTTCACCAGGTTGGCGTACAGCGGCAGGATCATGAATGGCAAGTACGAATAAACCACACCGATGTACACCGCCAGGTTGGTGTTGAGTATCTGCAACGGCTCGCTGATCACCCCCAGCCACATCAGGAACGCATTGAGCAGTCCGTTATTGCTGAGGATGCCCATCCACGCGTAGACCCGAATCAGAATCGCGGTCCAGGTCGGCATCATGATCAGCAGCAACAGCACGGTCTGCATTTCTTTACGGGCAATGGAAATGCCATAGGCCATCGGATAGCCGATCAACAAACACAACACGGTGCTGATGAACGCCATCTTCAAGGAGCCCAGATACGCCGAAATGTACAGATCGTCGCTGGTCAGCAGTGCGTAGTTGGCAAAGTTGAGCACGATGTCCAGCTTCTGCTCGACGTATGTGAAGATCTCGGTGTACGGCGGGATGGCCACATCGGCCTCAGCGAAGCTGATCTTGATGACGATCAGAAACGGCAGCGCAAAAAACAGAAACAGCCACAGGAATGGCACGCCAATGACGGCCTGACGCCCAGTGGGTTTTATTCGGTTGAAAGCCCGTTTTATTTTTCGGATTTTCATGAGCGCAGCACCACGCCGCTGTCGTCTTCCCACCAGACGAAGACTTCGTCGTCCCAGGTGGGCCGCGTGCCCTGACGCTCGGCGTTGGCGACAAACGATTGCACCAGCTTGCCCGACGGCAGCTGTACGTAGAACACGGAGTGACCGCCCAGATAGGCGATGTCGTGAACCTTGCCCCGCGACCAGTTGTGCTCGAACGTTGGCTGTTGAGTGGTCACCAAGAGTTTCTCGGGGCGCAGCGCATAGGTAATGCGCTTGTCTTCCACCGAAGTCGTCACGCCGTGGCCGACATAGATTTTGCGTTCCAGCTCGGGGCTGCTGATCAGCGCATGGCCTTCCATGTCTTCGATGACTTCGCCTTCGAACAGGTTGACGTTGCCAATGAATTCACAGACCAAACGGCTGGTTGGCGTTTCGTAGATATCGATAGGGCTGCCGATCTGCGCGATCCACCCCAGATGCATGATCGCAATGCGCTGGGCCATGGTCATGGCCTCTTCCTGGTCGTGGGTCACCATCACGCAGGTCACGCCCACGCGCTCGATGATTTCCACCAGCTCCAATTGCATTTGCGAGCGCAGCTTCTTATCCAGTGCGCCCATGGGTTCGTCGAGCAGCAGCAGTTTTGGTTTTTTCGCCAGGGAACGCGCCAGTGCTACACGCTGACGCTGACCACCCGACAACTGATGCGGCTTGCGCTTGGCGTACTGGGTCATTTGCACCAGTTTGAGCATCTCCGCGACTCGCGCTTCAATCTCGGCCTTGGGCAGCTTGTCCTGCTGCAAACCGAACGCGATGTTCTGCGCCACGGTCATGTGCGGAAACAGCGCGTAGGACTGGAACATCATGTTGATCGGTCGTTCGTACGGCGGCATGTCCGTAATGTCGACGCCGTCGAGGAAAATGCGCCCTTCGGTCGGGCGCTCAAAGCCGGCGAGCATCCGCAGCAAGGTGGATTTCCCCGAGCCGGAACCGCCGAGCAGGGCGAAAATCTCGCCCTTGTTGATCTGCAGAGACACATCGTCCACAGCAATCGTCTCATCGAACTTCTTCGTGACCCGATCGATCTTGACCAGCACCTGTTTGGGTTGCTGACCGCCCTCAAGGGCTTTCTTGTAGGCGCCGGAGGCAACTGCCATGGGTGAAACTCCCAACTGTTTTTGCGCCCGGCCAATGCGGCCGGGCGCCAAGGTCTTTATTTACCGGATTTGATCTTCGTCCAGCTGCGCGTCATCACACGCTGGATCTTGGGCGGCAGTTCGGAGTTGACGTACAAACGTGCCTGCACCTCTTTTGAGGGGTACACCGCCTCATCGTTGCGAATTTCCTGGTCCATCAGCGCGCCTGAAGCCGGGTTCGGGTTGGCATAACCCACCTGATCACTGACCTTGGCGATGACGTCGGGCTTGAGGATGTAATTGATGAACGCATGAGCGGCCTTCACGTCCGGCGCATCCGCAGGGATGGCGAGCATGTCGAACCACAGATTGCCGCCTTCTTTCGGAATGGCGTAGGCGATGTTGACGCCTTTACCGGCCTCTGCGGCACGGGCCTTGGCCTGGAATACGTCGCCGGAGAAACCGGCAGCGATACAGATGTCGCCATTGGCCAGGTCAGTGATGTACTTGGACGAGTTGAAATAGGTCACGTATGGGCGGACTTTCAGCAGCTTGGCTTCAGCGGCTTTGTAGTCTTTTTCGTCGGTGCTGTTCGGGTTGAGCCCCATGTAGTTCAGGACTGCAGGCATCATCTCGTCAGCCGAGTCCAGGAACGCGACGCCACATTTTTGCAGCTTCTTGATGTTCTCCGGCTCGAACAGCGTCGCCCACGAGTCGATGGTGTCGACGCCCAGCACTTCCTTGATCTTGTCGACGTTGTAGCCGATGCCGTTGGTGCCCCACAGGTACGGCACTGCGTACTGGTTGCCCGGGTCGTTCTTTTCGAGGCGTTTGAGCAGTTCAGGGTCAAGGTTGGAGTAGTTAGGCAGCTGCTTTTTGTCGAGCTTCTGGAAAGCGCCGGCCTTGATCTGCTTGCCGAGGAAGTGGTTGGACGGCACGACCACGTCATACCCGGTGTGGCCGGCCAGCAGCTTGCCTTCCAGGGTTTCATTGGAGTCGAAGACGTCGTACTTGGTTTTGATCCCGGTGGTGGAAGTGAAGTCGTCCAGCGTCGTGGTGCCGATGTAATCGGACCAGTTATAAATGCGGACAGTGGAATCCGCGTAGGCACCGGCAGCGACCATGAGGCCGGCGCCAAGCAGCAAGCCTTTCGAAAATAAAGAAATAGACACGTGTGCTGTCCTTTTTTAGTAGGTGGGCCTATTGCCCGTACCGATGACAGTAACGACTGCCTGTGACCCATCCGGCGCGCAACTTACCTTCGATAAACCCTTCTCGCAAAAAAACTTTTTGTGAATGCCATCTCGAAGCGTGAACTGTAGGAGCGCGCTTGCCCGCGATGCCTTGTGCAAATACGACATTGATGTCGGCCGAGACACCGTAATCGCGGGCAAGCGCGCTCCTACAGGGTGCGCCGTACGGGACGACGCGCCCTGCCAGGCTTATTTACCCGACTTGATGTTGGTCCAGCTGCGGGTCATCAGGCGCTGAGTGGCCGCAGGCAAATCGGCGATCGCGTACAGCTTGGCCAGGACGTCTGCCGGCGGGTACACGCCCGGGTCAGACGTGATGTCCTTGTCGACGAACTCGGTCGCAGCCTTGTTGCCGTTCGGGAAGTGAACGGAGTTGGTGATCTCGGCCATTACCTTCGGTTGCAGGATAAAGTTCATGAACTTGTAGGCGCCTTCGACGTTTTCAGCATCTTTCGGGATGGCGACCATGTCGTAGAAGCTGCCTGCACCTTCTTTCGGAATGTTGTAGCTGACTTTGACCTTGCCGCCCGCCTCTTCGGCGCGTGCCTTGGCCTGGTAGATGTCACCCGAATAGCCCACGGCTACGCAGACGTTGCCGTTGGCCAGGTCCGAGATGTACTTGGACGAGTGGAAGTAGGTGATCGAAGGACGGATCTTCTTGAACAGATCCTCGGCCTTCTGAATGTCTTCCTTCTTCTGAGTGTCGGTCGGCAGGCCCAGGTAATGCAGCGCCACCGGCAGCATTTCGGTGGGCGAATCGAGGAAGCTGATACCGCAGCCTTTCAGCTTGGCAGCGTTTTCAGGCTTGAACAGCAGGTCCCAGGAGTTCACCGGTGCGTCAGCGCCGAGTGCAGCTTTGACCTTCTCGGCGTTAAAGCCGATGCCGATCGAGCCCCACATGTACGGGAAGGCGTGCTTGTTTTCCGGGTCGCTGATGGACACGGCTTTCAACAGAGCAGGATCGAGGTTTTTGTAATTTGGCAGTTTGGACTTGTCCAGTTCCTGGTACACGCCGGCCTTGATCTGCTTGGCCAGGAAGTTGTTCGACGGAACGACGATGTCGTAACCCGATTTACCGGCCAGCAACTTCGCTTCGAGAGTCTCGTTGCTGTCGAACACGTCGTACACCACTTTGATGCCCGACTCTTTCTCGAAGTCGGCGATGGTGTTTGGCGCGATGTAGTCGGACCAGTTATAGACGTGCAGAACCTTGTCATCGGCATGTGCGGCGGCGGCCGCTGCGCCCATGAGGGACAAGGCCAGAAGGGTTTTGCCAAATTTCTTCATTCGTACGGCTCCAGTGTTTTTATGTAAGCGGCGTCAAGACGGCGGACAGTCTGGCAATTTCCCGATAAAAATTCAGCCTTGCAATGCCTCAAGCGTCAGATCAAGGCACTTGCGCGCTTTTTCGACCAACTCGTCGATCTCGGCGAACGTGATCACCAGCGGCGGCGAGATAATCATGGTATCGCCCACGGCCCGCATGATCAGGCCGTTATTGAAGCAGAAAGTGCGGCAAATCATGCCTGCGCCTCGGCCGGCATAGCGTTCACGAGTGGTCTTGTCCTTCACCAGTTCGATCGCGCCCAGCATGCCGACGCCCCGCACTTCACCCACCAGCGGGTGATCGCTCAGCTCGCGCAGACGCTTTTGCAAATAGGGTGCCGTTTCGGATTTCACCCGCTCGACGATCTTTTCTTCACTCAGGATGCGGATGTTTTCCAGCCCAACCGCTGCCGCCACCGGGTGGCCGGAGTAGGTAAAGCCGTGGTTGAAATCGCCGCCATCGTTCAGCACCTTGACCACCTCGTCGCGCACGATGACGCCGCCCATGGGGATATAGCCCGAGGTCAGGCCCTTGGCAATGGTCATCAGGTCCGGCTTGAGGTCGTAGAAATCGCTGCCAAACCACTCGCCGGTACGACCAAAACCACAGATCACTTCATCGGCGACGAAAAGGATGTCGTACTTGGCGAGGATGTCCTTGATCTTAGGCCAGTAAGTGTCAGGCGGAACGATCACGCCACCAGCGCCTTGAATCGGCTCGGCGATGAACGCGCCCACGTTTTCGACGCCCAGTTCGAGAATCTTCTTCTCCAGTTGCTCGGCTGCCCACACGCCAAACTCGTCGGGGGTTTTGTCCCCGCCTTCACCGAACCAGTAAGGCTGAGGAATGTGGACGATACCGGGAATGGGCAAGTCGCCCTGCTCGTGCATGTAGGTCATGCCGCCCAGGCTCGCGCCAGCAACGGTTGAGCCGTGGTAACCGTTAACGCGGCTGATGATGACTTTCTTGCTCGGTTGTCCCTTGATCGCCCAGTAGTGACGGACCAGACGCAGCACCGTGTCGTTGCCTTCGGAGCCTGAACCGGTAAAGAACACGTGGTTCATGCCTTCCGGGGCGATGTCGGAGATGGCTTTGGCCAACTGAAGTGCCGGCGGGTGAGCGGTCTGGAAGAACAGGTTGTAATAGGGCAATTCACGCATCTGCTTGCTGGCAGCGTCCGCCAGCTCTTCACGGCCATAGCCGATGGCGACACACCACAAGCCGGCCATACCGTCGAGGATCTTGTTGCCTTCGCTGTCCCAGAGATAAACGCCCTTGGCCTTGGTGATGATGCGCGGGCCTTTTTCTTTCAGCTGCTTGAAATCGCTGAACGGCGCCAGGTGATGATCACTGCTGAGGGCTTGCCATTCCAGGGTTTGCGGGTTGTTGGAACTCATGAATCACTCCATAGAAATATCGCGTGTGGGGCGCCGTCGATCCGCTTGGAATTCGCTCGGCTCTGACGGTGCCCCGGGAGTCAGACGGCAAATAGCAGGAATTCCCGCTCCCACGAACTGATCACACGCTTGAAGTTTTCGTGCTCGGCGCGCTTGACCGCGACGTAGCCGGTGATGAACTTCTTGCCGAGGTACTTTTCGACCGTCTTGCTGTTTTCCATGCGCTCGAGCGCGTCTTCGATGGTCAACGGCAAGCGCAGGTTGCGTCGCTCGTAACCACGGCCGACCACGGGAGCACTGGGGTTCAAACCTTCGACCATGCCGATGAAGCCGCACAACAGGCTGGCGGCAATGGCCAGGTAAGGGTTGGCATCGGCGCCGGGAAGGCGGTTTTCCACGCGACGGTTCTGCGGGCCGGCATCCGGCACGCGCAAGCCAACGGTGCGGTTTTCCTCGCCCCACTCCACGTTGACCGGTGCGGATGTATCAGGCAGGAAGCGGCGGAACGAGTTCACGTTGGGGGCAAACAACGGCAGCAGCTCGGGAATCAGCTTCTGCAAGCCACCGATGTGCTGCAGGAACAGCTGGCTCATCGTGCCGTCTTCGTTGGAGAAGATGTTCTTGCCGGTCTCGATGTCGATGATGCTCTGGTGCAGGTGCATTGCGCTGCCGGGCTCGCCGGTCATGGGCTTGGCCATGAAGGTCGCGGCCACATCGTGCTTGAGCGCGGCTTCGCGCATCGTGCGTTTGAACACCAGAATCTGATCCGCCAGCGACAGCGCGTCGCCGTGACGGAAGTTGATCTCCATCTGCGCAGTGCCGTCCTCGTGAATCAGCGTGTCGAGGTCCAGGTTTTGCAGCTCGCACCAGTCATAGACGTCTTCGAACAACGGGTCGAATTCGTTGGCGGCTTCAATGGAGAAAGACTGACGCCCGGTTTCCGGGCGACCGGAGCGGCCTACTGGCGGCTGCAACGGATAGTCGGGGTCGTCGCTGCGCTTGGTCAGGTAGAACTCCATCTCCGGCGCTACGATAGGCTGCCAGCCTTGGTCGGCGTAGAGCTTGAGCACTTTCTTGAGGACGTTGCGCGGCGACAGCTCGATAGGATTGCCTTGCTTGTCGTAGGTGTCGTGAATCACCTGCGCGGTCGGCTCGATGGCCCAGGGCACCAGAAACACCGCGCTCTGGTCTGGGCGGCAGAACATGTCGATGTCTGCAGGGTCCAGCAATTCGTAGTAGATGTCGTCTTCGACGTAGTCACCGGTCACGGTCTGGAGCAGTACGCTCTCCGGTAAGCGCATGCCCTTTTCAGCAATGAACTTGTTGGTCGGTGAGATCTTGCCCCGCGTGATGCCGGTGAGGTCGGCGATCATGCATTCGACTTCGGTAATCCTGTGTTCTTTCAACCAATCGGTGAGCTGGTCGAGGTTGGTACTCATAAATACCTCAGGGTTTTGATTCCTGGTCGCCGTCATGGCGGTCAGGCGTTCTTTGAAACGCTGGCATCAGGGTGTTGCAGGCCTCGGCCCGGCATTGCCAATTGCCCGGAAGACTGAAAGATAGTCGCGGTCACGCATCGGGTGCCACTTCGCATGCGGTAAAAATTCTGGACAGCCGAATAACGGCCGAAGCAAGAGGCGCGCCTGCTGGGACCGCTGCGTGGTTAAAGAGTAAGGTGACGGGATGTTGCGCAGGAACATGAACAGCACCCGGCGCCCGAGCTGGGCCGCAACAGTGAAAGGCTTGGACGTGGAGCGCGGGAGCCCGATGTGCTGAGTGCAGGCGGTGAAGCCGATCAGCGGAAGGCGAAACATGAGACCCCCGGTATTATTGCTGTTATGGGTTGCAATCGAGCTTAGCGTTGTTCATTTTTTTCCACAACACGCCCGTAAAAAATAAAACACGCCCTGCTCAAGCCCGCAGTTTGCGAGTGTTCCCGCGCACAACATTTGCCCTAAAGTGCGGCAAAAATGGCTCTTTGGCGCCCTTTTAGGGCAAATCATGGCTCCTTGACTTCGTCTGGCCTTTCGGATTGACTGAAACCCGTAATGCTCGATGATTGATATTTTCAACAACAAAGGTGTTGCATCATGTCGGTACCCCCGCGTGCCGTTCAGCTCAACGAAGCGAACGCGTTCCTTAAGGAACATCCTGAGGTTCTATACGTTGACCTTCTGATTGCAGATATGAATGGAGTGGTGCGCGGCAAGCGCATCGAACGCACCAGCCTTCATAAGGTTTACGAGAAAGGCATCAACCTCCCAGCTTCTCTATTCGCACTGGATATCAACGGCTCGACGGTGGAAAGCACCGGCCTGGGTCTGGACATCGGCGATGCTGACCGAATCTGTTATCCGATCCCCGACACTCTCTGCAATGAGCCCTGGCAGAAGCGTCCTACCGCACAACTTTTGATGACCATGCACGAGCTGGAAGGCACGCCCTTCTTCGCCGATCCTCGTGAAGTGCTGCGTCAGGTTGTCAGCAAGTTCGACGAGATGGGTCTGACCATCTGCGCTGCATTCGAACTCGAGTTTTACCTGATCGATCAGGAAAACGTGAACGGTCGTCCGCAGCCTCCACGCTCGCCCATCTCCGGCAAACGCCCGCACTCGACTCAGGTCTACCTGATCGACGATCTGGACGAGTACGTCGACTGCCTTCAGGACATTCTGGAAGGCGCCAAAGAACAAGGCATCCCGGCTGACGCGATTGTTAAAGAAAGCGCTCCGGCGCAGTTCGAAGTCAACCTGCACCATACTGCCGATGCGCTCAAAGCCTGCGATTACGCAGTGCTGCTCAAGCGCCTGATCAAAAACATCGCCTACGACCATGAGATGGACACCACCTTCATGGCCAAGCCTTATCCGGGCCAGGCGGGCAACGGTCTGCATGTTCACATTTCGATCCTTGATCGCGATGGCAAAAATATCTTCACCAGCGAGGATCCCGAGCAGAACGCCGCATTACGTCATGCGATCGGCGGTGTGCTCGAGACCCTACCCGCGCAGATGGCGTTCCTTTGCCCGAACGTCAATTCGTATCGCAGGTTTGGTGCCCAGTTCTATGTTCCGAACTCTCCGTGCTGGGGTCTGGATAACCGGACTGTTGCCGTGCGGGTTCCGACTGGAACAGCAGATTCGGTGCGTATCGAGCATCGGGTTGCCGGCGCAGATGCCAACCCATACTTGTTGATGGCATCGGTATTGGCGGGCATTCACCACGGCTTGACCAACAAGATCGAGCCGGGCCCGCCCGTAGAAGGCAACTCCTACGAGCAGAACGAGCAGAGCCTGCCGAACAACCTGCGCGATGCCCTGCGCGAGTTGGACGACAGCGAAGTCATGGCCAAGTACATCGATCCCAAGTACATCGATATCTTCGTTGCGTGCAAGGAAAGTGAGCTGGAAGAGTTCGAGCACTCCATCTCCGACCTTGAGTACAACTGGTATCTGCACACGGTTTGATGCCTGCCTGACTTAGTTGTCAGAGCTATGAAAAACGCCACCGCTTCGGAAGAACCGGTGGCGTTTTCGTTTGAAGGGCTGACGAATCGCAGAGGCTGACGAATCGCAGAGGCTGTCGAGCCGCAGAGCGTGGCGGGATCATCGGAAGTGGCGCAGTCCCTGGCCATCGAGCCCGCCGCTACCTTGGTGGGAGTGAGCTTGCTCGCGAAGGCAATGTGTCGGCTGTCACTGTAGAATGCTCGCGGCCCCGATCAAGAGAGCACCGATGACCCGCCTCGCCCCTCCTCGTAAACCACGCGCACGCAGCCAGGCACGCATCGATTCGATCCTTGATGCCGCGCGCGCGCTCCTGGCTGCGGACGGCGTGGCCAGCCTTTCTATCTACAGCGTTGCCGAACGCGCGGGCATTCCGCCCTCTTCGGTTTATCACTTTTTTGCCAGCGTGCCGGCGCTGCTTGAAGCGCTTACTGCCGACGTCCATGAAGCCTTTCGTGAGAGCCTGCAGCAGCCCATTGATCATGAACGTCTCAACAGATGGCCTGATCTATCCACGCTGGTCGAAGCCCGCATGCTGGCGATCTACAGGGAAGACGTTGCTGCCCAGCAATTGATCCTCGCCCAACACGGGCTGACTGAAGTGACTCAGGCCGATCGCCAACATGACATTGAGTTGGGGAAGCTGCTGCACGCGCTCTTCGCCATGCACTTTCAATTGCCCACCCTGCCGGACGACGTCGATGTCTTTGCCCTGGCCATCGAACTGGCCGACCGGGTCTATGCCCGCTCGGTACAGCTGCATGATCAAATCACCGAGCGCATGGCCGAAGAAGGCATGCGCGTGTTCGATGCCTACCTGGGCTTGTACCTGCCGCCCTATCTGCCCAAGCGCGCGCAGCAGCCATAGCCAGTCACATCCACGCTCCATAAACCGTGGAGCGGTCTGGACGTAGATCAAATGCAGGAGATTGCGGTGGGTCAGCCATATGGTCAGTGGCTGACACGCTGCATTCGCGGGCAAGCGCGCTCCTACAATGGATCTGTGTCATTCATAAATCCTGCGGCCGATCTGGGTCCGAGGAGCCGGCTTGCTGGCGAAGGCAGCGGGTCAGAGATGTCGATCGCGGCTGACACATCGCGTTCGCCAGCAAGCCGGCTCCTTGTATCTCGACTTTGTCTTCTCAGAAGGTAAAGTTCTCGACTGATCATCGAGGGAAAGGCGTGAAGATGACCGGCTCCTAGTGGCGTTGTAGCCTGCGAAGTAGATCCATTCTCCGCCTTTCCAACCTCACTCATTGAGCTCGTACGATATCTAGAGCCACTTTGTGAGCTCGCATTTACAAGGTCGAAGCCGAGTGACGCGATGATTGATCTTTAGTTGAAAAGGAGAACAGCATGTCTTCATTCGTTGGCGTTGACATGGCCAAGAATACTTTTGATGTTGCGACGCCGTTGGACAATGGCAAACACCGCACCAAGGGCAAGTTGAGCAATGATGCCAAGGGCTTTGCCGAGTTCGAGTCCTGGCTTCGCAAGCACGCCACAGCGGACGCGCTGATTGTCATCGAGGCCACGGGTAATTATCACGAAGCGTTGGCTGACTTCCTTTTTCAAAAGGGATATCGGCTTCATATCGCGAACCCTGCCACCACCGCCGCTCACGCCAAGTCGGAGTTGTCACGCAACAAGACTGACAAGACTGACGCCAAACTCATCTCCGATTTCGCCATGCAGAAGCATCGCAAGTTACGGCTTTGGGTGCCTGAGCCACAGTCGCGGCGCCGTCTGAGGGCTTTGGTCCGCCGCTTGGAAGATCTCAACGAGATCCGCCAGATGGAGAAAAACCGCTTGGAAGTTGCCAGCCCGAACGTCGTAACGTCGATCGAATCGGTGATTGCTCATGTCTTGGAAGAAATCACCAAAACGGAAAAAGCGATCAAGCAACACATCGACGATGATCCTGACCTACGCGGCAAGAGCGAGTTGATGACCTCCATTGATGGTCTAGGCGAGAAGACCGCCGCGCTGATCCTCGCGGAACTGGGAGACCCTCTGGACTACGAAGGACCGAAAAAACTTTCTGCCTTCGCTGGATTATCGCCCAGACAGGACCGCTCTGGAGGCTACGTGGGTCCAACCCGCATAAGTCGAACCGGCTCGTCGCGACTCAGGGGCGGCCTTTACATGCCCGCGATCGTAGGAATACAACACAATGTGGTGCTGAGAGAGTTCGCCAAGAGATTGAAGGCGAACGGAAAGGCTCCCCGGCAAATTATCTGTGCAGTGATGCGTAAGATGTTGCACTTGGTCTATGGCGTGCTTAAAAGCAACAGGCCTTTCGAACCTGAAATTGCTTTGGCTCATTAACGGCTGATCAAGTAGGACTTGAATGGCTAGGATGTCGCTGCGGGATGGGCCGCGGGCGTATATTCGTGCCTGCTTGAAAAGCAGCAGCGCTAGCGCGCTGCTGGGCTTGCAGTAGGAGCATTAAGACGATATCTACAGGTTGAACATTTCGGGCTCGACCAGGATCAGTTTTGCGGACGCCCTGATTCAGGTTCCGACCAACATCGCTTTGATGATCGTTCCCACGCTCTGCGTGGAAATCCATTCCCTGACGCTCCGCGTCAGCCCCAAGGACGCGGAGCGTCCAGACCGGCATTCCCACGCGGAGCGTGGGAATGATCAAAGATCAGTTTTGCGGACGCTCTGATTCAGGTTCCGACCAGCAGAGCCCTGAAGGCGACGCGGAGCTGAGGTCTGGACGGAGCTCAAAATGTAGGAGCGCGCTTGCCCGCGATTGCGGTGGGCCACCCACATGGTCAGTGGCTGACACGCTGCATTCGCGGGCAAGCGCGCTCCTGTACAGGGGGCGCTTGCCATTCAGGACCGATCACAACTTGGCGATCGACACCTCGGTGGATTTCACGAACGCGATCACTTCACTGCCAACCACCAGTTCCAGCTCTTTGACGGAGCGGGTGGTGATCACGGAGGTGACAACGCCCGAGGCGGTCTGCACGTCGATTTCGGACAGTACGTCGCCCGTAACGATTTCCTTGATGGTGCCTTTGAACTGGTTACGCACGTTGATCGCTTTGATAGTCATGGTAAGGCTTCCTTTGAAAGATCAGTCCGGGAGCAAAATTGCCCTGCGGAGTTAGTTGGCCCATCGCAATTGCGTGGGCAGCGGTGAAGTCGGTTCGGGTTCGGGGGGGTTGCCTGGCAGGGACAACACGCGGTTGAGCACTTCGGTTTCCAGCGCAGCGAGCTGATAGGAGCCACGCGCCCTTGGACGGGCCAGATCAACCTGCAGATCAAGGCCGATGCGTCCCTCTTCAATCAGCAAAACCCGGTCGGCAATGGCCACGGCTTCACTGACGTCGTGGGTCACCAGCAACACGGTGAAACCGTGCTTGCGCCACAGATTTTCGATCAGTTGCTGCATTTCAATTCGGGTCAGAGCGTCCAGCGCACCGAGGGGTTCGTCGAGCAACAACAGGCGCGGCTGATGAATGAGCGCGCGGGCCAGCGCCACACGCTGCTTCTGTCCACCCGACAGCGCCGCCGGCCACTCATTGGCGCGCTCGGCCAGACCTACCGCCTCCAGCGCTTCAAGCGCTTTGCCGCGCCAGTCGCCACTGAGCCCCAACCCGACGTTATCGATGATCTTTTTCCAGGGCAGCAGACGCGCTTCCTGAAACATCAGGCGCGTGTCCTCCCGCGCATCAGCCAACGCCCCGTTGCCTGCCAGCAGCTGACCACTCGACGGCAGATCAAGCCCTGCCAGCAGGCGCAGCAAGGTGCTCTTGCCGCAGCCGCTTCGGCCCACGACCGCCACGAATTGGCCGGCCGGGATGTGCAGATCGATGTCTTTCAACACCTCCCGCGAGCCAAAGGTTTTTTTCAGTTTGCGAACCTGCAAGGGAATCCCGCGCAACAGGTTTGCCGGTTGTTGGAGATTGCTCATTGGGCGCCACCTTTTGCCACTTGATACGCCGGGTGCCACCGCAGGCAGACCCGTTCCAGACCGCGCGCCGCGAGGTCTGCCAGTTTGCCGAGAACGGCGTAGAGCACGATCGCCAGCACCACGACGTCGGTCTGCAGAAACTCCCGGGCGTTCATCGCCAGATAGCCGATACCGGAGCTGGCCGAGATGGTTTCTGCGACGATCAGCGTCAGCCACATGAACCCCAGCGCAAAGCGCACGCCCACCAGAATCGAAGGCATCGCACCTGGCAGGATCACATGCCAGAACAACCCGAAGCCGCTCAAGCCATAGCTGCGGGACATTTCCACCAGCGCCGGATCGATGTTGCGAATACCGTGATACGTGTTCAGGTAAATCGGAAACAGCGTGCCCAGCGCGACGAGAAACACCTTGGCGGTTTCGTCGATGCCGAACCACAGGATGACCAGCGGAATCAGCGCCAGATGGGGCACGTTACGGATCATCTGCACGGAGCTGTCGAGCAGGCGCTCGCCCCATTTCGACAGCCCGGTGATAAAGCCCAGCGCCAAGCCGATCCCACCGCCGATGGCAAAACCGATCCCTGCGCGCCAGCCACTGATTGCCAGGTGGGTCCAGATTTCACCGCTGCGCACCAGCGACACGCCGGCTTCAATCACAGCGCTCGGGGCGGGCAGAATGCGGGTCGAGAGCCAGCCAGCGCTGACTGCCAGCTGCCATACCGCCAACAACAGGACCGGTAGCAGCCAGGGCGCCAGTCTGTGGGTGATTTTTTCCACGCTCATGGAGTTGTCTCCTTCCAATGCCGGGCTTACTGCGCTTTCGCAACAGCAGCAGGTGGCGTCCAGATCACATCAGCGATGCGCAACGGTTTAGGGATTAGCTTGAGCTGGTAAAACGTGTCAGCGATTTTCTGCTGTGCGGCGACCGTCTCGGGCGTGATGAACAACGCGCCGTAGCCCTGACGCTTTACTGAAGTACGCGTGATGTCTTCCGAGAGGCCAAGCAGGGGCGCGACCTGTTTGGTCACCTCCTCCGGGTTGGCTTTGGACCATTCGCCGACAGCGCGCACTTCTTCAACCAAGGTCTGGATGACCTTGGGATGCTGCTGCGCATAGGGCTTGTTGGCGAGGTAAAACTGGTTGTTGTCGACGATGCCTTTACCGTCTCGCAGGGTTCGCGCCTGCAACTGCTGCTCGGCGGCGGCCTGGTAAGGGTCCCAAATCACCCAGGCATCGACGCTGCCGCGTTCGAACGCTGCGCGGGCATCGGCGGGCGGCAGGAATACGGTCTGGATGTCGGTGTATTTAAGGCCGGCGTCTTCCAATGCGCGCACCAGCAGGTAGTGAACGTTGGAGCCTTTGTTGAGGACGACCTTCTTGCCTTTGAGATCTTTGACGGAGGTGAGCGGCGAATCCTTGGGCACCAGAATCGCTTCACTGGTCGGCGCCGGCGGCTCGGAGGCTACATACAGCAGATCTGCGCCAGCGGCCTGAGCAAATACGGGCGGGGTTTCACCGGTCACGCCGAAGTCGATCGAGCCCACGTTCAGGCCTTCGAGCAACTGCGGGCCGCCCGGAAATTCAGTCCACTGAACTTGCACACCCTGATCAGCGAGTTTTTTCTCAAGCGACCCTTTGGCCTTGAGTAACACCAGCGTGCCGTACTTCTGATAACCGATGCGCAACGTATCGGCCTGGGCCTGATTGAGTACGCCGAAGGAAACTGCCGCAGCAAACAGAGCGACCAGGCCTCGACGCAAAATAACGGTGCGCATGGCACGCTCCTTTGCTTGTAGCTAACAGGTGGCACCTGCTCGTCCGATGGCGGACCAGTAAGGTGAGACGGGATTCATTGCCGGCGATCTCGCCAGGACGGAGAGAACATAACAGGCGATGTTTATTCTCTAAAATCATATTTATTCATTTGGTTAGCACCAAATAGAATATATGGCGAGGTAGGGGTAGCTTTTCTGTAGGAGCGCGCTTGCCCGCGAAGGCATCGTGTCAGGAAGTTTGATGTCACGGGTGGACCGCAATCGCGGGCAAGCGCGCTCCTACAGGTGGCGGGCCGTTCAGACGCTTCGGATATACCCGGATAATCGAACAGAGCGGCTCAAAAAAAGGGCCGACAAGTCGGCCCTCATGCGATGCGCAAAGCGCGAGTATCAGCGATTCGGCTGTGGCGTCAGGCGCAGATACGGCGTGACGGCGGTATAGCCTTTAGGAAAGCGCTCCTTGATCTCTGCTTCGTCTTTGATCGACGGCACGATCACGACGTCTTCACCGTCCTTCCAGTTTGCCGGCGTTGCGACCTTATAGTTGTCGGTGAGCTGCAACGAGTCGATCACCCGCAGGATTTCGTGGAAGTTGCGTCCGGTACTGGCCGGGTAAGTAATGGTGAGGCGGACTTTCTTGTTCGGGTCGATGACGAACAACGAACGCACGGTCAGCGTCTCGCTGGCATTAGGGTGGATCAGGTCGTAGAGCTCGGAGACCTTGCGATCTTCATCCGCCAGGATCGGGAAGTTGACGAGGGTGTTTTGCGTCGAGTTGATGTCGGCGATCCACTTGGTGTGGGACTCGGCCGAGTCCACGGACAGAGCAATCGCCTTGACGTTGCGCTTGTCGAATTCGTCTTTCAGTTTTGCGGTGAAGCCCAGCTCAGTGGTGCACACCGGGGTGAAATCCGCAGGGTGCGAGAACAAGACACCCCATTTGCCATCCAGCCACTCGTGAAACCTGATAGGTCCCTCGCTGGAATCCTGCTCGAAGTCGGGGGCGATGTCGCCGAGTTTAAGGCCCATACAGTCGTGCTCCTTGGTGGTGAGTCATCGGTTTACTGTGCATCTGGGCATCTGAAAACAAAAGGAACAATTGGTGCTGAATTACATTGTTTCAGGCATAAAAAAGCCCCGCCGAAGCGGGGCTCTTTTCAACACATCACGCTTATTTGAAGGCGTAGGTGTAGTTGAAGATCAGACGAGTCTGATCGACGTTCGCTTGGGAACCATAGAGGTCGGAGTCTGTACGAAGGTTAGCGCGACGCAGCGTTACGCCAAAGCCCTTCATCAGGCCTTCTTGAAACACGTAGTCGACACGCATGTCGCGTTCCCACTCAGAACCACGGCCAAGCGACGCGGTTTGCAGACGGATCTGATCGCCTTTCAGGTAAGCAACAGCCGCCTTCAGACCGGGGATACCCAAACGTGCGAAATCGTACGAGTACTGACCGAAGCGAGTTTGCTCACCGGTGCGGGTAAAGTTGCCGATCATACTGTCAGTGAACAGGTAGACGCTCGCGCCACCCTCACCCTCGTTACGACCGCGACTGTCAATAACGCTACCATTATTGATAAATGGCATAGCGCCGTCATCGCTTACGGATTGATAGCCCAACAGGAATGCGTTGCCACCCAGGGTGTAGGTGAACATTGCGGTCCAGGTGTTGTTATCGACTTCACCGTTGTCGCTGTAGCCGTTGTTGAACTTATAACCTGCGTTTGCCGTCTGGCCGTTCTTGCCGTCAGATGTGCTGTGGAAATAACGCAGATCGGTTTTGAACGACTGGTCTTCGGCAATAGGCAGAACGTGGACCAAACCCAGGAAATGTTGCTTGTAATAGTCTTCCAGGTTGGCGTAGTAGTACTGAACGGTCAGGTCTTTGGTGACCTTGTAATCACCGCCAGCGAACTGAAAGTTGTTCGAGCCCTTAGTCCCGGCGTTCAGGGAAAGGTCGTCATAGTTCGAAGAAGCACGGCCAGCTGCCTTGGTCAGCTTACCAGCGGTCAACGTCAGACCGTCGATTTCTTTAGAGGTAACGATGCCACCCTGGAAGGTTTGCGGCAGCAGACGGCCATCGTTCGATACGAGGATCGGCAGGTTAGGCTGCAGCGCATTACCGACTTTCAGTTCAGTCTTGGATAGCTTCACCTTGGCATTGGCGCCAGCGCGAGCCCAATCAGCAACCGGCGTGCCGTCGGAAGATGTTGGCGACACTGTGTTCGGAGTGCTGCCGTTTACGGCACGGTTGTCGATACCACCACTCAGGTTTAGACCGTACATGCCCTGAACATCAAGACCGAAGCCAACTGTACCCGGGGTGTATCCCGAAATGAAGTTGAACAGGAAACCCTGGGCAGTCTGACGCTGATCCTGCCCTTTGGCTCCATTCGAAGAGGGCTCACGCGGATCTTGTTCGAAATAAAGAGTACGAGAACTGAGTGTCGCTTTGCTGTCATCCAGGAAACCAGCTGCACCAGCCTGAGTGGCCAAGACACCTGCGTATACGGCCAAGGCCAGGGTGGACTTCTTCATTGTGTATCGCTCCTCATGAATCTAATTTTTGTAGTTCCCGGGCCAGAGCCTAAGGCTCAAAACCGAGGATGCGCGATTAGCGCCGGACCTGACTCGGCGAGTCAATGGCCCCAAGACTAATTGACTAGACCGCGTAACAGCTGGCTGCAAGGTAAGGTAAATCCTTTAAACCTAAAAAGACTTGTTGGATCTGCTTTTATGCCAAGCAGTTATATGTCACAAGCCGTTTCAGCCGTCCGTTGCGGAGTGTATCGGCCCTATTCCCTAATTCCCAAAAAATATTTCAGTGCCATTCGTCAGATCGTTTGGTTTTGCTGCCCCCCGCTTCAGGAACTTGACCAGCAAGTCACGGTCTGCCTGTGAAACAGGGTGAGATTTGCGTCTCTAAGCCCATGAAAAGACTGTAATTTAGCGTTGGTAGTCGCAAATATTGCAGTTGTCACCTTGCTGTTCGTCTATTTTCTGCTAGCGCCAGCCAATATTTCAGTAACAAGTCAGACCTGCCCCTTCAGGCGATTTTTTCGGGCGTGGCCCGTCTGCTACGCCTACCCGTCCCAAGGCCGCATGCGGTGCATCCAGTAGGCGCGCGTCGAGATCGTATTTACAAAATGTGACGTTTGGATGAATCCATCCGCTTCTCGATAGCCATTGATCTGTCGATGACGAAGTCCACCTCTCGCAACGTTTCAATTCCCACTAAGCAAATTCCAAAATGTTATTTATTTAGCCTTTCTTAGATCATTTACGCTCGTTCGCATTCCTGCTGGTTTGCCATAATCGGAGCGTCACCCATGAAGCTGCTCAACCCATTTCGCCTATTGGCAGCCTTGTCGCTTGCCGGTTCAGCGCTGCTTGCTCAAGCGGCAGATTTCACCGTTGCCTATCAGACCACTGTGGATCCCGCCAAGGTTGCGCAGGCTGACGGCGCTTACGAAAAGGCCACCAATTCCAAAATTTCCTGGAGGAAGTTCGATAACGGCGCGGATGTGATCAGCGCCATTGCGTCGGGTGACGTGCAAATTGGTTACTTGGGGTCCAGCCCCCTGACAGCAGCAGCGACGCGAAAGGTGCCAATCGAAATCTTCCTGATTGCCACCCAAATCGGCGCCGCCGAAGCGTTGGTGGCGCGTAATGGCTCCGGGATCAACGGTCCGCAGGATCTGACTGGCAAGAAAGTCGCCGTGCCGTTTGTGTCGACGGGTCACTACAGCCTGCTCGCCGCTCTGAAGTACTGGAAGATTGATCCGGCGAAAGTGACGATCCTCAATCTCGCTCCGCCGGCCATCGCCGCCGCGTGGAAACGTGGCGACATCGATGCCACCTACGTCTGGGACCCGGCATTGGGCGTCGCCAAAGAGACCGGCAAAGTGCTGATTACCTCGGGTGAGTTGGCGAAGCTCGGGGCACCGACCTTCGATGCATGGATTGTGCGCAAGGATTTCGCCGACAAGCATCCCGAAGTCGTCAGTGCCTTCGCCAAAACGACTCTGGATGCCTACGCCGCCTACCGCAGGGACCCAGCGGCCTGGCTGGCCGATGCCAGCAACGTCGACAAGCTGGTGAAGCTGTCCGGCGCCAAACCTGGCGACATACCTGGTCTGTTGCAGGGCAACGTCTACCCGCTGGCGGCTGACCAAGTGACCGAACTGGGCGCGCCGACCACCGACGCCATCACCAAGACCGCAGCATTCCTCAAAGAACAGGGCAAGGTCGACGCCGTGCTGGCCGATTACGCGCCCTACGTGACCACCAAGTTCGTCGCCCAGTGATGCTGGCCAGAAGCTGTGTACCAATGGGATTAGCCGCGTATCCCCGCGATTCACACGCGGACTCACGTCCGTCGGGTGCCCGCTTCTGTAGGAGCCGGCTTGCTGGCGAACCCGGTCTGCCACTCGCTGTGAGGTGACTGACCCGACGCGTTCGCCAGCAAGCCGGCGCCTACAACGCGCGGTGTGAAGCCGCATAAGGCATACCGCCCGCAGACGATGAGACGCCGCAAAAAGCAGCTCTACCCGCATGCGATGTGATGCCGCAAAAAAGCAGTACTGCCCGCTGGCGGCGTGACGTTGAAAAGCAGTAATCACATCCCGTTGGCGCGCCCGTTTCTGTAGGAGCCGGCTTGCTGGCGAACCCGGTCTGTCACTCGCTGTGAGGTGACTGACCCGACCCGTTCGCCAGCAAGCCGGCTCCTACAACATGCGGCGTGAGGCCGTCATAAGGCATACCCCGCAGGCGACGTGATGCCGTAAAAAGCAGTGCCAGCCGCAGCGATGTGACGCCGCACAAGCAGTGCCACTCGCAGTGGGCGTTAGGGTGAATGAGCAGCAACTCTTGCAGCCATTGCGGAGAAACCACTCTCAGCGACATCAGTTACACAACCGTTCAAGCACGTCCTTACATTCATCGGAGCCCATGCCATGGCCTTGTTACAGCTGGAGCGCATCAGCGCACGGTATCCCGGTGCGGCCGAGCCGGTGCTGTCGGATATTTCCCTCGCCCTCGGTCCGCAGCAATTGCTGGTAGCGCTTGGTCCGTCCGGCAGCGGCAAGACGTCGCTACTCAACTTGATCGCCGGGTTCGTCCCCCCAAGCGCAGGCCGCATCACTCTCGATGGCGCGCCGGTAAACGGTCCTGGCGCCGAGCGCGGCGTGGTGTTTCAGGATGACGCGCTGCTGCCTTGGCAGAATGTGCTGGCCAACGTCGCATTCGGGCTTCAACTCGCCGGCGTTGCCCGTGACGAACGCGAGGCCAAGGCGCGGGACATGCTCGCGCTGGTTGACCTCGCCGGTTTCGAGCAGAGGCGTATTTGGGAGTTGTCGGGCGGGCAGAAGCAACGCGTCGGTCTGGCCCGTGCATTGGCAGCCGACCCGAGCGTGCTGCTGATGGACGAGCCATTTGGCGCCCTGGACGCCTTCACCCGCGAACAGATGCAAGAGTTGCTGCTACAAGTCTGGCAACGCAGCGCCAAGCCGGTGTTCCTCATCACCCACGACATTGAAGAAGCGGTGTTCCTGTCGACGGATCTGATTCTGCTCGCGCCGAACCCAGGTCATATCGTCGAGCACTTGAAACTGGACTTCGGTCAGCGTTACAGCGCAGGTGAATCGGCCCGCGCGATTAAATCCGACCCCCGCTTCATTGAAACCCGCGAGCACGTTTTGGCGCGGGTATTCTCCCAGCGGCAAAGCGTTCGGGAGCAACGGGCATGAGTCTTTATCCATCGCCAGAGCCCGCGCTCACGCACGTGCCGGTAAAAACCGCTTCGCGTCAGGGCTCCTCTATTTATGTAAGCACTCGCGCCATCAGTGTGCTGACGCTCGCCGTGCTGTTGGGCAGTTGGTGGCTGGTCACGGCATTTGAGTGGGTCGAGCCGCTGTTCCTGCCGCCACCTTCGGCCGTGCTGGAAAAAGCCTGGCTGCTGATGACCAAGGGCTACATGGACTCGACCCTGTGGCAGCACTTGGGGGCGAGTCTGCAGCGCATCGGCCTGGCGCTGTTTTTCGCTGTGCTGACGGCCATTCCGGTGGGTATTGCGATTGGCCATAACCGAATCGCGCGAGGGATTTTCGACCCGGTGATCGAGTTTTATCGTCCGGTGCCGCCGCTGGCATACCTGCCTTTGATCGTCATCTGGTGTGGCATTGGCGAATTTTCCAAAGTGCTGCTGATTTATCTGGCGATCTTCGCGCCGGTTGCCATCGCGACTGCGACAGGGGTGCGCACTGTCGACACCGCGAAACTGCGCGCGGCGCAATCATTAGGCGCCAGCCGGTGGCAACTGATCCGTCACGTTATCCTGCCAAGCGCCCTGCCTGACATCCTCACCGGCGTGCGTATCGGTCTCGGCGTGGGCTGGTCGACACTGGTGGCGGCCGAGTTGATCGCCGCCACCAGCGGCCTCGGCTTCATGGTGCAGTCAGCCGCGCAGTTTTTGGTGACTGACGTCGTCGTGCTGGGAATTCTGGTCATCGCACTGATTGCCTTCGCCCTGGAAATGGGCCTTCGCGCGCTGCAACGCAAGCTGGTGCCCTGGCACGGCCAGAATCACTGAGAACACGGTTTTACAACTGGCCACGCCGACATTTCGGCGCCGAACACAACGAGTACATCATGAGCACGACATTATTCCGCTCAGCCCGGCATTGGGCGCAGAGATCAGCGGCGTTGACCTGAGCCGCGACCTGACCGGTGATCAACGCGCTGCCATCGAACAGGCGTTGCTCACTCATCAGGTGCTGTTCTTTCGTAATCAGCCGATCACGCCTCGGCAACAGGCACGTTTCGCTGCCAACTTCGGCGACCTGCACATCCATCCGATTTACCCCAATGTGCCGGAGCAGCCAGAAGTGCTGATCCTCGACACGGCGGTGACCGACGTGCGCGACAACGCCATCTGGCACACCGATGTGACCTTTTTGCCGACGCCTGCGCTGGGTGCGGTACTCAGTGCCAAGCAGGTGCCGACTTACGGTGGCGATACGTTATGGGCGAGCGGCATTGCTGCGTTCGAGGCGCTGTCCGGCCCAATGAAAGCATTGCTTGATGGCTTGACCGCCACTCATGACTTCACGCGGTCATTTCCGCTGGAGCGCTTTGGCAACACACCAGCAGACCTCGCACGCTGGGAGGAAACACGCCGCAAGAACCCGCCGTTGTCGCACCCGGTCATCCGCACGCATCCGGTCAGCGGTCACAAGGCATTGTTCATTAACGAGGGTTTCACCACCCGCATCAATGAGCTGGAGGCCGCCGAAAGTGAGGCGATTTTGAAACTGCTGTTTGCCCATGGCACTCGGCCGGAGTTCACCCTGCGTTGGCGCTGGCAGGCGGACGACGTGGCGATGTGGGACAACCGCGTGACGCAGCATTACGCAGTGGATGATTACCGACCGCAGCGCCGGGTGATGCATCGCGCAACGATGCTGGGCGACGTGCCGTTTTAAGTCGTGGCGTCGGGAGTGGTGTGCACCCTGGCGCACTCCTTCACTGCTTCATGCGCCGCATCGACTCTGCCTGTTGCGCCTGCGCCGAACCACTGTAGGAGCCGGCTTGCTGGCGAACCGATTGTGTCAGCCCTATCAATGCCGGTTGACACCCCCGGTTCGCCAGCAAGCCGGCTCCTACAGGTTAGCGTTAGCATCAAGATCAGCGGCGCATCGGCATCGGCATCGGCATCGGCATCGGCATCGGCATCAGCATCGGCATCGGCATCGGCATCGGCATCAGCATCAGCATCAGCATCAGCATCAGCATCAGCATCAGCATCAGCATCAGCATCAGCGTCAGCGTCAGCGTCAGCATCGACATCAGCGGCTGGATCGGGATTTAGGATTTGGGATTTGGGATTTGGGATCAGCATCAGCATCAGCATCAGCATCAGCAACGGGCGCGGGCTGCGGCTTTAGCCCGCAATAATCGCCGCCCTGATCGAACGTGCATCACTTTGGTTAGGGCACGTTCGAAAATGCGCGAATAGCGTGCAAAAACGAGCAAGGAACAACCGGATGTGAACGCCGACTCCAAAGACCGGAGCTGGAGCCCTACGATGCTCCGAAGTAACAAAAGCCTGAAAATGCGGCTTGCAGGAGGTTCGCAGAGGCTTGTAGAAATTTCCTACAGCGTTTTCCCAAAACTGGCACGCACGCTGCAATAGGTTAAGCATCACCAGTTTTGGGGACCTTGGTACAGGCAGGCCGGGGATTCCCCTCTTTTATTCCTCCCGGAGACTGACCTCCAGTCTCCAGCGCCCGCCCTGGGTCGCACCGCGCCAGTCGCCGTGCAACGGACGGGCCGCCAGCAGGTTCAGCAGCAATCCCTTATCACTCCGTTGCACCCTCCAGCGCACATCTTTGCCGTTGAGCTTCAGTTCGCCTTTCTGGGGCTGACCCTGGGCGTTGAACAGCAACGCCACCGCGCCGTCGATGTGTTCGCCGTGCAGTTGCGGCTCGCGGTTGAACCAGACGGCAACACCGCCAGGCAGCGCTTCAATGGTTTGCAGCTGGATCGGGTCCGGCGTCGTCACCCGGCCGATCATCAGCCCGACCATCACACCAACGATCGCCACCGATCCCAGAAACTTGGGCCACAGCTTCGGTCTCGGGTCTTCTTCAGGGGTAGAATGCATCCCGTCCTTTCGTTCGGAGCCGTGCATGTTTCACGTGATCCTTTTTCAACCAGAAATTCCGCCGAACACCGGCAACATCATCAGGCTCTGCGCCAACAGCGGCTGCAGCCTGCATTTGATCGAGCCGCTGGGCTTCGAGCTGGATGACAAGCGCCTGCGTCGGGCCGGCCTTGATTACCACGAATACGCCACGCTGCATCGTCACGCCGACCTGCCCAGCTGCCTTGAAAGCATCGGCCACCCTCGCCTGTTTGCTTTTACCACAAAGGGCTCGCGGGTTTTCCACGACGCGCAATTCGAGGAGGGCGATGCCTTCCTCTTCGGGCCGGAAAGCCGGGGCTTGCCGCCGGAGGTGCTGGACCCGCTGTCGAGCGACCAGCGCCTGCGACTGCCCATGCGCGAAGGCTGCCGCAGTCTGAACCTGTCAAACACTGTCGCCGTTGCCGTGTATGAAGGTTGGCGGCAGTTGGGCTTTAAGTAGCCGCTACACGCCGAAAGGCATACGTTGCCCACAAAAAAGCGCCCATCACAGGCGCTTTTTTTATGTGCAGCGACAACGCTTACTGAACGGTAGGCGTTGGCGTTTCGCCGGCTTCCTGCATGCGTTGCAGCTCTTGCGCGTAAAGGGCGTCGAAGTTCACCGGGGCCAGCATCAGCGCAGGGAACGAACCGCGGACAACCAGGCTGTCGATGGTTTCGCGAGCGTACGGGAAAAGGATGTTCGGGCAGAACGCGCCCAGGGTGTGGCTCATGGAGCCGGCATCCAGGCCCTTGATCAGGAAGATACCCGCTTGCTGGACTTCGGCGATGAAGGCGATTTCTTCGCCGTTCTTCACTTCAACCGACAGGGTCAGCACGACTTCGTAGAAGTCATTTTCAAGCTGCTTCTGGCGGGTGTTCAGATCAAGGCTGACGCTTGGGGTCCATTCCTGACGGAAGATAGCCGGGCTTTTCGGCGCTTCAAAGGACAGGTCGCGAACGTAGATGCGCTGCAGGGAAAACTGCGGTGCTTCTTCTTCGTTGGAAGTGGCGCCGCTATTCGGTTGATCAGTCATCTCAGATCCTTACTTTGAGGTCTTGTAGGCTTCCGGCCTGTGCGACGACGAGCGTTGTTCACAGGCCGGTTCGAATTCAGGCGCTCAGCAGCTTATCGAGCTTGCCGGCGCGCTCCAGGGCAAACAGATCATCGCAACCGCCGACGTGGACCGAGCCGATCCAGATCTGCGGCACCGAGGTACGCCCGGATTTTTTGGTCATTTCAGCGCGCAACTGTGGCTTGCCGTCGACTTTGATCTCTTGAAAGCCGACACCCTTGCTTCCCAGCAGCGACTTGGCGCGGGAGCAGTAGGGGCAATAATCGCTGGAATAGACGACGACGTCGGTCATTTCACTTCACCAGAGGCAGGTTGTCGCCGCGCCACGACGAAATACCGCCGGACAGCTTGGCGGCGTTGAAGCCCGACTTCAGCAGCTCCCGGGCGGTATGGCCGGCGTGCTGGCCAGCGGCATCGACGATGATCAGGGTCTTGGGCTTGAATTTTTCCAGCTCCGCAGTGCGGGTCAGGATTTTGTCCTGAGGGAAATTCACGGAGCCCACGATGTGGCCTGAGGTGAATTCCTTCTTGGCGCGCACATCGATGACAACGGCTTCATCGCGGTTGACCAGAGCAGTCAGTTCGCCAGTGCTCAGGCTGCGGCCGCCTTTGCTAAGCTCCGTTGCGATCAGCAGGCCCAGCAAGATGACGAAAGCACCCGTCAGCAAATAGTGGTTCGTGGCAAATTCAATCAGGTGAGCAACCATCATCAGGTTCCAGGGCGTTAAAATGTCGGCCAGTATACACAGCCCCCAAGGTGGGCCAAAGCCCGTACGGCAGTGACGCCGTTTAGCTTGTGGCTGATTTGAACTTGTCCCTAAACTGTCGATCTTTTTTCTACTTCACCTATTAGCCAAGAGTGGGATTCATGACTACCACGCCTAAACCTTTGGTTCTGATCATCCTGGACGGCTTCGGTCACAGCGACAGCCACCACGGCAATGCCGTCTACGCCGCGAAGATGCCGGTCTTCGATCGCTTGTACCAGACGATGCCGAACGGCCTGATCTCCGGGTCGGGCATGGATGTCGGTCTGCCGGACGGGCAGATGGGCAATTCTGAAGTCGGCCACATGAACCTAGGCGCCGGGCGCGTGGTGTATCAGGACTTCACGCGGGTCACCAAAGCCATCCGCGACGGCGAGTTCTTCGAAAACCCCAACATCTGTAAAGCAGTGGATCAGGCAGTAAGCATGGGCAAAGCCGTGCATATCCTCGGCTTGCTGTCAGACGGCGGCGTCCACAGCCATGACGACCACCTGGTAGCGATGGTCGAACTGGCGGCAAAACGCGGCGCCGACAAGATTTACCTGCACGCCTTCCTCGATGGCCGTGACACGCCACCACGCAGCGCTCATCAGTACCTGGCCACCATGGAAGCGACGTACGCGCGCCTTGGCAAAGGCCGCACGGCTTCGGTCATTGGCCGCTACTTCGCCATGGACCGCGACAATCGCTGGGACCGAGTTGAGTCCGCCTACAACCTGATTGTGGACGGCACTTCGGAATTCCACGCAGACACCGCCAAAGCTGCGCTGGACGCGGCTTACGAGCGTGGTGAAAACGACGAATTCGTCAAGGCCACCAGCATCGGCGCGCCGGTGACTGTAGAGGACGGCGATGCGGTCGTGTTCATGAACTTCCGCTCCGACCGTGCCCGCGAACTGACCCGCGTGTTCGTCGAAGACGATTTCGCCGACTTCGCGCGTCGTCGTCAGGCCCGACTGGCCGGCTTCGTCACGCTGACCAAGTACGCAGCCAACATCGACGCCCCGGCGGCCTTCGAAAAAGGCGGCCTGCACAACGTGCTGGGCGAGTACCTGGCGAATAACGGCAAAACCCAACTGCGCATTGCCGAGACCGAGAAATACGCCCACGTGACGTTTTTCTTCTCGGGTGGCCGTGAAGAGCCGTTCCCCGGCGAAGAACGCATCCTGATCCCTTCCCCAAAAGTGGCGACTTACGACCTGCAGCCCGAAATGAGCGCACCGGAAGTCACCGACAGAATCGTCGATGCCATTGAGAACCAGCGCTACGACGTGATCGTCGTGAACTACGCCAACGGCGACATGGTGGGCCATAGCGGGATCATGGAAGCCGCCGTCAAGGCGGTGGAATGCCTGGACGTGTGCGTCGGTCGCATCACTCAGGCGCTGGAAAAAGTCGGCGGCGAAGCGCTGATCACTGCCGACCACGGTAACGTCGAGCAAATGACCAACGAGCAGACTCACCAGCCGCACACCGCGCATACCACCGAACCGGTACCGTTCGTCTACGTGGGCAAGCGTGCGTTCAAGGTGCGTGAAGGCGGCGTGCTGGCGGATGTCGCGCCGACGATGCTCATGCTGCTCGGCATGGACATCCCCAACGAGATGACCGGCACGCCGATTCTGGTCGCCGAGTAAGCCCTTGAACCGGCCCGCCAGTCGCTGGCGGGCCGGTTTTGTATGAAATGTCTGACGGCCACGTCGTCCGAGCGTTTTTTTTGCAGCCATCGCCGGGCATACTAGGCCGGTCTTCACTCCTGGTATCGCCCAACCTCATGCTTCGCGCCCTGATCACCCTCGCTTTGATTTGTCTGCTCAATCCGGCGTTCGCCGACGATGATCGCGCACAAACGCAGAAACAGCTCGATGCCACGCGTCAGGACATCACCGAACTCAAAAAAGCGCTGAGCCAGTTGCAGGAAGAAAAATCCGGCGTCCAGAAAGACCTGCGTTCCACTGAAACGCAAATGGGCAAGCTGGAAAAGCAGGTGGAGGCCCTGCAAAAGGAACTAAAAAAGAGTGAAAGCGAGCTGCAACGGCTCGATCAGGAGAAAAAAAAACTCCAGAGCGCGCGCGTTGAACAGCAAAGGCTGATCGCAATTCAGGCTCGCGCCGCCTATCAGAGCGGCCGCCAGGAATACCTCAAGCTGTTGCTCAATCAGCAGAACCCCGAAAAATTCGCTCGCACCCTCACCTATTACGACTACCTGAGCCAGGCCCGCCTGGAGCAGTTGCGCAACTTCAATGAAACCCTGCGCCAGCTGGCAGGCGTGGAAAAAGACATCGACCTGCAACAGGCGCAACTGCTGGTACAGAAGAGCTCGCTGGATGATCAGAAGGCCCAACTCGACACCGTTCGCCAGGAACGTCAAGTGGCGCTGGCCAAGCTGAACCAGGACTACAAGGCCCGCGACCAGAAACTGCAATCGCGACAGCAGGATCAGGCTGACCTGACCAAAGTCCTCAAAACCATTGAAGAAACCCTCGCCCGACAGGCGCGCGAAGCCGAAGAAGCGCGTCAAAAGGCGCTGCTGGCTCAGCAGGAAGCCGAAAAACGCCAGCGCGAGCAGGAAGCGCTGGCAAAAAACCGCGCTAAAGACGATGCAAAGGACGACAGCGCTGACGCGCCGCGCCGTCCCGCCAAGGCGCCCGGCACCATGGTTTCCAGCACCGGTCAGTCGTACGGCGGACCCTTTGAGCAGGCCAGGGGAAAACTTCCATGGCCTGTCGATGGTCGATTGTTGGCGCGATTTGGCGAAAGCCGTGGCGACGACGAAAGAACCAAGTGGGATGGCGTGATGATCAGTGCTGCTGCAGGCAGCCAGGTGCGAGCGGTGCACGGCGGTCGGGTGGTCTTCGCCGACTGGTTGCGCGGCGCCGGGCTTCTGGTCATTCTCGACCACGGCAATGGTTATTTGAGTCTGTACGGTCACAACCAAAGCCTGCTGAAAGAGGCCGGTGACGTCGTAAAAGCCGGAGATGCGATCTCCACTGTCGGTAACAGTGGTGGTGGTCAGGACACTCCGGCGTTGTATTTCGCTATTCGTCAGCAGGGTCGCCCCAGTGATCCGGCCCAATGGTGTCGCACTCAAGGATAAGTCGACACCTCACTCAGGAGTTCGTAAGACATGCTGTTTTCGTCCCGCCTCACCTCGCTGGCCCTGACTATCGCCGTGATTATCGGCGCGCCTCTGGCCCAAGCTGCCGGTGCCGCCCCTGCTCCCGCGCCAACCGCTTCCTCGCCTGCCAGCGCCGCGAACGTCAAGGCGCCGCTGCCGCTCGACGAGCTGCGCACCTTCGCCGAGGTCATGGACCGGATCAAAGCCGCGTACGTTGAACCTGTGGACGACAAGACCCTGCTGGAAAACGCCATCAAGGGCATGCTCAGCAACCTCGACCCGCACTCCGCTTATCTGGGCCCGGAAGACTTCCAGGAATTGCAGGAGAGCACCAGCGGCGAGTTTGGCGGGCTGGGCATCGAGGTCGGAGTCGAGGACGGTTTCGTCAAAGTCGTTTCGCCTATCGACGACACCCCTGCCTCCAAGGCAGGCATCGAGGCCGGTGACCTGATCGTCAAGATCAACGGCACGCCAACTCAGGGCCAGACGATGCAGGAAGCCGTGGACAAGATGCGCGGCAAGATCGGCGAGAAAATCACCCTTACGCTGGTGCGTGACGGCGGCAACCCGTTCGACGTGACGCTTGCGCGCGCGACCATTCAGGTCAAAAGCGTGAAAGCGCAGATGCTGGAGCCCGGTTACGGTTACATCCGCATCACTCAATTCCAGGTCAAGACTGGCGAAGAAGTCGGCAAGGCCCTGGCCAAGCTGCGCAAAGACAACGGCAAGAAGATGAGCGGCCTGATCCTGGACTTGCGCAACAACCCGGGCGGTGTGTTGCAGGCGGCGGTCGAAGTGGCTGACCACTTCCTCACCAAGGGCCTGATCGTCTACACCAAAGGCCGCATCGCCAACTCCGAGCTGCGCTTCTCGGCAGATCCGGCAGACGCCAGCGAAGGCGTACCGCTGGTGGTGCTGATCAACGGCGGCAGTGCCTCGGCTTCGGAAATCGTCGCCGGCGCGCTGCAAGATCAGAAGCGCGGCATTTTGATGGGGACTGATACGTTCGGCAAAGGCTCTGTGCAGACGGTTCTGCCACTGGCCAACGACCGCGCCTTGAAGATCACCACGGCGTTGTACTACACGCCAAACGGTCGCTCGATTCAGGCTCAGGGCATCAACCCGGACATCGAAGTCAAACGCGCCAAGCTGACGGCTGAAGCCGATGGCGACAATTACAAAGAGGCTGATCTGCTCGGCCACCTGGGCAATGGCAACGGCGGTGCGGACAAACCGACCACCAAGGCCAAGGCTGGCAAGGCGCGTCCGCAGGACGATGACTACCAGATGAACCAGGCCCTCAGCTTGCTCAAGGGATTGAGTGTCACGCGCGGCAATTGATATGCGCGTCTGGTTGACCGGGCTCATCTGGGCTCTAGTCGTCACCACCGGGGCTGCGCACGCCGCCCCGGTGGAATCCTCAGTGACGGGTGGCAAGGCGCCGAAGGTCGCTTACCTGAGCCTGATCATCGACGACCTCGGGCAAAGCCCTGATCGAGACAACCGCGCGCTGGCCCTGCCCGGCCCCGTGACGCTGGCGATCATGCCCGACACGCCTCACGCAACGGACTTTGCCCGTCAGGCGCACAAGGCCGGTAAAACCGTGATGCTGCACATGCCGATGGACCCGGCCACCGGACCCTATGCCTGGCACCCGGAACTGCCACTGCCCGAGCTCGAATCCCGTCTGAACGCAGCGCTGCTGAAAGTCCCCTACGCCGCTGGCATCAATAACCACATGGGCAGCCGCATGACGGCCGAGCCGGTGGCAATGGGCTGGCTGGTGGGCGAGTTGCAACGCCGTCATCTGTTTCTGGTCGACAGCCGTACCAGCGCGAAAACTGTCGCGGCAGCCGAAGCCCAGAAGATCGGGCTGGCAAGTGTGTCCCGAGACGTCTTTCTGGATGATGAGCGCACTGCCGAAGCCATCTCGGGTCAGCTGCAGACGGCGATCAAGCTGGCCCACAAGCAGGGTTCGGCCGTGATGATCGGCCACCCCTACCCCGTGACGATGGACGTGCTTGAGCGCGAGCTTCCCAAGCTCAAAGCCCAGGGCGTCGAGTGGATCGAACTGCGCCACATGATCAGCATTCGGGGTAATGAGGCCATGGCGGGCCATGGCAAGAATGGCGTTTATCGTTGAGCCTGTGACGGGCCGAGCGGAGCGGAGCGGAGCGGAGTACATCCTGAATTGCTGCGGCGCTGCCAGAATTTTTCGCGGGCAAGCGCGCTCCTACAGGTGAATCCAAAGATCGCGCCGGGCGCAAGGATTGATTGCGCAAGGGGGATCGTATTGATTGCGCCGGGTTAAGGCGACGATTGGGCGCCTCGGCGTACGGGTCATGAATCGCAGACGGCCGGTGTAGGCGCGCGCTTGCCCGCGAAGGCGGCAGTCCGGTCACTGAAGACTCCACGGATGGACTCGATTCATCGCCTTCAATCAATGCCTGGCGCCGCGCCGTAATTCTGGCACCTCCATAACCATCCTGTTTCAGCGCGCCGATGCAAGGCATTCATTGGACTGCGCGCGCCCGTCCTCTATGGTGAGACTCGAACGGATGCAGCGCCCGAATGCAGTGGGAGTGCCTCAGCGACCCACACCTTTACGGAATCAAGGCGCTCATGAATTCAACCACTGCTCCAAGCCCACGCGTGCTCGCCTATCGGCCCGAGATAGACGGGCTGCGTACGGTAGCCGTGCTCCCGGTGATCCTTTTTCACGCCGGGTTCATGTTTTTCTCGGGTGGCTTCGTCGGTGTCGATATCTTCTTTGTCATTTCGGGATACCTGATCACCTCGATCCTGGCGGCGGAGATAGCCCAGGGTCACTTCTCGATTTTGAAGTTCTACGAGCGGCGCGCCCGTCGCATCCTGCCCGCGCTGTTTTTCGTGATCATCGCCACGCTGCCGTTTGCGCTGCTGTGGATGCTCGACAGCGATATCCAGAACCTGGGGCGCAGCATCATGTCGGTGGCGGTCTTTGCCTCCAACCTTTTCTTCTGGCGCAATACCGACTACTTCGACCCTGCCGCTGGCGAACAACCGCTGCTCCACACGTGGAGCCTGGCGGTGGAGGAGCAGTACTACATCTTCTTCCCGCTGTTCTTACTGCTGGCGTGGAAGCTGAAAAAACCCGGCCTGACGCTGTTCATTCTGGTCATTACCTGTGTTTCGCTCGCTTTGGCCGAATGGGGGGCGACGTACCATCCCGCCGTGAATTTCTACCTGTTGCCAACCCGGGCCTGGGAGCTGTTGGCCGGTTCACTCACGGCGATGGTGCTGTTTCGTCAGCCCGGCACGCCAGCAGCCCCCGACGGGTTTAGCCTGGTCAAAGCCGCCTTGGCAATTACCGGCGCGGGACTGGTGCTGTATTCGGTGTTCGGTTTTGATGAGACCACTCCCTTTCCGAGCCTGTACACGGTTGTCCCGGTGCTCGGTACGTGCCTGATCATCCTGTTCGCTTCGCCGCATTGTGTGACGGGCAAAGTGTTATCGCTCAAGCCGATGGTCTGGATCGGCCTGCTGTCCTACAGCGCGTACCTGTGGCATCAGCCGCTCTTTGCCCTGTATCGCCTGTCGCCGTTGCAGCTCTCGAATCATGATCAGATCGTTTTTCCGATGTTGATTGTCGTGGTGTTCCTGCTCGCCTGGTTCAGCTGGAAATACATTGAGGCGCCCTTCCGCTATAAAAACCGTATTTCACAAAAAGGCGTTTTCCGCTGGGCCGTGGCGAGCATCGTGCTGTTGCTGGGCATCGGCGGGACACTCAACGCGGTCTACAAGCCGGTGGCTGACCCCATGGCCGTTCAGGTGCAGGACTGCGAAGGCTATGACGCGAGAGGCTCGGAGCTGGCCTGCAAGAAGATCGGCACCGGGAGCAGACTGGTGGTCCTGTTCGGTGACTCCCACGTACTGCCGCTGGTCGACGCCTTCAGCGAGGACCCGGCCATGACGTACATGTTTGTTTCGATTCCCGGTTGCCCGCCGCTGGTCGGGCTAGAGCGCTACGACGGCATCGGCAACAGCTCCAACTGCGACAAGCCGGGACAGCTGGCGCACTACGCCCAGCAGATCGCCAGCCTGCAGCCGGAGAAGATCATCCTAGTGGGGCGCTGGACGCTGTACATGCATGGCTGGCAGAAAAAGAACGTGCTGCAGAAAAAACATCATTTACTGCAACTGGAGACTGGCGAGACCGGGCTGACGCCTCAACAGGTTGTTGCCAGAGGCGTGGATGCCACGGTGGAGTTCTTTGGCCGCACCGCGCCGCAAAGCACGCTGTTCATTCTTGAGCAGGTGCCCGACATCCAGATGTTCGGGCATGTGAAGGCGGTTGTCAGCGCACTGGGAGACAGCGTTCCGCGCACCGCCATCGACGCCTGGGACGAGAGCGAGATGTCCATGCTGGCCGATGAGGCCAACGGCGGGGCGCTTCGGGTGATCAGGACCAAACAGTACTTTTGCAACGCGGCCAGCTGCGAGATCGGCAAAGACAAGCGCTTTTACTACCTGGACGACAACCATCTGAGCGCGTCGGGCGCCAAGCTGCTGAGCGAGCCGTTGAAGATGGCGATCAACCCATGAATTGCGCCTATAGAAACTCGGCAAAAATGGAATCGACGACGCCCTCCTTGCGCAGTTGATCCAGCGCGCCCTGCAGTCGGGCGACTACGGCGTCGGGGGTGTCTTTGTTCAGCGCCAGGAACAGCTCGGCGCTGTTGAAGCGCAGCACGGTTTTCAATCCGGTGATGCCTTCCTGCCGGGCCAGATAACGCCCTGCCGGGTCGCCCGTGGCCCAGAGATCGAGCTGACCATCGACAAGCTTCCTGGCGTTGTCCTTGTCGCTGAGCACCGTGACAGGCTTCATGCCCTGACGCGCCAGTTCCACGGCGATGGCATCGCCTTTGTAGGCACCAATTCGATAAGGTCGGGCGGCCTCCAGTGAACTTAGCTCAATAGGGCTGTCAGCACGCGCCAGCAAAACCCAGTCGTCCGGACCGATCGGGCCGACCCATTTGAAGCGTTTTTCGCGCTCGGGCAATCGCGCGGTCACGAAGACGCCGTAACCGGGATTTTCCAGCGCCAGTTTGTAGATGCGCTCCCACGGGAAACGCAGGGTCATGCTGTAGCCAACACCGGCGCGCTTGAAGGTCTCGCGCACCACCTCCGCGGCGATGCCCTTGATGTTGGCTTCCTGGGCGAAGTTCTTGCCGTCGGCGGCCATGTTGTACGGGGGGAAGTTTTCGGTCAGCAGGACCATCGAATAAGCCGGTGAATCGTCGGCACGGGCCGCGCCCGAGAGCAGCGTCACGGCGCTGATCAGCGCAAGAAAAACACCTTTGAACATATCCCTGGCACCCGATCCTGACGACCGCAAGAGAGTGCCGCTAACCCGCGGCAAAGTCTAGTTCGCGGTCGTCATGGCCGGTCAGCGAACCACAATCCCCTGCTTGGCCATGTAGGCCTTGGCTTCGGGCACGGTGTATTCGCCAAAATGGAAAATGCTCGCCGCCAGCACAGCGCTGGCATGTCCCTGCAGCACGCCGGCGGCCAGGTGCTCAAGGTTGCCGACGCCGCCCGACGCGATCACCGGAATGCCGAGTGCATCGCTGATGGCGCGGGTGACGCCCAGATCGAAGCCGTTCTTCATGCCGTCCTGATCCATGCTGGTCAGCAGAATTTCGCCAGCGCCCAGGTCTTCCATCTTTTTGGCCCACATGACGGCGTCCAGCCCTGTCGGCTTGCGACCGCCGTGAGTGAATATCTCCCAGCGCGGCTCTTCACCGGGCAGCGAAACCTTCTTGGCATCAATGGCCACGACGATGCACTGGGAGCCGAATCGCGCAGCGGCTTCGCCGACAAACTCGGGATTGAACACGGCAGCGGTGTTGATCGACACCTTATCGGCGCCGGCATTGAGCAGATTGCGGATGTCCTGCACCGTGCGCACGCCGCCACCGACAGTCAGCGGAATGAACACCTGACTGGCCATGCGCTCAACGGTATGCAGGGTAGTGTCTCGGCCGTCGACACTGGCCGTGATGTCCAGAAAGGTAATCTCGTCGGCGCCCTGCTCGTCATAGCGACGGGCAATTTCCACCGGATCGCCGGCGTCGCGGATGTTCTCGAACTTCACGCCTTTGACTACGCGGCCGTTGTCGACGTCAAGGCAAGGGATGATGCGTTTGGCGAGGGCCATGGTTAGTCCTTAGGTTGCAAGCTTCAAGCTTTAAGCTGCAAGTAGAAGCGGATCGAGGTCAGCTTCTGACTTGCAGCCTGCAGCTTACTGCTTGGAGCTGCCTGCGTAGCTGTCACAAAACGCCTGTGCCTCAGCGACATCCAGCGTGCCTTCGTAAATGGCGCGGCCGGTAATGGCGCCGATGATGCCGGGCGCTTTGGCGTCGAGCAGCGCCTTGATGTCGCCCAGGTTATGAATACCGCCGGAGGCGATCACCGGAATGCGTGTGGCGGCAGCGAGCGCGGCGGTGAACGGGACGTTGCAGCCCTGCATCATGCCGTCTTTGGCGATGTCGGTATAAACGATCGCCGAGACGCCGTCGGCTTCGAAGCGTTTAGCCAGATCAATCACCTGCACGGTGCTGACCTCAGCCCAACCGTCGGTGGCGACGAAGCCATCTTTGGCATCCAGGCCGACGATCACTTTGCCGGGAAATGCGCGGCAGGCTTCTGCGACGAATTCGGGCTCCTTGACCGCCTTGGTGCCGATGATGACGTAACTCACGCCGGCTTTGACGTAGTGCTCGATGGTTTCCAGCGAGCGAATGCCGCCACCGATCTGGATTGGCAGGTTTGGGTAGCGACGGGCAATCGCCGTCACGACTTCACCATTGACCGGCTGGCCTTCAAACGCACCATTGAGGTCGACCAGATGCAAGCGACGGCAGCCGCCCTCTACCCATTTGGCAGCCATGCTCACCGGATCATCGGAGAACACTGTGGAATCTTCCATCCGGCCTTGGCGCAGACGCACGCATGCGCCGTCTTTAAGGTCGATCGCGGGAATAATAAGCATGGTTTTTCCTTCGTCAAAGGAGCTGCAAGCTGCAAGCCATGAGCTGCAAGAGGCATCTCCACTAATTCTCGCAGCCTGATGCTGCCTTGATTCTGCTGTGATGTATGCGACCTCAAGACCGCGGCAGGCACGCCCTTTCTTGAGGCTTGCGGCTTGCGGCTTTCAGCTGCTCTTCTCCAACGCCCACAGGTCGCTCTCGATGCTTTCGAAACGCTCTTTAAGGTGCGTCTGCACATCGAAGATCGCGCGGTTGTAGTAATGCGGCGCGATCTCGCGGGTGAACAACTCCAGAATTTCAGCCGCTTCGAACGAACCCAGGTCCAGCTCGAAACGGTCTTCCATGAACCGCTTTATCGTGTGACACGCCTCACTCTCCTGCTCGGGAGTGAGGGTCAGAATCGGCGGTTTGGTTTTCTTGCTCATTACCGGCTGCCGTCCCACACGGCGAAGTTCTGCAGCAACTGCAGGCCATGGGTGTGGCTCTTCTCCGGGTGGAATTGCACGGCAAAGCGCGAGCCGTCCGCCAGCGCAGCGGCGAAGTCATGACCGTAATGACCTCGACCGGCGACCTGCTGAGGGTTTGGCGAGTCGATGTAGTAGCTGTGCACGAAATAGAACCGCGCCATGTCCGGGATGTTGGCCCACAGCGGGTGATCCACTGCCTGCGCCACTTCATTCCAGCCCATGTGCGGGACTTTCAGATGCTGACCGTCTTCGTGCAGATCCTTGCCGAAGAAGCGAACCTGGCCCGGGAACACACCAATGCAGTCAACTCCGGCGCTTTCCTCGCTGTGATCCATCAGCGCCTGCATGCCCACGCAGATGCCGAGAAATGGACGGTCCTGACTGACTTCGCGCACCAGCGCATCGAAGCCCAGACGACGGATTTCAGCCATGCAATCGCGAATCGCGCCGACACCGGGAAAAACGACACGGTCAGCTTCGCGAATGACCTCGGCGTCGCTGGTAATCAGTACACGGCCGGCGCCGACGTGCTCCAGCGCCTTGGCCACCGAGTGCAGGTTGCCCATGCCATAGTCGATAACGGCAACGGTCTGCATTAGAGCACGCCCTTGGTGGAAGGCATCTGGCCGGCCATGCGGTCGTCGAGCTCTACCGCCATGCGCAACGCGCGGCCAAAGGCCTTGAAGACGGTTTCGATCTGGTGGTGGGTGTTGTGCCCGCGCAGGTTGTCGATGTGCAGCGTGACATTGGCGTGGTTGACGAAGCCCTGGAAGAACTCCTGGAACAGGTCCACATCAAAGCCGCCGACGGTGGCACGGGTGTAAGGGACGTGCATCTGCAGGCCGGGACGACCGGAGAAGTCGATGACCACGCGCGAAAGCGCTTCATCCAGCGGGACATAGGCGTGACCGTAGCGACGGATGCCTTTTTTGTCGCCGATGGCTTTGCTAAATGCCTGACCCAGCGTGATGCCGACATCTTCCACAGTGTGGTGATCGTCGATGTGCAGGTCGCCTTTGCATTCGATATCCAGATCGATCAGCCCGTGACGGGCAATCTGGTCGAGCATGTGTTCAAGAAAAGGAACGCCGATATCAAATCGGGCCTTTCCGGTGCCATCCAGGTTGATCGAGGCTTTGATCTGGGTTTCCAGAGTGTCGCGCTCGACGAACACCATACGTTCGGCCATCACCAGCTCCGCAAAATCATTGGGCGAAAAGGCGGCCATTATAGGCGGGTGGCGGGGAAACAGAAACATGAAGCGAGGAATGACAGACAGGGGGAAATGGCACTGACGAGGATGTACATGTCTGTACATATGGGCTGCAGGAGCCGGCTTGCTGGCGAATATGGTGCTTCAGCGCAAATGATGTGCCTGATACATCAAGCTTCGCCAGCAAGCCGGCGCCTACGGTGCGCGCTGGCCTGAAGGACTCAGGCCAGCACGGACAGGCTCTTAGTGAAACAGTACGGCAGTCTTCTGCAGAGTGATCCACACGCCCCACGCCAACGGAATGCCCACCGCCAACCAGGCCAGAACGGCCAGCGGCTTGGTGCTTGGGTCGGCTTTCCATTCCAGCGAAGTGCTGTGGTCAGCGCCAGCATCGTGACCGATGGCTTGTTCAGCCTTCAGTTGCTCGTCGGTCATGAAGTACTTGTCGGCCACCGGACGCACCAGCAGGTTGCAGATAAAGCCCAGCACCAGCAGACCCGCAAGGATGTACAGGGTGATGTCATAGGCATCCGCCCGCGCAACGCCGTGGCTCAACTGGTACTCGCGCAGGTAGTTGACCAGCACTGGACCCAGCACACCGGCAGCTGCCCACGCGGTCAGTAGACGACCGTGGATCGCGCCCACCATTTGCGTACCGAACAGGTCGGCCAGGTAAGCCGGAACGGTTGCAAAACCGCCGCCGTACATCGACAGCACCACGCAGAATGCCGCTACGAACAGCGCTACGCTGCCCAGATGACCCAGGGTCGGCACCGACGCGTAGAGCAGGAAGCCCAGCGCGAAGAACACAAAGTACGTGGCTTTACGGCCGATGTAGTCCGAGAATGACGCCCAGAAGAAGCGACCGCCGATGTTGAACAGGCTCAGCAGACCGGTGAAGCCTGCCGCGATGGCTGCGATGGCGGCCAGTTGCGAAGCATCCAGCTGCCCGAACGGCTGATCGGTGCCCAGCAGCTTGCCGCCGAATACTTCCTGCAGCAGTGGCGAAGCCATGCCGAGGATGCCGATACCCGCCGAAACGTTCAGGCACAGCACCAGCCAGACCAGACGGAATTGCGGGGTTTTCCACGCAACGCTGACGTGTACGTGGCGGTTGGTGATCATCGCGCTGTTGGCTTTCTTTGCCGGAGCGGTCCAGCCTTCAGGCTTCCAGCCGGTAGGCGGAACGCGGTACGACAGAGCACCGCCGATCATGAAGATGAAGTAAATCACCGCCATCACCGCGAAGCTTTGCCACACGCCAACGCTGTCAGGCGTAGCGAAATGGCTCATCAGTGCGGTTGCCAGTGGAGCGCCAACCATTGCGCCGCCGCCGAAACCCATGATCGCCATGCCCGTGGCCATACCGCGCTTGTCCGGAAACCACTTGATCAGCGTCGACACCGGCGAGATATAACCCAGGCCCAGACCGATACCGCCGATCACGCCCGAGCCGATCCACATCAGCCATATCTGGTGGGTATACACACCCAGCGCCGAGATCAGCAGACCGCCACACCAGCACAGGGCCGATACGACACCCGCCTTGCGTGGGCCTGCGTGTTCAAGCCAGCCGCCCCAGATGGCTGCGGAGCAACCCAGGAAAATGAAGAACAGGGTGTAGATCCAGCCGAGCATGGAGATCGGCCAGTCGCAGCTGGACGAAAAGACTTGCTCGAAAAAGCCCATGTCCGGTGCGCAAGCGACAGCGGTCTTGATGCCGATGGCCTTGGACAGTGGCAGCCAGAACACCGAGAAGCCGTAGGCCATGCCGATACACAGGTGAATAGCCAATGCAGCCGGTGGAACCAGCCAGCGGTTGAACCCGCGCTTGGCGATGATGCGCTCTTTGGACAAGAACGCAGGCTGAGCGGAAGTACCGCCCAGAGCAGTGCTCGTAGTCATCTAATGTTGCCCCCAATTTTTAGTTGTATCCCGCAAGAACGGCGACGTTGCTCCGCCCCCACTCTGTTAAGCACGCAGGCCTCGGTGGGTTATCGGCAGGCAGTCTCTTTACGTGACAATTCGACGCAGCAAGGCTGGCGAACGGCGCGAGATTACCATTTGCGGGTCAAAAGAAAGCATTCTGCTACTACCTTTTTTGCGCCGTCTGTCACCGCGCAGGGGGCAGGCAGTCGCCTCTCCAGCGCCATTGACGATCCAAAACCCAGTGCCTGCGTGAGAACGCTATACTCGCGGGCTAAATTTTGAACGACTCGACACAAGGACTCGCCCATGAAAGCGTTCGGCAAAATCCTGGGACTCACCCTTCTCGGGCTGTTGCTGATCATCGTGGCTCTTGGCTTTGCCTTGACCCATCTGTTTGATCCCAACGATTACAAAGACGAGATTCGAAAACTGGTTCGCGACCGCGCCCATGTCGAGCTGACGCTTAACGGCGACATCGGCTGGAGCCTGTTTCCGTGGCTGGGCCTGGAGCTGCATGACGCCAGCGTCGCCACCTTGAGCGAGCCGACCAAACCTTTCGCCGATTTGCAGATGTTGGGGCTTTCTGTCCGCGTTCTGCCGCTGCTGCGCAAGGAAGTGCAGATGAGCGATGTGCGGGTCGAGGGCTTGAATCTGACCCTGACGCGCGACGAAAACGGCCACGGCAATTGGGAAGACATCGGCAAGGTCCCTGCGACTGCGGCCAACCCTGCCCAGCCGCCCGCCACGCCCGCCCCGGCTGACGCTCAGGCGGATCCCGCTTCGACCAAGCCTGACAAACCATGGCAGCCGCTCAAGCTGGACATCGACAGCCTGACCGTGAACAACGCGCGCATCGATTACAACGACATTCCCAAGGCCCGGCAATTGACCGCCGAGAGCATCCAGCTGAGCACTGGCCCGATCCACAACGCGACCGATATCCCGTTGAAGCTGACGGCTTTCTTGAGCACCAACCAGCCGGTCGTCCGAACCAAAACCGAGCTGACCGGCAAGCTGCGTTTCGACCGCGTGCTCAAGCGCTATCAACTTGATGACATGCGCTTCTCCGGCGAAGCGGCGGGCGATCCGCTGCAGGGCAAGACATTGACGTTCTCGGCCCAGGGCCAGTTGCTGGCAGACATGTCCGCCAACGTCGCCGAATGGACCAATCTGAAACTTTCGGCCAATCAGTTGCGCGCCATCGGCGAGCTGCATGTGCGCGATCTGGACAAGACCCCGCAGCTGACGGGCGGCCTGTCAATCGCGCAATTCAACCTGCGTGATTTCCTCGACAACATCGGTCAGCCCGCGCCGGCACTGGGTGACGGCAGCCTGAACAAACTGGAGCTGGTCACCCGTATTGCCGCGACGCCCAACAGCGTGTCGCTGGACAACCTGACGATGAAGCTCGACGACAGCACCATCACCGGCCGCGTCGCTGTGGAAGACTTCGCCAAACAGTCCTTGCGCGTCCAGCTCAAGGCCGACACGTTCGACGCCGACCGCTATCGGGCGCCCGAGGGCGAACAGGCGAAAAGCGCTGGCGCTGCTCGCAAATCCGAAGTTCAAGGCGCCGAAGCCGAAGCCATGGTTGCGTCAGGTACCTCGCCGCTGCCCAATCAGCCCACGCAAGGCGCCTGGAGCGATGCGAAGCTGTTGCCAGTGGAGCGCCTGCGCAAACTCGATGTTGACGCTGACCTCAGTTTTGGCAAGCTGACGCTGGAGAAACTGCCCATTCAAAACGCGGCGCTGAAAACCTCTGCGCTAGACGGGGTGGTCACGCTCAGCAGTCTGCGCGGCGATCTGTACAACGGCAATTTCGAAGTCAAAGGCAATTATGACGCCCGCCCCGAAGTGCCGTTGGCGAGCGTTCAGACCCGTATCGCGAAGGTCCCCGTGGAGCACTTCATCCAGAGTCAGGGCACCACGCCGCCACTGCGCGGCCTGCTCAACCTCACCAGCGACGTGACCGCCAAAGGCAACAGTGAGAAGGCGCTGGTCGAAAACCTCAACGGTACCGCCAGCTTTGCGCTGAACGACGGCGTGCTGGTCAACGCCAACCTCGAACAGCAGTTGTGCCGCGGGATCTCGACGCTCAATCGCAAAACCCTGAGTGGCGAGCCGCGCGGCAAAGACACGCCTTTCCAGCAGCTCAACGGCAATCTGGTGTTCCGTAACGGCGTGGCCAGCAACCCTGACTTGAAAGTCCGCACCCCCGGCCTGAGCGTCAATGGCGACGGGGACATCGACCTGCGTGTGATGGGCATGAACTACCGGATCGGTGTGATCATCGAGGGCGACAAAAGCGACATGCCGGACCCGGCCTGTGAAGTGAATCCTCGGTTTGTCGGGATTGAATGGCCGGTTCTATGCCGTGGCCCGCTGGAACTGGGCGCCAAGGCCTGCCGGCTGGACAACGACGGCCTGGGCAAGGTCGCCGCCAAACTCGCAGGCGACCGTATTGGCGACAAGATCGATGAAAAACTGGGGGACAAGGTCAGTCCCGAGCTCAAGGACGCAATCAAGGGACTGTTCAAGCGTTAACTTCACTCAGCAGGCGCTGCTGAAAGAACTGTAGGAGCGCGCTTGCCCGCGAAGGCGTTGGGTCATAAACCATCATGGTGGCTGACCCAACACACTCGCGGACTAGCGTTAATCCAGACATGGGTGCAACCCCACTCTATTCGACCACCGGAACCCTTGATGCAACCCGAGCAGTTCTCCTCCGCCGTTCTCGACTGGTACGACCGTCACGGCCGCCACGATCTTCCCTGGCAACACGACATCACTCCTTACCGCGTGTGGGTCTCGGAAATCATGCTGCAGCAAACCCAGGTCAGCACCGTCCTGGGCTATTTCGACAAATTCATGGAAGCCCTTCCGACCGTCCAAGCGTTGGCCGAAGCGCCGGAAGACGAAGTGCTGCACCTGTGGACGGGGCTTGGCTATTACACCCGCGCGCGCAATTTGCAGAAAGCCGCGAAAATCGTGGTGGCCGAACACGGCGGTGAGTTTCCCCGGGACGTGGATAAGCTCGTCGAGCTGCCCGGGATTGGCCTCTCGACAGCAGGTGCCATTGCCAGCATCAGCATGGGCCTGCGCGCGCCGATCCTCGACGGCAACGTCAAGCGCGTGCTCGCCCGCTTCACCGCCCAGGAAGGCTATCCTGGCGAGCCCAAGGTGGCGAAGCAGATGTGGGCCACGGCAGAGCGTTACACGCCACACAGCCGGGTCAACCATTACACCCAGGCGATGATGGACCTGGGCGCCACACTCTGCACTCGCAGCAGACCCAGCTGCCTGCTCTGCCCGCTGGAGCGAGGCTGTGAAGCGCACATGCTGGGCCAGGAAACCCGCTACCCCATCCCCAAACCGCGCAAGGTCGTGCCGCAAAAACGCACCTTGATGCCTATCTTCGCCAATCAGGAAGGCGCGATTCTGCTTTATCGCCGCCCTTCAACCGGGCTATGGGGCGGGCTATGGAGCTTGCCGGAGTTGGACGACTTCAACGACATGCAGCACCTGGCCAACCAACACGCACTCGCGATGGGCGAACATCAAGCCTTGCCGGGCTTGGTGCACACGTTCAGCCACTTTCAGCTGACCATCGAACCCTGGCTGGTCCGGGTGCGGGAGTCGGCCCATCACGTGGCCGAGGATGACTGGCTCTGGTATAACCTCGCCACCCCGCCGCGCCTGGGCCTTGCCGCCCCGGTGAAGAAACTGCTGAAAAACGCAGCCGACGTACTGAATGCAGGAGAGTCCGCATGACCCGCACCGTGATGTGCCGCAAATACAAAGAAGAATTGCCCGGCCTGGACCGTCCACCCTATCCGGGCGCCAAAGGTGAAGACATCTACAACCACGTCTCGCAAAAGGCCTGGGCTGACTGGCAGAAACACCAGACCCTGCTCATCAATGAGCGCCGTCTGAACATGATGAACGCTGAAGATCGCAAATTCCTGCAGGTCGAGATGGACAAATACCTGTCCGGCGAGGAATACGCCAAGGCTGACGGCTACGTTCCGCCGTCTGAATAATCCTTCGCAGACAGTGTTCGTCGTAAGCGGAGGAAATAATTCAGATTTTTTTCAACGCCACGCTTGACGACCTTCAGAAAAACACGTTTAATGCGCCCCGTTGCCCAGATAGCTCAGTCGGTAGAGCAGGGGATTGAAAATCCCCGTGTCGGCGGTTCGATTCCGTCTCTGGGCACCACAAATACCGAAAAACCCCTGCATCGAAAGATTCAGGGGTTTTTTATTGGGCGCGATTTATTAACATTGCCGACTTGACCCTATCAAGGAGCCCGTCATGGCATCTGTCACCAAGCAGCAGAAACGAGCCAAGCGCGCCAAGACCAAAGCCAAAGCGCAGCGTGTCGCCCGCCAGCATCCGCAAACGGTCAATCCGATCGTCCCGGATTACTTCATGCCTGACGTGTTCGACGATGACGAAACCCTGCTCCACAGTTACGTCGAGCCCGACATCCTTGAGGCCTTGAATGAGGAAGAGCGCGAGGCGATGGCGTCGCTGATAAGAGGCGATTCCGGGATGCCGTTCACCGAGGACGAAATGCTGTTGACGGAGGTTTACCTGGTCCCTGCGCCGGAGCCGTCCGAGGAGCAACGCCTCGCCCATTACGAAGTGCTCAAGCGTGCCGAGCAGCAAGGGTTTCTCGATCTACTTGATGCCTTCGCCAGAGGTCCGATAGCCGCCCACGCCTTCTACAACATCGATTTCGATCATTACCTCGACGTCCTGGTGAACACGCTTGGCGCCTACATGATGTGGGCCCACGGACTGGATGAGGCGACTGTCAGGGCGTGCATCGACGACGACGATTTCTATGAAGCCTTCCGCGCCGTTCTTGGCGAGATCGAGATGGAGTCCACGATGCAGATGCTGGGAATCGACCGCAACGAGCACGACGAACCGGCGCAAGACTGAATACAATACGCGCCCGATGATCTGGGCCATGCGAATGGCTGCACCGAACAAGGAACCGCCGTCATGGCCTCCCCCGACAAACAGCAAAAACGCGCCCAGCGGGCAAAGGCCAAGGCCAAGCGGAACCGTTCCGGCAAGGCCCGGCCGAGCGTCATTCACCCAGTGCTCAACCACGCGTTCGTCAACGAGCCTTTCGATGACGTCGAAATCGACCTGAGTACGTTCGATTTCAAAGACATCGAAGAAAACGGTTTCGACCCGGCGGATTTCGATGACTTGTTCCAAGCCATGAAGCAGGCGGAATCGGTGAGCCTGTTGGCGATGTGCGTGGTGTTCCTGCAATACCCGGTGCTGGAGCTGGTGATCTCCGAACAAGACGAGGAGCCGGCGACCGATTTCATGATGGGCCTGCTGATCACCTACCGCGGGCTCTTCCATGAGGAAGACGAAGACACTGCCGTCGAGTGGCTTGGCAGTGACACATTTCAGACCGCCTACAACGAAGCATCCGTCATCCTGCAAAAAAAGAACGCCCGTGGAGCCTTCGCGCGTCCTTGATACGTTTTTGATTTACATGACCCCCGTCAAAACGGTAGCTTTGCGCCACCACGAGAATGCAACTCCTTCTCAATAAAGGCTCGCCGTTTTGACTCGTCATCTTCCCTCTTCGCCTGAACATGCTTCAGGCGATGCTAGGCGTTACTCCAAGACCCGCATTTTCCTGCACTGGCTATCCGCTGCCGTCATCCTGTGGGCGACGTTCAGCGGCTTCGGCGTTGCGTTGCTTGAGCAGAACGATCCTTTTCGGCAGTGGGTCGAGTCATTCAATCCACAGCTGACCAGCCTCTTCATCCCCTTCTTTGCCTGGCGGTTATGGCTGGCATTCCACGCGCGCCGCCATCCGGTCACCCACGACCTGCAGGCGCGCCTGGCAAGCGCTGCGCACACGGCGATTTACGCGGCGGTGGCGGGCGTGCTGATCACAGGCGTCCTGATGATGAGTCATCCGGTCACGCTCCTGGCGCTGATCCCGATGCCACAGCTGATCCATTCGCCGGTGGCGCTGCTGGAGCTGCATGAAGTGCATCGCGTCCTGTGCGCGGTATTGGCCGGGTTGGTGGCGCTGCACTTGGCTGCGGTTGTGCTGCATCAAATGCGCGGGCAGTCGGTGCTAAAAAACATGCGCTGATCGCCGGACAACTGTAGGAGCGCGCTTGCCCGCGAAAAAATGTCCCTTTCAAAATGGATAGCACCGAAAGAGCCAAAGTCTCGGATGAGCTCACCACCACCAAGCCTGAACCGCAGAAACAAAAAAGCCGCCATCATCCCTGATCGCGGCTTCTCGACAGCAGTCATCCAAAGCGACTCAAAGACTCATCAATTCAACACGACCTTCCCTGCCTTGGCCGCCGTCTTGCGGCGATTCGACACGATCAAGCCCGCCGCAACCACCATGATGCTCAGCAGGCCGGTGGCGATGATTTCCATACGATGGCCTTCCTGGAACAGCATGATGGTCAACACCGCGACGATGAAGACGATCACCGCCCAGGTCAGACCCGGGAACAGCCACATGCGGAAGTCGATGGCTTGCCCTGACGCTTCACGCTTGCGACGCATGCGCAGCTGCGACACCGCGATGACCAGATACACCAGCAACGCGATTGCGCCGGAGCTCGCCAGCAGGAAGTCGAACACCGCAGCAGGTGCGACGTAGTTGGCGAACACCGCAGCGAAGGCGGCGCCGGTCGACAGCAGGACGGCCCAGTAAGGCGTGCCGGCTTTGGTGGTGCGCTGGGACACCGCAGGCGCATCGCCGCGCTTGCCGAGGGAGAAGAGCATGCGCGAGGCGGTGTAGAGCGCCGAGTTCAGGCAACTGGTCACCGCCACCAGCACGACGATGTCGACGATCAGCTTGGCGTTCGGAATGCCCATCAGGTCGAGCACAGTCTGATACGAACCCACCTCAGCCAGTCGGCTGTCATTCCAGGGCACCAGCGCGACGACGAGAAAGATCGACAACAGGTAAAACAGGCAAATCCGCCAGATCACCGAATTCGTGGCCTTGGTGATTTGCTCGCCCGGGTTTTTCGATTCCGCCGCCGCAATGGTGACAATCTCGGTTCCCATGAACGAGAACATGGTGGTCAGCATCGCTGCGAGCACCGCGCCCATGCCGTTGGGCAGGAAGCCTTGCGTGTCATACAGATGGCTGACGCCGCTGACCTGGCTGTTCGGCAGCAGACCGAACACTGCGGCCACGCCCAGCACCACAAAGCCGATAATCGCCAGCACCTTGATCAGCGCGAACCAGAACTCGAATTCGCCGTAATTCTTCACGCTGAACAGGTTGGTGGCCGTCAGCAATAAGGTAATGACCAGCGTGAACGCCCAGATGGCTACGTTCGGGAACCAGGCGTGCAGAATGGTCGCAGCGGCGTTGGCCTCCAGCGGAATCACCAACACCCAGAACCACCAGTACAACCAACCGATGGTGAAACCCGCCCAATGGCCGATTGCGCGATCGGCGTAGGTCGAAAAGGACCCGGTGTCCGGCGAGGCCACGGCCATTTCCGCCAGCATGCGCATCACTAACACCACCAGCGTACCCGCAGCGCCGTAGGCCAGCAGTACAGCCGGCCCCGCTTCAGCGATTGCATGGCCCGAGCCAACGAAAAGACCGGCGCCGATAACGCCTGCAATCGAGAGCATGGTGATGTGCCGCGGTTTTAGCCCTTGTTCAAGGTTTGAAGCGTTGGGTGTGCTCATGGAACCAACCTTAGAAGGATTTTTATACGGATCAGTACGTGCTGAAGCCCTTCGTAAAAAGAACACAACAGCGCTGTTATTTATTTTTTACGCAAGAATTACGCCAAAATGTTTCAGATACGACGTCGCAGGCGGATACGCCCGGTCTTACCGTCTTACGCAAGTTCCTGAATGCGCTAGCGATTTGCCGGCCCCGTAGGAAGCGTTACCTAGCGCAACAAGAAGAAGACGCTCAAGCGCACCGAAAATACACACTGCCTACAGGCCAGCACCAATTAAGTGCGCAAAAACGGGGCAAGCATCGACTGAGTGGCGGAAATACCCTTCCCCACGGCGGGTAAAGCTGGCACCATCGCGCCCTTTTTGCGCAACGGCACTCTGTGCCTGCGCCATCAAGCTCATCCTGAAGGCTGGCTACCCATGCCCGGGGCACCGCACCGTGGTGTCGCTGAATCAGCCCGATGAGCCCACCGAATTACGAGGACCGAACATGGCCCAGGCCACGCCTGCCCTGGAAATCCGCGATCTGCACAAACGCTACGGCGAGCTCGAAGTGCTTAAAGGCATCTCGTTGAGCGCGCAGGATGGCGCCGTGATTTCAATTCTGGGTTCTTCCGGCTCGGGCAAGTCGACGCTGCTGCGCTGCATCAACTTGCTGGAAAACCCGCACCAGGGGCAGATCCTGATTGCCGGCGAGGAACTGAAGCTCAAAGCCACCCGCAAGGGTGAACTGATTGCCGCAGACAACCGTCAGATCAACCGGCTGCGCAGCGACATCGGCTTCGTCTTTCAGAACTTCAACCTCTGGCCGCACATGACCGTCCTCGATAACATCACCGAGGCGCCAAGACGCGTGCTGGGGCAGAGCAAAGCAGAGGCCACCGAAGTCGCCGAAGCACTGCTGGCCAAAGTCGGTATCGCCGACAAGCGCCATGCTTACCCGGCGCAGCTGTCTGGCGGCCAGCAACAACGTGCCGCCATTGCACGCACGCTGGCCATGCAGCCCAAGGTCATTCTGTTCGACGAACCCACCTCTGCCCTCGACCCCGAGATGGTGCAAGAAGTGCTTAACGTCATTCGTGGTCTGGCCGAGGAAGGCCGGACCATGCTGATGGTGACCCACGAAATGAATTTTGCCCGGCAGGTCTCCAGCGACGTGGTTTTCCTGCATCAAGGGCTGATAGAAGAACAAGGCTCGCCGGAGCAGGTCTTCAACGACCCGCGCTCGGCGCGCTGCAAACAATTCATGTCCAGCAATCGCTAACGGAGCAACATCGATGCAGACCCTGCGAAACATTCTGTTGGCCGCTGCCGCCACATTGGCGATGGTCTCCAGCGCCTTTGCCGACGAGACCCTGAAAATGGGCATCGAAGGCGCCTATCCGCCGTTCAACAACAAGGACGCCAGCGGACAGGTGGTGGGCTTTGACGTGGAGATCGGCAACGCACTGTGCGCCAAGATGAAGGTGACCTGCGAAGTGGTGACATCGGACTGGGACGGCATCATTCCTGCCCTCAAAGCGCAGAAGTTCGATTTCCTGATCTCGTCGATGTCGATCACCGAAGAGCGCATGCAGGCCGTCGACTTCACCATTCCGTACTATTCCAACAAGCTGCAGTTCGTCGCACCAAAGAACACCAATCTCAGTGGCGACCTGGCCGCCATCAAGGAAACGTTGAAGGGCAAGACAATCGGCGCACAACGCGCGACGCTTTCCGGCTCGTGGCTGCAAGACAACTGGGGCGACGACGTGACCGTCAAACTGTACGACTCCCAGGAAAACGCCTTTCTCGACCTGGCTTCGGGCCGCCTCGACGCATTGCTCGGCGACAAATACGCAAGCTACGAGTGGTTGAAAAGCAAGGAAGGTCAGAGCTTCGAGTTCAAAGGTGATGCGCTTCCGGTTGACGACAAGATCGGCATCGCGGTGCGCAAGGACGACCCACTGCGCGACAAATTGAGCGAAGCCCTGAAAGAAATCATCGCCGACGGCACCTACAAGAAGATCAACGACAAGTACTTCCCGTTCAGCATCCTCTGACCTGCCTGACCCTCGCCGTTGCCTGCACCTGCAAGCAGCGGCGTCCGTCCTCTAGCCCAACGACGTTATGAACTTCGATCTCTATGGATTCGGCCCGGCCCTCGCCGCCGGCATGCTGATGACCCTTCAACTCGCGCTGTCGGCCCTGTGCCTCGGGCTTATCCTCGGCCTGCTTGGAGCGTTGGCAAAGACTTCGCCCAACCGGGCCCTGCAATGGCTCGGCGGCACGTATTCCACGCTGGTGCGTGGCATCCCCGAATTGCTGTGGGTCTTGCTGATCTACTTCGGGACGGTCAGCTCGATGCGGGCGATCGGCAAGCTGTTCGACATCCCGAACCTGTCGCTGAGCGCGTTTGCGGCGGGTGTCATCGCATTGGGCCTGTGCTTCGGCGCCTACGCCACCGAAGTGTTTCGCGGCGCCATGCTGTCAATTCCCAAAGGCCACCGCGAGGCCGGTCTGGCGCTGGGCATGTCACGCTCACGCATCTTCTTCAAACTGGTGATGCCGCAGATGTGGCGCATTGCGCTGCCCGGGTTGGGCAACCTCTTCATGATCCTGATGAAAGACACCGCACTGGTCTCGGTCATCGGACTTGAAGAAGTGATGCGCCACGCACAGATCGCGGTCACCTCCACGAAGCAGCCATTCACCTTCTATATGGTCGCTGCGCTGATGTACCTGTGCATGACCGCGCTGTCGATGATCGGCCTGGCATGGCTGGAAAAGCGCGCATCGGTCGGCTTTGCGAGGAGCGCGTCATGAGTTGGGAATTCGTCCTCAAATGGCTGCCGAAGCTGCTGCATGGCGCAACGGTGACGCTAGAGCTGGTCGCCGTCGCGGTGATCGCCGGGCTCATCCTCGCCATTCCGCTGGGCATCGCTCGCGCCTCGCGTAATGCCTACGTTCGGGCGCTGCCTTACGCCTACATTTTCTTTTTCCGCGGCACGCCGCTGCTGGTGCAGCTGTTTCTGGTCTATTACGGGCTGGCGCAGTTTGAGGTCATCACCAAAGGCCCGATGTGGCCGTATCTGCGCGACCCGTTCTTTTGCGCAGCCTTGACCATGACCCTGCACACCACCGCTTACATCGCAGAGATCCTGCGCGGCGCCATCCAGGCCGTACCGCCCGGGGAAATCGAAGCGGCCCGCGCATTGGGCATGTCCAAAGGCAAAGCGCTGCTGTACATCATCCTGCCCCGCGCAGCGCGCATCGGCCTGCCGGCCTACAGCAATGAAGTCATCCTGATGCTCAAGGCCAGCGCGCTGGCGAGCACCGTCACCCTGCTCGACATCACCGGCATGGCCCGCACCATCAACGCCAGAACCTACATGCCGGAACAAACCTTCCTCATCGCTGGGTTGATCTATCTGGTGATGTCGTTCGTGCTGGTGCAGGGCTTCAAACTGCTGGAGCGGTATCTGCGGGTGGACGCCAGCCAGGGGCGGTGAGGATCGCCGCCCCTGGAGAGGAAAAGGCCCATGTGGGAGCGAGCTTGCTCGCGACAGCGGCATTTCAGCCGCTAAATCGATGTGCCTGATAAACGCGCTCAGGCACTGATTCACCGTATGCTGCACCGCACAGCTCAATTGCCATAAACCAATGCCACTCACACCCGCGCAACTCCAGTCCCGATTCGCCGCGCTTGATGCATTCCTTCTGGAGCATCAAGCCCTGTGGCGCCCGCGCCCCTTTACCCTCCGTCACCTGCCGTGGGAGTCGCAGCACCCGGAGTTGTCCGCCTGGCTGCGGCAACGCTCGCTGGAAGAGGCAGAAGCTGCGCACAACCACCCCGAACTTCTCGATGCGCCTCAGCCCTTTGCTCAGCTGGCTTTACAGTCGAAGGCGTTGAGCGAAGTCGAGGCCCTGCGGCCCGTTACTCTGAAGGCGGTCTCATCCCGCATGAGCGTGGACGTGCCCGGCCGCAAGTGGCAACAGATCGAAGCCTTCGCCAGCAGCTTGAGCTTTCAACAACAGCCGACACACTGGCTGGACTGGTGCTCGGGCAAAGGCCACCTTGGTCGCCGTCTCGCCCACGGCGGCCAAGCGCTCACCCTGCTTGAATACGATGAACACCTGGTACAAGCGGGGCAGCACCTCAGCGACAAGCTGGGCATTCGCGCGAAGCATCAACATCAGGACGTCATGGCCGACGATGCAGCCGCGCAGCTTCAAACGCACCACACACCCGTCGCCCTGCACGCATGCGGCGACCTGCATGTGCGCCTCATGCACCTCGCCAGCGATGCCCGCTGCCAACAACTCGCCATCGCGCCGTGCTGCTACAACCGCATTGCCGGCGATCGCTATCTGCCGATCTCCGAACAGGCCAAGGCCTCCGCGCTCTCGCTGTCCCTCGACGACCTCGGCCTGCCCCTCAGCGAAACCGTCACAGCGGGCGCTCGCGTGCGCCGCCAGCGAGACACCTCCATGGCCCGCCGCTTGGGCTTCGACCTGCTACAACGTCAACTGCGCGGCACCGATGACTACCTGCCAACGCCCTCCCTGCCTAGCGCCTGGCTCGACAAACCGTTCGCCTCGTACTGCCGCGACCTCGCTGCTCTAAAAGGACTGCCCTCGCCCGGCCAGCAAGATTGGGCGGCGCTTGAAGCAGACGGTTGGACGCGTCTGGCCCAAGTGCGCAATCTGGAACTGCTGCGCAACCTCTTCCGACGGCCGCTGGAGCTGTGGCTCATCCTCGACCGAGCGCTTTACCTCGGGGAGCGGGGATACGACGTCCGAGTGGGTACGTTTTGCGACAGCCACATCACCCCGCGCAATTTGCTGATTATTGCCGAGCTAGGGTTAGGCGATTTTTAACGAGCAGCCTGTGGATAAGTCTGTTGACTAAATTTCCGGTAAGGCCCGTAAATCAGGCTTTGGCGGGGATGTAACCAATTGTTCATTTTTTGGCCAATGTAAAATTTGCGCAAAAACAGTAGCTTGCGAACGATTGAGAATAATTCCGGAAAATGACCGGTCGTCCGCTTCGCTTGGAGCGGATTGTGAATAACGGTAATCGCGTTAAGGCATAAGCGGCGCAAAAAAACTGAAATTAGGGCTTTACTCGGGAAATCAAATCCCTATAATCAGCGCCCACAACGCCGGTATAGCTCAGTTGGTAGAGCAACTGACTTGTAATCAGTAGGTCCCGGGTTCGACTCCTGGTGCCGGCACCATATAAAACAAAGGCTTGCAGCGATGCAGGCCTTTTGTTTATCCGCTACACGTAACAAGTGACGTAACAACGGAATGTGATCTGATACCACCGTGGGCGGCAGCAAGCTCATCGCGATTTTCTAACGCACCGTTAGACTCCAGGGATTGGCAATGAACCTGATGACCGACGCTCCAGAACCTACCGACAATGGTGTTATCGGGAATCAAACGGTCGGCTCTGTCGAAATCCCACCGGACGCGGGCCCTCCACTGACAGGGGAGCTTCTGCCGAACGCTTTCAGAGGATTGGCTACCGAAAACCCCAGAAATTTCGGTGGCGCCCAGAACGCTCGCATTTTTGACGCGTGGGTGAATGACCTCGTTAATGAAAGAGACCACGCAAAACTTCTAGCCAAAGAGAACCAATCCAAGCTTGATCAAGCATTGGCTGAGCTTCATGCAGAAAAAATCGAGATAGTCCGGCTTGAGGGGGGAATTGGTCATAATTTCAGGCTGGGTCTCGCCCAGCGAATGTGCACGTTCTTTAGCCCGTTCCTGTTTGGCATTGCCGTTGACGTTTACAAAACCTACCCCAGCCAGTCTTTTCTCATCTTCGTTTTTGCAGGAGGTTTGCTCTTGACGAACTTCATACCAAGTCGAGGAAAGCGCAGATGATCTTTGACGCCATAAATAGCCTCTATATCAATAATGTAATGGATCATGGGGTGGCTAACCTTGAGCGTATTACCATTTATGTGAGAGAGCATTGCGATCTTGGGGAATACTGCCTGTTTGTGGGAATGCCCACTATTGATGGGTCCGTTACACCGTTGAAGGACAACATGCTCTGGTTCGGCAATGGCTTCGTGAACCCGGGTGACTGGGTTTTTGTATACACCGCGAGTGGCATCACCACTGTCCATCCGAACGGGCTTCCGTCAGCCGGATCATCTATCCAACCGCGGTTGATCAGCCTTCACTGGGGCAAAGAACACACCGTCTTTCAGAACAGAGCGATGGTACCGATGCTGATTCGAATGAGCGGGTTGAGCGTGCCAGCGCCCCCTGAGCCCTCTTACCAAGGTGTGACTAGCCAACAACATTTACTCCTGTAATTTCGAGTAAAGGCTTCAGACACCCATGCTAGGTCCTCTGCATGTATTGAGAAGCAGATGACAGCTCTCGTGAGGGTGTCATCGGCTTTTTAGCTACTTGGGCGATGCACAGTTGGTGATTTCGTCGGAGGTATCCGAAGAGCCACGATCTTGAAGCATTAGATTAAGGCCGATGCAGGACAGTCATTGATTGCGGCTTTACGCGTGATGACACCAGATTGCGGATGCGAGCCTGGTGATGCTACTCACCTACGCCACACTTCATTTTATGTTGACCCATGGGAAACCGGTTAGAAAAGGCAGGTCTCTCCCTGTCTGCCTTGCACGCCACATACTCCAAGGGCTGTAACGAATCAGTGAAGGTTAGTTTTGTAGATAGGAGAAGTAAGAAACTAACCTTTTAGAACTGTTAGTTTTCTGAAATAAAATATCCTTTAAAATCAAAAGCCTAACCATCACCCCCCATCTTTCCTAACCCACTTCTAACCTCTAAGAAACAGCCTCTACCCCCCGTCGATACTGGGTTTCAGCCCGCTTGCTAATGTCTGAGAAAAAACTAACCCTTTTCCCGTGGCTCAACCTAGAAACGACCTCCTGATCTAGTGTTATAGGCGCGTTGCAAAAAGGGGGGGGCGTGCAGGGAACTGCAGGGTTTTTTCGTCTCCAGATCGCTCAGGAGAAGCCCGGGACGGGCCGCGTTGGAAGGGCTGCGGGGGCGTAGAAAACTAGACCTATTTAGCCCGCAGGCGTGGCGGGGGGACGACGGCGCGCGCCAGGTGAAGACGGTCCTGCCCTACCGGCGGTCGCACCAAAATGAGGCAAAAAAATGTCAGTCGGACGGCCTCACTAGCCTTTGTAGATCAGGTGTGAGCCAGGGTTGAATGGAGGGCGAGCCTGCCCCTGCTGGGCGAGAGTGTCGCGCCTTGTGTACGCGGATAGTTCTTGCAACGTATCACCCTCAAGTAATACATTACGGCCGTCGCTGCCAATTCAGCGACCGGGTTTGGCGACCCGAGCACGTTAGGCGCAACAGCGCCCCCTTTCACATCTGCAGGCGCTTTTTTTGTGCCCGCCGTTCTGTGTTATGGCGGCTGTGCGTGGGAGACCCTCGGGTCTGCCGGGTTCCTAACGTCCCGGTTCGCCAACCCGCGTACAGCTGCCACCCTTATCGTTTGGCGACGATCGGTAGCAGCTCCCCACTACGTTAGGAGCTCCACCATGACCGCTCTCATTCCGTCCAAAATCCGCGCACTTGCCCATCGCCGCATGGCTCTCGCCGCGCTGCACGCTGACTCCTCGCTGTCTACCCGCCTCAAGCGCTACAACCATCACATGCTCCAGGTGCGCGTTCTCGAAACACATGGCGGTGCCCAATGAGAAAGCCCTACGGCCTCACTGAAGACGATCTGTTCGATCTGGAACGGGCGCGGGACTCGCTTGCCTTGGTGCATGCACTTGCCCAACAGGCCGATCACCCTGGGCTGTACCAGCCGCAAATGCTGGCGGGCTTTCTCGACGGGATCTGCACTGATCTGAACCGCGTCATTCGCTCCGCTACCGGCAATCAGCGCCGCATCTGAGAAATGAGGGGACACAAAATGAATACCCAATTGATGCCCGTTCCATTCTACGGCGATACCGTGGTGCTGATACGCAAAGACGGCGAACCTTACGTAGCTATGAAGCCAGTCGTAGCCAATATGGGGCTGGACTGGAAAAGTCAGCACGCCAAGCTGGGCGAGAAATTCGGTTCAGTTATGGCGGAAATCACCACAACTGGCGTTGACGGTAAACAGTACGGAATGACCTGCCTGCCACTGCGCAAGCTCGCGGCCTGGCTCTACTCCATCAGCCCCAACAAAGTGGCGCCTGAGCTCCGCGACAAGATCGTCCAATACCAGGAAGAGTGCGATGAGGTGCTTTGGAACTACTGGAGCAAGGGCGTCGCCACTCGTCCTGGTGCGGTTACGATTGCTCAGCAGATCAGCATGTCCAAGCATCGCCTGGCTTTGATGAAAGAGCTAATGCGCAGCCGCAACAAAGTCATGCGGGAAGCGCTCGGCATCGAGATCACCCGTTTGTCGACCTCGATGGGGTTGGCGGTCCCCGATCTGGAGGGCCTCGGCCACGTCGAGCCTCCCCAGGCTGATGTCGTTGCCGAATTCTGGGCGGCGCTCCTGCAGCTCGACGCGAAGGGCGTGGCTTACAACCACTCGAAAAGACTCAATCTGATGGCCGTTAACATGCCGCACCTGGCCGAGCTATTCGCCCAACATGGCATACCGCTGGTGCTTGGCTCTGGCGTTACGACCGCGTTGAAAAACAGCGTAAACCCGCGATTCATCGACCTGAAGGCGGTGGACAGCGTAATCAGGAAGGTCACAGTGAAGTGCTGGCTGTTCGCTCAGCCGGACCTGATCAAAGCGGAGTAAATAAAAAGCCCTTACCGCCTTGGTAAGCAGGCGGTAAGGGTTTTAGGGTTCCGGCTTTATCACAGAGGAATCAAACATGAGCAGCAACTCCACACAGACCGGCGACGCCATTATGACCATCGCAACCGAGGCCGGTGTCGCCGAGGAGATCGCGCTTACTGAGGCTGAAGCTCTTGCGCTGGCCCAATTCGTCAGCCGTCAGGGCTGGGCAGAGTTTTCGGCAAGCGCTCCCGATGATACCGGGGCCTTTTTGGTGAAACAGTCCGTCGACAAACTCCAAGACCTGATGGCCCGCGCAGGCTTTTCGCCGCGCTGATCTGCCCAGCGAACAGGTCAGTTTCGGGCATGGTCCCTGAGACTGTGAGTCACGACCCCCCAAACCTCGAACTCGTCGTTTTCCATGATGTAGCGGCTTGGGTAACGGGGATTGGCTGACCTGAGAATCGGCGTTCCGCTGACTTCAAAGGAAAGCAATTTAACCATCGGCTCCCGATTCACCACGGCGATCACCACATGGCCCGCTCGCGGGTCGATCGCCTTGTCCACAATCAGAATGTCCCCGCTGTAGATCCCCACGCCTTGCATGCTGTCGCCATCCACCTTGACGAGATAGGTGCCGGCGGCTCGGATATTGAGCTGCTCATCCAGAGAGATTTTGACGTGATCGTCAATCATGTGAATCTTCCTTAATAGTGCCCGCCACGTCTGGAAGCCGATGACGCTCCTCAGTCATCAGCTGCTGCATCAAATGCAGGGCCGTCAGATCCCCACCGACCTCCTCGCGCCATGCCTTATGCGTGGCCTTATAAAGATGGTCGACCTTCGCAATCACCCGGCGGTAGCGCTCCACCTCCAGCACCAGGCGACGGCATTTAGCATGCTCCACCCAAATGCCCCGCAGCTCGGCTTGGGTTACTGGCTTGAAAGGAGGAAGTTCGGGAGGCATGGGTGTCGGCCAACACTGGATATACAAACAGTATGTTTGCATAGGTGAAATTCTGCGGATAGGACCGCCCGGCGCAAGCGGCGCCGATCGCAAGCGCGACCGCATCAACATCTACGCCAAATGCGCGGCCGTTTGGCGCCGTACAGAAGCCGCCCAGCGCTTCACCGGTGAATCCACCGACGAACTGCACACATATGCACCGTGTTCAGTTGACATAGTTATTATTCGTGGTCAAATGTGTTCACGTATTCCGCAATTAAAGTGATTGCGAAAGCTCCGGTGAATCGTCCGGTGACGGTCCGTCTAAAACGATCCAAGTGGCAGTGGGAATCACTGCAAGGGTAAAAGGCAGTCATGCCAAAGCTGATCGTAAAAAACGTCGAGATAACCAAACTGTTCGCCCACCTGATGCGTCCGGTGGAGAACACTCGTTTCTACGATTCTTTGGTGAACGCTGCCAACCGGACCGATATCAATGCCGAGGCTCAGTGGGTAATGACGCCTGGCTATAGATTGCTTCGGATTGATCATCGTGAGCGGCCTTCCAGCGATGAGTTCGAAATTGCGCTGGTCAACGATCTGCTTAAGTCGGTTGTGTACTACAACAAGGTGGTGATTGCGCCGATCAGTGACCTGAACTGTCGTCCGGCTACCCAGAATCTCGTGTGGCGCACCACAGACATTCGCCATTCGAATGTGATTCGGGAAGTTCCTCATAAGGTCTTCTTCAATTACATTCTGAGCCGGTATGACGTGATTTTGTCTGACAATCATCAGACAGGTGAAGGCAAGTTCTTCTGGCAACGCCAGATGTCCTACGCCTTGGCGCTGGGCCTCTACGTTTATTACTACCAGATGTTGAACGCGTCGCTTCTGCCCATCCCCAATCAGGATGCGCTAGATGGCTTGGCTGACCAGCTTTGGTCTGAGGACGATGGTCAGGAATACCACCTTGCGCTGATTTCCAGGATTGCGCTGCCAGCGGCATCGTCGATTAGCATTGGAAGCAGCTCGAGTCTGAAGGTCGTCAGGTGACGTGGATCTGGTCTTAAACAAAAAGCCCGCCTTGCGCGGGCTTTTTTGTGATCGCTACCAGTTGAAATAGACCAGCTCGTTGACCTCAATCCCGCCATTGCCGCCGACGGTGTGCCGGAACGGCACTTCTTTCAGCCTGAGCCCGGCGAACACCTCGCGGATGCGGGGATGATCCCCCACCGAGATCACCATTTTGCCGCGAATCGTTCGGGCCAGATCGGCCATGGCTTCGAACTGCTCAAAGCCGAAGTCTCCTACCTCGTAGCCGGCGGTGCCCCAATAAGGTGGGTCCAAGTAGAACAGCGTGTGATCGCGGTCATAGCGCCTGATGCACTCTTTCCAGTCGAGGTGCTCGACGGTCGTCCGTGCCAGGCGCAGATGGGCATCGCTCAATTTTTCTTCGATGCGCAGCAGGTTCAGCCTCGGGCCTGAAGTCGTACCCGTCCCGAACGCTCGGCTTTTCGCCCTGGCACCGAAACACAGGTTCTGCAGATAGAAGAACCGCGCCGCTCGCTGGATATCGGTGAGAGTCCGCGGGGCCTGCTCTTTGGCCCACTCGAACATGGTGCGGCTGACCAGGGCCCATTTGAACTGGCGCACGAACTCTTCCAAGTGATTCGCAACGACGCGATACAGATTCACCACATCGCCGTCAAAGTCGTTGATCACCTCTACCCGGCTAGGCTCTTTCATGAAGAACAGAGCCGCGCCGCCGCAAAAGGGCTCGACGTAGCAGTCGTGATCAGGGAACTCGGGGAGGATGTGTTTTGCCATGCGACGCTTGCCGCCCATCCACGGGAAAATCGGAGCAGACATGCTGGGTCCTTATTACGGATTGAGAAGAGAGTTATCAGCGACTGGTTCGAAAGGCCGGAAGCGCACCACCTCTTCGCCCAACCAATCGTTGATCTGTTGCAGGCGGGCCTGAACGGGTTCGAGCTCGTTCATGGCCCAGATCTGGGCGGCTTCCTTGATTGAGCCGAAGCCTCCAGCGTTCTGCGGGACGATGCCCATGAGTTGCGGCGGTATGCGCAGCGCGGCCAGCATGTCGTCGCGGCTGATGTTCTTGATCGAGGCGAACTCGTCCTTTGCCGCGACTTCGCTGACGGGAATCAGCTGAATGCCGTCCTTCTTGCCGCCAGGCGCATACATGAACAGATTGCGGAAGTTGCCCGGCCCTTTTGCAGCCTTCAGCGCGCTGCGCAGGGCCGCAACGTCTGTCTCGTTCTGGGCCGCGTCGGTCATGTACATGATGAAGCCGGCGTGACTGCCGTTGTCGTAGTACTTGCGTCGAAACAGAGTGGCGGACTCGTTCAGCAGCGCGCTTTGCAGCGCCGGGAGCCACTCTGGAAGGCCGTAGATTTCCTGATTGATATCAGCCTCGCGCTGATGAAAAACGGTCCCCTTCTTGAACTCGTGTTCATCGCTCCACCCACGAACCTGGTAATAGGTGTCCAGGGCAACGCCGCGCCGCATGTACATGCCCAAGGCAGGCTGCAAGCCGAGCGTGCTCCGCATCATGCTGTCGCGCTTTTCGAGATAGCCGTTGCCGCACCAGAGGAAGTCTAGGGCGAACTGTTCGAACGTCTGCCGTGTGAGGAGCTTGTGAGGGATGAAAGTGCGAGCCAGCATGTTCCTTTTGAAGTTCAGCCCCGACTGCAGGAAGACGCTGGCCCTGGACGACTTCGCAAGACCATCAAGGGACATGGGCGGCTCGTACCATCGCCCGTTGAGCCAGCACTCCAGGTAATCAAGTATTCCCCGCTCATCAAGCACGGGCGTGGGATCGCCGAAAGTGAACACCTCCATCTTGCCGCCGGCCGCAGGTAGCAGATCCCCCTCGATCGGGGGCTGGGTCACGGCGCTGGGTTGCGTGTTTCTGCTGCGTCGGTTGCTCATCAGTAAATCTCCATGAAGCCAGTATTCGTTGAGGTCTGGCCCTCAAGCGGTTCGTTCTGCAGTGCGTGGAAGAGCGCCCAGGCGAGATCCGCGTGTCCGGTCTCGTCGGTGCGGCCTGCGGTATAGGTGAATTGCCGGCCGCTAGCCGTGATGGTCTTGCGGATCGCCATCAACGACTGCGCCATGTCGGTCCAGCCGGCGTCGAATTCGAGGCGACCCTTGTGAATCACGTCGTATGCCTTAAGCACCAGGCGCGTCTTCACCTCGGGCGAGTAGCTGAACGTGGTGACGTTCGGAAAGAATTGGCGCACCAGCTGGGCCACGCCCGAGCCCATGCCGGTAATGTCGACGCCGATGTAGGTGACCCAGTACCGCAGCGTGACCTGCCGGATCGCTTCGGCCTGCGCCGCGAAATCCATTCCCCGGAACTGATGGCGCTCGAGCACGCGGAATTTACCGCCGGGCACAAGCGGCGGAGCAACAACGACCAGGCCGGAGCTGTCGCCTGTTTCCGCCGGGTCATAGCCCACCCACACCTGCCGATCGGCAAACGGCCGCGACGCGAATGGCTTGTAGTCCTCGGACCACTCGACCCAACTGTCGACCATGCACGGCTGCAGGACGTTGAGCGGGAAGATGCTGGCCCCATCGTCGACGAACTGACACATGAGCAGATTCGCGAACGCATCCGCGTTGTATTCGAGCCGCAGCTCTTCCAGGTCGAAGAGATCGCAGCCGCGCTGTTCGGCGTCCAGGATGGTGACGATCTGACGCCAGATCCGGTCCTCGCACAGCCTGCCCTGCTGCAGCGCGTCGTGGGAAACGTCCAGATTGAGGTCAGAGCGATCTGCGGCAGTTCGGCCCAGCGCTGCCGTTAAATGAGCTGACAGACTTCCAACGGGCAAGAGACTTCAGCAGTCATATCCGTGGAGGATTAATTTCCTAACCGCTTCCTAATTCGGAATTGAAACGGTATTGTCTGAGGCGTTAGAGACGCTACCTACAGGTTATTCGCTGTTCTTTTTAATGCCGGTTGAACTAGGGATATTTTATGGCAAGTAAGCTGACCAATTTTCACGACGCCGTTCAGTCACTTAAACTTTATCGCAGAGCAGAATTGCCCGGACAAGACAATAACTCCGCGATTGTGGAAAAATTATATGTAGACCCTTTGCCAAATGACCATGTATTTGAAACTGTTAGAATGCCAAACACGTCATTTATCATCGGAAGAAAGGGAACCGGCAAATCCACAATCTTTCAACGCCTACAGTATGAGTTAACCAAGGACAAGAAGAAGACATCTGCCTACGTCGACATTAAGACAATTTTCGAATCCTCTCAAGTTGACAGCCGCACACATGCAAAAATTGCAACTATGGATTTCGCACTTCCTCCGCAGGAGATCGAGCGAATTCTGCTGCTGAAATCATTTATTATATCGGTTATCGTTGAGATCAAGAAAGAACTGAAGAAAAGAACTGAAAGCTCATTTTGGGAAACAATAAAAGATTCGTTCTCCGGAAGCTTAGACGAATTATTTGAAGAGTTAGATGAGCTAATCGAAGAGATTGATGTCGAAAGATTTATTAGCGTTTTAGGCATAAAGCATGTTCAGGGTAAGCAGCAGGAAGAAAACATCCGATCTAGCGGTGAAAATGCGGAGATCAAATTAAAGATTGATCCAAACCCGGTAGATTTCACTGTAGGCGGACAGCGCGCCTCTAGCACAAAAGATGCGTCAGAGATTAGCTATAGCGACATCCTAATAAGCGTTTTCGACATAAAGGACTTGCTTTCAAAGCTTAAGACCATATTGTCTAATTTGGGGGTGCGCCACCTATACATTCTAGTTGATGATTTTTCAGAGCTTCCAGAGGACGCAATGAAGGTTGTGGTCGACCTTCTACTTGCTCCTCTAAACAACTGGTCCGAAGAGTTTATCAAGTTGAAGGTTGCAGCTTACCCAGGCCGAATCTATTATGGCCAAATTGACAAAACAAAAATCGACGAAGTGTATCTAGATATTTATAAGCTCTATGGATCTAACGACGTTTCAACCATGGAGGATAATGCTACTGAATTTGTTCGTCGATTAGTTATGATGCGAATAAAGGTCTACAAGGCCGGAAAAGTAGCTGACTACTTTGATTCCAATCTTGATGAAATTCTCAAAGAGTTGTTCTACGCGACGATGGGTAACCCTAGGATCATAGGCTACCTATTGCATTACTGTCACGAATCTCATCTGATTTATGATCGAAAAATCGGTGTAAGGGCCATTCAGCAAGCCGCCAAAAAATATTATGAAGACAAAATTGAAAGCTATTTCAGCCTTTCAAAGTTTTTACATGAATCATTCGGTGAAAAATCTTCAATATTTGGACTCAAAGAACTTCTTGAAATGCTTGTTGTTAGAGCAAAAGAACTTAGAAGCCACAGCTCAAGCGTATTTGACTCGATCAATGGTCGCCCCCCGACAAGCCATTTTCACGTTTCGGTGGCATATGAATCAATTCTTCAGACGTTAGAATTGAATTTTTTTCTTACAAAGTACTATGAAATGAGCGACAGAGATGGGAGAAAAGTCAGCGTCTACGCGATGAATTACGGTCTTTGTCAAAAGTACACTCTTGCTTTTGGTCGCCCCGGCCGGGAACGAGCGTATAGACTCTATTTTGTTGAGCGCGTCTTTGATTACTCCCCCCTGCTCCATAAGTATATGGCCAAAAATCAAGAGATAATCTGTCAGGAGTGTGAGTTCAAGTACTCAATTGACGATCTAGAAGCGATTCGATGGAATAAAATGAAATGCCGAGAATGTGCCAGCGGTATTTGCGAAGTCGTAAACCTCTCTAAAAAGTATGAAAATGTATTAAGAGACGTGGATAAATCGCTGTTGCTGCCGGCAGCAGAACTCGGAATTCTACAAACTCTTCACTTGGGTACCGATGCTATGTTTGCTGGCGACATCGCATCAGAGTTGGATTGTTCTTACCAACTCATTGGCCGCAGAGGAAGATACCTACATGACAAAGGGCTCGTAGTGCGAGGAAAAAACGACGCGGGACGTCGCGTGTTCGCGATTACGGACTTAGCCGAGGAGTCATATTTTTCACAAGGCAGTGACGACGATCTAAGTGTCGAAACTGCCGATGACATGGATTGATAAGGATTTTAGAAAGGGGGTGACAACGCCTCCTTTTAAACCAACCCATGTGGGATACCTAGAGGTTATCCGTTAACGTCACGCGCGTTCGTACCGCGGAAGCGTGCTCAGTGCTGCTGCATGACGAAGTGCGCTGTCGGAGGTGATGCTTCTGAAAACCTCGCCGCACCTAAAATTTGCACTTGGCCGGCAACAGGCGTCTCTGTTGTTTTTTCTGCTATCACAACCGCGGACCACATCAACCCGCATGGTTCGCAGGCCCACAGACTGAGCAAACACTAGCGTAACAACGGCTACAGGCCCCGTATACCTAGCCAGTCTTGGCGCATGCCCACGTAACAAGAACTTAGGTAACTCATTGATATATATATTAACGATCTGTCTTGTAATCAGTAGGTCCCGGGTTCGACTCCTGGTGCCGGCACCAGATTTAGCAAAAAGGCTCACCGAAAGGTGGGCCTTTTTTGTTTGGCTCGATCCACCCTCCCCCGCTGACAACAAGCCAATACCGTTAGGCATACCGCCCCGCCAAACGCCCCAAACATCAGCCACGAAAAGCCACCCTTCACCGCAACCCCTTCCCCTCAAACAACTCCACCAGCCACTCCACAAAAACCCTTACGCGCGCACTCAAATGTCGGTTAGGCGAATAAACGATGTAGATCGGGTTCGGCTCCAGCGACCAGTCTTCCAAAACCTGAACCATCGCCCCTGACTTGAGGTGCGGCTCTGCCATGAACATCAGTGTCTGCACCACGCCCATGCCTGCGAGCGCGGCGGCAAGCAGCGCGTTGGAGTCATTCACCGCCACGTAATAGTCAGCATCAACGGTGATGCGCTCACCCGCTTTGACGTATTCCACCGGTAGCCTGCGGTGGGTGCCTGCGAAAAAATAGCGGACCATCTGGTGGCCCTTTTCCAGGTCGCTTGGGTGTAAAGGCGTGCCGTGGCGGGCGAGATAGTCCGGCGTTGCGCAGGTGACGAAGGGCAGGCTACCCAGGCGGCGGGCGATGAGCGAAGGGTCGTTGAGCGTGCCGCCGCGAATGACGCAGTCGACGCGGTCACCCAACAGGTCGACGGGCCGGTCGCTTACGCCGATGTCCAGTTGCAGTTCGGGATAGCGTTTCTGGAAGTCCGGCAATGCGGGAAGGACCAGCATCGTTGCCATGGTAGATCCCATGTCTACGCGCAACCGTCCATGGGGGCGCGCCTGAGCGCTGGCCAGATCCGATTCCGCTTCAAGCCACTGATCCACCACCCGCACCATGCGTTCGTAGTAGGCGGTGCCATCGTTGGTCAGCGAGATGCGCCGCGTGGTGCGGTTGAGCAGCTTGACACGCAGATGGCTCTCCAGCGACTGGAGGTGTTTGGTGACGGTGTTGCGCGGAAGGTTCAGCGTCTGCGCGGCTTTGACGAAGCTCCCCGCTTGCACCACCTGGATGAACGCCTTAACGGCTGTGAAGTAATCCACGCTACGACTCGCTCAGCAAAACCTGTGCTTACTATTAGCACGCCTAGAGGAACAGTGGAGTCATTTTTAGGCGATTTATCCCGCTCTGACGATCTTTTACATTGATCTCACCGAAACGCAGCGAGCCATCCCGGCTGGCGCTAACAGAGATCAAACGAAATGACTCAGCATCTGAAAGGAAAAGTGGCACTGGTAACCGGCGGCTCACGTGGCATTGGCGCTGCGATCGCCAGGCGACTGGCCGCCGATGGCGCTCACGTCGCGTTCAGCTACGCAAAATCTGCGGAGCAGGCGCAGAGAGTGGTTGCCGACATTCAACGCCAGGGCGTGGAGGCGCTGGCGATTCAGGCTGACCAGGGCGATACCGCGCAAGTAACGGCGCTGGTGCAACAGGTCCATGCCCACTTCGGCCGACTGGACATTCTGGTCAACAGCGCCGGGGTGTTCGTCACCGGTGCGGTGGACGCACCTGATGCCGATATCGCGGCGTTTGATCGCCAACAAGCCGTCAACGTCGGTGGCGTGGTCACCGCGGTACGCACTGCAGTGGGTCTGATGAATGATGGCGGCAGGATCATTTCTCTGGGGACAACGGGCGCCGACCACGTGCCATTTCCAGGCGCTGCAGATTACATCGCCACCAAGGCGGCAATCGCGGCGTACAGCCGTGGTTGGGCTCGGGATCTGGGGCCGCGCAATATCACGGTCAATGTCATTCAGCCTGGCGCCATCAACACCGAGATGAACCCTGAGACCGCCGGTCACGCGCCGTTCCTTGCAGGCCTCGCAGCACTGGGCCGCTACGGTCAGCCCGAAGATATCGCCGCTGCCGTGTCGTTCCTCGCGGGCCCGGACGCTTCATACATCACTGGCGCAACACTCAATGTCGATGGCGGCCAGAGCGCCTGATCAATACACCACAAGCGAACTTACAGTCGGTGCGCCACGCTGCGTTCAGCGGTGCGGCGCGATTGGCTCGGGTTCTTACCAACGTTTTCCTCAGAGGCAGCCATGAATCAACGCATCCGCATTTACCAACAGGGCACTCCCGCTGTGCTCACGTACGAAAGCTTCACGCTGGAAAAACCCGGACGTGGGCAAGTCGCGATACGCCATGAGGCGATTGGCGTGAACTACGTCGACACAATGTTCAGGGATGGCACATTCAAGATCCCGCTGCCGTTCAGCATGGGCGTCGAGGCCGCCGGTGTTGTCGAAGCAGTAGGCGCCGATGTGCAGCATCTTAAAACCGGTGATCGTGTCGGTTATTTCTTCGCGCCGGGCGCCTATGCAGACAGCCGAGTGATTGACGCCGCTGCGCTGATCAAGCTCCCGACCGATATTTCCAGCGAGCAGGCTGCAGGACTGCTTTCCAAAGGGCTGACGGCCTGGGCACTGGTCAAACAGGTTCATGCTCTGCGGGCAGGCGAGACCGTTGTGGTGCATGGCGCGTCTGGTGGCGTCGGCACGTTGCTCACGCGTTGGGCCAAATCCATCGGCGCCAAAGTGATCGCTACCGTCGGCTCAGCAGCGAAGGCGCGGATCATCGAAAGCTGGGGCATCGATACGGTGCTGCGTTCGGACGAGCCCCACCTGGCAGAACGGATGAAAGCGGCAAATGGCGGTGCAGGCGTTGACGTGGTGTACGACCTCGTCGGGCGTCAGACCCTTGAGGCTTCGACCCACGCGCTACGAGACGGGGGTGATCTGGTCCACGTCGGCAACGCTTCCGGGATGGCAGCACCGGACAGCACGCTCTTGGCCGCGCGGGGCATTCGATATGTCCAGCCTTCTACGCCGCAGTACGTCAATACCGAAAACCAGAACACGGCGGCATCCGAGGTCTTCGAGCGATTCCGCGAAGGGGCGTTGGGCCCGCTGGAGCTGTCACGCTACCGGCTGGAAGACGCAGTGCTGGCGCATCAGGCCATCGCGGCGCGCAAGCACACCGGATCGATCTTGTTGATGCCCTGAACGTGTGCCGCCACCGCGCTTTTTTCCAGCCAATGGGCGGGTCTCATCGACCGTCTGAGCGAGTCATCGGTGCTGCGTCCGTTTCGCGTCTAGTCTCCTGTCTTCCCAATAGAAGGTCTTGCCATGGCTCAATCACACGAAAACCCATCCGCCTCATCGGCACCCGACTTTAACGCGCTCCTGCGCGCGAACCTGGAACAGGTGTTCAACGAACGCGACGCCGACAAGCGCATTGCTGCCATCCAGCAGCTGTTCTCCGCCGAACCCAAGATGTACGAGCCCGAAGGCATCGTGACCGGGCAGGCCGCCATTTCCGACGTTGCAGGCGCGCTGCTTGAGCAGTTCGGTCCCGACTTTTCCTTCGTCGCCCAAGGCGTGGCGGTGGGGCATCATGGGATGGCTTACTTGCGCTGGCAGGCGGGGCCCAAGGAAGGTCCGGTGGTTGTCACGGGCGCCGATGTGGCGGAAGTCGTTGACGGCAAGATTGTCCGCTTGTGGGTATTGCTGGATCCGCCGGCGCAGTAAATCCACAGAGCATCTCCGGCATTCCCTACGTGATAGACAGTCGTGGGAGCCACGCGTGGAACCCAGGCGTGAAAGCGTCTGGCGTAAGGGGCGCGGTGAACCTTCGGCGGTGTCGGGGCTCAGTTGTGCAGAGTCACTCTTGCGATCGCCAAGAAGGATCTGTCATGCCAAACCCTGCTCTTTCAGCCTTGCCTTCCCCTCGCGTGCAGCGTGAGCTGAGTGCGCGCGCGGTGCTCACGGGTGCAGTGCTGGGTATTTTGCTGACGCCGTCAAACGTCTACGCCGGGCTGAAGATCGGCTGGTCCTTCAACATGTCGATCATCGCTTTGCTGATCGGTTTTGGTGTGTGGCAAGGCCTGGCCAGGAATCGGAACAGCGGGCCTGCATGGTCGCTGCATGAAAGCAATATCAACCAGACGGTGGCGTCGGCAGCGGCCTCGATTATCTCCGGCGGTCTGGTCGCGCCGATCCCGGCTTACACGCTGCTGACCGGTAACCAGCTCGACCCATTGCCGATGATGGCCTGGGTGTTTTCCGTGAGCTTTTTGGGCATCTGGATCGCGTGGTACCTGCGCCCTACCTTGCTGAATGATCATGGCCTGACCTTCCCCGAGGGCATGGCAACGCTGGAAACCCTGCAGCATATTTATAACCACGGACAAGAAGCCGTGGCGCGGATCAAGGTCTTGTCCGTGGCCGCATTGCTGTCCGGCGGTTTGAAATGGGTCGACGAGTTTGTCTGGGCAATCCCGCGCTGGGCGCCCACCCCAGCTCTGGAGCGCCTGACATTCACGCTGGACCCTTCGCTGTTACTCATCGGCTTCGGCGGCATCATCGGCATACGCGTGGGCCTGACGCTGTTGCTCGGCGCGGCACTGGCATGGGGCGGGCTCGCGCCGTTTCTCATCGACCACGCGTTGGTGGTGCTCGCGCCGAATGCCAGCGGTCCGCAATTTGCCAAACTGGTGGAATGGCTGTTATGGCCGGGCGTGAGTTTGATAGTGTGCGCGACCCTCACATCATTGGCGGTGCGGCTGTTTCAAGTGCCCAAGCGCATGCCAGCCGATCAAGGTCCGCGCGCCAAAGTACGCTTCTCGCCCATGCCCGCGCTGGGGATGCTGCTCGCCGTCGCTTTGGTGGTGTTTCTGCAGGCCCAGTTGTTTGACATTGACCTGTGGATGGCGCTGCTGAGCATTCCGTTGGCAATTTGCCTGGCGGTGGTCGCCGCGCGAGTCGTGGGCGCCACAGGGATTGCACCGATTGGCGCCATCGGCAAGCTGTCGCAGCTGAGCTTTGGCTTGATTGCGCCGGGTCAGGTCGGCATCAATCTGATGAGCGCCAATACGGCCGGCGGCGCGGCGGGCCAATCCACCGACTTGATGAACGACTTCAAGGTCGGTCTCGCCATTGGCGCGACGCCGCACAAGCAACTCATTGCCCAGTGCATCGGCATTTCCATTGGCAGCGTGGTCGGCGTTCTGGTGTATCTGGCCCTGATCCCAGACCCGCAGACGATGTTGCTCACCGAGCAATGGCCGGCGCCTGCCGTTGCGACCTGGAAGGCAGTGGCGCAAACGCTGACGCACGGGCTTGCGTCACTGTCGACCGAAGTGCGTTGGGCAATCGTGATCGGCAGCGTGTGTGGCGTGCTGCTCGGCGCTTTGGATAGCCTGCTGCCGCAACGCGCCGCCCGCTGGCTGCCGAGCACCGCCGCATTGGGGCTGGCATTTGTTTTACCGGCCTCCACCTCGGTGATGATGGGACTGGGCGCAGTATTGACCTGGCTGGTCAGCTGCCGCTGGCCGAGCATCACCGAGCGCTTTGCGATCACTGCGGCGGCGGACCTGATCGCGGGAGAGAGCATCACCGGCGTGGGTGCGTCTTTCTGGGAGATGCTGCGCAACGTGTAAGCCGGGCGGCGGATCATGCTTTACTGACGCTCATTTAAGCCGGGAAGCTTTATGACTGACCTCGACCTATGCGCCGCCCAATATTGCTCCGTGGCAGGCGACCTCAATGTCAACCTCGACCGACATGCTCAGTTCATGCGGCTTGCCGCCCATCACGGCGTGAAATTCCTCTTGTTCCCGGAGCTTTCATTGACCGGTTACGAGCCCTCGCTCGCCAGCGAGCTTGCCCTTAGCGCTGACTCCGAACTGCTTCAACCGCTGCGAGACCTGGCGAAACAGTCAGGGATGACCACTGTGGTCGGCGTTCCTCTGCGCCAGGCGGGGGCGGAAGCAGTCTTCATTGGCGCATTGGTGTTTGGCGCTGATGGTTCACAAATCACCTACACCAAACAGTACCTTCATCCAGGCGAAGAGGTCGTTTTCAGTCCGGGCCAAGGCGGCCCGCTGCTGGCAGTCAGCGGTGAGAAAATCGCGCTGTCAGTGTGCGCGGATTTCAGTCATGCCAGTCACGCAGAGGCTGCCGCGCAGGCAGGCGCCGGTATCTACGCCGCCAGCGTGTTGATCAGCAACAACGGCTACGCGCACGACAGTGCTTTGCTGCGGGGCTACGCGCAGCAACATGCCTTTGGCGTGTTGATGGCCAACCACGGCGGGCCTTCTGGAGGATGGGCCTGCGCCGGGCGCAGCGCGTTCTGGTCGCCGAATGGGGAACATATCGTGAGCGCGACCGGAACGGGGGACTGCCTGGTCATTGCGCGCAGGCGGCAAGGGGTTTGGGAAGGTGAAGTTGTCGCGCATTCGTTTGGCGCATGAACCAGCGGGCCTCAAGCAGCTGCAAAACATGATGAAGAGTCCCGCCGAGGGCCCGAACGCCAGGCCCAAAGCGGTATTCGGAAATTACAGTTCCAGCGGCTCCGGATTCAGATCTGGATCGACGTCGCTTTTGTCCTGTTTGATCGGGTCAATATCCGGCTTGACGGTAGCCGGGTGATCGCTGATGTCGGGAGGCGGAGCCAGTTGGAGGATGTCGGAGGTGTAGGTCCACTCTTCCATCACGCGCTTGGGGTCGTCGTTCAGGTGCGTGCCGTAGCTGGGAACGATCTGGCGAATTTTGTCCTGCCACGCCGGTGAGGCCACTTTGTCCTTGAACAGCTTTTGCAGGACATCGAGCATGATCGGCGCTGCGGTCGAGGCGCCAGGCGAAGCACCCAGCAAGCCGGCGATACTGCCATCTTCAGAGCTGACCACTTCGGTTCCGAGCTTGAGTACGCCGCCGTTCTTCTCATCGCGCTTGATGATCTGCACACGCTGTCCGGCTTGCCACAGTCGCCAGTCCTCTTTCCTGGCGTGCGGAAAATACTCCTTCAACGCGTTGAAGCGGTCGTCGTCGGACTGCATCAATTGCCCTGCCAGATACTGCACAAGGTCGAACTGATCGATGCCGACCTTGGTCATCGGCCAGACGTTATGCAGGGTCATGCTGCCGAATAAGTCGAGGTAAGACCCTTCTTTGAGGAGCTTGGTGGAGAACGTCGCAAACGGCCCGAACAGAATGACCCGTTTGCCATCCAGCACACGTGTGTCCAAGTGAGGAACCGACATCGGCGGCGCACCGGTGGAAGCAATGCCATACGCCTTGGCCATGTGCCGCTCGGCAATGGTCGGGTTCTCAGTCACCAGGAACGAGCCGCCCACAGGAAAGCCTGCGTATTCCTTCGCTTCGGGAATACCCGATTTCTGCAACAGGGTAATGGCGCTGCCGCCGGCACCGATGAAAAGAAACTTGGCGTCAGTGGCCGACTCGGTGCCGTCCTTCAGATTCTTGTATTCGACATGCCATGAACCATCGTCGTTACGGGTGATGTCCCGTACTTCGCTGGACAACTTGAGCGAGAAGTTGGGCCTGCCCTGTAGATAGCTCACGTACTGGCGGGTTATTTCGCCAAAGTTCACGTCCGTGCCGATGGGCGCCCACGTTACGGCAAGCTTCTGATTGGGGTCTCGTCCTTCCATCATCAGCGGAACCCACTTCTTGATCTGCTCGGGGTCTTCGGAATATTGCATCGGACGGAACAGCGGACTGGCCTGCAAGGCTTCGTAGCGTTTTTTCAAGAACCGGATGTTGTCATCGCCCCAGACAAAACTCATGTGCGGCGTTGAGTTGATAAAAGAGCGCGGGTTCTTCAACACGTTTTGCCTGACTTGCCACGCAAGAAATTGCCGGGTGATCTGGAACGCTTCGTTGATTTCGATGGCCTTGCTGATGTTGACCTTGCCGTCCTTGTCTTCCGGCGTGTAGTTGAGCTCCGCCAACGCAGAATGCCCGGTGCCCGCATTGTTCCAGCCATTGGAGCTTTCTTCGGCCACTGCGTCGAGGCGTTCAACCATCTCCATCGACCAGCCAGGTTCCAGCTCATTTAGCCAGATACCCAGCGTCGAACTCATGATGCCGCCGCCAACTAGCAGGACATCGACTTTTCGAGTCTCGGCGGCCTGCGCGCTACACAGATTCAACGACAGACCGAAGCCGGCCATCGCCATGAAAATTGCACTTTTCATGTCGTAACTCCCCACATTTCGATTCTTCAAAGCTCATTTGGTCTGCCATCAAGTTGCACGGCAGCGGCGTCCGACCCTGACTTGAGCAAGCTTGCGAACACCGCTACTGCCTCGCCGCCGTTCATCCGCGATTTACCTTGACCAACCCTGTGTCTGTTGCGCGCAAATAGCGCACTCACTTTTTCCGACAGGGTCGTCAGGCTGCGTGTCCGCATAATCGACGGATGGTGCCCGGACAGGCATTGATCGCGCGGGTGCCCATTGGCGAGCGTCGAAACTGAACGGCAGGATGCCTTGCGGGTACGGCATATTTGGGAATCAGCGCGCTATATTGGCGAAGCGCTGCCCTTTTCCCCCGACATAAGGAGCCGTGGAATGGCCAAGCCCATACTTCATCTTTTGTGCGGAAAAATCGCATCAGGAAAGTCCACGCTGGCGAAGGCTCTGAGCGCCGAGCACAGCGTGATTTTGCTCACTGAAGATCAATGGCTTTCAAGGCTCTACCCGGAGCAGATCCGTTCGGTCACCGACTACGTTCGTCTTGCGCGCCAGCTGCGGAACGTCACAGGGCCTCTGGTGATTGATCTGCTGAGAGCGGGCGTGACTGTGGTTCTCGACTTCCCTGCCAATACCCCCGCAGACCGCCAATGGCTGCGCAGCTTGGCCGACGACGCACAGGCCAGTCATTGCCTCCACTTCATCGACATCGACGACGACACGTGCCGGGCCCGCTTGCATCGCAGAAACGAGCGCGGCGAGCATGACTTTGCAGCGACTGATGCCGAGTTCGATTTGATTACAAGCTGCTTTCAGCCGCCGAATGAGCAGGAGGGGCTTGATGTGGTTGTGCATGGGATGTGATTGCTTTGAGGTACCGGATAACAGGCCAGCTTTCTCATGTTCTTTTGGCGATAACGGGTAAGGCGCCTGGCATTGGTTAGATTGCTCGCGCCCCCTCCCCCATACCGCGCCCATCTAGTAACGTATACCCATCCAACGGGCCCTCGCGTCTGCGCCAAGACAGCGACCCGCCATCAGAAACACGATAGAAGGCCCAACCGTGCATAAAGTCCGATTGATCAAGTACGTCTGGACTCACCAGACACCGGAGATTTCTTCGGAGTGGTCCAAGCTGCTCTACGAAGTCGAACTGCCGTTCGTCCCTTTTCACGGGCTGAACATTCAGCTGCCCATGCAGCGTGTCTGGCGGATCCGGGATGTGGAGTGGAACGTCGAGGAGCAGACCTTTCGGTGCCATATCGAAGATCAATTCATGAACTTGCTGGACGTCGATGACTCGTACGAAGACTGGATCGAAACGTTGCTTGAATGCGGATGGGTGCTGAGCGGCCGCTACACCAACGAGCACAACAAGACCTGACACGCAGTTGGGCGGATATGTCTCTGGAATGTGCGCAGGATGCGCACTGTGCCCGGCAGAGATAACGAACCGATGCCAGACTCGACAGCACACCAGGCACAAGACCTGTTCTGACGCCCTCTTCTCTTTGAGCACAACTGCCATGAAATGGATTTCCCGTTGCATCCGTTCTGCGGCCGCTGCGCTTATTGCGTGCTCGTCGGCTGCATTCGCCCTGCCCACCGTTGACTTGTACATGGCTGAGGCGCCGCCGCTGACCATGGTCACCCAAGGTGATCAGCACGGCGTGGCCGGCGACATCACGCTAAAGGCCATGACCATGGCGGGGTATTTACCCGCCATCCTGTCGCCACCCTGGCCGCGCGCACAACGCGATGTGATGCTGGGCGCCAACAAGCTTATTGCACCGCTTACGCGCACCCAGAGTCGGGAAAGTCATTACACGTGGATCGCTGCGCTGATGCCGATGGACCGGGCATTTTTCAGCCTGAATCACCACGTCGAGAGCTTTGAAGAAGCGCGCAAGACTTTCAAGATGATTGCCGTGGGCAGCGGCTCTGCTCAGGAAGTGCGCCTGCTGGAGGAAGGTTTTTCCGCGGCGCAGATTTACCCGCTGAAGATCGGTGAAAACCCGGCGCTGATGCTGCTCAAAGGCCGGGTGGATGCCTGGTTCAACGGCGTACCGGAAACGCTTTCTATCTGGAAGCAAATCAGCGATCGCCCGCTATTTATGAGCAGAACGCTCATGACCGCCGATCTGTATCTGGCGTGTTCAAAGGACTGCGACCCGCAGATGGTCGAGAAGCTGAAGGCCGCAATCGATACGCTGCAATCCAATGGCACCATCAAACGCGTGCAGCATGAATACCTGAAAGACCTGTCCGCCCGATAAACCGGGCAAAATCAGCCTTGGCCGTGAAGGCCACCTTGATCACGGCACCAGGATGACCTTTTCCGCACCGCCCTGATTCACATCGGCATAGCGCGCGACGCCCTCGTCGAGCGGCGACTCCAACAGCCCGGTCGGCAGCGGCAGAGTCCCCTCGTCGAACAGTTTGCCAAACTGCTCCAGCATGCGTGCGCAGGCCTCAACGCCGTACAGCAGCGAATTGATGCCCACCACTGAACCGCCTTTGCGGTACAGCGCCAGCGCTGGCAGCTGAACGTGACCGTCTACCGGGGCGGCGATAATGGCGATGCGGCCAAATGGAGCCAGCGCAGGCACCGCTGCCGGAAGCCAAAAACCGGTAGTGTCGAAGATCACATCGGCGCCGCCTGCAAACACAGCATTCACCTGAGCGCCAAGGTCTTCCGGCTTGTCGAGCTGGATGGCGTCGAAGCCTTGCGCTTGCAGCGCTCGCAGCTGATCCGGTTTACGCACCGCAGCCAGCACCTGGGCCCCGCGCACCTTGGCCAGCGCAATGGCTGCGCTCCCTACAGCGCCATTGGCACCGATGACCAGCAAACGCGTACCCGCCTTCACCAGGCTGCGCTCAAGCGCGTCCCACGCTGTGGTGTACGGCACGCCCAGGCTGGCCGCCTGCACAAAACTCAGTGATGCCGGCTTGAGCGCCACGCCTTTAGCGGAGAGCGCGATGTAGCCGGCATGCGAGCCGTCGCGAAGAAAGCCGATTTCCTTGCCCGTGCCCCAGACTTCCTGACCGATTAGCGCCTGCGGGCCTTCAACCACAACGCCTGCAAAGTCGCGACCCGGCACACGGGGCATCGTGGTGTAGGGGAAGCGGCCAAGCACGTTTTTGACGTCGCTGGGGTTAAGGCCCGCAGCCTTGATTTGCACGAGTACTTCGCCAGTGGCCGGAACAGGCGTAGGCAGCTCGACCACTTGCAGCGCAGCCAGGTCGCCCGTACGTGAAAATTGCAGTGCTTTCATGGTGAGTTCGTCCAGAAGTGTGAAAAGAGGTCGTTGCTTCAAGCCGCCAGGTTGGCGAAGAACTGCTTGCCCACCGGCCATAGCCATTCACCGGCCTGCATGCCGAGCAAACCAACGAGAGCGACGAGGGGCGGCGCAGGTGAGCGGAAATCCAGAAGGCCGTACAGCAAACCGACGGCGATACCGATAGCGAGGGAAATGACGTAGCTCATGAAAAACTCCGGGGCATCTGGCGCGCGGCTCGATTGCGGCGCGACTGCGTTAAGCGATGACCAGAGTGTAAGAAGGCAGAGCAGAAGCTACCGGCCAAGTGCTTCTGAATTTCGGACAGAGTAGCGGTGGGGTCAGCTTGCAGGATCGATGACCGGGTACTGGGAGGGCGCCACGCCCAGCTCGCGGCGGAACATGTCACTGAAACTGCTGGGCGAATAGCCCATCGAGCGGGCGATGGTGTTAACCGGGACGCCCTGAATGATCTCGGCAACCGACGTCGCCAGCTGCACCTGCCGCCGCCACTCGGCGAAGCCCATCCCCAGCACCGCCTGGAACAGCCGAGACAGCGTCCGCACGCTGGCGCCGGCATTTTCAGCATGCTGCTCGAAGGACACATCGATGGAGGGCTCGATCATTACCGCCTGACACACGTTCATCAGCCTGCGGTCGCTGTCATCAGGCATCGGCACTTTGAGCAGCGAACGCCGGGCACGCTTGAGTTCGAGCAACGCCAGGTTAGCCACAGCATCGTAGTAGGCGGAAACCTTGTCCTGCTCCGCGACCAGGCTCACGATCAGCTCGCGCAACAGGCGTCCGACTTCCAACACCTGGACGGTAGGGTCGAGGGTGACGGCGAGTGTCGGGCGCAGGTAGATGTTGCGCATCTCCAGGTCCGATACCACACGGATGCCATGTGGTACGCCCGGTGGCAACCACACCGCGCGCTGCGGCGGCACCACCAGCGCTTCATTGGGGGTTTCCACCCACATCACACCCGACATGGCGTACAGCACCTGGCCCCACTCATGCTCGTGGGGCTCGATGTACAGCCCACGCGGGTAGGTCCGTGACAAAGGCTGCACAGGGACGGCGGTATCGGAGAGGTCGGGTGGCGCGGCAAGTGCCATGGTCAAACCGGCTGAAGGGGTGGTGCGGCGATGGTAGCGGGAGAGCGGGAGGAATCGCCAGCGCGGCGGATTATCAACCACTGCCATTAAATACGGGATTGGCTTATTTCGTAGGAGCCTGCTTGCTGGCGAACCGTCATGTCAGACACCGCTGCGGTGTCTGAATGAACGCTTTCGCCAGCAAGCCGGCTCCTACCGATTTATATCAGCCAGAACACTTCGAGCATCAGAAGACGTTGATCGGGTAATCCACGAAGATTCGCGTTTCATTACCACCGACGTTGTACTGATCGACATCGTTGGACACGCGCAGGAACGAGTTGCGCAGGCGCACCGAGAGGTCTTTGACCGGGCCGCTCTGCACCACATAGGTCAGTTGGCTGAACAGTTCACGCTCTTCGCCACGACCACGGCCGCTGCCGTCGTCGATGTTGTCGCCGCGCACGTAGGCCACTCGGTAGCTCAGGCCGGGGGTCACGACAGTGCCCAGGTTCACGCCGTAGCCCACTTGCCACGAACGCTCGTCCTTGCCGTTGAAGTCCGACCAGTACGAGTTGGCCAGGTAAATGGTGTTGCCACCATCGCCGGTGCCGCTTGCGTTGCGATAGCCGCCATAGGTGTAGCCGGTCTCGCCCGTGCTGCGCTGATGCGCGAGGGTGAACGAGTGAATGCCCACGGCCCATGTCGCGGCCAGGCTCCAGATCTTGTTGTCGCGGGCGTCGTCGACCGCGAAGTCCTTGTCCAGCTTGGTCTTGTAGCCATTGAAGTCGAAGGTCAGTGACTGATCTTTCGGCATGGCCCAGACATAGTTCACGTTCACGTACTGCTTCTTCAGCACGTCCTCGTCATCGGAGGCGTAGAACGCCGCGGTGAGCGCGTCGCTGAATTTGTAGCTGCCGCCGTAGACGTTGATGCTCTTCAGGTCGCCACTGTCGCGGCCTTCGGCACTCTTGCGGGTCTCGGCGGTGAAGCGGCCGGCCACCAGCGTGAGGTCCTTGATTTCTTTGGAGGTAATCATCGTGCCGGTGTAGGACTCAGGCAGCAGGCGCGAGTTGTCGTAATTCAGAACTGGCAGTTCCGGCATCATGTCGCCGTACTTCAGTTCGGTGTTCGACACGCGGAATTTCACCGCGCCGCCGAAACGCGACAGGTCGTCGGCAGCATTGCCGCTGTCGCCCTGCTTGAAAAAGTCGATACCGCCCGCGCCGCTCTTGCCCTTGCCGCCATCCAGACGCGCCGCGTACAGACCGAAGGCATCAACGCCGACGCCGACTACGCCCTGGGTGAAACCGGAGGAATAGCCGGCCATGAACGCCTGGCCCCACTCGGAGCGGTCTTGCGGTCCATTTTTGTAGTCACGGTTGATGTAGGCGTTGCGCAGGTTGATCTTCAGGCTGCTGTCTTCAACAAAGCCTTTGGAATCTGCCTGACCGTCCGCCATGGCGTGAGTGGCGGCGAGGATGCCCAGAGTGAGCAGGCCGATACGCTGTTTCATCGTGTTGTCCTTGTGAGCGGATTAATCGCGCGCTGTGGCAAATACCCGGTGGGGCAATTGCGTCCCCGGGACTTGAACAGTCCCGGAAGCCCGCACGAAATCATCGCAGTGGACGACTGATGCACGTACATGGCGCCTGGCCACAGGCGGTGGAGGCGCGAATCCTATCCGCGGCCTATCGGGGTGTCAATTTGATGGAAACCAAACTGAGGCAGGCCAGGCCCTGGTGCCTGCACCCACTCTGTGATCAGCGCTGCAGCACGCCCACCAGTGCTTCGATCTCCGCGTCAGTGATCAATCCGCAGGGATAACGCTTTGACAGCGTTTCGCGGAAGTCCCCGGCCTGAGCCAGGGCTTGCGCATCATGCATGCGCTCCGTCGGGATCTGGGTCGTCCTTAACCAGTCCGCCATCATCTGCCGTGCTTCACTGCTCGCAGAAAAACCTCGAGTCACTCGCAACTCATGACCTGCGTTCATAAGGACAACCTCTTATGTCGTGGACTGCGAAATCTACGGAGCTTTTGTTACAGACGGACTAACCGGAAAGGACATTGCGCCGAATCGGGATCCATCGCATGACGGCCAGCGGCGAGGCATCCGCCCATAAAAAAGCCCATCGTTTGATGGGCTTGATAACAGCAAGAAGTGAACCAACTCAGCTGCGATGGGGTGCCGGTTGCTGCTGAGTCAGGCAGTGAATGTTGCCACCGCCGAGGAGCATTTCACGCCCGGGCACCATCACCACCTCGTGTTCCGGGAACAACTGCTGCAGGATCTGCCGGGCCGTGTCATCCATCGGATCGTCGAAACAGGGAGCAATGATGCCGCCATTGACGATCAGAAAGTTCACGTACGAACCGGCCAGGCGCACCGATGGGTTGCGCTCCTGGCTGCCATGCACCTGATCCACTCCGGCGCACTCTTCTTCGGTGGCAAACAACGGTCCCGGGATTGGCATCTTGTGCACGACGAACGGACGTCCCTTGGCGTCGCGAGCATTTTCCAGCACGGTCATGGCCGCCTGGCAGCGCGAAAAATTGGGGTCTTTCGGATCATCTGTCCAGGCGAGTAACACTTCACCGGGGCGTACGTAGCAGCAAAAGTTGTCCACATGGCCGTCGGTCTCGTCGTTGTACAGACCGTCAGGCAACCAGATGATCTTCTCGACCGACAAGTGATCACGCAACACGGCTTCGATGTCTTCGCGGGACAGGTGCGGATTGCGGTTGGTATTGAGCAGACACTCTTCTGTGGTGATGAGCGTGCCCTCGCCGTCTACGTGGATCGAGCCGCCTTCGAGCACGAAGTCATCGGTGACGTAGCGTGGGCAGCGTTCGATTTCCAGCACTTTGCTGGCGACCTGTTCATCCAGGTTCCAGGGGGCGTACAGCCCGCCGTTGAAGCCGCCCCAGGCATTGAAGCCCCAATCGACGCCCCGTACTTCACCGTCGTTGTTGATGACGAAGGTCGGCCCGGTGTCACGCACCCAGGCGTCGTTATTGCTGATCTCGACGACGCGAATATTCGGTACATTCAGTCGCGCACGGGCGTTGTCGTACTGGGCAGCGGATACGCCGACAGTGACCGGCTCGAAGCGGGCGATGGCCTTGGCCAGAGCGACGTGGTCGTTCTGCACCGGCTTGCCGCCCAGGCGCCAGTTGTCCGGGCGCTCTGGCCAGACCATCCAGATTTGCGTTTGCGGCGCCCATTCGGCTGGCATGTAGAAACCATCGGCGCGGGGGGTGCTGTTGAGAGTAGTCACAGTAATCAGAACTCCATGAACGACGAAGACGCCCAGGCCTGCGAAGAAAACCTGCCAGACGATAAAAATCGAATTTAAACACAGTTAACCGGAATTTGCCGCGCCAGCCAGTAAAATTAGCCGATATTTATCGGCTATTAACGCAAGGTGTCTGCTGGCTTAACCCTCTAGCTCACTCAGCACTCTGGACACGCTGTCGACGAAGAAGTCCACGCTGCGCCGAGTGGTGACCATGGGCGGTTTGATCTTGAGGACATTGAGGTAGTCCCCAGTCGGCTGCATGAAGATGCCCAGCTCACGTAGCCGATCACACAGGTAAGTCGTTTCCTCGGTGGCAGGTTCCAGCGTCTGGCGGTCGCGCACCAGCTCAAGGCCCAGATAAAAGCCGGAGCCGTGGGCCGCCCCTGCGAGCGGATGTTTATCGATCAGCGCCAGCAAGCGGTCCTTGAAGTAGTCGCCCACCACTCGTGCGTTTTCCCACAGTTTTTCTTCTTCCATGACATCGAGTACGGCCATGCCGATGCGGCAACTGACCGGGCTGCCGCCCGACGACGAAAAGAAATACCCTTCGGCTTCCAACGCTTCGGCAATGTCGCGGCGGGTGATGACGGCACCCAGCGGATGCCCGTTGCCCATTCCCTTTGCCATGGTGATGATGTCCGGTACCACGCCCTGCTCTTCGAAACCCCAAAAGTAGTGGCCCAGACGGCCGTAGCCCACTTGGACCTCGTCGGCGATGCACACGCCGCCATGGGCACGGACCTTGGCGTAGACCTGTTGCAAATAACCTGGCGGCAGGGAGATCCCGCCCGCATTGCCGTACACCGGCTCGCAGATGAAGCCGGCCAACTGACGCCCCTTCTCCGCGAGCGCATGCAGATGAGCCTCCACGCTGCGCAGGTAAAACGGCGTACTGTCCGCCCCCCGAAACTCACCGCGATAGGTGTTCGGCGCGATCACCGGATGCACCCACTCCGGACGCGTGCTCAAGGCTTGCGGGTTGTCGGCGATAGACGTGGAAATCGCATCGGTCGCCACTGACCAGCCGTGATAAGCCTCTAGTACGCTCAGGACATCTCGACCACCGCTGTAGGCCCATGCCAGACGAATGGCCAGATCATTCGCCTCGGTACCGCTGTTGACCAGAAACACCCGATCCATGCCGGCAGGCGCCAGCTTCAACAGTCGCTCGGAAAACTCGGCAACGCTCGCGTAATGAAAACGCGAGTTGGTGTTCAGCAGCGACCACTGCTGCGCCGCGACCTGGGCCATGCGCGGATGGCCGTGACCCAGCACCGCTACGTTGTTGAGCATGTCCAGATACGAGCGACCGTGCATGTCGATCAAATGGTTGCGCCAGCCGCGCTCGATCTGCGGCGGGGTCTGGTAATAATATTTTTGCGAACGGGCAAAACTGGCATCGCGCCGGGCAAGCAACGCAGCGGCATCTGCCAATGCGGGCGCATCGCAATCGAACCCCAGCAGCCCCTTGGGCGAGGGACACAGCGCACGCCAGGCCGCCGATTTTGAGGGCGCGGTAAACAGCGGCGGGCTCACGTCCGGTTCGGAGCACAATTGCACGATCAATGCGCCGCTGCTTCGCCCGATCACAGCACCTGCATCGAACTCGGCGGCATCGGAGCCGGAATCGCACTGCACGCCCCACAGTCGCAGGCTCCATTCAGCGTTCACCAGCAACAGCGCGCCATCTGCGGTAAGACGCAGGCGTCCCTCAAAAGGCGCATGGACAGGTGTGCCGAGAGGGATATGCAATTCAGTGTGCAGCGCAAAAGTGTCCGGCTCCTTTGCGAAGTCGGGCAACGTGCGGGACAGTCGGTACTCACCGTAACGACTCGCGGCCAAGCCGTCGCGCTGTGCCGCCTCGGCAAGCAGACGTTCGTCGACCCCGCCGAGTTCCCAATTGCCGGCCACAAAGTGCTCGCTCAGCACCCCTAGGTCGACGAGGGTAAACGCTTGCCCGCTCAAGCTTGGCAGCAGCGCAGAAAACGCGGGCTCCTGGTCGGCTGCTTCCGACTCACCCACAGCGTTCAGAATCGCAGCCTCCATCAGGGCGATGGGCACCGATGTGGCAACATCGAAAATATTCCACTCACTCGCCAGGTTCGCCTGAATGTAAGCGTTATCCGGTTCGATGCTTGCCTGTTGCTCGCTGCCTAACACCAGGACGGCCGAACGGGCGACGATCAATGGCCACAGCGCCAGAAGCTCCTCGCTTTGCAGCGGATTAATACGGTGATAAGCCTGAACCGCGGACAGGATGAAGAACGGATCGCCGTCGGCGTGGTGCAGCAGCGCAGCGCAGGTCACCGAGAGCTCCGCGATTCGCCAGGTGCGAACCAGATCTCCGAAATCAATCAGGCCTTGCAGCTGCCATCGGCGATGGTCATCTCGCGACCAGACCACGTTGTATTCGGTGATGTCCATGTGGATGGCTTGCGTTGGGAGAGACGCTTCCAGCGGCAGTAAATAAGCCTGCGCTTGCTCGGCTGCCTCGGCGATGCAGGCACGCTTGTCCGCATCGGTGATGACCGGCAGCAGGTGCTCGATCAACGCGAAGGCGTGGCGCGGGTCCCATTGCAGCACCCGCTCCAGGCCTGGATGCTCGAATCCGGCCAATGCCACATCGACATGGGCGCAGAGCTGCGCCAGGCCGGTCACGGTATGCCGGTCCAGATGCGCGACGTGGGCCAGCGAGTGTCCGTCGATGAACTCAAGCAGGCGCAGATGCACCGGCTTGCCGTTGTGCTCGATGGTTAAAAGATCGTCGCCGTTCAGCGCAGGCATCACCGCCGGGACTCGCACCGACGGCACACCGCTCAAGTGACGCAGCGCAGCATGCTGGGCCTCAAGCTCGGTCGTCGCGTAATCACCGTGGCAGATTTTCAATACGAACCGGCGACCATCGCCCGCCTCCAGTCGGAAGTTGCAGTCCTGATGACTGCCCAGCGCTTTCAAAGCCCCCGCCAGCCCGTAATGCGTCATCAGCCATTCGGCAGCCTGCGCTGCATCCACATCCGGGCATGGCAGACTGGAGCGACGGATCAAGGTATCGAGTGGCAGCGACATGGACAGGTCCTTAGAGAGTGGCCTGAACACTATCGCCAGTTGCGCAGCCGTTAATCAACCCCTGGACGCCGGCGTCAACAAACCCTCGCCCTGGCCGATGAACCTCCGAGCCGTTAAGCAGGTGAAACACCTGCGGCGGTTTTATGGCGCTAATTGCGATGGGCCATCAATTAATATCATCGCCTGTGGGCGGTTTGCTCCTTGCGCGAGGCGGCGACGCCCCACAAGCTATGCCTCATCGTCTTACATCTTTCCAGGGAAGAAGGCTTACCCATGCGAATTCTTGTTACTGGTGGCGCCGGCTTCATCGGCTCTGCACTGATCCGTCATCTGATCAACAACACCAAGCACGACGTCCTCAATTTCGACAAGCTGACCTACGCCGGCAATCTTGAGTCGCTGCAGGGCGTTGCCACTAACACCCGCTATGAGTTCGTGCAAAAGGACATCGTTGACCAGGCAGCCGTGAGCGAAGTGCTTGCGCGCTTCAAGCCTGACGCAATCATGCACCTGGCGGCCGAATCCCACGTCGACCGTTCCATCGACGGCCCGTCGGAGTTCATTCAGACCAACATCGTTGGCACCTATAGCCTGCTGGAAGCCACCCGCAGCTACTGGCTGACGTTGCCTGAAGCCGATCGTGCGGCGTTCCGCTTCCACCACATCTCCACCGACGAAGTGTATGGCGACCTGCATGGCGTGGACGACCTGTTCACCGAAACCACTCCTTATGCACCAAGCTCGCCTTACTCGGCCAGCAAAGCGGCGTCGGACCATCTGGTTCGCGCTTGGCAGCGTACGTACGGTCTGCCGGTGGTGGTCACCAACTGCTCGAACAACTACGGCCCGTTTCATTTCCCCGAGAAGCTCATCCCTCTGGTGATTCTCAACGCGCTGGCCGGAAAGAAACTGCCGGTGTATGGCAACGGCCTGCAAGTACGCGACTGGCTGTTCGTCGAAGATCACGCCCGCGCGCTGCTCAAGGTCGTCACCGAGGGCAAGGTCGGCGAGACCTACAACATCGGCGGTCACAACGAACAAAAGAACATCGACGTCGTTCGCGGTATCTGTGCACTGCTCGAAGAACTGGCGCCTGAACAGCGCAAAGGCGTGGCCAACTATGCGGACTTGATCACCTACGTGACCGACCGCCCTGGCCATGACATGCGCTACGCCATCGACGCCAGCAAAATTGAACGCGAACTGGGCTGGACACCGGAAGAAACATTCGAGTCCGGCCTGCGCAAAACCGTGCAGTGGTACCTCGACAACCTCGAATGGTGTCGCAACGTGCAAGACGGCAGTTATCAGGGCGAACGCCTGGGCACCAACGTGAAGGAACTGATCGCATGACAAAGGGAATTATTCTGGCTGGCGGTTCGGGCACGCGCCTGCACCCGATCACCCTCGGGGTCTCGAAACAGCTGCTGCCAATCTACGACAAGCCGATGATCTACTACCCGATCTCCGTGCTGATGCTGGCCGGCATCAAAGACATCCTGGTGATTTCCACTCCGCTCGACCTGCCGCAATACAAGGCACTGCTCGGCGATGGCAGCCAGTTCGGCGTGCACTTTCACTACGCCGAGCAGCCCAAGCCGGACGGGCTGGCGCAAGCGTTTCTGATTGGTGAAGAGTTCATCGGCGATGACTCGGTGTGCCTGATTCTGGGCGACAACATCTTCCACGGTCAGCATTTCAGCGAGCAGCTCAAGCGCGCGGCGGACAACACCTCAGGCGCGACCGTGTTCGGTTACTGGGTCAAGGATCCAGAGCGCTTCGGCGTGATCGATTTCGATGAGAACGGCCACGCGCTGTCCATCGAAGAAAAACCCAAGGCGCCCAAATCCAGTTACGCCGTGACCGGTCTGTACTTCTACGACAACGAAGTCATCCAGATCGCCAAGGACGTCAAACCGTCCCCGCGGGGTGAGCTGGAAATTACCGACGTCAACAATGCCTATCTCAAGCGTGGCGACCTGCGCGTCGAGCGCTTCGGTCGCGGTTTTGCCTGGCTCGATACCGGCACCCACGACAGCTTGCTGGAGGCATCCCAGTACGTGCAGACCATCGAGCACCGTCAGGGCTTGAAGGTCGCCTGCCTGGAAGAAATCGCTTACCAGAACGGCTGGATTGACCGCGCCCACCTGTTGAACCGTGCTGACTATTTCGGCAAGACCGGTTACGGTCAGTACCTGTTCAAGATCGCAGGGGAAAATCAGTGAAAGTCGTCACCAGTGAGTTGCCTGAAGTCCTCATCATCGAACCTAAAGTGTTCGGCGATGAGCGAGGCTTCTTCTACGAAAGCTTCAACGCCCGTGCCTTTGCCGAGGCCACCGGGGTAAGTGATGCGTTCGTACAGGACAATCACTCACGTTCGCAAAAAGGCGTGCTGCGCGGCCTGCATTACCAGATCGAAAACCCTCAGGGCAAACTCGTGCGAGTAACCGCTGGGCGCGTGCTGGACATCGCTGTGGACATTCGCCGCAGCTCGCCACATTTCGGCAAATGGTTCGGGCTCGAATTGTCTGCCGAGAATGCGCGACAGCTGTGGATTCCCAAGGGCTTTGCCCACGGGTTCGTGGTGCTGAGCGACTACGCGGAATTCCTGTACAAAACCACCGATTACTACACGCCGTCTGCTGAACGTTGCATTCGTTGGGACGATCCGGATCTGGCCATTGACTGGGGCCTGGACGAGGCGCCGCAGTTATCGGCCAAGGATCAGGTGGGCAAAAGCCTGAAAGAAGCGGACCTGTTTCCATGAATGCGCCCCTGCGGATTCTGATCAGCGGGCAGCACGGCCAAGTGTCCCAAGCGCTACAGCAGCGCCTGCAGCACTTGGGCGAGCTGATCGTGCTGGGACGGGATGATCTGGACTTGAGCCAGCCAGAATCCATTCGGCCGGTGGTTCGGGACGTCAAGCCGGATCTGATCATCAATGCGGCCGCTCACACGGCTGTGGATCAGGCTGAAAGCGAGCCGGAACTGGCGTTCGCCATCAACGCCCTGTCTCCGGGAGTGTTTGCAGAGGAGGCCGCTGCATTGGGCATTCCGCTGATCCACTACTCCACTGACTACGTGTTCGACGGCAGCAAGCAAGGCTTGTGGACCGAATCCGATGCGCCTAACCCGCTGGGCGTTTATGGCAGCAGCAAGCTTGCCGGCGAGCAGGCAATCGCAGCAGTCGGAGGGCAGCACCTGATTTTGCGCACCAGCTGGGTGTATTCCCTGACCGGGCGCAACTTTTTGCTGACCATGCAGCGCTTGTTGCAAGAGCGCGACAAACTGACGATCGTTGCGGATCAGATTGGCGCGCCCACGTGGGCCGGCACCATCGCCGCCAGCACACTTGGGCTGATCGAGCGCTGGCGTGACGGAACGCCAGGGGCATGGGGCGTCTACCATCTGACGGCCAGCGGAGAGACCTCGTGGTTTGGCTTCGCACAGGCGATTGGTCAGCAATTGATCAAGCACGGCAAACCGTGCGCAGCCCTCGAACCCATCCCTTCGAGTGCGTACCCGACGCCCGCCGGCCGCCCGCTTAATTCGCGCCTGGATTGCAGCCGCTTGCAGCGTGAATGGGGCGTCAGCCAGCCCGACTGGCACGATGCGTTGCTGGAGTGCTTAGCGCTGCAGCGGTAGGCATAATGGGCCGACTCGATGTCGAGCGGCTGCGACCGACTGGATCGTCCGCAGCCGCCCTGCATCGCAACGAACCCACCGGCGATTCCATGATCAGCACGCACACCCTTCCCCGCCGCCCCCGCTGGCGCAGCCTTGCTCTGTTGGCGCTGATCCTCGCCCCGCTGTTGTGGCCGCTCGAACGCCTGGCCGAACACTATTACCGCAATGAACTGCTGAGCCAGAACCGGCAAACGCTGGACCTGTACGTCGCCAACCTGCTGGGTACGCTGCATCGCTACGAGGTCCTGCCACAGATTCTCGGCGACCTGCCCGGCTTGCGCGCGACCCTGGCAAACCCGCAGAACACCCAGGCCCAAGCCGAAGCCAATGTGCTGCTGATGAACACCGCCAAGCAGACCGGCGCAGAAGTGATCTACCTGATGGCGCCCAACGGCGACACCCTCGCCGCCTCGAACTGGGACAAGCGCGACAGCTTCGTGGGCCGCAACTTCGCCTTCCGCCCGTATTTCAGCAACGCCATGGCCGGCAACCTGGGTCGCTTCTTTGGCCTTGGCACGACGTCGGCCAAACGCGGTTATTTCTTTGCTGCGGCCGTGCGCGATGGCGACACGGTGATCGGTGTGCTGGTGGTCAAGGTCGACCTGGACCTCACCGAAACCCTGTGGGGCAAAACGCCGGAACAACTGCTGGTCACCGACCACAATGGGGTGGTGATCCTCACGTCCAACCCGGCGTGGCGTTTTCGCGCCACTCGGCCGCTCAGCGCAGAAGAAAAGCAGGCCATCGTCGCCATCCAGCCCTACCCGACCCGGGACCCGCGCCCGCTGCAGCTGGATGAAAACGGCTGGCTGAAGCAAACCCAACAGATCGACGAGACCGGCTGGAGCGTCAACATCCTCGCCCCGCAAGTGCTGGTCTCCAGGCCGGTGAGAACCGTGGTAGCCATTGGCGGTGCGACATTGCTGGTGCTCATGCTCTTGCTGGGGCTGATGATGCAACGGCGGCGGCATTACCTGGACCGCATCAACTTCGAGGCCAAGGCGCGGCGCGAGCTGGAGGTGCGTGTGGCCGAACGGACGCGTGACCTGGAGGGCGTCAACCAGCGCCTGCGTCAGGAGGTACTGGAGCGCGAACAGGCGCAGCAGGAGCTTTTCCGCGCCCAGGATGAACTGGTTCAGGCGGGCAAGCTGTCGGCGCTGGGCACCATGTCAGCAAGCATCAGCCACGAGCTCAATCAGCCGCTGGCGGCGATTCGCAGCTATGCCGAAAACGCTGAGGTGCTGCTCGATCATCAGCGCACGGAAGACGCACGCGGCAACCTCAAGCTGATCAGTGAACTCACCGGGCGCATGGCGTCGATCATCGCGCACCTGCGCGCCTTTGCCCGACGCGACCGTCACGCACCCGAAAGCGTGGCGCTGCAACCGGCGCTGGATGACGCACTCGCCCTGCTCGCCAAACGGCGGCGAGGCATGGAAGTGGAGTTGATCCGTGACCTGCCGGCCGCGACATTGTGGGTGCAGGCCGGCGAAACGCGTTTGCGTCAGGTGCTGGGCAATCTATTGGCCAATGCGCTGGATGCGCTGACCGAGAAAGGCCCGCCGCGCAAACTGTGGATCAGTGCCGCGTACAACGCCGAAGAGGTCAGCCTGTACATCCGGGACAATGGCCCGGGGTTTTCAAAAGAAGCGCTAGAGCATGCGCGAGAGCCGTTCTTCACCACCAAGACGCGCACCCAGGGGCTCGGCCTGGGCCTGGCTATTTGCGATACGCTGATGCGCGCACTGGGCGGCGAATTGTTGTTCGCCAATCATTCGGAAGGCGGCGCACTGCTGACGTTGCGCATGCGCACGGGCGCCTCGGGCGTCAACCTTCAACCGTCAGAGGACCTATCTGCATGAGCACCGAGACCGCCATCGACAGCCGGATTCAGGTGGTGCTGATCGATGACGACCCGCATTTGCGTCAGGCACTGAGTCAGACGCTGGACCTGGCCGGCCTGAAAATCCTGCCGTTGAGTGATGCCAAAGGCCTGCAAGCGCGCATCGACCGCGACTGGCCGGGCGTCATCGTCAGTGACATCCGCATGCCCGGCATTGACGGTCTCGAGCTGCTCGATCAGCTTCACGCCCAAGACCCGGAGCTGCCTGTGTTGCTCATCACCGGCCATGGCGACGTGCCGCTTGCCGTACAGGCCATGCGCGCGGGCGCCTACGATTTTCTGGAGAAACCGTTCGCCAGCGACGCGTTGCTCGACAGCGTGCGCCGGGCAATCGCGCTGCGCCGGCTGGTGCTCGACAACCGCAGCCTGCGGCTTGAACTCAGTGATCGCCAGCAGCTCAGTACCCGACTGGTGGGGCTGTCTGCGCCCATTCAACGCCTTCGCGATCAGATCGGCGCCTTGGCGGCCACCAAAGCAGACGTGTTGATTCTTGGCGAAACCGGCGCCGGCAAAGAGGTCGTCGCCCGGGCATTGCATGATCTGTCCAACAGGCGTAACGGCCCGTTCGTGGCAATCAATGCCGGTGCGCTGGCCGAGTCGGTGGTGGAGAGCGAGTTGTTCGGTCACGAACCGGGCGCGTTCACGGGCGCACAGAAACGTCGCATCGGCAAATTCGAGTTCGCCAACGGCGGCACGCTGTTTCTGGACGAAATCGAAAGCATGAGCCTGGACGTTCAGGTCAAGCTGCTGCGCTTGTTGCAGGAGCGAGTGGTTGAGCGTCTGGGCGGCAATCAGCAGATTCCCTTGGACATCCGCGTAATCGCAGCCACCAAGGAAGACCTGCGCCAAGCAGCGGATCAGGGTCGGTTCCGTGCCGACTTGTATTACCGCCTCAACGTCGCGCCCTTGCGCATACCGCCGCTGCGCGAGCGTGGCGAAGATGCCCTGGTGCTGTTTCAGCATTTCGCCGACACCGCCAGCCTGCGCCATGGCCTGCCCCGACATGAACTGCAGCCAGGGCATCGGGCGCTGCTGTTGCGTCACAACTGGCCGGGCAACGTGCGTGAGCTGCAGAACGCCGCCGAGCGCTTTGCGTTGGGGCTTGAACTGGAACTGGAAGGCGCTGCGCAGCCGGACATGGTGCCGTCCAATGGCGGTTTGAGTGAGCAGGTCGAAGCGTTCGAGCGCGCGTTGATCGCTGCCGAACTGACGCGCCCGCACAGCTCGGTGCGCAGTTTGGCGGAGGCGTTGGGCGTGCCCCGCAAAACCCTGCACGACAAGCTGCGCAAGCATGGTTTGACGTTTAACGGCGCGGGGTCGGACGACAATGAATGACTTGCACCACCTGACCGCTGCTGACCTCGAAGCGGTGCTGCATCACGACATTCCGCTTACCCGCGAGATGGGCATCCAAGTGCTCGGCTGGCAGAACCATCAACTTCGGCTGCGCTTGCCCCTGGCACCGAACATCAACCACAAGAGCACGCTGTTCGGCGGCAGCCTCTACTGCGGCGCCGTGCTGGCAGGCTGGGGCTGGCTGTATTTGCGTCTTAAAGAAGCAGGGATCGATGACGGTCACATCGTGATTCAGGACGGGCAGATCAGCTATCCGCTGCCCGTTAGACGGGATGGAGTCGCGGTGTGCGAGGGCACGGACGAAGCCAGCTGGGAGAAATTCATCAAGCTCTACCAGCGTCGCGGCCGCGCGCGAATGACCCTGAACACCCGGATCATGGCCGAAGGCTCAGAAGAGACGGCTGTGGAATTCGTCGGACAGTTCGTGCTGCACCGGTGACCTGACCGCCTGCATTTTCTGGCCTGGAGGCCGCAGCGCTCGGCGCAAACTATTGTAGGAGCGCGCTTGCCCGCGAAAGATTACTACCAGCGAATCAGAACGTGACACACCAAGAGAGGTTGAGGTATGACGTCCGTAGGAGCCGGCTTGCTGGCGAACGCAGTCGCCCAGCGCCACCTGCATTGCCTGACACACCGCGTTCGCGGGCAAGCGCGCTCCTACACCGGATTTGCGACGGACAGGTATCGGCCGGGTATGACGTCCGTAGGAGCCGGCTTGCTGGCGAACGCAATCCCCCCAGCGCCATCAGCGTTGCCTGACAGAACGCATTCGCGTGCAACTACGGGCCTACACCGAATTTGCGGCGAATGACATATCACCGGTGCACGACGTCCGTAGGAGCCGGCTTGCTGGCGAACGCAATCTCCCAGCGCCATCTGCATTGCCTGACACACCGCATCGCGGGCAAGCGCGCTCCTACACGGGGTGGATGACGTATCACCGGTGCACAACGTCCGTAGGAGCCGGCTTGCTGGCGAACGCGATCCCTCAGCGCCACCTGCATTGCCTGACACACCGCATCGCGGGCAAGCGCGCTACTACACCGGATTTGCGGCGAATGACATATCACCGACGGAATGAAATCCGTAGGAGCCGGCTTGCTGGCGAACGCAATCGCCCAGCGCCACCTGCATTGGCTGGCACAACGCATCGCGGGCAGGCGCGCTCTTACACCGGATTTGCGGCGGACAGGCATCGGCCGGGAATCGGCCGGGTATGACGTCCGTAGGAGCCGGCTTGCTGGCGAACGCAATCGCCCAGCGCCACCTGCATTGCCTGACACACAGGGTTCGCCAGCAAGCCGGCTCCTACAGGTTCAACGGCGGGCCTACGTGAGCGGTACCCACAGTCGTCAGCAGTCAGCAATGGGCAATCGGCAGTCCCTAGTCCTTAGTCCTTAGTCCTTAGTCCTTAGTCCTTAGTCCTTAGTCAGCGACTTGGAGCAACCTCGATCAGCTCTGGGGCGTGGCCAGATTCAGCAGTGCTTCGCGCCACGGGGCTTCACTTGGCAGGGCCAGGAAATATGAATTCAGCAGCGTATCCCGTGCGGGATAGCCGAATGTTGCACCGTCCAGCCCCAACACCACGCCTCCCGCGCCCTCCAGCACGCCTTGGGCAGCGGCGGTGTCCCACTGGGACGTTGGCGCCAGCCGTGGATAACAATCGGCAGCCCCTTCGGCCAGCAGACAAAACTTCAGGGAACTCCCGATATTGGTCAGTTTCAGTTCACCAACAACTGCCGACAGCCCGGTCAGCAGCCTTTCCTGCTCGGGGCTGGAATGACGGCGGCTGGCAACCACCGTAAAGGCTTCCCCCGCTGCGGGCTCATCGCGAACGCTGATCGGCGCCAAATGCCGTGCATTGTCACTTCGCCATGCCCCAAGCCCCGATCCGCCGAAATAGCAGCGGTTATTCGTAGGCATCGACACAACGCCAAACACCACCCGACCGTTCTCGATCAATGCAACGTTGACGGTGAACTCTTCGCTGCCGGAGATGAATTCCTTGGTGCCATCCAGCGGATCAACCAGCCACCAGCGTTGCCACTGGCTGCGTTCGCTTAACGGGATATTGGCGTCTTCTTCCGACAAGATGTGAATACTCGGATCCAGCGCCTTGAGGCCTGCCACCAATACTTCATGGGCGGCAAGATCGGCGGCCGTGACAGGCGAGTCGTCCGATTTGACGTTGACTTCAACGCCCGCGCGCCAAAACGGCAGGATAACGTCCCCCGCTTTGCGGCAGAGCTCGATCACTGGTTCAAGCAGCGGATGGGGCAATGTGGCAAAAGACAACGTCATGGCAAAAACTCCCCGCGCTCAGACAGAAGGTCTCGAGCCAGGTAAAGCGCCGCCAGGGCACGGCCTTCGGTAAATTGCGGGTTCTGGACCAGGCTGGAAAGCTCACGCAGGTTGACCTTGTCGACGCGCATTGGCTCAGGCTCGTCTCCGGGCAAGCTTTCTTCGTAGAGATCAGTCGCCAGAACCACCTGAATCTTTTGGCTCATATAACCCGGCGACAGCGACAGCTCGGTCAGATGCACCAGCGTCCGGGCGCCGTAGCCAGCTTCTTCCTTGAGCTCGCGATTGGCAGCGGCCAGTACATCCTCGCCCGGCTCGATCAAACCTTTGGGCAGCGACAGTTCGTATTGATCGGTGCCGCCGCAGTATTCCTCGATCAGCACAGCGTGATCGGCATCCAGCATCGCAACGATCATCACCGCGCCATAGCCGCTCCCGCTGCCAACCAGTCGCTCATAGGTTCGTTCGACACCATTGGAAAAGCGCAACTGCACTTCTTCAACGCGGAACAGACGGCTGCTCGCGACGATTTCGCGGGAGAGAACGGTAGGTTTCTGCTGCATGACGAGCTCCTTGGCGTTGACGGGTTACTATACCGTGGCTTTTGCGGATGTCTTCGCCGCAATCCCACGCACCTCTCCAACGCCGAGTGACTTGTATGCCTTCTTTGCCCTGGCGCGATATCGACACCGTCCTGCTGGATATGGACGGCACCCTGCTCGACCTGCACTTTGACAACCATTTCTGGCTGGAGCATTTGCCCAAGCGCTATGCGCAGGTGCACGGGATCAGCTTGGCGATGGCACAACTTGAACTGATGCCGCTTTTCGAGAAAAACGCCGGCACGCTCAACTGGTACTGCACTGATTTCTGGAGCGCAGAACTGAACCTGCCGGTGAAGAACCTCAAAGTCGAGATCGCCCACCTTATTGCCCTGCGTCCTGACGCCGAAACCTTTCTCGCTGCCATCAAGCAGGCCGGAAAGCGGGTGATCATGATCACCAATGCCCACCGCGACTCACTGTCGCTGAAGATGGAAAGGCTGGAGCTGGCCCCGTACTTCGAGCGCCTGATCAGCTCCCACGACTACGGTTATCCCAAAGAACATCCACAGTTCTGGGACGCCTTACAGGCTGACATTGAATTCGATCCGGCGCGGAGCCTGTTCATCGACGACACCTTGCCCATTCTTCGCAGCGCTGGCCGCTACGGCATCGGTTATCTGCTGGCTGTCAGTGAGCCGGACAGCCGCAAAGGCCCCAAGGACACCGAGGAGTTCGAGGCCGTTGAAGACTATCGGACATTAATCCAAGGCTTATAAACTGCGCGTAACGACTGTAGGAGCGCGCTTGCCCGCGAAAAATCGTACACCCGATAAAGAATGACCGGATGGACGATTTTCGTGGGCAAGCGCGCTCCTACAATGGGTTGCCATACGATCAGTGCGAATACCGATTGCACTGTTAATGCGACCGCCGCCTTACTCAGGAATACGCAGAACCTGACCCGGGTAGATCTTGTTCACGTCCTTAAGCATCGGCTTGTTGGCGTCGAAGATCTTCTGGTACTTGTTGGCGTCGCCATACACGCGCTTCGAAATAGCGCTAAGCGTATCGCCCGACTCAACAGTCACGAACTTAGCGGCAGTGACAGCGGGAGCACCTGCAGCGATGGTCAGCTGGTCATCGACGCTGCCAACACCGGAGATGTTGCCTGCGGCCAGCACGATCTTCTCTTTTTCTTCCTGACTGGCGACTTCGCCAGTCAATGTGATCTTGTCGCCTTCAACCGTTGCATGGACGTTGGGATTGCCCAAACCGACTGTCTCGATGTGCTTTTTCAACTCATCGCTGGCATTGGCGTTTCCGGGAGTGAGCAGGTCGATAAGCTTCTCGCCGGCTTCTTTCACAAAACTGAACAAACTCATGGGTTTCTCCTTGGGGTCGTTGTGGTTTCCCGCGCAACATCTGATCCGCTGACATTGCCCGACAAAGGTCCGACCCGCTTCGCTGCGCCAAGGTTTCAAGCCATTCGACGCTCGGTCGCGATAAACTCCGCCGGCCAGCCTGCGTCTCAAGGAGTGACGATGGACATCAAACAGCTGAAATTCCTGATTGCCCTCGACGAGACCCGTCACTTCGGTCAAGCCGCAGCGCGCTGCCACATCACCCAGCCAACGCTGTCCATGCGCCTGCGCAGCCTGGAAGAAGAGCTGGAACTGCCGTTGGTCAATCGCGGCCAGCGTTTTGAAGGATTCACGGCGCCAGGCGAACGGGTGCTGGCGTGGGCACGCACGGTCCTGGCGGCATATGACGGCCTGCAGGCCGAAGCAGCGGCGTGCCGCGGGCATCTGGTCGGCACTCTACGACTGGGCGTGGTGCCGCTCTCAAACTTCGATCCACTGCCCTTGTTGCAGCGCCTGCACGCGTTGCACCCGAATATGCGCTACGAGCTTTCGTCGCTGAGCTCGGAACAGATCCTTGACCAACTGGCGAGCAATCGGCTGGACCTCGGGGTGTCTTATCTGGACCGCCTCGACACCGACCGCTTCGATTCGCTGCAGCTGGCAGAAACCCGAATGGGTTTGATGTACGACCAGCGTTATTTCAGCTTTGAGCAACCGACCTCCAGCTGGGAGAGCCTGACCGAGCTTCCCTTGGGGCTGCTCACCAGCGGCATGCATTTTCGACAATCAATCGATCACAACTTCCACAGCCGCGGCCTGCATCCGACGCCGATCATCCAAACCGATGCCGTGCATCAATTGCTTCAAGCGGTGCATGGCGGATTCTGTTGCGCGATCATGCCGCTGGATGGAGGCCTTGAATCGCTCACCGAGCATCTGCGGCTGCAGCCTATTGAAGAAGCCCAGACCCTGGCGCGCCTCGGCCTGATCATGCGCCGCTCTGCCCCGCGTTCTGCGCTCGCCGAGGCCTGCCTGGCGCTCTACCACACGATGATGGAAGGTTCTTGATCGACGTCATCTATCGGGGCATCAGTACTAGCAATTAGACGTTATCCCACCGGGAGCCTAGGCTTACGCCTATTCAATCTGCCGGTAATTCCCGATGCACGCCAAGTACACGGAGTCTACGGCGCCTGCACCCAAGCTGCCCGCGCCCGCCGCAAGCCAGTCTTACAGTTATTCAAACCTTGAACATGACGTCAGCGAGCCCAACGTGCTTGCCGAGGAAGTGGCGTTGGCGATCGCTTACAACGGCATCAGCCAGGCGGTCATGCTGGTCACACCCTCCGATCTGGAAGACTTCATCGTCGGCTTCAGTATCGGCAGCGGCATCATCGAATCCCCGGATGAAATCTACGACGTCAAGCTCGGCGGTTGTGGTTCTGCCCAGACAGCAGAAGTCGAAATCGCCAGCCGCGCGTTCTGGAATTTGAAGACTCAACGTCGGCAACTGGCCGGCACCAGCGGCTGCGGTTTGTGCGGTGTTGAAGCAGTCGAACAGGCGCTGCCTGAACTCAACGTGTTGCCAGGCGCTCCGCTGCCTCCCGCTGAATGGCTCAAGGGCCTGCGCGCGCGCATGGGCGAGTTTCAGCCACTGGGTGAACACTGCGGCGCCGTCCATGCAGCGATGTTCATGGACGCTCGCGGTGAAATTCTTTTAGGTCGCGAAGACATCGGCCGACATAACGCACTGGACAAGCTGATCGGCGCACTGATTCGCCAGAACATCCCGACCACGGGCGGGCTGGCCATCGTCACTAGCCGTTGCAGTCTCGAATTGATTCAAAAAGTACTCCGTGCCGGTATCCAGACCCTTGTCAGCCTGTCATCGCCCACCGGGCTGGCGCTGCAATGGGCTCGCCGCCACAACCTCAACCTCATTCATCTGCCTAAACACAGTGCGCCGCGGGTTTACAGTCCCGCGTTGGAGAATCAAGCGTGAGCATGCATAAAGAAGCCGACAAGGTATCGACCCCCCGCTTCAAGCCCTACAAAGGCCCGGCCGGCGGATGGGGCGCATTGATCAGCGTCGCCCACTTCTGGCTGACCAGCGACAACGCCCTGAAAAACATCCGTACCATGCTTAAAACCAACCAGAACGGCGGTTTTGACTGCCCGGGTTGCGCATGGGGCGATTCGCCGGAAGGTGGCATGGTCAAGTTCTGCGAGAACGGCGCCAAGGCAGTGAACTGGGAAGCGACCAAGCGCCGCGTCGACCCGTCTTTCTTCGCCCGCTACAGCGTCAGTTCGCTGCTCGAGCAAAGTGATTACTGGCTGGAATATCAGGGCCGCCTGACCGAGCCAATGGTGTACGACGCCCCGTCCGATCGCTACAAGCCTATCGCGTGGGACGACGCTTTCGCGCTGATTGCCAAGCATCTGAACAACCTGCCAAGCCCGAACATGGCCGAGTTTTACACCTCCGGCCGCGCCAGTAATGAAGCGGCGTATCTCTATCAGTTGTTCGTGCGCGCTTACGGTACCAACAACTTTCCCGACTGCTCGAACATGTGCCACGAGGCCAGCGGCGTTGCGTTGTCGCAAAGCGTTGGCGTAGGCAAAGGCACTGTGACGTTCGACGACTTCGAACATGCGGACGCGATTTTTGTTCTCGGCCAGAACCCAGGGACCAACCACCCGCGCATGCTTGAACCACTACGCGAAGCGGTCAAGCGCGGCGCTCAAGTGGTCTGCGTCAACCCGCTGAAAGAGCGCGGCCTGGAACGTTTCCAGCACCCTCAGCACCCGCTGGAAATGTTGAGCAACGGTTCGGAGCCGACCAATACCGCGTACTTCCGTCCGGCACTGGGCGGCGACATGGCCTTGCTGCGCGGCATGGCCAAATTTCTGCTGCAGTGGGAGCGTGAAGCTCAGGCGAAGAATGAGGAGTCGGTGTTCGACCATGCGTTCCTCAACGAACACACCAATGGCGTGCTGGAATACCTGGCCGCTATCGATGACACCTCGTGGGAATTCATTGTCGAGCAATCCGGGCTGCCACTGACGGACATCGAGCGCGCTGCGCGGATGTATGCCAAAGGCAAGAACGTGATCATGTGCTGGGCGATGGGTATCACCCAGCATCGTCACTCGGTGCCCACCATCCAGGAAGTCTCCAACCTGATGTTGCTGCGCGGCAACATCGGCAAGCCAGGCGCAGGCCTGTGTCCGGTACGCGGTCACAGTAACGTGCAGGGCGACCGCACAATGGGTATCAACGAGCGTCCGCCGGCGTTCTTCCTTGATGCGCTGGAAAAGCGCTTCGACTTCAAAGTCCCGCGCGAAAACGGCCACAACGTTGTTGAAGCCATCCACGCCATGCTCGAAGGCCGCGCGAAGGTCTTCATCGGCCTGGGCGGCAACTTTGCTCAAGCGACGCCGGACAGCCCGCGTACATTTGAAGCGTTGAGCAACTGCGACCTGACGGTGCAGATCAGCACCAAGCTCAACCGCAGCCACTTGGCGCATGGCAAGGAAGCACTGATTCTGCCGTGCTTCGGCCGTACCGACATCGATATCCAGGCCGAAGGGCCGCAAGCCGTGACGGTCGAAGACTCGTTCAGCATGGTTCACGCGTCCAACGGTCAGCTCAAGCCGCTCTCGCGCCAGATGCGTTCGGAGCCTGCAATTCTGGCCGGCATCGCCAACGCGACGCTGGGCAAGAAGCCTGTGGACTGGCTCTGGCTGGTGGAAGACTACAGCCGCATCCGCGACCTGATCGCCGACACCATTCCGTCGTTCCAGAACTTCAACGAGAAGATCAAAAATCCGGGCGGTTTCTACCTGGGCAACGCTGCAGGCTCCCGTCGCTGGAACACGCCAAGTGCGCGCGCCAACTTCAAGGCGAACGTGTTGCCGAGCGATCTGGTTCACGAAAGCGTGCGAGGCACCGGCATCGTGCCGGACCTGATCATGCAATCGATGCGCTCCCACGACCAGTACAACACCACTATCTATGGCCTGGACGACCGCTATCGCGGCGTGAAAGGTCAGCGCAACGTGATGTTTGTGAACGAGGCCGACATTATCCGTCTGGGCTTTGTGCCAGGTCAGAAGGCCGACATCATCTCGATCTGGGGTGACAACATCGAGCGTCGCGTCAAGGGCTTCACCCTGCTGCCGTTCGACATTCCGGCTGGCCAGGCCGCGGCTTATTACCCGGAAGTAAACCCGCTGGTACCGCTGGAGAGCGTGGGCGACGGCAGCAGCACGCCGACGTCGAAGTTCGTGGCAATCAAGCTGGAGCGGCATGTTGAGACCGCACGGATCATCTGATCCGTGCTGCGAAAATCAACGCCACAAAAAAAGGCCCGAGTCGCAAGATTCGGGCCTTTATCAAGTAGCGTATGACTCGCCAACCCGATTTAGGTTCCCTTGTCAAAACAATAAGTTAGCGTTTTGTATACAGGTCGTGTTATTCGTCGGAATTCGATTGTGACATTTTCTTCATAATTGCAGGATCGCGGCGTCATCCCTATGAGCATCCATACATGAAGTATTCCTCGATTCTGTTGTTGTCGTTCTCACTGGTCAGCGGTTTTGCCTCAGCAGGCGATAACGTGACGGCCGGCGTGGGCGGTGCATTGGGTGGGGTACTCGGCTCCGTCGTCGGCCAGCAGGTCGGCGGCAGCACAGGTTCGGCCATTGGCGCCGGGCTTGGCGGCGCAGCCGGTGGCGCAGTGGGCGCCAACCGTCGCAACCGTACCGAAGCCGCCATCGGCGGCGGCCTGGGCGCTGCAGGCGGCAACGTCATTGGCCGCAGCGTTGGTGGCAGCACCGGCAGCCTGATCGGTGCAGCAGCGGGCGGCGGCGCCGGCGGTGCACTCGGTAACTACATGGGCGACGAAAGCCGCCGTGACGACGACCGTGGTCGTGGCTACCGTGGCGATCGCCGCGACTACAAGCATGGCCGTGGCCACGCATATGGCCATCGCAAGCACCATCGCGACTGAGACTGACGAGCAGGACGCTCGTGTCTGATCCGCTGAACACCGGCCGCCGATAACGCGGCCGGTTTCATTTCAGGGCACCAGACGCTCAAGCGCCTGCCGCAACCCTGCAGGTATCGGCGCCGGCTGATTCGTCCCTCGATCCACAAACACGTGCACGAAACGCCCTGCCGCGCGCGCCTCCTCCTCACCCGCTCTGAACACTGCCAGCTCATATTGCACCGAACTGTTGCCCAGCTTGCCCACCCGCAGGCCAACCTCAATGGGCTCTGGATACGCGACCGAGGCAAAGTAGTCGCATGACGAACTCACCACAAAACCCACGACCGCGCCGTCGTGAATGTCCAGCCCGCCCTGCTCGATGAGGTAGGTATTCACGGTGCTGTCGAAAAAGCTGTAGTAGGTGACGTTGTTGATGTGGCCATAGACATCGTTGTCGTGCCAGCGCGTCACGACCGGCTGGAAGTGGCGATAGTCGGCGCGCTGTGGTGTGTCGTTCATGTGGCTCCCTCCGGTTTGTCTGTCGTATTGCCTGGTTATGCAAGCCGCGAGCGCTACTGAACATGGCGCTGAATCCACTCGCGCACCTGCGCATATGGATACGCCTCCAGGGCCGCGAACCCACCGATGTTCCGCGCCTTGAGCCGGGTGAATAACGGCACGCTGATGCCGCATAAAAACCGCGTCAGGCACTCCACGCTCGGATCATGCCCTCGGCCCTCAAGATGTTTGCCGACGAACTCACCGCACACGCTTGCAAAATCCTGCTCGGTCAGCGGCGCCAGCGCGGGAGGCTCGGGAAGCCGCGCGATTCGCCCCGCACATACCGAACAATGCCCGCAGTGCTCAGGCGCGCGGCCATCGCCGAAATAATGCGCCAGGCGATAACTAAGGCACTGTTCACTGGCAAACAGTTCGAGCATCGCGTGGATGCGGGCGACTTCAGTCGATTCGTGATGGACGAAGTAAGCATGCAACTCCTCACTCAGCAACTGGGCGTCGAAGTCCGCTGCGATCAGGTTGTACACCTCCGTCATTTGCTTGCTTTCGAGTTCGATCCAGCCCTTCTCCTGAAAGAAATCCAGCGCCGTCACGACTCGCCCGCGCTCGGCCTGATACTGCTGATACATCGCGTCGAAGTTGACCGTGGCCCACGTGCGTGCCCGACTGGACGTCTCGGTCAGGGCCTGCACAAATTCGCGGCGTTCGCCCTGAAACCGCTGCACCAGCACCTCGGGTTCGATCAGGTATTTGAAGCGGTATTCCGCGAAATACGAGTAGCGCGGTGCGATGATCCCGCGCAGCTCCAACTGCACCAGCAGCGTTTTGAGCGGCAGCTGGCGAATGTTACTGAGGTCCGACAAAGGCCCCAGCAAAAACTCCCACTGAGGGTCACGCCGCGCACCTTGCAGATCCTCCAGCACGCACCGGATACCTTCCAGCTCCGGCGTATCGCCGTACACAAAATTCTCCAACACGTTCAGGCTGTCGCGATTGGCCAGGACCAGACACTCCGAGGTCGCGCCGTCGCGCCCCGCGCGACCGATCTCCTGACTGTAATTCTCGATGGACTTGGGCAAATCGAAGTGCACGACGTTACGAATGTCGCTCTTGTCGATACCCATGCCGAAGGCAATCGTGGCGACGATGCAATTCAGCCGACCGTCCATGAACTGCCGCTGGATCGACTCGCGCTTATCGTGAGGCAGGCCTGCATGGTAGGCATACGCCGGGATGCCGTTCTGTGACAAATGGGCCGCGACAAACTCGGCCGTTTTCTGCAGCGTGACGTAGACAATGCTCGGCTGCCCGGCCCGCTCGCCAAGCCACTCCACCAGCCGCCGCCGCTTGTCACGGCCCGCAACCGGCTCGACCTGCAGGGTCAAGTTGGGTCGGTAGAAACCGGTGGTCACGACATCGTCCAGCGCAATGCCGAACTTGCGCTGCATGTCGTCGATAACCTGGGGCGTCGCAGTTGCCGTTAGAAGCAACGCCTGGGGAATATTGAATTCCCGCTGGTAGTCGGGAAGTTTGAGGTAATCGGGTCGGAAGTTGTGGCCCCATTCGGATATGCAATGTGCCTCGTCCACCACCAGCAAGGAAATCGGCACCTGCGTGATGAAATGCCTGAAGCGCTCATTTTTTAAGCGCTCGACGGAGATCATCAGAATCTTCAACTCACCGGAGCGCGCGCGGGCCATGACGTCGGCCACCTCGTCTCGGCTTTGCGCCGAGTCTATGCTCGCGGCAGCGATGCCATGTCGCTGAAGAAACGCCAGTTGGTCCTGAATCAGCGCCAACAAAGGTGACACGACCAGCGTCAGGTGCGGCAAAAGCAATGCCGGCAGTTGGTAGCAGAGGGATTTCCCGGAACCTGTGGGGAAGATTGCCGCGGCGGAGCGTCCCGCCAGCACCGCGCTGATGGCGGCCTCTTGTCCGGCGCGAAACTGCCGATAACCGAAAACCTGCTCGAGGGTTTGATGCATATGCTGTCACTCCTTTGACCGTCGCGAGGGCGTGAACCATAGCGCGGTGGGCTTGGGCGCAATACACCTAAACCATTACAGAAATATCGCGCAGGATACATCCGGGCGGACCGACGCGTGCAAATGCTGGCAAAACGGCATGCCTAAGTTTAATCTCGCGCGAAATGTTACGTGGCGCCGGTCAAGCCCGGCCGACCGCGGCTATTGGAAATCTGAATACTTGCCAAGGAGAGGCCATGCAATCCACACCCCAGCCCGAGGATGACGGGCTCACCATGAAACGCCTGGCGCCAGGGCAGTTCGACGTTGTGCTCGGCGCTCATCCCGTTCGACGCAATGCCCCAACCGGGAAGAGCAACGGGCACTGGCCATTTGGCAGCCTGATGATCTGCCTTGCGCTGTTGATCGCAATTATCTTTTTCATCGTGCAGATGTTTCATACGCCCAAGCCTGCCGCCGCAGCCATACCTGCGCCACCGGTTGCAGACCTTGTCAGCGAACCGGAACCCGTGGAGCCGGCAGCCAAAGTACGTGCTGTCGAACAAGTCATATACGTCGCCCCGAAACAGGATCTGGCACCGCCTGCCACTGCACGATCACTCGACACCTGCCTCAAAGACGGCAACGTTATTGATCGGGATGTCATCAACTGCCGCTTCGGCAATGCTCAACCCGGTGACGCCCAGGCATCGCGTCCACAGGGCATGGTCTCAGATCGCTACATGGCCAACTACAAGGCGGTTGCCGCCAAGCCTAAAACCGAAGCCGCACGGCGTTACGAAGTGGCAGGCGTGTTCATCCGTGAAATTGACGGGCGCAACCGCTATGAAGCTCGTTATCGTATTTTTAACAATCACATCGAAACAGAGAGTGTCTGCATGAACTTCCTGAGTGACAGCGTCGAACACCGTGAATGCCGGCGCGCTGCCGTTCCCTATTTCAAAGACATGTGCAGTGACTGGAGCAAGCGCGTCGCCAAAGACAAAAGCGACAAGAATAAACTGGCGCAAGAGCAGTACTGCACCGCGGCCCGGGACTATTCAGCCTGACGGATGGCCAAGCAGTCCTGCGGTAAATCCGTCTGCTGATGTATCGAGCGCAGAGCCTCGCGAAAGGCAACGAAGCTTATACAGATACTCTCTGACGTTTTACGCTCACCCCTTCAACTTGGAGCCAGACAGGCCAAGCGCTGTCCAGTCCATCGTCCATGGCCTCCACGCCGAATGCCACGCAGACGAAAACATCGAATTCCTGCAGAGACCGCCCTATAGGGCCGGTTTCTCATTCCGCTTTTTGTCTCTGCTGCATTGATCCGTCTCAGGTTTCTGCGGTCATAGGAAGCTACAGTCAGAAACAACCGCAGCCACATGGACAGAACCTATGCCACAAGCAGCCTCGCGAACCCCTTCCCGCCTGCTCCAGCTGCTACTGGCTGCCACAACCGCTACCCTTCTAGGCTGCGGCGATGATGCCAAGTCTCCCGACACTGCAACTACCGCCGCCGCGACTCCGCAAAAAGTGATGACTGTCGATGTCAGCGGCGCTTTGAACCTGCATTACGAAGCCAGAGGCGATCAAGTGGCGGTCGGCTTTTTACCTGGGAAACTGCCGGGTTCCAACTGGCTGACACTGAGCGCCGATCAAGAAGCCGAAGGCGACCGCAACGAAGTGAGTATCGGGCCTATTCTTGGTTTCTCCTTCGACAATCCCGATCAGGAAAAGCAGGCCATCATGTTTCAGGGCGGCCGGGTCGAAGTTGCGCACGATGAAAACAGCGCGTCCTATGACACCGGTTCGTACTATCAGTACTTCGATACAGACAAAGCCGGCGGCAACAGCAACGTCAAACTCAGCTTCACAAAAATCGAAAAACTCAGCTCCGCCAACAAGCTGCTCGACCGCTACCGGCTGATCGGGACTTTCCAGTTCAATGCCGCGCTTTCCCCGGAGCAACCCAGCGACGAATGCACCCGCGAAGCGGCTGCGTACGCGGCCGAGCACGGCGAGCGTCATCCCGGATTTGACGCGAAGCTGTGCAGTGCCAAAAGCGTTGTGGCAAAGGGAAGTTTCGACATTACCCAGGACTTTCCTGTCACGGCCAAGACGGACGGGCAGTGACCGCCGACTGTCCGGGCGGCGGCGCGCCCGAAGCGCTGACACCGCCCCCCTCCGCTGAAGCCGTTCAAGCACAACTGCATGTATAAACGCCGTGCATAAAAAAACCGCCCCGAGGGGCGGTTTCTTGTTGCGGGAGCCGATCTTACAACTTCGGACCCGCTGCCTTGATCGCGTCGCTCACTTCAAACTTCTTGAAGTTTTCGATGAACAGGCCAGCCAGCGCTTTGGCAGCCTCGTCGTAGGCCGCTTTGTCAGCCCAAGTGTTGCGCGGGTTGAGCAGACCGGTCTCTACGCCCGGTACGGAGGTCGGGACGTCCAGGTTAATGGTGTCCAGATGCTCAGTTGCCGCACCGATCAACGCTCCGCTTTGAATGGCCGCGATGACGCCACGGGTGGTCGGGATGTTGAAGCGCTTACCCACACCGTAGCCGCCGCCGGTCCAGCCAGTGTTGACCAGGTAGACCTTGGAGCCGAAGCCACGGATACGCTTGATCAGCAGCTCTGCGTATTCGCCAGCCGGGCGCGGGAAGAACGGCGCGCCGAAGCAGGTGGAGAATGTCGACTTGATGCCCGCGCCCGAACCCATTTCAGTGGAGCCCACCAGTGCGGTGTAGCCCGACAGGAAGTGATAGGCCGCCTGTTCTTCGCTGAGAATCGACACTGGCGGCAATACGCCGGTCAGGTCGCACGTCAGGAAGATCACAGCATTGGGTTCGCCACCCAGGTTTTTCTCGGAGCGTTTCTCGACGTGCTCGAGCGGGTAGGCCGCGCGGCTGTTCTGAGTCAGGCTGCTGTCGGCGTAGTCGGCGTGACCGGCGGCGTCCAGCACTACGTTTTCCAGAACTGCGCCATGCTTGATGGCTTTCCAGATAACCGGCTCGTTCTTCTCGGAGAGGTCGATGCACTTGGCGTAGCAACCGCCTTCGATGTTGAAGACCACGCCTTCGCCCCAGCCGTGTTCATCGTCACCGATGAGGTAGCGGGTTTCGTCAGCCGACAGGGTGGTTTTGCCGGTGCCGGACAGGCCGAAGAACAACGTTACGTCGCCTTCTTCACCAATGTTGGCGGCGCAATGCATAGGCAGAACGTCGGACGCTGGCAACAGGAAGTTCTGCACCGAGAACATGGCTTTCTTCATTTCACCGGCGTAACGCATGCCGGCAATGAGTACCTTCTTCTGGGCAAAGTTGATGATGACGCAGCCATCGGAGTTGGTGCCGTCACGCTCAGGCACGCACTCGAAGTTGGCAACGTTGAGCACCTGCCACTCTTCACGACCCGCCGGGTTGTACTGGGCCGGGTTGATGAACAGGCAGCGACCAAAGAGGTTCTGCCAGGCAGTCTGTGTGGTCATCTTGACTGCAAGGTAGTGGTCTTCGGCCGCGCCTACGTGGACGTGGGAAACGAAGTGTTCCTGGGCATTGTTAAACGCCTCGACACGCGCCCAGAGGGCGTCGAACTTGTCCGCCGGGAATTTCCGGTTGATCGCACCCCATGCAATCGCAGCCTGAGTGGATGGTTCGTCTACGATGAAGCGGTCGGCTGGCGAACGGCCTGTACGGTGGCCGGTTTCGACGACAAGTGCGCCAGTATCGGACAGCACGCCTTCTTCGCGTTTGAGGGCTTCTTTCACCAGATCGTCGACACTGAGATCGGTATGAACGGCGTTATTGGCTTGCGTCATGAGATTCCCCGTCGGCTCGATGGCCGAGTGCTCCAAACGTTTTGTAGTAGAAAAACCGACACTACTACAGCTAAAAAGTGGCCGGATTATGCCAGAAAAGCCCAAAAAAGGTAGGGCCCTCTTGTCAGAACTACATGAAGAAGAGTCAAGCGGGCCGGGCGGAAAGCATTCAGCCCAAAGCCCGCACTACATCAATGGCGGGTATCGGACGGAGTATCTACCCCACCCCCTGCAAACAGCTGCGCTACATCGGTTGCGTCGAAGAAATAGCGCTGATTGCAGAACTGGCAGTCGATCTCGACTGCGCCATGATGCTCGATCACTAATTGCTGTGCATCTTCCAGACCAAGACTGACCAGCGCGTTGCCAGAACGTTCGCGCGAGCAGCTGCAACGAAACACCAGAGGCTGCACGTCGAACATGCGCACCGCGTCCTCGTGGAACAACCGGTGCAGCACGGTTTCGTTGGTCAGGCTGAGCAATTCCTCGGCGGTCAGAGTATCGACCAGCGTGTTGACGTGCTGCCAACTGGCTTCACGCTCCTCGGGCTCTTTGAGCTTTTCGGCTGGCAACTGCTGCAGCAGCAGGCCCCGGGCACGCTTGCCATCGGCCTTTATCCAGAAGCGAGTCGGCAGCTGCTCCGACATCACGAAGTAACTGGACAGACAGGCAGACAGGTCAACGCCATCCAGTCCGACAATGCCTTGATAGCGTTTGCCCTGACGCGGATCGATGGTCATGGTGAGGTCGCCATCAGGCATCAGATCAAGAAGCGTCGCGTCCGGCTTGACCAGGGCCTCATCGTAACGGGCGATGCCGCGCAACTCGCGCTCGCTGGAGCATTCAACCATCAGCAGCGACACGGGGCCGAGGGACCGGGCCTGCAAGACCAGAAGCCCGTCAAACTTCAATGTGCCCACCAGCAGTGCGGCAGCGGCGAGCATTTCGCCGAGCAGCTGGGCGACCGGTTCGGGATACGGGTGCTTGGCAAGGACCTCGGCGTAGCTGCGCTCGAGGGCGACGAGCTCACCGCGAACGTCGCTTTCGTCAAAGATGAAACGCTGGGTGTAATCGGTGTCCGCAAAATCGTGCATAGGAGAAGGTATCTGAATGGATGACAAAGTGATGACAAGCGCTTATAAAGCGCGGTTTAGCACCGACGGGTGCACTGTCATGCCGATGGGGGCATTTTATGGACTATCCCGCGTTGTTCCAACCCAAGTGGAACGGCAAAAAATTCCTGCTGTGCAATCTCGTCGCACTGGCCCTGCTGCTGCTGTGGATCTGGCCAACAGGGCACGCAGCTTTTACCCAGCTCGACGAAGGTCTGTTTCATGTCCTCAATCGCCCGCTGGAGCAGAACAAAGTGTGGCTGTGGATCTGGACAATCGCCAGCATGCGGCCCTTCGATGTCGTGGTCGGGCTGATTCTCCTCACGCTGCTTATAAAAGGCGAGTGGGTATTCAAAACCCTGCAAACGCGTGCCGCGCTGATCGGTTTCGTGTTGACGCTGATCTTGCTGCTGATCATCCGCACGGTTTTTTCCAAAATCATCGACCACAGCTCGCTGCAACATGACAGCGCGTCCATGGTGATCCCCGACGCTATCAAGCTCAGCGATATATTCCCGACGCTGGAAGACAAATGGCAGCTCAAGGACCGCTCGAGCCAGAGCTTTCCGGGCGACCATGCTTCCGTGCTGCTGATCTGGGCAATGTTCATGAGCGTCTATAGCCGCACCTTAGGCCAACGTGTGGTCATCTGGGCGCTGGCGTTGCTGTTCATGATGCCGCGTCTGGTGGCTGGCGCGCATTGGGGTCAGGACGATTACATCGGCGGGGTGATGATCGCACTCCTGGCGCTGGGCTGGAGCTGCTACACCCCGTTCGTGGCGAAGGCCACCGGGTTCTTCCTGCGCCTGACCGCACCGCTTTTCAACATCCTTGGCCGCCTGCCACTGCTCCGCTGCCTGAGCATCATGAAGCCGGGCGCTCATCTGTAACCACTACCCGCGTTGCTCCCCGCCTTGACCGTGTGTTCGCTCCGCGGTCATTGCCGCGGCGGTGTACCTAATCATCGCCAGAGCGGAACTGGAACAGCTGCCGGCGCTGTTTTTTGCTCGGCTTGCCATCGGTGGTAATCCCCAGATTGCCTGCTTTGCGCATCTCGGCCGCTTGCTCACGCTTGGCGATGCTGTCCGGGGTCTCGCTGTACAGCAATTGGGCTTCAGGGGCTCCACGTCGAACGATGGACAGCGCTTGAACCACTACCGTGCGCTCATCAAAGCCCATTCGGATTTGCAACTCATCGCCTACGCGCGGTTCTTTACCCGGTTTGCAACGCTCCCCTCGACAATGAACCTTGCCGCTTTCGATAGCGGCCTTGGCCAATGCACGTGTCTTGAAAAAGCGCGCTGCCCATAGCCACTTGTCCAGACGGACTTTGTCGTCCTCATCTGACTTCTGTGTCATCTGAATTCCTCGATCGTGTAAATGTCAGAACAGTACTACGTCACGTCGGGGGCGCAGTTACGCCCACCCTCGTTTACACTGCCCACCAGGATTCAAGTACCTGCTTCTGGAGTACGACGTGACAGACTTTCCAACGGCATTGACGGGCGGGTGCAAGGGCTGCAAAGACAGCCCGGCACTGGATTTCGAATTCGAATTCGCCTATCAACCTATTGTGGATGTCCGAGACCGCTCGGTATTTGCCCATGAGGCTTTGGTACGTGGCGTCAATGGTGAAGGAGCACTAACCGTGCTCAACCGCGTTGACGACACCAACCGTTACCGTTTCGATCAATTGTGCCGAACCCGTGCAATTTCAACTGCCGCCCGGCTGGGAATGGCCAGCTATCTCTCGATCAATTTTCTGCCCAATGCGGTGTATCGGCCGGAGATGTGCATTCGCAGCACGCTGGAAGCGGCAAAGGCGCATAACTTTCCGCTCGATCGGCTGATCTTTGAAACCGTCGAGAGTGAACAGCTGGGCAATAACAAACACCTGACCAATATCCTTCGCGAATACCGGGAGTTTGGCTTCAAAACAGCGATTGATGACTTCGGCGCCGGCCACTCGGGCCTGACGCTGCTTGCCGACTTTCAGCCCGACCTGATCAAGCTCGACATGGCACTGGTGCGCAATGTTCATCTGGACCCGGCGAGGCAGGCGATCGTTCGCGGCGTTGTCACAATGTGTAAGGACCTCAACGTTACAGTGATTGCCGAAGGCATCGAACACACAGGCGAGCGGGACTTCCTCGCCAATTGCGGCATTTATCTGATGCAAGGCTACTGGTTCGCCAAGCCTGCATTCCAGGCACTGCCGCCCATAGATGCCAGCGTTTGGCAAAACGCGTAAACCAACGGAAACGCTTTGAAAACATTTGATCATCTGACAGTCGTTGGCCTGCGCGAATGGGTGGCGTTGCCCCATCTGGGCGTCGCCGGTTTGCGTGCAAAAATCGACACCGGCGCAAGTACCTCCAGCTTGCATGCAACTGAAATCGAACCGTTTGAGCGAGACGGAGAAAAATGGGTGCGCTTCAACGCGCACCTGGGGACGGTGGTCCAGCTGCGCCACCGCCGCTGCGAGGCTCAACTCGTTGCGATGAAAACCATCAAAAGCTCCAATGGCCACGCCCAGGTCCGGTACGTCATACGTACAACGCTGGCGCTGGGGGATCGGGTCTGGCCGGTGGAGTTCACGCTGGCCTGCCGCAAGGCGATGCGGTATCGGTTGTTGCTGGGTTCCAAGGCTTTGATTGATGGCCAGCTGGTCGTCAATCCGGGTGTTACTTACGTTCAGGACAAGCCGGTTTCTCCGGCTTCAAATCTCTCTGCCACAGGTGCTGCATGAAGATCGCTGTGCTTTCGCGAAACCCGCGTCTGTATTCAACTCGTCGCCTGGTCGAAGCGGGTATTCAGCGCGGCCATGAGGTCGTGGTGATCGACACTCTGCGCGCCTATATGAACATTGCCAGTCATAAGCCGCAGATCCATTACCGGGGGAAACCCCTGGAAGGCTTCGATGCAGTCATACCCCGCATCGGTGCGTCCGTGACCTTCTACGGCTGCGCCGTGTTGCGTCAGTTTGAAATGATGGGGGTGTTCCCACTCAACGAATCGGTTGCGATTGCGCGCTCGCGCGACAAGCTGCGCTCGCTGCAGCTGCTGTCACGGCGTGGAATCGGCCTGCCCGTCACCGGCTTTGCCCACTCGCCGGATGACATCCCCGACCTGATCCAAATGGTTAATGGCGCGCCTTTGGTGATCAAGGTGCTGGAAGGCACCCAAGGCATCGGCGTTGTGCTGTGCGAAACCGCAACGGCCGCCGAATCGGTGATCGAGGCGTTCATGGGGCTCAAGCAGGACATCATGGTGCAGGAGTACATCAAGGAGGCCGGTGGTGCAGACATCCGTTGCTTCGTGGTGGGCGACAAGGTCATCGCCTCAATGATGCGTCAGGCCAAGCCTGGAGAGTTTCGCTCGAACCTGCACCGTGGCGGCACCGCCAGCCTGATCAAAATCACCCCCGAAGAGCGCATGACAGCCATTCGCGCGGCCAAGGTCATGGGGTTGAGTGTTGCGGGTGTAGACATTCTGCGCTCCAACCACGGACCGCTGGTGATGGAGGTCAACTCATCTCCGGGCCTTGAAGGGATCGAGACAACCACCGGCAAGGATGTCGCTGGCATGATCATCGAGTACATCGAGAAAAACGGCGCGCCGCACATGACCCGCACCAAAGGCAAAGGCTAGCGCGCGCCTGTAGATGACCAAGCACCGTAATCGCGAGCAAGGTGCCCGCGATCACGGCGCCAGGATGGTCAATCGGCATCTCTGGGCAGCAATAGCCCCAGCGGCAGCCGAACCCGCGCCTCCAGCCCGCCCCCCGAACGGTTACGCAGTTCGACATTGCCGCCGTGCATCGCCGCGATGCGCTTGACGATTGCCAGACCCAGCCCCGTCCCCTTGCCGCTTCTGGCGCGGTCGCCACGGATGAACGGGTTGAAAATCCCCTCCAGTTCCGATGGATCAATTCCCGCGCCGCGATCCAGCACGCTCAGCACCACGTAAGGCGCCCCGCTGTCGCCGGAGACATAGGCCGCCACTTCAACCCCGTCACCCGCATGGTGCATCGCGTTGCCGATCAGATTATTGAGCAACCGCTTCATGGATACTCGCCGCAAAGGAAACGGCGGAATGGACTCCAGGCAGAGGCGAACCTGCTCCACCGGACTGTTGTACGGCGCGACAACTTCGTGGACCAACTCGACCAGATCCACTTCCTCAACCTCCTCGTCCCGTCCGTCCCGGATGAATGCCAGGAATTGGTCGAGGATCGCGTCCATGTCTTCAATGTCGCGGACCATGCCATCCATGAACTCGTTGTTGGCGGGCATCAACTCCAGCGACAGACGCAAGCGGGTCAGCGGCGTGCGCAAGTCATGGGAAACCCCGGCCAGCATCAACTCACGCTCCTGCCCGGCCTGTTCGACATCCTCAGCCATTTGGTTAAAGGCGCGGTAGACCTCGGTCATTTCACTCGGTGTGTCTCCAACCGGCAAACGCACGCTGCGCCCCTGCCCCAACTGCCGCGCCGCGAAAACCAGCCGTTTGAGAGGTTGATTGAGCTGACTGACGAAGATCCATGCCGAGGCGGTGGAGAGCAAGCCAATCGCCAGGAACCAACCCAGCACGCTCCAGATTTTCTGTCCTCGCAACGGATGCGGATAAAGCGGCACCTTCAGCCAGCCATCGCCAAGGCTGGGCGCGCGCACCCACAACGCGGGAGGCGCATGGACACGCAGACGCACTTCAGTGTCGGCACCCAGCTCATCCTGCATCTGTCGCTGATAGATTTCGGAGTAAGGCCAATGCTGCTCGCCCTCTGGCACCCCGCCGCCTACGACACGGATCAGCCCGGCAGCGTCGGCGATGGTCTGCCGGTCACTCTCATCGGCTGCCCAGTAAGCCCGCAAAGTGAGTGCAACGCCGTGGCTGTATTGACGATCGACCAGGACGTCTTCATTCATCAACAGATAAACGAGCGTCAGCGCCTTTGAAAACAGCACGACGATGAGCACCAGCCACAGGGTGCGAGAGAAAAAGCTTTGCGGGAACCAGACCGGTGTCTTCATAACAGCTGCTACACACTTTGCGAGAAGCGAGCCGGGCTCGCGAATTTGCGGAACACATGACACAGCAAAAACCAGTCACGTCGATGATCGCTTTGGCGAACACCGAGGTGACTGGCTAACGTAGGCGGGCGTGAGGCAAGCCCGGCAGATTATCGTCGAATTTGCTGTTACTGCTTGTTGGCGCCGTCTGGTACGAACACATAACCCACTCCCCAGACGGTCTGGATGTAACGCGGCTTGGCAGCGTCCACTTCAATCAGACGGCGCAGACGCGAAATCTGGACGTCGATTGAACGTTCCAGAGCGTCCCACTCACGCCCACGGGCGAGGTTCATGAGTTTGTCGCGAGTCAGTGGCTCCCGGGCGTGCATGACCAATGCCTTCAGCACGGCGAATTCACCGGTGGTCAGCATGTGCACTTCATCGCCGCGCTTGAGCTCGCGAGTCGCGAGCGACAGTGCGTAGTCGCCAAAGGTGACGGTTTCGTCTTCGCTGGCGGGTGCGCCAGGTACCGGTGCGGACTGACGGCGAAGCACTGCGCGAACGCGGGCCATCAGCTCGTCGGGGTTGAAGGGTTTGGCCAGATAGTCATCGGCGCCGAGCTCAAGTCCCTTGATGCGGCTCAGCTCGTCGCCCTTGGCAGTCAGCATGATGATGGGCACTTGATTGTTCGCGGCGCGCAAGCGGCGGCAGGCGGAAAGACCGTCTTCGCCCGGCAGCATCAAGTCCAGTACCACGAGGTGGAACACTTCGCGTGCCAGCAGCCGGTCCATTTGCTCCACGTTGGGCACAGCCCGGGCGCGGTAGCCCTTGCTGTTGAAAAAGCGTTCTAGCAGGCTGCTCAAGCCCGGGTCATCGTCAACGATGAGGATTTTCTCGCCTTCAGCCGTTTGTGCAGTGCTGCTCATTGGGAAGCTCCTTTGATCTCGGCGCGCATTATGGCGTAGCTGCAGTTATGCGCACCGTGTGCATTGTTAGCAGATTTTTCCTGAATCCACATGAGTGCTTTTGCCGAGTGTTTTGCGCTGGATTCACGCTGTCCGCGCTGGCTCAAACCGTCGTCTCGACGGGTCAATCCCCTATTCAGGACGCACTGGGTATAATGCGCCGCCTTCAAAGTCAGGCAACGCTCGCTCAAGGCGGTTCGCCAGCAGCTGATTTTATGCACACACATTTGCCAGGTGGTTTTATGGACAGTATCAACAGCCGCATCGCCGAGGAACTCGGCGTCCGCCCGCAACAGGTCGAAGCGGCCGTCGCGCTACTGGATGAAGGCTCAACCGTGCCCTTCATCGCTCGCTACCGTAAGGAAGTCACAGGCAGCCTCGATGACACGCAACTGCGTCATCTGGAAGAGCGCCTGCGTTACCTGCGCGAGCTCGACGACCGCCGCGTCAGCATCCTTGCCAGCATCGAGGAGCAAGGCAAGCTGACCCCTGAGCTGGCCCGCGACATCAAGCTTGCCGACACCAAAACGCGCCTTGAAGATTTGTACCTGCCGTATAAGCAGAAGCGCCGCACCAAAGGGCAGATCGCCCTGGAAGCCGGTTTGGGCGAGCTGGCGGACGGGCTTTTCAACAACCCCGACCAGACGCCGGAGACTGAAGCCACGCGCTTCGTCGATGCCGAAAAAGGCTTTGCCGACGTCAAGGCCGTGCTTGATGGCGCCAAATACATCCTGATGGAACGTTTTGCTGAAGACGCCACGCTGCTTGAAAAGCTGCGCAGCTTCCTCAAGCACGAAGCCGTGATCAGCGCTCGAGTGGTGCCAGGCAAGGAAGAGGAAGGCGCCAAGTTTCGCGATTATTTCGAACACGACGAACCCCTCAAAAGCATGCCTTCGCACCGCGCGCTGGCGATCTTCCGCGGTCGCAACGAGGGCGTCCTGAGCTCGGCGCTGAAGGTCGGCGAAGAGCTTCCGGGCACCCTGCATCCGTGCGAGATGATGATCAGCGAGCGCTTCGGTCTGCAGAATCGGAATCGCCCTGCGGATAAATGGCTGGCCGAAGTCGTGCGCTGGACCTGGAAGGTCAAGTTGTACTCCAGCATGGAGACAGACCTGCTCGGCGAGCTGCGTGAAGGCGCCGAGACCGAAGCGATCAATGTATTCGCTCACAACTTGCACGACCTGCTGCTGGCCGCACCGGCGGGGCCGCGCGCCACACTGGGCCTTGACCCGGGCCTGCGTACCGGCTGCAAGGTCGCCGTGGTCGACAGCACCGGCAAGCTGCTGGACTACGCGACGGTTTATCCGCACGTACCGAAAAACCAGTGGGACCAGACCATCGCCGTGCTCGCCGCACTCTGCGCCAAGCATTCGGTGGACCTGATCGCGATCGGCAACGGCACGGCCAGCCGTGAGACCGACAAGCTGGCAGGCGATCTGATCAAAAAGTATCCAGGCTTGAAGATGACCAAAGTCATGGTTTCTGAGGCCGGCGCTTCGGTTTACTCGGCATCCGAGCTGGCGTCCAAAGAATTCCCGGACCTTGATGTTTCCATTCGGGGTGCTGTTTCCATTGCCCGGCGGTTGCAGGACCCACTGGCCGAGCTGGTGAAGATTGACCCCAAATCCATCGGCGTCGGCCAATATCAGCACGACGTTTCTCAGCTCAAACTGGCCCGCGGCCTTGACGCCGTTGTGGAAGATTGTGTGAACGCTGTGGGCGTTGATGTGAACACCGCCTCCGTCGCCTTGCTGGCGAGGATTTCGGGCTTGAACACCACGCTGGCACAGAACATCGTTTCCCACCGCGACCAGAACGGCGCGTTCAAAACCCGCGCGGCGTTGAAGAAGGTGCCGCGTCTGGGCGAAAAAACCTTTGAACAGGCCGCAGGTTTTCTGCGCGTCATGAATGGCGACAACCCGCTGGACTCGTCGGCCGTTCACCCTGAGGCATATCCGCTGGTGCAGCGCATTGCGGCCCAGACCGATCGCGACATCCGCTCGCTGATCGGTGATGCCGGGTTCCTGAAGCGCCTGGATCCAAAGAAATTCACGGACGAAACCTTCGGTCTTCCCACCGTGACCGACATCCTTCAAGAGCTGGAAAAACCGGGGCGAGATCCGCGTCCGGAGTTCAAGACCGCTGAATTTCAGGACGGTGTCGAGGACCTCAAGGACCTCCAGCCGGGCATGATTCTGGAAGGCGTGGTCACCAACGTCACCAACTTCGGTGCATTTGTCGATATCGGTGTCCATCAGGACGGTTTGGTGCATATCTCTGCGCTTTCGGAGAAGTTCATCAAGGACCCTCGCGAAGCGGTAAAAGCGGGCGATGTGGTGAAGGTCAAGGTGATGGAGGTGGATATTCCGCGCAAGCGCGTCGGTCTGTCGATGCGCATGAGCGATACCCCCGGAGAGAAAGTCGATGGTGCTCGCGGCGCCCGTCCCGGCGCGGCTCCGCGCCAACAGCAGAGCAGTGCCCCGCGAAAGGAAACCGCTGCGGCAGCACCGAGCAATAATGCGATGGCTTCGCTGTTCGCCAACGCCAAGCAGTTGAAGAAACGCTAATGGACATCCCGGACGAATTGACCCAGAGCGCCTATTTCAAGACGCTCGGTTGCCGCGTGGTGCAGTTGGATGAAGGTGTCGCTGTGGTGGCGCTGCCACTGGAACCGCACCTGCGCAATCGCGGTAACGTCATGCACGGGGGCGCGTTGTTCAGCCTGGTCGACATCGCCATGGGGCTGGCTTGTTCCAGTTCTCACGGCTTCGATAAGCAAAGCGTCACGGTAGAGTGCAAAATCAACTACATGCGCGCCGTGGCCGACGGCGAAGTCATCTGCACCAGCACTGTGCTGCATGCCGGACGGCGGACGCTGGTGGTCGAGGCCGATGTTCGGCAGCACGACAAGCTTGTTGCCAAAGCGCAGGGCACGTTCGCGATCGTCTAGCTGTCCGATGGCGTTATGAGTTAGTTTCGGCACTGTTAAGCAGTGTCGAAATTTTCTGATTTCCTTATCAGGAACAATCAGCGACGGGCATCGGCGTTAGGGCCATCGACGAGGCGAAAACGCCAGTTCCTTTCTTCACCCTTGTAGACCGCCATATCGCCCCCATATAGGGCCGACTGACGCGTGAAGGATTCCAACTTGAGCGAACTTCTCAACCGCCGCCTGACCTTGCTTGGCGAGCACTCCAATCTCTCTCTTCTGGAGAAGTGCTTGCATGGCATCGAGCGTGAATGCCTGCGCGTTACGGGCGAAGGCCGTCTGGCGCAAACTCCGCACCCGGAAGCGCTCGGTGCCGCGTTGACCAACGAGCAAATCACTACTGACTACTCCGAGTCGCTGCTGGAGTTCATCACTCCGGCATTGTCCAACCCGGCCGATACGCTCGACAGCCTGGACAAGATCCATCGCTTTGCCTACAGCAAGCTGGGCAGCGAATACATCTGGAGCCCTTCGATGCCGTGTCCGTTGCCGGCCGAAGCTGATATCCCGATTGCCTATTACGGCACGTCCAATATCGGCAAGCTCAAGTACGTCTATCGTCAGGGCCTCGCACTGCGCTACGGCAAAACCATGCAGTGCATCGCAGGCATTCATTACAACTTTTCGCTGCCTGAGGCCATCTGGCCGGTCCTGCGGCAGGACGCGAACTTTGACGGCGACGACCGCGACTTCCAATCCGAGAGCTACATTGGGCTGATCCGCAACTTCCGTCGCTACAGCTGGCTGCTCATGTACCTGTTCGGCGCATCGCCGGCCCTGGACGCCAGTTTCCTGCGCGGCCGCTCGCACCAGCTTGAGCAGTTCGACGCCGAGACGCTTTATCTGCCGTATGCCACCAGCCTGCGGATGAGCGATCTGGGTTATCAGAGCAATGCCCAGGCGGACTTGACGCCTTGCTACAACGACTTGCTGACCTACACCGACAGCCTTCGCCGTGCGGTGGCGACGCCTTACGCGCCTTACGTCGAAATCGGCACGCACAAGGATGGCGAGTGGATTCAGCTCAACACGAACGTGCTGCAGATCGAAAACGAGTACTACTCGACGATCCGCCCGAAACGCGTCACCTATTCCGGCGAGCGCCCTATTCAGGCGCTGGTCGCGCGCGGCGTGCAGTACGTGGAAGTCCGCTGCCTGGACATCAATCCGTTCCTGCCAGTGGGCATAGACCTTCAGCAGTCACGTTTCATTGATGCGTTCATCCTGTACTGCGCGCTGCACGACAGCCCGCAACTGGCGAATAACGAATGTGGGAACGCCAGTTCGAACTTCCTGACCGTGGTCAAGGAAGGTCGCCGCCCGGGGCTGCAACTGAGCCGTAACGATACGACGGTTGACTTGAAAGCCTGGGCCAACGAGATGCTGGACACCATCCGGCCGATCTGTGAATTGCTTGATGCGAGCCATGGCACGAATGAGCACATCAAATCGCTGGAGGTTCAGCGGGCGAAGGTTGCGGACGCCTCACTCACACCGTCTGCGCAAGTCCTCGCCGCCATGACCGAGCACAAGGAGGGCTTCACCGCCTTTTCCCTTCGCCAGTCACAGGTCCACGCCGAAGACTTCCGCAGCCGTCCGCTGAGTGCCGAAGAGCAGAGCCGCTTCGAAACCACGGCACGTGATTCACTGGCCGCGCAAGCGGAACTGGAGCAGACCGAGGAAAAGGTGGATTTTGATACGTTCGTGGGTGCGTATCAGGCGAGCATTCTGGCAATCAGTAACTGACCGGCAGGGCGTCGTGTCATCAACTGACACGACGCCATTGAACCTGTTGAGAGCCGGCTTGCTGGCGAAAGCGTCGGGTCAGTCACTCTCTTTTTTTCTGAACTACCACGTTCGCCAGCAAGCCGGCTCCTACGGGCGAGTGCGTGGGCGCCATTTGATATCCGGCGTGAGCGCTCGGTGCAGGCTGACGTCGCCTTCTGCCACGACCCTATCCGAGTGTAGGAGCGGCGCAAGGCTTGAAGCCGGCGGAAACGCTCACTCCCCGCTGACTTCATCTTCTGACACGACTCGATCCAGGTGTAGGAGCGCGCTTGCCCGCGAATGGTTTTCGGCAACAACATCAGCGTCGCCTGACACACCGATATCGCGGGCAAGCGCGCTCCTAGAATAGAAAAGCGGCGTCAGGCTTGAAGCCGGCGGAATCGCTCAGTCCCCGCTGACTTCACCTTCTGCCACCACACCGCCCGGGTGTAGGAGCGCGCTTGCCCGCGAATGGATTTCGGCAACGACATCGGCGTCGGCTGACACACCGATATCGCGGGCAAGCGCGCTCCTACAATAGAAAAGCGGCGCAAGGCTGGAAGCCGGCGGAAACGCTCACTCCCCGCTGACTTCATCTTCTGACACAACTCGATCCAGGTGTAGGAGCGCGCTTGCCCGCGAATGGTTTTCGGCAACGACATCGGCGTCGGCTGACACACCGATATCGCGGGCAAGCGCGCTCCTACAATAGAAAAGCGGCGTCAGGCTTGAAGCCGATGTGAGGCCTTCATCGCCCGGTTATATCGCTTTCTCGAAGATCTTCGAATTGCGCTGGTAGTTGTACAGCGATGCCCGTGCGCTGGGCAGACGATCGACACTGCTTGGCTCGAAGCCGCGCTCCTGAAACCAGTGCGCCGTGCGAGTGGTAAGCACGAACAGGGTTTTCAGGCCGATCGCCCGGGCGCGCTCTTCAATGCGCTCGAGCAACTCGTCGCCGCGCCCGCCGTGACGGTATTCAGGGTTTACCGCCAGACACGCCAACTCGCCCGCCTCGGAGTCGGCGATGGGGTACAGCGCAGCGCAGGCGATAATCAGCCCTTCTCGCTCGACCACGCTGAACTGCTCGATCTCACGCTCCAGCACTTCACGCGAGCGGCGCACCAAGATGCCCTGCTCCTCCAGCGGCGTGATCAGGTCAATAAGCCCACCAACGTCGCCGATGGACGCTTCACGCACCAGCTCGAATTGCTCCTGCGCCACCAACGTCCCGCCGCCTGCACGGGTGAACAGTTCGGACAGCAGCGCGCCGTCTTCGGCATAGCTGACGATGTGGCTGCGCGCGACCCCGCCGCGACAGGCCTGCGCCGCCGCATCCAGCAGCTCGGCCTGGTAATTGCTGCCCAGGCGTTGAAGGTGCGCGGGCACTTGCTGTGGGCGCAGTTCACGTACCAGACGGCCCTGCTCGTCCAGCAGGCCTGATTCGGCGCCGAACAACAGCAGTTTTTCTGCGCCCAGATCGACCGCCGCGCGGGTCGCGACGTCCTCACAGGCCAGATTGAAGATTTCACCCGTGGGCGAGTAGCCCAACGGCGATAGCAGCACAATGGAGCGCTCATCGAGCAGTCGGCTGATACCTTTGCGGTCGATGCGGCGGACTTCGCCGGTGTGCTGAAAATCAACACCTTCGAGCACGCCAATCGGGCGCGCCGTGACGAAATTGCCCCCTGTGACGCGCAAGCGAGAACCCTGCATGGGCGAAGCAGCCATGTCCATCGACAGGCGCGCCTCAATGGCGACTCTAAGCGCCCCGACCGCGTCGATCACACACTCAAGCGTCGCGAAGTCGGTCACGCGCATATCGTGATGGAAGTGCGGCGTCAGACCGCGCGCCTGCAGTCGGCTCTCGATCTGCGGACGCGAACCGTGCACCAGCACCAGACGAACGCCAAGGCTGTGCAGCAACACAAGGTCATGGACGATATTGCCGAAGTTCGGGTGCTCGACGCCGTCGCCCGGCAGCATGACGACAAAGGTGCAATCCCGGTGGGCATTGATGTAGGGAGAAGCGTGGCGGAGCCAATTAACGTAATCGGGCATATCCGAAAGGAGCCTGTGGTAGATGGACGAAGGGTGAAAACACTCAAGACGGCATGAGCTTTATCGTCGGAACAGGCATCGCAACACGCGTACTCTCCTTTTTCGGGTATTTCGGGGGTAGTCGCCGACTCACGCAGGCGTCAGACAATAGTGTTCGATCAACTGACGTAACAGACGCACTGTAGGCTGCAAACGTGACATTTCAAGATACTCACCTGGCTGGTGCGCGCAGGCAATGTCACCTGGACCCAGCACGATGGTTTCGCAACCAAGGCGCTGAAGATAAGGCGCTTCGGTGCCAAATGCCACTGCTTCGGCCGTATGACCGGTCAGACGCTCGGCGATTCGCACCAGTTCCGCATCGGCACTTTCTTCAAACGGGGACACTTCCGAGAACAGCGGCGCGTAATCGATCTGTACCTGATGCAGTTCGGCAACGGGGTGCAGTTTCTGCCTGATGGCGTCGCGCAGCACGTCGGGGTCCATGCCCGGCAGCGGGCGCAGGTCGAACTCCAGCGAGCACTGCCCGCAGATCCGGTTTGGGTTGTCGCCTCCATGGATGCAGCCGAAGTTCAGGGTCGGTTGCGGCACGCTGAACTGCGGATTGCGGTATTGCTCCTGCCACTGGCGACGCAGGCCTTTGAGCTCGCCAATGGCGTCGTACATGGCTTCAAGCGCGCTGCGCCCCAGGCTTGGGTCGGAAGAGTGACCGCTGCGGCCAAGAATTTCGATGCGCTCCATCATCACGCCCTTGTGCAGACGAACCGGCTTGAGACGAGTCGGCTCGCCAATGACTGCCGCGCGCCCGAGCACGCCACCTGCGGCAGCCAAGGCCTTTGCGCCCGCCATCGAGCTTTCCTCATCGCAGGTAGCGAGGATGATCAGCGGTTGTTTGAACGGCTGGTCGAGCAAAGGCCGCAACGCCTCGATGGCCAGCGCGAAGAACCCTTTCATGTCGCAGCTGCCCAGTCCTACCCAGTTGCCGTCGACCTCGGTCAGCTTCAGCGGATCGGTTTTCCACAACGCATCGTCGTAGGGGACCGTATCGCTGTGCCCGGCCAGCACCAACCCGCCGGGGCCGGTGCCAAACGTCGCGACCAGATTGAACTTGCCGGGGCTTACCTGCTGGATGTCACAGGCAAAGCCAAGATCACCCAGCCACCCTGCCAGCAAATCAATAACGGCGCGATTGGACAGGTCGAGCGCCGGCTGCGTGCAGCTTACGGACGGAGCGGCGATCAGGGCGGCGAACTGGTCTTTCAGGGACGGCAACGGCATAGGCGACTCCGGTGATGGGGTGCTACGTGCGAGCCATCATAGGTCGATTCGGCCGCATGAATAAACTGTGTCGGTTGATGTCCTGTACACTGCACGGCCCACGCAGCTGTGTCGATTCCGGCTGTGTCCCCTGTTATCAGCGATAGAGCGTTTGGATTCTCCGGCCATGCACAAAGAAACCGAAATCAAACTCCGCGTCAGCCGCGAAACCCTCATAGCCCTGCGCGAGCACCCGCTGCTGAAGAAGCGCAACAAGAGCGGCTGGGAGCGGCTTGAGCTGTTCAATCAGTACTTCGACACCCCTGAGCGTGAGCTGGCCCAGGCCAAGGTTGCGCTACGCCTGCGCCGTGACGGCGACGCGATCATTCAGACCCTGAAAACCCGCGGCCAGAGCATGGCGGGTCTGTCCGAACGTAACGAGTACAACTGGGACGTGCCCAAAGCCAAGCTCGATCTGAAGAAGCTCGACGGCGAATGCTGGCCGGAGCAATTGGCGGACCTGGATAAGAAAACCATCAAGCCGCTGTTCACCACTGATTTTGTCCGCGAAAAGGCAGAAATTGCCTGGGGCCGTGGCAAGTCCAAAGTGGTGATCGAGGCCGCACTGGATCTGGGCAAGGTGATCGCGGGCAAGCAGCAGGAAGAAATTTGCGAACTGGAATTAGAGCTGCGCGAAGGTGATCCCGCCGCGCTGCTGGAACTCGCTGCTGAGCTGGCCGAGAAACTGCCGCTAATGCCATGCGATATCAGCAAAGCCGAGCGTGGCTATCGTCTGTTCGACGCCGGCAGCTACTCAATCAAACTGCCGGCGCCTGAACTGCATGGTGAAATGTCGGTGGACGACGCTTTCAGCGCCATCGCCTGGTTTCTGCTCGGCAGCAGCCAGCGTCTGGCCGAGCAGTACCGTTTCAACGGTCACTGGAGCCTGTTGCAGGAATGGGTTGAAGTGCTTGCCGAGCTGCGTGCCCTGGCTGGCAGCCTCGGTCAGGCCGCTCCGCGCGCGACAACCCACGATCTGCGCGCGGCGCTGGACGCTTTGCTGGAAGACTGGCGCACGCTAGTGCTGGCCGGTCAGGAAGATGGCGACGTCCGTGCCGCCGCGCATGAGCAGTTCATCGAAGAGCTGCAGGACACTCGCTGGGGCCTGTTCTCGCTGACCACTTCGCGCTGGCTGATGGAACGCAGCTGGACGGTCGAGCGCAATAACCGTGGCAATCGTCAGGGCCACGCGATGCTCAGCAGCTGGGTGCCGCGTTTCCTGGGCGATGAGGCGACTGCGCTGAATCTGCCGCGCTACCAACAGCAACCTGAAGACCTCGCCGAACAGTTGCCACGTATTGAGCGGCTTCAGGTATGGCTGCATTACGCCCGTCAGGCGCTCGACTTGCCTGAGCTGGACCGGTTGTATGGCGAGCTGAACAAGCTTGAGCAACTGGCGCACCTCGATATCACGGATGAAATTCTGGATGCCCGGGTGCAGCAAACCATCACCGTGCTGCAAAGCCGGGCATGGAAGACGCTGTTGAAGTTGTAATCCGCGTTCGGCAGGACCCGCTGCTGCTGGTTCAGTGGGACCTGCTCTAGCCGGGAAGAGGCGACAGCACTCTCATTTTTGCAGTGGACCTACCGACGCCTTCCCGGCTAAAGCCGGTCCCACTGACAACATACTGTGTACCCGTAGGACCGGCTTCAGCCGGGAAGAGGCCAGCGACAGCACTCTCATTTTTGCAGTGGGCCTACCGACGCCTTCCCGGCTAAAGCCGGTCCCACTAACAACATACTGTGTACCCGTAGGACCGGCCTCAGCCGGGAAGAGGCCAGCGGCAGCACTCTCATTTTTGCAGTGTGCCTGCCGAAGCCTTCCCGGCTAAAGCCGGTCCCACTGACAACATACTGTGTACCCGTAGGACCGGCTTCAGCCGGGAAGAGGCCAGCGGCAGCACTCTCAATTTGCAGTGTGCCTACCGAAGCCTTCCCGGCTAAAGCCGGTCCCACTAACAACATACTGTGTACCCGTAGGACCGGCTTCAGCCGGGAAGAAGCCAGCGACAGCACTCTCAATTTACAGTGTGCCTACCGAAGCCTTCCCGGCTAAAGCCGGTCCCACTGACAACATACTGTGTACCCGTAGGACCGGCTTCAGCCGGGAAGAGGCCAGCGGCAACACTCTCAATTTGCAGTGTGCCTACCGAAGCCTTCCCGGCTAAAGCCGGTCCCACCAACAACATACTGTGTACCCGTAGGACCGGCTTCAGCCGGGAAGAGGCCAGCGACAGCACTCTCAATTTACAGTGTGCCTACCGACGCCTTCCCGGCTAAAGCCGGTCCCACTGACAACATACGGTCCCACTAGCGAACGCGATCCATCAGTGAGGCTGGCTACAGCCGGGAAAGGCGACAGCTATCTCACAATCGGCAAGCTTGTCGTCGATTTGATCTCCGACAGCGCCACAGTCGAGTTCACCTCCTGTATCCCCGGCACCAGCGAAAGCTTTTCGAAGAAGAATCGCTCGTAAGCTTCGATGTCCGGCGTAACGATGCGCAGCAAGAAGTCCACTGAGCCCATCAACACATAACACTCCAGCACCTCGGGAAATCCGCGGATCGCATCGGTGAACTCGGTGAAGTTGGACCGACCGTGAGCGTTGAGCTTCACCTCGGCGAAAATCTGCGTGTTGAGCCCGATTTTTTTGCGATCGAGCAGCGTGACCTGACGCCTGATCACCCCTTCATCTTTCAACCGCTGGATCCGTCGCCAGCAGGGCGATTGCGACAGGCCTACCTGCTCGGCAATTTGCGCGCTCGACAACGACGCATCCTCCTGCAGCAGTGCCAGAATTTTTCGATCGTAGCCATCCAGCTCTGTCTGCATAGCTGAGTCTCCAAAGCCAGATTGGTCACATAAACAAGTCTTTTTCGGCGCGATACAGCATATCTTCGATCAGAAATTTCTGCTGGAGCATGTAAAACTTTCTTTCATCCGCCGTCACTGCAACGGTACGTTTGCCAGGAGATCTTGCATGCCGCATTTTGAAGCCTTCCACCCTGCCCCACTGCGTCACGATGCCTGGTCGGTAAGTAACGCTCACTGCGTGTCGCGCTTTGAAATTCTTGCCGAGGCCGAAGCCGATGTGCTCTGCCGGCTGCTTAATCTTTTTGCAATGCAGTACCTCATACCCCGCCAGGTTTCAGTGCTGCAACAGGAAGACATGTTGATGGTGAGTGTTGAAGTGGGGGGCATGACATGGCACCGGGCGCAGGTCATTGGTGAAAAAATGCGCAACTTGGTCAGCGTATGCTCGGTCGAACTGGAACCGATAGGCGATTTGCACGTCGTAACCGAGGCCGTCTCACTCGCTGCCAGTTGAGTGCTCCGAAAATATTGGCAATGCTTCACTACCGGCAGGGCACCGCAACTGGCACGCTTGGGACTACTCTTGCTCATCACCGAAGTAAGCCGTCTCGCCCGAAGGAGCCCGCATGTCCGTCCTCGCCTCATCATCTCAGGACCGCTGGCTGGATCTGAACGAAGTACTGCGCGATCTCGTCGCGCAGGGTTACCTCGATCAGGACAATGCCGAATATGCGCTCACCCTGCGCCGAGCTGCGCAGAACCTCCACGCCCATCCGCTCGAACTCATTGCCAACCAGCAGTTCGATAACCACAAGCGGCCCGGCAAGAAACTCGATCTTGAAACCCTGACCGCCTGGCTGGCCGAGCAAGCCGGGCAGCCGTATTTGCGTATTGACCCGCTGAAGATCAACGTCGCTGCCGTCACACCGTTGATGTCCTACGCCTTCGCCCAGCGCCACAAGATTCTCGCGGTGGATGTTGATCGCGATGCGGTCACTATCGCCAGCGCACAGCCCTACGTGCATGCGTGGGAAGCCGACCTGACCCACGTGCTGAAAATGCCGATCAAACGGGTCGTCGCCAATCCCGTCGACGTGCAGAAACTGGCCGTCGAGTTTTATCGGTTGGCAAAATCGGTCAGCGGCGCAAGCGCCAGCGACCAAAAAGTCAGCAACATGGGCAACTTTGAACAGTTGCTCAAGCTCGGCGCCAGCGATCAGGAACCCGATGCGAACGACGCGCACATCGTCAATATCGTCGACTGGCTCTTTCAGTACGCCTATCAGCAGCGCGCCAGTGACATTCACATCGAGCCTCGTCGTGAAGCGGGAACGGTGCGGTTCCGCATCGACGGCGTGCTGCACAACGTCTATCAATTCCCGCCGCAGGTCGCGATGGCGGTTACCAGCCGCCTGAAGAGTCTGGGCCGCATGAACGTGGCCGAGAAGCGCAAGCCACAAGATGGCCGTGTGAAGACCAAAACGCCTGACGGCGGCGAAGTGGAACTGCGACTATCGACGCTGCCTACCGCGTTTGGCGAAAAGATGGTTATGCGGATCTTCGACCCGGAAGTACTGCTCAAAGACTTCGATCAGTTGGGATTCTCCGGCGATGACCTCCGCCGCTGGGAAGGCATGACCCGCCAGCCCAACGGCATCATTCTGGTGACAGGACCGACCGGTTCCGGCAAAACCACCACGTTGTACACGACGCTGAAAAAGCTGGCGACATCGGAGGTGAACCTCTGCACCATCGAGGACCCGATTGAAATGGTCGAGCCCGCGTTTAACCAGATGCAGGTCCAGCACAACATTGATCTGAACTTTGCCAGCGGCGTGCGGGCACTGATGCGGCAGGACCCTGACATCATCATGATCGGCGAGATTCGCGATCTGGAAACAGCAGAAATGGCCATCCAGGCCGCGCTCACGGGTCACTTGGTGCTTTCGACCCTGCACACCAACGACGCACCCAGCGCGGTCAGTCGCTTGCTCGAATTGGGTGTGCCGCATTACCTGCTTAAAGCGACGATTCTCGGCGTAATGGCACAGCGGCTGGTGCGTACGCTTTGCCCGCACTGCAAGGCGCCGATCGAGATGGATGAGGCTGACTGGCAGACCCTGACACGCCCGTGGCAGGCGCCTGTGCCGAGTGGCGCGCATCGGGCGGTCGGCTGCGCCGAATGCCGCGACACAGGGTATCGCGGCCGCGCCGGGGTCTACGAAATCATGCTGATGTCAGACGCCGTCAAATCGCTGATTTCAGCCGACCTGGACCTGACGGCATTGCGTCGACAGGGATTCAAGGACGGCATGCGCAGCCTGCGGTTGTCTGGCGCGCAAAAGGTCGCAGCAGGGCTAACGACGGTGGAAGAAGTGCTGCGCGTAACGCCACAGAGCGAGCAGCGCTAGCCACCCTAAGCGCGCTTGCCAGCAAACCCGTCAAAAGGGTCGCCGCCACGTTGGCTGGCACGCCGCAATCACTGTAGGAGCCGGCTTGCTGGCGAACGAGATGGGGCAGTGGCATAAGGGCGCCTGACGCAACACCTTCGCGGGCAAGCGCGCTCCTACAGGGCGCTGGCCCGGTAATGCCGAAATGGCCTGGGCCCGCAGTGCCACACCAGCCCGATTGCTTACTCCGTCAGACGTCTGCAACGCCGAAGTCCAGCACCACTTTCATCGCCCGTTGCTTGTCTCCCGCCAGCTCGAACGCTTGAACGGCATCTTCGAAGGCAACGGTGTGGGAGATCACCGGCGTGACATCGATCACCTTGCGGTTAAGCAAATCCACGGCCTGAGCGAATTCGGCATGGAAGCGGAAGGTGCCGCGCAGATCGATTTCCTTGCCCACCACTAGATTCAGGGGAATCGCCACGTCCCCGCCGAGCCCGACGGTCACCACGATTCCGCGAGGACGCATACAGGTCAGACCGTTACCCAGCGCCTGAGCGCTGCCGGACGCTTCGAACATCACATCGAAATAACCCTTATCGGCGGTATAGCGAGCCAGCGCCTGCGGCTCGTCACGCAGGTTATGCGTCTCGCTGGCGCCCATGCGACGGGCACAAGCCAGCGCGCTGTCGCTCAGGTCCGCAGCCACGATCTGCAGCGCACCTGCCGCGCGCAGGCTGCCGATCAGCAAATTGCCGATCGGGCCACAACCGGTCACCAACACGCGCTTGCCGAATACCCCGCCGGCACGCTGGATTGCATGGAGCCCCACCGACAGCGGTTCGGCCAGCGCGCCTTCCGCCAGCGTTGTACTGGGCGCCAGCAAATGGGCCTGGCTTGACTCGATCACTAGTCGTTCACGAAACGCGCCCTGGATGTGAGGGAAAGGCATCGCGCTGCCGTAAAACCGCATGTCAAGGCAGTGATTGGGCAGGCCCTCATGACAGTATTTGCAGTCACCGCACGGTCGTGACGGCGAGACAGAAACCCGTTGTCCAACGCTGAACGTGCCGTTCGCATCCGCGACTTCCTCAATGACCGCCGAGATTTCATGGCCGAGGACCATCGGCTCTTTCAGTCGAACCGCACCGAAACCGCCGTGCTGGTAGTAATGCAGGTCCGAGCCGCAGATACCGCCGCGAGCGACGCGTACACGCAGCTGACCGCTGACCAGCGGCAGTGCGTCGTCGGCAGGCTCGACGCGCAGATCTTTCGCGGCGTGGCAGACAATCGATTGCATGAGCGTTCTCCGTATCACAACGAGGCCGTAATGGCACCGTCGACGTAAAGGATGTGGCCGTTGACGAAGCTTGCTGCGTCCGATGCCAGAAACACCGCAGCGCCCGCCAGCTCTGACACGTCGCCCCAGCGACGACTCGGCGTGCGCTGCACCAGCCAGTCGCTGAATTCGGCATTGGCCACCAGCGCAGCATTCAGCTCGGTTTTGAAATACCCCGGACCGATGCCGTTGACGTTAAGACCCAGCGGGCCCCAGTCTATCGCCATCCCCTTGGTCAGCATTTTCAACGCGCCTTTGCTTGCCGTGTACGGCGCAATCCCCGGGCGGCCCAGCTCGCTCTGCACGGAGCAGATGTTAATAATCCGCCCGCGTCCACGCACAATCATGCAGCGGGCAACGGCCTGACCGACAAAGAAAGCGCTGTCCAGGTTGGCGCGCATCAGCTCGTGCCAGTCTGCTTCCTGGAAGTCGGCCAGTGGCCCGCGCCTTTGTATGCCCGCGTTGTTGACCAGAATCTCCAGCGCCCCGACGCGCTGCTCGATTGCCTGAACCGCAGCGGCAACCGCCGCGCTGTCGGTCACGTCAAAGGCTTGGGTATGAACGACGTGCCCCTCGTTCGCGAGGGTCTGCGCCGCTGCTTGCAGCGTCTGTTCATTACGACCATTCAGCACCACGGTGGCGCCGGCTTCGGCCAGGCCGCGGGCGATCGCCAGGCCAATACCGGCGCTGGAACCGGTTATCAACGCTACCCTGCCGTCGAGGCGAAAACTATCCAGAACAGCCATGACGCTCTCCTATGGTGTGTATTGCTCAAGGCTCAGCTGCTGCGCGAACCGTGCTGCCAGTGGTACAACAGAATCTCGCCGCGCAGATCCAATTACCCTACTCTGCCCGATCGACTTCTTACCGTCACCAACAGGGATCCGTTATGCAAACCGGAAGTGTGGTTTTACTTTTTGTGGCGTTGGCCGTGGCCATCGTGTTTATGGGCTTCAAAGTGGTACCGCAGGGGTACCAGTGGACCGTTGAACGCTTCGGCCGCTACACCAACACGCTCAAGCCTGGGCTGAACATCATCGTGCCGATAGTCGACCGTATAGGCCACAAACTGAACATGATGGAGACCGTGCTCGACATCCCGCCACAGGAAGTCATCACATCGGACAACGCCACGGTGCAGATCGACGCCGTGTGTTTTTATCAAGTGGTCAACTGCGCCCAGGCCGCGTATGAGGTCAATAACCTGCAGCACGCTATTCGCAATCTGTTGCAGACCAATATCCGGACAGTACTCGGCTCGATGGAGCTGGACGCGATGCTTAGCCAGCGTGATGGCATCAACGAACGGCTGCTGCGCATCGTCGATGAGGCCACTGCGCCATGGGGCATCAAAATCACCCGGATTGAAATCAAAGACATCAGCCCGCCTGCTGATCTGATGGCGGCGATGTCGGGGCAGATGAAAGCCGAACGGATCAAACGCGCTCAAATTCTGGAGGCCGAAGGGCTACGGGCTTCGGCCATCCTCACCGCAGAGGGCAAGAAGCAGGCACAGATTCTGGAAGCCGAGGGCGAGCGTCAGGCCGCCTTCCTGGAATCCGAAGCCCGTGAACGACAGGCCGAAGCCGAGGCGCGCGCGACCCAGGTGGTTTCCGAGGCCATTGCGTCAGGCGATGTGCAGGCAATCAATTACTTCGTTGCACAGAAATACATTGATGCGCTGGGCAGGCTGGCTTCGGCCAACAACAGCAAAGTCATTCTCATGCCGCTGGAGGCCAGTCAGATGATCGGAGCCATTGGCGGTATCGGCGAGATCGTCAAAGCCACGTTCGACACGCCCAAACCTGAAGCCGGCAAGCGAGTCTGAGCCATGTGGACCTATCTGCAAGACCTGTCGTTTTGGGACTGGCTGGGGCTTGGCACGGTGCTGCTGATCCTTGAGGTGTTCGGTGCGGGCGGCTATCTGCTGTGGATCGGCGTCGCTGCAGCAGGCGTGGGCATTCTTACCTACATCCTGCCGGCGTTGAGTTGGGAAATACAGTTCGTGTCATTTGCGGTGCTTTCGGTGCTGACTGCCCTGTACTGGTGGCGCCGTCAGCGCAGCGTGCAGCGCAAGTCGGATCAGCCGGGGCTGAACATGCGCGGCTCGGAGTTGATCGGACAGACTTTCGTGGTTCAGGAGTCCATCATCAACGGGCGAGGCAAGATCAAGGTCGGCGACGGCGTCTGGATGGTCGTCGGACCGGATGCTCCGGCAGGCGACCGTGTGAGGGTGACCGCACAAGACGGCACGATTTTGCACGTGGTGGTCGTATGACTGCCAGCGCCTGGGGAACTAGACCGGGCAACGGCGTATCAAATCGTTTCAGAACAAACCAAAATCGGAGTACCCGTCATGCGTCTCAAACTTGCTGTAGCCACGTTAGCCTTGCTTTCCCTGCCGGTCGGTTCAGCGATGGCCGACGGTTTTCTGCGGGACGTCCTGTCGTCCGGTGCAACCACCGGCTCCACCTACCTGACTTTCCGTCGTCACAAGCTGATCGTTGCCGCACAAGATGACGCTGGCAGTTATTTAGCCAGCAACGGCGAAATCCGCGGCCCGTACCTGGAAGCGGCCATGGATCAGGTTCGCAAGGACAACCCGGCGCTCAAGGCATCGGATATGGACTTGGCGAACGCCATCCTGGCGAAAAACCTGGTCGCCGAACAGTAATTCTCTTTTGGGGCTCACCGGCGTTTGCTCGCCAAATCAGTCTCAACAAAAAGCCGCTCATTGGAGCGGCTTTTTTACGACTGGCCCAGCAGCTTACTCGCCAATCAGAGCCTTGTAGCCCGCTGCGTCGAGCAGCTTGCCCAGGTCGTCGGTGTTGGCTGGCTTGACCTTGAAGATCCACGATTCGTAAGGCGTGTTGTTCAGGGCTTCCGGCTCACCCGTCAGTGAGTCGTTGACTGCAACAACTTCACCCGCCACTGGCGAGTAGATGTCGGACGCAGCCTTCACGGACTCGACCACGCCTGCCTGATCGCCTGCCGCTGCGAAGACTTTGCCGACTTCCGGCAGCTCGACAAACACCACGTCGCCCAGCGCTTCCTGCGCATGATCGGAGATACCCACAACGATCAGATCACCTTCTTGCTTTGCCCACTCGTGGCTTTCAGCGAAACGCAGTTCGGCGGGAGTAGTGCTCATGTTCTTGTCCTCTCTACTTCATCAGGTCAGCGGAAAAACCCGCCAGGAATGGCTGTCAAATCTGGTTTAGATCAACGCTTTGCCGTGACGCACGAAAGCGGGTTGCACCACACGGACCGGGTACCACTTGCCGCGAATTTCCACTTCGGCACGGTCAGCGGTTGCCATCGGTACACGCGCCAGCGCGATCGACTTGCTTAGCGTAGGAGAGAAACTACCACTGGTGATCTCTCCTTCGCCAACTTCCGCTACGCGGACGACCTGATGGGCGCGCAAAACGCCCCGCTCTTCCAGGACCAGTCCTACTAATTTGGAAACAAGGCCTTGCGCGCGTTCCGCTTCAAGTGCAGCGCGCCCGATGAACTGCCTGTCTTCGGGCGCCCACGCGACAGTCCAGGCCATGTTTGAGGTCAGCGGTGAGACATGCTCGTCGATTTCCTGGCCATAGAGGTTCATCCCGGCCTCCAGACGCAGCGTATCGCGCGCGCCCAACCCGATCGGCGAAATACCGGCGCCCACCATGTCGTTGAAGAAACTGCAGGCCTCGCTGGCGGGCAGAATGATTTCCAGGCCGTCCTCACCGGTATAGCCCGTGCGGGCAATGAACCAATCGCCGTCTTGCTGGCCTTCGAATGGCCGCAGTGTATGGATGAGCGCCGTACGCTCCTGGGTGACCAGTTCGCCGATCTTCTGCCGTGCGTTGGGCCCCTGAATGGCAAGCATGGCCAGTTCCGAGCGATGCTCGACGCGCACGTCATAGCCGGCAAGGTTGGCGTTCATCCAGGCCAGGTCCTTGGCGCCGGTGGCGGCATTGACTACCAGCCGATAACCCGTCTCGGTCAGGTAGACGATCATGTCGTCGACGATGCCGCCACGGGTGTCGAGCATTGCGCTGTAAAGCGCGCGCCCAATCTGCTGCAACCTACCCACGTCGTTGGCCAGCAGACGCTGCAGCCAAGGCTGGGCCTGGCTTCCGGATATGTCGAGCACATGCATGTGCGACACGTCGAAAATCCCGCAGTCCCGGCGCACCTGATGGTGCTCCTCGACCTGGGAGCCGTAGTGCAGGGGCATATCCCAACCACCAAAATCGACCAGCTTTGCGCCAAGCGCAAGGTGCAGGTCAAAGAGGGGCGTGCGCTGTCCCATGGGTTTCTCCTTCCGGGCGTGGCGAAGACGCAGTCAATTGCAATCCCGCAAACCCCCCGAGACTTGGGGTCTGACGCTTATGCTAATTTGTGGAATTGTCTGACAGACCGAGTCGATTGCGGCGCATTGTAGCCGCAAGGTCAGCACCCCGCACCTAGCCAATCGGCCTGGCCGAACGTCTAATCAGACCGATGACCGGAAGCAACCCGACCAGCACCAATGTCAGCGCTGGCAAAGCGGCACGCGCCCACTCACCTTCGCTGGTCATTTCAAAGATGCGCACGGCCAGCGTATCCCAGCCAAACGGGCGCATGAGCAGAGTGGCGGGCATTTCCTTGAGCACATCCACGAAGACCAGCAGTGCAGCGCTCAGCGTGCCGGGGATGAGCAGCGGCAGATAAATCCTGAAAAACAATCGCGGGCCGCTAACGCCCAGACTGCGTGCAGCCTCCGGCAACGATGGGCGAATGCGCGACAAACTGTTCTCGAGCGGCCCGTACGCGACTGCAATGAACCGCACCAGATAGGCAAGCACCAGCGCCCCCAGGCTGCCCAGCAGCAGCGGCTTGCCGGCACCCCCCAGCCAGCCGGAGAGCGGCACGACCCATTCACGGTCCAGATAACTGAACGCCAGCATGATCGACACCGCCAGCACCGAACCCGGCAACGCGTAGCCGATGTTAGCGACGCTGACCCCGGAGCGAATGGCCCGAGTGGGCGCGAGGCGTCGGGCAAATACCAGAATCATCGCGACGCACACCGTGACCAGCGCAGCAATGGCCCCCAGATAAAGCGTGTGGAGAATCAGGCCGGCGTAACGCTCATCCAGATCGAAACGACCGCGTTGCCAGACCCAGACGATCAATTGCAGCAGCGGCACCACAAATGCGCAGGCGAACACCAGCCCACACCATGCACTGGCTGCAGCGGCTTTAAACCCATGCAGGTGATACAACGCTTTGACCCTTGGCCGCTCGTTGCTCGGGCGGCTCGCCCCCCGTGCTCGATGCTCGCCGTACAGGAGGACCATGACGGCCAGCAGCAGCAGGCTCGCCAGTTGCGCGGCGCTCGACAGGCTGAAGAAGCCGTACCAGGTTTTGTAGATCGCGGTAGTGAAGGTGTCGAAGTTGAACACCGAGACGGCACCGAAATCGGCAAGGGTTTCCATCAATGCAAGGGCCACGCCCGCGCCGATTGCCGGCCTTGCCATGGGCAGTGCAACACGCCAGAAGGCCTGCCACGGGGACTGGCCGAGGATGCGCGCCGCCTCCATGAGGCCTTTTCCCTGGGCCAGAAACGCAGTGCGCGCCAGTAGGTAGACGTAGGGATAGAACACCAGCACCAGCACGATGATGACGCCGCCGGTGGAGCGCACCCGCGGCAAACGCAAACCTGAGCCGAACCACTCGCGCATCAGCGTTTGCACGGGGCCTGCGAAATCCAGCAAGCCCACAAAGACGAACGCCAGCACATACGCCGGGATCGCAAAAGGCAACATCAATGCCCAATCCAGCCAGCGCCGTCCGGGGAACTCACACAGCGCTGTCAGCCATGCCAGGCTCACCCCAAGCAGTGTGACACCCAGTCCCACGCCGATGACCAGCGTGAGGGTATTGCCCAACAATCGCGGCATCTGGGTTTCCCAAAGATGGGACCAGATCTGCAGGTCGATGGTCTGCCAGGAAAGAAACAGTACGCTCAGGGGCAACAGCACCAACGCGGCGATGGTGAAAACCAGGGGATACCAGCGACGCTGGGGGGAATGGGCCAAGGACGTTACTCATGGATTTAGAGATCCCCTGCAGGAGCGCCCTGGCCCTGGTGATGACATAGCCTCGGACACCTTCATGTCATGGTCTATGGCCTTCGCGGGCAAGCGCGCTCCCTCAGACGGGGCTGCCTGGTTGCAATCAATTCCAGCCAGCGCGGTCCATCATGCGAATCGCTTCGGCCTGCCGGCGCCCGGCCACTTCAACCGGGATGGTGTCCGCCTTGAACGCGCCCCAACTGGCCACTTCTGCGGAAGGCGCGACTTTCGGGTTGGCGGGAAACTCCTGGTTGGTGCCGGCGAAGATGGTCTGGGCGTCAGGGCCGGTCATCCACTCGACCAACGCTTTGGCGGCCTCGGCATGCGGCGCGTACCGAGTCAGGCCAATACCGGAGAGATTTACATGAACCCCGCGGTCCGATTGGTTGGGCCAGAACAGGCGTACGGCCAGATCCGGATTGTCCTTGTGCAGACGACCGTAGTAGTAGGTGTTGACGATGCCAACATCGCATTGGCCGGCGTTGATGGCCTCCAGCACCGCGATGTCATCGGAAAACACGTCGGTGGAGAGGTTATTCACCCAGCCCTTGAGAATCTTCTCTGACGCTTCGGCGCCGTGGGTTTCGATCAGCGTGGCGGTGAGCGACTGGTTGTAGACCTTTTTAGCGGTACGCAGGCAAAGGCGCCCTTCCCACTGCTTGTCAGCCAGCGCTTCGTAGGTCGAAAGCTCTTCGGGTTTAACGCGATCAGTGGAGTAGGCGATGGTCCGGGCACGCAGGCTCAGGCCAGTCCAGCTGTGGGTTGAAGATCGGTACTGCGACGGAATGTTCGCGTCGATAACCGGCGAGGTGAAGGGCTGCAGGATGCCCATTTGTTCCGCTTGCCAGAGGTTGCCTGCGTCGACAGTAAGCAACAGGTCAGCGGTGGCGTTTTCCCCTTCAGCCTTGATGCGCTGCATGAGCGGCGCTTCCTTGTCGGTGATGAACTTGACCTTTACACCGGTCTTGGCGGTATAGGCATCGAACACCGGCTTGATCAGCTCGTCGATACGAGAGGAATACACCACCACTTCATCTGCGGCCTGGGCGGAGCTGCCGAGCACGGTTAATGCCAGGGCAGCCAAAAGACGCTTGCTCGCCTGCATGCAGGTTCTCCTGATTCGGGGGAAAAACGAGGCGAAATGGTAGTGAATCGCATCTACCTTCTCAACCGGTGTCAGTGTGGAGGCGTTACTGGATGTTGCGGAGTGAAAGAAGTGCTGCAACCAGATTCACAGAATATGGAGGCTGCTCTAGTGGGACCGGCTTTAGCCGGGATAGGCCAGCCGAAACGCCATCAGATTCGCAGCATGCGCCTTCCCGGCTAAAGCCGGTCCCACGGTGAGCTGCGTTTACAGAAAGGGTTGTGGTTTCAGAGCTTTGCCAAGTTGGGGAGATCCCCGGTCAGACCCAAGGCCTGGCGCACGAACAATGCCTTTGCCTCCGCCGAGCGGTCGACCATCTTCAGCCCCGCATTGCGCAGCAGACGAACCGGCAGCGCGTCAGCCTGGAACAGCCTTTCAAAGCCCTCCATTGCGGCCATCAACGCGAGGTTATGCGGCATACGTCGACGTTCGTAACGACTCAGTACCCGCTCATCGGCCAGCCGCTGGCCCCTCTCGACTGCGCCGCGCAATACTTCGGCGAGCACTGCGGCGTCCAGAAAACCCAGGTTGACCCCCTGCCCGGCCAGGGGATGGATGGTGTGCGCGGCATCGCCGATCAGTGCAAGGCCCTCGGCCACGTAACGTTTGGCATGGCGCTGACGCAAAGGGACGCAAAGCCTCGGGTCGACAGAGATGACCTTTCCGAGACGACCTTCGAACGCAGTTTCCAGCTCCCGGCAGAAGCGTTCGTCGTCGAGCTTCATCAATCGCTCTGATTGCTCCGGCGTCACGGACCACACGATGGAACACCAATGCTCGCCCTCACGGTCGAGTGGCAAGAAAGCCAGCGGTCCGTCGTCGGTAAAACGCTGCCACGCCGTTTTGTGGTGGGATTCAGCGGTGCGCACGCTGGTGACAATGGCGTGATGCAGGTAGTCCCACTCACGCGTGGCTGTGCCGGTCATGCGCCGCACAGTGGAGTTCGCGCCATCGGCCGCGACCACCAGCGGCGAGCGCAACAGGCGGCCATCGGAAAGCGTCAGAAGCCAGTCATCACCGGACCGCCGCATCTGCTCCAGACGCGCATCGGCCAACAAGCCGATGCTGCTCTGCTGCAGGCGCTCGACCAGCGCGTCTTGCACCACGCGATTTTCGACAATATGCCCAAGGACCTCAGCGTGAACACTGGAAGCGGAAAAATGCACCTTGCCCGTGCCGCTGCCATCCCACACGTGCATATCGCCATAAGGGCTGACTCGGCGCGCAAGAATCCCTTCCCAGACACCCAGCCGCTCAAGAATGCGCTGACTGGCGATCGACAGGACGCTGACCCGCGCTTCAAAGGGAGCGTCGGCCACGAACGGTTTAACGGTCAGAGGCCCGCCGTCCACCACAACGATGTTCAGGCCGCTGTCTCGCAACGCCAATGCGAGCGCGCTTCCTACCATCCCGGCCCCGATAATCAGCAGATCTGCGCGCGTTTCCATGCTTTAAATCGTTCTCGGCAGTGGCGAAAGCCACAAGTGAATGGAGTGTTCAGACATCAGTGCGCGTTCCAAGGCCCATCGCCTGGCGAGCGAACCAGCTCTTGGCCGAAGGCAGCAAATCCAGACCAAGCAGGCCCAGGTTGCGTCCGGTGGTCAGCAGATACTGCTGGCTGCTGAACAACCGCGTCACCTGATCAGAGAAACCAATGGTCATTTGTTGATCAGCACGCTGGCGCTCACGGTAGGCCTGCAACGTCGACAGGTCACCCATGGGCGCCTCGCTGGCCAGCAGCGCTTCGGCGAGGGAAGCGGCATCGCGCAGCGACAGGTTAAAGCCCTGCCCCGCGATAGGATGCAGGCTGTGGGCTGCGTTCCCCAGCACCACCAGATGCGAGCGAATCTGTTCTTCAGCTTCGATGAGTGCCAACGGATAGCTGTGGCGTGCCCCCACTTGCTTAAGCGTACCCAAGCGGTAGCCGAATACAGCTTGCAGCTCGCTGAGGAAACTTTGATCGTCCAGCGCCATTAGTCGTTGCACGTCATCGCCGGTGCGTGTCCAGACCAGTGCGCAGCGGTTGTCCGGTAGCGGTAAAAAAGCCATCGGGCCATCTTGGGTGAAGCGCTCAAAAGCCTGGCCACCGTGCGCGTCACCTGGCGTGACGTTCGCAATCAGTGCGCTCTGGTCGTAAGGGGTATTGCGCACGGTAATGCCCAGCTGCTCGCGCAGGCCGGAGCGGCCACCGTCAGCAAGCACCGCCAGGTCGCAGTCGAGCTGGCTTTCATCGTTCAGGGTGAGCCGGTAACCGTCGGGCAGCGCCTGCATATGGGTCACTTCGGCCGGCACGCGCCAGCTAATCACGTCCCGGTCCAGCGCCTGCCACAGGCACTGCCCCAGCCAGGCGTTTTCCACCACGTAACCCAGAGCCGGCACGTCTTCCTGCATGGAAGACAAATGCGCCGCGCCGAACCGGCCTTTGTCGGAAACGTGAATTTTGAGGATGGGCTCGGCGCGGCGGCTAATGTGCTGCCACAAACCCAGGCGCTCGTAAATCTGCCGCGCGCCAAACGAGAGTGCGGATGAGCGTGCGTCGTAACTGGGTTGATACGTGTCGCCGGGCGCAAATGGCTCGATCAGGACAATCTTCCAGCCCCGCGCCTTCGCTCCAGCCTGTAGCGCCAATGCCAGGCTCGCGCCAACCAGCCCGCCACCTACGATGGCCAGGTTGAAGCGGCTCATGCGGCCTGGATTCGCGCAGCGGCCATCAGGGCCTCGATCTCGGGGACGGTTTTGGGTACATCGCCTGTCAGGATTTCACAGCCTTTTTTGGTGACCAAGACGTCGTCCTCGATTCGCACTCCGATCCCGCGCCATTTTTTGGCGACGGTTTGGTTGTCCGGTGCTACGTAAATGCCGGGCTCCACAGTCAGCGCCATGCCAGGTTCCAGTACGCGCCATTCGCCGCCGACCCGATATTCACCCACGTCGTGTACATCCATGCCCAGCCAGTGCCCGGCACGGTGCATGTAGAAAGCTTTGTACGCTTCGGCGGCAATCAGTTCATCCACAGATCCCCGCAGCAGCCCGAGATCCACCAGCCCTTCGGTAATTACCCGGACGGTGGCCTCGTGCGCCTGATTCCAGTGATTACCGGGCTTGATGGCAGCAAAAGCGGCTTCCTGCGACCTCAGCACCACTTCGTAAATCGCCTTTTGTTCGTCGGTGAATTTGCCGCTGACCGGGAACGTGCGTGTGATGTCGCTGGCGTAGCAATCTATTTCGCAGCCCGCATCGATCAGCACCAGGTCGCCGTCTTTGAGCGGCGCGTCGTTTTCCTGGTAGTGCAGGATGCACGCGTTGCGCCCGGAGGCGACGATTGAGCCATAAGCCGGCATCTTCGCCCCGCCCTTGCGGAACTCGTAATCAAGCTCCGCTTCAAGACTGAACTCATAGAGCCCGGCGCGACTGGCCTGCATGGCCCGCACGTGCGCTCGTGCAGAGATTTGCGCTGCCTCGCGCATAACCTTCACTTCGGCAGCCGACTTGTACAGGCGCATGTCGTGAAGCAGGTGATCAAGCGCAACGAACTCTTTTGGCGGCTGCGCGCCCAGGTGCGCCTTGGAGCGAATGACGTTGATCCACTCCATGACGTGCCGGTCAAACTCGGGATTGCTCCCCATGGACGAATAGACCCGATCACGGCCCTCAATGAGGCCCGGCAAGATGTCGTCTATGTCGGTAATGGGAAAGGCATCGTCGGCGCCGTAGTCCCGCGTTGCGCCGTCTTGCCCTGCCCTAAGGCCGTCCCACAGCTCACGCTCGGGGTTGCGCTCGCGGCAGAACAGAACGTACTCACCGTACTCACGGCCGGGGATCAACACGATCACCGCTTCGGGCTCGGGGAAGCCGCTCAGGTACTGAAAATCGCTGTCCTGCCGGTACACATGCTCCACGTCCCGATTACGAATGGCCACCGCCGCAGCAGGCAGAATAGCGATGCTGTTGGGCTCCATCTGCTCCATCAACGCCTTGCGGCGCCGGGCATATTCGGCTTTCGGGATACGAATCATGGGCAAGTGCGGTTCTCCGGGGTGAGCGCTTCGGTCAACGACGCGCAACGCCAGGCTGACCGAAGCGACGATGACGCGCAGTCAGTGCAAAGACGGCTTGGCTTCGGCTTCAGCCTTTTTGTTGAACTCGGTGAACAGCAACAACGGCGCGATGCGCAGGTATTCCATCACTTCCATGTAGTCGCTCTCGCCGTCTTCCGACTCTTCAAGGGCGTCCTGGATCTGCGCGATGGCTGCCAGATCCTGAAGCACCTCGGCGGCCTCTGCGCTCAGCGGCTGGCCACCGACGCGTGCAAAACCGTTGAGGAAGCCCTGGCACCACTGGGCCATGGCCACGACGCGGTTAGCCAGAGGTTCGTCGTCACCGGGCAGTAGCAGCACGACAGTCATGTCGTCACCGGTGAGTTCGTTTTTTACCATTTCCTGGAGACCGATCAGGGCCTGGCGGACATTGCCCTCAGGCTCTGTTTCCAGCAGCAGCAAAGCGTCGGCGACCCACTCGTCTGCATCGAAGCCTGCGCCGGCACAACTGCGCCCCAGCAACAGGCCTTGCAATTCGGCGGGAGAAACGTGATGGCCGCTGCTGGTGAGCAGCGCGGCGAAGCCGTTGTACGGGGAATTCTGAATAGGCATGGGCAACTAGGCGCCAAGCGGCGCAATGTCTAGAATGAAGGCCTTGTATCGTAGCACCGGCAGACGCGCCCAAGCTATCAGGCGATGTCCGGGGCGAATCCAGACGCCAGCGCATGCGCCACTCATCAGAAAATAATCAGTGGAAAACAATGGAAGACAACGACCTGCAAGCGCTGATGGCCCGACTGGAGCTATTGATCAATCGTGTCGAGCAACTAAAAAGTCAAAACGGACTCCTATTAGCTCAGGAAAAATCCTGGCGCGAGGAACGCGCTCAACTCATTGAAAAAAACGAAATCGCCCGGCAAAAGGTCGAGTCCATGATTTCGCGCCTCAAGGCCCTGGAGCAAGACTCATGAGTAATGGCAACAGCATCACCGTGCAAATCCTCGACAAAGAATACTCAATCATCTGCCCCCAGGAGGAGCGCACCAATCTGGTGAGCGCTGCACGCTATCTGGACGGCAAGATGCGCGAAATTCGCAGCAGCGGCAAAGTCATCGGCGCCGACCGTATCGCGGTGATGGCCGCACTGAACATTACCCACGATCTTTTGCACAAGCAGGAAGTGCCGCCAGTTCAGGTGGCCGCAGATGGGTCGACCCGCGAGCAGGTTCGCGACTTGCTGGATCGTGTGGATCTGGTCCTTGCCACGGATTCGGATAAAGCGCAAGGCTGATTGTTTGGACATGATTCGGTATACTTGCGACCGCTCCCTGGAGTGCTTGCCAGTCGGTCATGTCCCTGAGCCGATACGCACAACCACGGGGGTTGCACGTTGGGGTTGGTGTGCATGTCCGCTCGACGGAAAGCCTTAAAACCTCCTGCAATCTCCACCTTGAACTTTCGGGTTCAAGGGCTACACCGACAGCGGTTCGTCGGGGAGTCTCGAATCCAGTACCCATCGCCAGACGCCCCGTCTGGCGGTGGTCATCGTGAATCTTTCTGATTACACGACATCACCCTTCAAAGCCTGATGGACCCGCCAGCATGACCTCCTCCGGCGCCGCTTCCCTCCCAGACCCTTCAAACCTTTCCCGACCACAATTACGCCGTCTGCTGCGACAAAATCGCCGCGCGCTCAGCCGCGCAGAACAGCGACGGGCGGCGCAGGCGTTGTACCGACAACTCGCGCAAAACCCGCTTTTTCGCCGTGCCCGCCATGTTTCCCTGTACCTTCCGATGGACGGTGAAATCGATCCTCGCCTGCTGCTGCGCGAAGCACAGAAGCGCGGCAAGACCACGTATTTGCCGGTACTCAGCGCCTGGCCGCGGACGAAAATGGTGTTTCAGCGCGTGCGGCGTGGCGAGAAGTTCAAGCCGAACCGGTTCCGAATCCCCGAGCCGCGTATCAATCCCGGGTCACAGCGCAAAATCTGGGCGCTGGACCTGGTCCTGATGCCGTTGGTGGGCTTCGATGTCGACGGAGGACGGCTTGGCATGGGAGGCGGCTTCTACGACCGCAGCCTGGCGTATCTGGCGCGCCGCAAAGCGTGGCGCAAGCCGATGCTGCTGGGCATGGCCCACGAGTGTCAGAAAACCGGGAAGCTGGCGGTTGCCAGTTGGGATGTTCCGTTGAATGGAACGGTGACAGACAAGCGATGGTATCTGGCGTAAAGCGGATTTTTAGTCTGTAAGCGCGCATCCCTCAGAGATGACAGACGCGCGCAAACGAAATGGCTCAGCGACGAAGCGGCTGTTGCTGCTGTGTGATTTCGACCGGCGCGTCAGCCTTGGCGGCCCATAAGCTTTGCGCGTACCCCGTGGTGACGATGCCCAAGCCGAACAAAATAGCCAAAACCCACAGTACATCCGGCTTGCGTCGCATTTATCGCCCCTTTGTAACGAATCAGAATCTGACATCGATAACGTTTGGATAAGGCTGCCAGACAGTGCAGCCCTTAAAATGCCGGCATTCTGCGGCAACATGACGCAACACGCAAATACTGGCGCCAGCCGACTGTCGGTTTGTCATCAAAGCGTAGGACAACTTTCCCAACCCTTCTCAGGAACCTCAAAGATGGCCTACTGGCTGATGAAATCCGAGCCCGACGAGCTCTCGATCCACGACCTGAAAAAACTCGGCCAGACCCGTTGGGACGGGGTGCGCAACTATCAAGCCCGTAATTTCCTGCGCGAAATGACGGTAGGTGACCAATTCTTCTTTTACCACTCCAGCTGCCCTGAGCCAGGCATCGCAGGCATCGGCGAGATCGTCAACACTGCGTATCCCGACCCCACTGCGCTGGACGAAAAAAGCGCTTACTTCGACGCAAAAGCCACGGAGCCCAAAAATCCCTGGAGCGCTCTGGATGTGGCGTTCATTGAAGCCTTTCCGAAAGTCCTGGGCCTTGGATTCCTGAAACAACAACCCGCGCTGGAGCAGCTGCCACTGGTGCAAAAAGGCAGCCGCTTGTCCGTGATGCCGGTCACACCCGAGCAATGGAGCGCCGTGCTGGGGTTGCGCCGAGCTTAAAGCAGCGCGCTTTGAAGACCCGGATTACTGCGCGATAAAGTTGTTGAACAGCAGATCATCCACCACAGGCTTGCCAGTCTCCTGAGTCAGCACCTGTTGAGTCTGCTTCAGCGCTTCCTGACGCAGCTTCTCTTTGGCGTCGACGTTGCCCATGCTGTCGACGGTCTGCTGAGTGAACAGCGCAACCAGTTGGTTACGAATCAGCGGCTCGTTCTGCTTCACCAGCTTCTGAGCCTCAGCGCCCGTCACGCGCAGCGCAACGTCGGCTTTATAGACATGCAATTTTGGGTTGCCATCCAATGCGTAGTTACCTACGAAAGGTGGCGTCAGTGCCACATAGGACACCTTGTTCGGGTCCTCCTTCTCGCCACCCTCTTCGGCCAGCGCCACAACAGGCATCGACAAGGCCATCAACATCAGAATCCACGCTTTCACAGTCCACTCCTCAATCCGTTTCGCCGCATGGCTTGTTCAAGCTTATGCAGACCTATCAGGCCGGGGCATGCTCATTGACCCCACAACCTCGCTACCTGTACTTATCGGCCATCACCGAAAAAGGAATAGCCCTCGATGAAAGCCGTGCTCTGTAAAGCCTTCGGTCCCGCAGCAGATCTGGTACTGGAAGATATCCCCAGCCCGCAGCCGAAGAAAAACGAGATTCTTCTGGACGTGCACGCCGCCGGCGTCAACTTCCCGGACACGCTCATCATTGAGGGCAAGTACCAGTTCAAACCGCCATTTCCTTTCTCTCCGGGAGGAGAGGCTGCCGGCATCGTGACGGCAGTTGGGGAAAAAGTCAGCCATGTACGCGTTGGCGACCGGGTGATGGCGTTGACAGGCTGGGGTAGCTTTGCAGAGCAGATCGCGGTTGCCGGGTACAACGTGCTGCCAATTCCCGAGACGATGGACTTCACTACCGCCGCCGCATTCAGCATGACCTACGGAACATCCATGCATGCCCTCAAGCAGCGCGCCAATCTGCAGGCTGGCGAAACCCTCCTGGTGCTCGGCGCTTCCGGGGGCGTCGGCCTCGCTGCTGTCGAGATTGGCAAAGCCATGGGTGCTCGCGTGATCGCCGCCGCCAGCAGCGCAGAGAAGCTCGCGGTTGCCAAGAACGCAGGCGCGGACGAGCTTATCAATTACAGCGAAACCAGCCTTAAGGATGAACTTAAACGCCTGACCAATGGAAACGGCGTCGATGTGATTTATGACCCCGTCGGCGGTGATCTCTTCGATCAAGCCGTGCGCGGCATTGCCTGGAACGGTCGTCTGTTGGTCGTTGGCTTCGCCAGCGGGCGCATTCCCGAACTGCCAGTCAATCTAGCGCTATTGAAAGGCGCTTCGGTGGTGGGCGTGTTTTGGGGCTCGTTCGCACAGCGCCAGCCACAAGACAATGCAGCGAATTTTCAGCAGCTGTTCGCCTGGTACGGCGAGGGCAAGTTGAAGCCTTTGGTGTCGAAGGTTTATCCGCTTGAACAGGCGGGTGAAGCGATTGATTCGCTGGCGCAGAGGAAGGCTGTGGGCAAGGTGGTGGTTGGGGTTAGGTGACGGGTTGAGCGGACGCGGACCTGTCGAAGAACGATGGGTTTGGTACGTGAAATTTTAGGCTAGCTCCCGTTCGACACCTCAAACATTGAAAGTACGCGTCCCATTGTCTGTGATAGACGACGGGGAATTTTTCAACCCTGACACCTCAGCCCATGCCCCCTAAATGCGCGTAGGACCCCTCCTAAAGTCTCGCCCTCGCAAAAAGAGCACGCGACGAAGTTTGATGTGTTCCGTATATTTCACCGTCTATCCATGCGGGTGAAATGCGATGGGATCTCCGTGGGTTGCCCAGGAGCGTCTTCGTCATAAAGGTCACCCCCGACAGAACACAATTCAGAAGTTGGCTCGATGGTTCCCAAGATCTCGGTGATTCTGCCCACGTATAACGTAGAGGCCTACATTTCAGAAACATTAAGCTCGCTTTTCAACCAGCCCGTCCCCCTATTTGAAGTCATCGTCCTTAACGATGGCTGCACCGACGGTACGCTTGAGGTGATCAGAGAGCATTTCGGCAATCGCCATGAGCTCAGAATCGTAAGCCAGGATAATCAAGGCGTCGGCGAGGCCCGCCATCATGGCTTATCAGTGGCAACGGGTGAGTACGTGTTCTTCTGCGATCCAGATGACGTAATCGATCCGGGCTTGTTTGCTGAGTTCGCTGCGCGATATGAAGCGGACCCCTCCCTTGAGCTGTTCTATTTCTCGAAACGCTCGTTCACCGAGGGTTCTAATGGGCGCAGCTTCAATCGCCGTAAGACAGCGGCATCTCGTGAAGGCTGGTTTGACTCCGGAGGCGCACTGCTCCAAGACCTGATCCTGTCCGAGAAATACCATGCGGCCATGTGGCAGTACGTATTTCGCAAATCTGTATGTGACCGTTTCAAGGTTCAGCTACAAGGCAGAGCACATGAGGACCATGCTTTCAGCATGTGCATTTACCTCCATAGTCAGCGAACGTATGCCACGTCGGCCGACTACTACTTCTATCGTGAACGAACCGGTTCCCTTACACAGAGCCAGAAAACCCTAAGCTACGTAATGGGAAGTTACGAAGCCTATCGCAATGCCCTCGCCGAGCTCAAAAAGCACGTCAGGACCTTGGATATGGGCTCTGCAGTTGCGCTTAAATTCATAGAGCGTAATGTCAGCGCGCTCATCAACAAATGCGTTAAACAGCAGGTGAAATTGCCGCACGGTCTGACGATGCAGACTTGGCAAGATGCTCACGACTGCAGAGTGGGCCTGCACCTTCGCCTACCAGTTCTGCTACCACATGCGCTGTATTTGATTCGTCGCGCCCGCGCCTTACTCAAGCGTTGAAGAAAGTCTGCACGCGTTACGCGCCAAGTCAGGGTTAAGAACCCCAGGCGACGTAGAGCCGCGCCCATTGATCGCTTGGACGGGCCACAGCGCAACGAATGCACCATGTTCGGTTTCACCCTTTTTATCCGATGAGAAGCCTTCCTGTTTTCTGTAACGAAAATGTAATATTCGGATTCGCATAACAATATAAAAAAAGGGGTGTTCCGATGTTTGCCTTTTTCAGACCCGCCGCGCATCAGGCTCCACTGCCTGAGGAGCACGTCGACAAAACTTACCGTCGCCTGCGCTGGCAGATTTTCGCAGGTATCTTCTTTGGCTACGCCGGCTACTACCTGCTGCGCAAAAACTTTTCTCTGGCCATGCCTTACCTCATCGATGAGGGCTACAGCCGCGGCCAGCTCGGGGTGGCCATCTCCGCCATCGCTATTGCGTACGGCTTGTCGAAGTTTCTGATGGGGCTGGTGTCGGACCGCTCTAATCCGCGCTATTTCCTGCCGTTCGGGCTGGTTATTTCCGCGCTGGTGATGTTCGTTTTCGGTTTCGCACCTTGGGCGACGTCCAGCGTGACGATCATGTTCATTCTGCTGTTCATCAATGGCTGGGCCCAGGGCATGGGCTGGCCGCCGAGTGGGCGCACGATGGTGCACTGGTGGTCGCAGAAGGAACGCGGCGGCGTGGTCTCGGTGTGGAACGTGGCGCACAACGTCGGCGGCGGTCTGATCGGTCCGCTGTTCCTGCTCGGGCTGGGCTGGACCAACGACTGGCACGCGGCGTTTTACGTACCCGCTGCCGTTGCCCTGTTCGTCGCGCTGTTCGCCTTCATCACCATGCGCGACACGCCGCAGTCCGTCGGTTTGCCGCCGATTGAGGAATACAAGAACGACTACCCCGAAGGCTACGATGCGAGCCATGAGGAAGAATTCACCGCCAAGGAAATCTTCGTCAAATACGTACTGCGCAACAAAATGCTTTGGTACATCGCACTTGCCAACGTCTTTGTGTACCTGCTGCGTTACGGCGTACTGGACTGGGCGCCTACTTATCTGAAAGAGGCCAAGCACTTTGACGTCGACAAGACATCCTGGGCGTACTTCTTCTACGAGTGGGCGGGGATTCCGGGCACGCTTCTGTGCGGCTGGATGTCGGATAAGGTCTTTCGTGGTAACCGTGGCCTGACGGGCATCGTGTTCATGGCGTTGGTAACCGTTGCGACAGTGGTCTACTGGCTCAACCCGCCTGGCAATCCCACCGTCGACATGATCGCGCTGGTCTCGATCGGCTTCTTGATCTACGGCCCGGTCATGCTGGTCGGCTTGCAGGCGCTTGAGCTGGCACCTAAAAAAGCGGCAGGTACAGCGGCCGGCTTCACGGGGCTGTTTGGCTATCTCGGAGGCTCGGTCGCGGCCAGTGCGCTGATGGGCTACACCGTTGACCATTTTGGCTGGGACGGCGGTTTCGTGCTGCTGGTCGGCGCGTGCATTCTGGCGATGCTGTTTCTTGCGCCGACGCTGTGGCACAAGCAGGTAGCCAGTCAGTCACGGGAAGAACGCGCGTAAGTAGCGCTGGCGGGTGAAGCACAGGGGCGCGTTTGCCCGCGATGCGATGGGCCAGCTGACAAGGTGGCGTTAATGAAATCGCATCGCGGGCAAGCGCCTTCCTACAGCGATCCCAAACGGCTAGACAGCCAGCAACGCCGGCCTGCACCGTTTGAATCGTGCCTCCAGGCTCAAGTCAGGCATGGCATGTGTGCGCAATGCACGGATGGTCTGCTCGACGTAGTCCCACGTGCTGCCGTATCGCCCGCTGGCGCTGGCCAGGACTTGGGTGAGTACACTGTCGGGCAGATTCCCCGCATAACTGGGCAAGTGGCGCTCCAGCACGAATCCCAACGCCTGCACCTTAGTGCCGTCTTCTAGCCGGCAATTGAGCCAGTGCGGACGATAGGAAGGGAATGGCATTTCTCTCTGCCACAGGGCGAGCAGTGACTCGTCAATGTCCTCTTCAGGCAAACGGTACGCGAAGCCACTGCAGGAGCCGCCACGGTCCAAACCGAATACCAGCCCAGGCTGCTCGGGTGTGCCGCGATGCTCATGGGACCAGAGATAAAGCCCGCGATGATAGCCATGTACTCGGCCTCGTTGGCGTTCCACAGCGTTGCACTCAGGTCGCCAAATCAAAGATCCATATGCGAACAACCAGATCGGTCCGCCCTTGTGGCGGCTCATCGTGGCATGGATGGAAGCGAGGAGCTGTTCGCGGGTCAGTTTCGGCCCAAGATCGATAACTGGCGGGTAGGCCAACCCCAAGCCGTCGTGGACGGCCTCGGCCAGGATATTGATTTGATTCCCCATCTGGTTCCCCCCACTGGCAAGACTGACGCCAGTGCAACGCTGAACACTTATGAAACGGGTCTGGCAACAACGAATGAACAATCAGACGGCATTGCAGGCATGAGACCATGAGACTCGGTCCCTGACGTGCTGGTCACGTCAGAGAAACCGCTATCTGACAGACAGGCATGCAATCCTCTGTCCACTTTTGGCTATAAGACTTAAGGCCTCGGCGCGTAGGCGAAGACATCCGCCCGCATCTGGTGCGCATCCATTCCCGCGAGCACAAGCGCGTCCAGCGTCGAATAGACCATGGCCGGAGAGCCGCTGGCGTAGACATGAAGCGACTTCAAATCGCTGAAGTCCTCGCAGACCGCCTCATGCAGCATTCCGCAGCGACCTTCCCAACCGCACAGATCGCTGACGATTTTGTGCAGAAAAAGGTTAGGCAGCGTCTGCCATTCATCCCAATGCTTGAGCTGGTAAAAATCTTCCGGGCGGCGCATTCCCCAATACACATGTACCGGGTGCGCAAAGCCCTTCGAGCGGCAATGTTCGATGAGGCTGTGCATCTGCCCCATGCCGGTGCCTGCTGCGATTAAAACCAGCGGGCCGTCCGGCAACTCGCCCAAGTGGGTATCACCGAAAGGCAACTCGACGTGCGCCATGCCATCACGCTGCAGCTGCTTGATCAGATTTTGCGCACTCGCCTCACGGGCCAGCACATGAATTTCGAGATCTCGCCCGCTTTCCGGCGCAGAAGCTATGGAGAAGGCTGACTTTTCACCGTCGTCCCGATTGATCATCAGGTACTGACCCGCGTGATAGCGCGGCGGCTTGCCCGCAGGTGCGCGAAGCATCACCCGCCAGACATCACCGCCCACCTCAACGCATTCGCTGACCTGACATGCGTACTTGCGCACCGGCAACTCGCCGAGCGGCAACACACTGTCCCACAGCACCACGCAGTCTTCCTGAGGCACTGCAAGACAGGTAAAGATTTCGCCATGGCTGCGAAGCTCTCCGGCCTGCTCGACGCTGCCTTCAACCAGCAGCGCTGAGCAGATATGGCAGTTGCCGTTACGGCAGCTCTGGGGGCGTTCGTAGCCCAGACGTTGGGCGGCGTCGAGAATCCGCTCACCTGGCAATGTTTCAATGACTGCGCCCGATGGCTGCAAGGTTACACGCATCAATCAATTCCCAGCTGTGTCCAGAGTTCATCGATCCGGCGGGTCACTGCTTCATCCTTGACGATGGCACGACCCCATTCACGGGTGGTTTCGCCAGGCCATTTATGGGTGGCGTCGAGCCCCATCTTCGAGCCCAGCCCAGAGACCGGCGAGGCGAAGTCGAGATAGTCGATTGGCGTATTGTCGATCATCACCGTATCGCGCTTGGGGTCCATGCGCGTGGTGATCGCCCAGATGACGTCGTTCCAGTCACGAGCATTGATGTCGTCGTCAGTGACGATAACGAACTTGGTGTACATGAACTGTCGCAGAAACGACCAAACGCCCAGCATCACGCGCTTGGCATGGCCGGGGTACTGCTTTTTGATCGTCACCACCGCCATGCGGTACGAACATCCTTCCGGCGGCAGGTAGAAGTCGACAATCTCCGGAAACTGCTTTTGCAGGATCGGCACGAACACTTCGTTCAGCGCAACGCCCAGAATGGCAGGCTCGTCAGGCGGCCGGCCGGTGTAAGTGCTGTGATAGATCGGCTTGATGCGGTGTGTGATGCGCTCGACCGTGAAGACCGGAAAGCTGTCGACCTCGTTGTAATAGCCGGTGTGGTCGCCGTACGGCCCCTCATCCGCCATCTCGCCGGGATGAATCACACCCTCCAGCACAATTTCCGCGCTGGCCGGGACTTGCAGGTTATTGCCACGGCATTTGATCAACTCGGTGCGATTGCCTCGCAGCAGACCGGCGAATGCGTATTCAGACAGGCTGTCAGGTACAGGTGTCACCGCCCCGAGAATGGTTGCCGGATCAGCGCCCAGTGCCACAGAGACAGGAAACGGCTCGCCCGGGTGCTTATCGCACCATTCCTTGAAATCCAGCGCACCACCGCGATGGCTGAGCCAACGCATGATCACCTTGTTGCGGCCGATCACCTGCTGCCGATAGATGCCGAGATTCTGCCGTTCCTTGTTAGGTCCGCGCGTGACCGTCAGGCCCCACGTGATCAACGGGCCTACGTCGCCGGGCCAACAGGTCTGCACAGGCAGCATGCCGAGGTCCACATCGTCGCCCTCGATCACGATCTCCTGACAAGGCGCATCCTTTACGACCTTGGGCGCCATGGCGATGACTTTTCTGAAGATAGGCAACTTGGACCAGGCGTCCTTCAAGCCCTTGGGTGGCTCAGGCTCTTTCAAAAAAGCCAGGAGCTTGCCGATTTCGCGCAGCTCGGAAACTGACTCGGCACCCATGCCCATCGCCACCCGCTCGGGCGTGCCGAACAGGTTGCCGAGCACCGGGATATCGAAACCTGTGGGTTTTTCGAACAGCAGTGCCGGGCCCTTGCTACGCAGGGTCCGGTCGCAGATTTCGGTCATTTCCAGCACTGGGGAAATGGGTACCTGAATGCGTTTCAACTCTCCGCGCTGCTCAAGCTGCTGCACGAAATCCCGTAAATCCTTGAATTTCATCGACCCGGCCACTCATTAAATAGATGCACATCCTACCTGCTCTGACCGCGAAACATCTTGATCGGCGGGCAGGTTGATCAATTTTCCACTCTATTGCGCAGTACCGGCTCAAATAGCGGAGCGAGACGGGCGCCACCAGTATCCGACAAATGCCCGTCGTCCCTGTAGCGTGCTTGCCCACCAACTTCGATATTGCAGGTCTCGGTACCACACATCATTGGTGTCGGGTCGATGATGTGGACGCCAGGATCAGCCTCACTCATGGAATCAAAAAGATCATTAACATAGCGCTCGTGAGCGAGATGCTCATCAAGGGGGCGACCTAACGCAGCAGATGTACGGCCGATGCGACTGAGACTAATCAAACGATCGACAGATCCTTTGCGTTGTTGCGGCACTTCCTTGAGAAGCCAGACCTCAGCGCCAGCACCTCTTATCGCTGCAACTCGCGTTCTAATTGCCGCAGCCATACGAACTTCCGCCTGGCTGCGGTCATCCTTAGGATCGAGCAACATATTTTTGTTACCGTCCTCGCGCACGTACATATAAAGAGTCCAGCTCGATGCGAGCACCACATCTTTGATGTGCAAAAGGCGAATCTGATCCATGGTCCTGTTATTGAAATCCCTGCACTTCTTGCGGGGCTGCTCGCTGACTATCGGCGGGCAGGCACTCATACTGTAAAGCCAGACAGGCTCACCTGCTTGTGCTGCTGCAATCTGAAGGCCAGGCATCAACGCGGCCGCATGACTGTCACCCCACACCATCCGAGATGGCGAAATACCTGGCTTTTCACCGAGGAGGCAGGCCCTGTCGAGCAGTTTGTCAGAGGTGACCAGCATGCAATTCAGCTGGCCCGCACGCCACAAGCGGGCCTTTGCATAAGCCTGCGACTCCCCGGTTAAGCGTTGCGGAAAACCGTCGGCCGAACGTATGACAGAACCCGATATCCCCAAGACCCCCATTGCCAGTAATCCGGCTACAAGCATGGGCTTCTGCCCAGCGATCAATCGCTTTTCACGGAACGGCAACTCGACGAACCGCAAGCTTAACCACGCGATCCCGAGGGACAAGAGAATCCAACCTGCTGCTTCCAAAGGCTGAATGCCGTCGCTTGATATTGCGTTGGCGTAAACATAGACCGGCCAATGCCAGAGATAGAGGGAATACGATAGCAGGCCAATCCATACCAATACCCGGGCGCCAAGTAATTGCCCAACCCAAGTAGGGCCTTGAGCGCCAGACCAAATAAGCGCGGCAGCACCAAGCACCGGCATCGTGGCAGCCCAGCCAGGAAACGGCGTGTTCCGATCAAAGGTGAAAATCGCCATTAATATCGTAATCAGCCCGGCAATTCCCAACGCCTGATATTGCCAGGGCCGCACACGCTTAGAGCCGGGCAAGACTGCGAGCATTGCACCACACAACATTTCCCATGCGCGGGTGGGCAGCGAGAAAAACGCTACTTCAGATTTATGCGCGCTATAGAAAATATTCAGGGCGAAAGACACAAGCAATACTGAGAACAAAATCCAGCGCCAGTGTCGAAGATGGCGCATTAGCAGCGCGATCAAGAAAGGAAAAACAACGTAATACTGCTCTTCAACGGCCAGTGACCAAGTATGAAGCAGCGGGTTCAGCTCAGACGCAGGCTGAAAGTACCCATCTTGCCGCATGAACAGCATGTTTGAGATGAACATCGACTGATAACGAACGGCTCTGCCCAGCTTGGAGAAGTCCTTGTCCGTCAGTAGCAGCCAGCCTAGAGCCAAAGTAGCCAATAACACCACGCTCAGCGCCGGCAGAATACGCCGTGCCCGCCTCGCCCAAAAATCTACGAAACTGAAGCGCCCAGCGCTGATCTCGCGATAGAGGATTCCGGTGATCAGAAAGCCGGAAATAACGAAAAAGACATCAACACCGACGAAGCCGCCGCTGAACGGGCTGATACCGAAATGAAAGAGTACAACCGGAATAACGGCCAGCGCCCGCAATCCGTCAATGTCACGGCGGCTGCCGAAAGTGTGCATAACGTCCCTTACTGCTTGAGAGAGATCCGATTCTATCCACAGGCGCTGACATCCCGGCACGACGCAACACCTCCAGTCAGACACAAGACTCTTCCAAGAACGTGTCCGATCAACTGCTTGTTGGCCAAGGACCGACCTGACGCCTGCCACGACAGGCCTGTGCCTGTAGACGCGCGACAGTTTACAGCAGCCCACGTACCAATCCAGATACAAATCATTCGCGCGGATTGTGGCGCAAAAAAAAGGCGCCTTTTTCAAGGCGCCCTCTCTTGGACAAACGCAGGTGTTACTTGCGCTTCATCGACAGGAAGAACTCATCGTTGGTCTTGGTCTGTTTCAGCTTGTCGATCAAGAATTCGATGGCAGCCACTTCATCCATCGGATGCAGCAGCTTGCGCAAAATCCACATGCGCTGCAGCTCGTCATCGGCGGTCAGCAACTCTTCGCGGCGCGTGCCGGAGCGGTTGATGTTGATGGCCGGGAAGACGCGCTTCTCGGCGATCTTGCGATCCAGAGGCAGCTCCATGTTGCCGGTGCCTTTGAATTCCTCGTAGATCACTTCGTCCATCTTCGAGCCGGTTTCAACCAGCGCGGTGGCGATGATAGTCAGCGAGCCGCCCTCTTCGATGTTTCGAGCCGCACCGAAGAAACGCTTTGGCTTCTCGAGGGCGTGAGCGTCGACACCACCGGTCAGGACCTTGCCGGAGCTTGGAATGACGGTGTTGTAGGCGCGAGCCAGGCGGGTGATGGAATCGAGAAGGATGACCACGTCTTTTTTGTGCTCAACCAGGCGCTTGGCCTTTTCGATCACCATTTCGGCGACCTGCACGTGACGGGTGGGTGGCTCGTCAAAGGTGGAGGCGACCACTTCGCCGCGCACGGTGCGCTGCATTTCGGTCACTTCCTCCGGACGCTCATCGATCAGCAGAACGATCAGATGGACTTCGGGATTGTTGCGGGTGATGTTCGACGCGATGTTCTGCAGCATGATGGTCTTGCCCGCTTTGGGCGGAGCAACGATCAGGCCACGCTGGCCTTTGCCGATCGGAGCACACAGATCGATCACGCGACCGGTAAGGTCTTCGGTGGAACCGTTACCGGCTTCCATCTTCATGCGAATGGTCGGGAACAGCGGTGTCAGGTTTTCAAACAGAATCTTGTTCTTCGCGTTTTCTGGACGGTCGAAGTTAATGGTGTCGACCTTGAGCAGTGCGAAGTAACGCTCGCCTTCCTTCGGTGGACGGATCTTGCCGACAATGGTGTCGCCCGTGCGAAGGTTGAATCGGCGGATCTGGCTGGGCGAGACGTAAATATCGTCTGGGCCGGCGAGGTAGGAGGCGTCTGCAGAACGAAGGAAGCCGAAGCCATCCTGGAGGATCTCCAGCACGCCGTCACCCGAGATTTCCTCGCCGCTTTTAGCGTGCTTCTTCAGCAGGGAGAAAATTACGTCCTGCTTGCGCGAACGGGCCATATTTTCTATGCCCATCTGTTCGGCCATTTCGAGCAGATCGGTAATAGGCTTTTGCTTGAGTTCAGTCAGGTTCATATAGGAATGACGTAATCATGTATGGAGGGGGAAATTAAGCTTTTGGCTTAATGAGGCCGCGCCGCAGAGAAGGCGACAGGATCGCGTGCAAATCGAAAGGAGAGCGTCGGCGACGGCTAGCAGGGGGCAACGGAGAAGCCGTTGCGGGGCCGAATGTACCACTTGATTTTCCGAGCGTCTAGTACGACGCCTGAAAAAAACCCCGCGATTTGCGGGGCTATATCGTCATCAGATGTTGGCGTCGAGGAACGCTTGCAACTGAGACTTGGACAGTGCGCCAACCTTGGTCGCGGCGACTTCACCGTTCTTGAACAGCATCAGGGTCGGGATACCACGGACGCCGTGCTTGGCGGGGGTTTCCTGGTTTTCGTCGATGTTCAGTTTAGCGATGGTCAGCTTGCCATCGTAGTGGGTAGCGAGGTCATCCAGAACCGGTGCAATCATCTTGCACGGGCCACACCATTCAGCCCAGTAATCCACCAGTACCGGGCCGGTAGCCTTCAGGACATCGGCGTCGAAGCTCGCGTCGCTGACGTGTTTGATCAGGTCGTTACTCATGAGATTTCTCCGAGGTCATAGGCAAAAAAACGTGGGCCATCATAACTGTGTCACGCGGTGACAGGAAGACGAGGCTCATTGTCTCTAGCTATGACTCGGCATTACCGCCTTAATTGCACCGGGTTATGCAGTGGGTGCGACGAAGACAATGCCGGTGCGCAACGCCGCGCCTCGGATATGCTCCTGCATGGCTTTCTGTGCCGGGCCAGAGGCGTTTCTCGCCAGCGCCCGGAGGATCTTGCGATGCTCTTGCCAGGTTTCCATCGCCCTGCCCGCGCGGATGAAGGGCAGCTTCTGGCTCTCCAGAAAGATATCGGCGCTGCGGGTCACGATGCCCAGAATGGCCTGATTTCCACTCGCGACCAGGATGCGCCGATGGAAATCAAAATCCAGCCGGGCCGCACTGTCAAAATCTCCAGCCTTGAGTTCAAGGCGCATGGATTCGACATTGTCTTCCAGCACATCGCGGTCGTCGGCGGTTAGCGTTACCGCAGCCAGGCCTGCCGCAAAACCCTCAAGCGCATAACGCAGCTGAAAGGTCTCCGTCGGCGAGGCCTGCGCTGCATATGGCCAGGAGAATCCACCCGTGCTCCTTTGTGGTTCGCGAACCGCCTGCACGAAGACCCCTTTGCCGGGCTGCACACTGACCAGACCCAACGCGCTCAGCGATGACAACGCCTCACGCAATGAGGCGCGACTGACGCCCAGACGGATTGCCAGATCTCGCTGCGACGGCAGGCTATCGCCGGGACCATAGCCCTGCTCGGCGATCAATTTTCGGATCGCCATAAAGGCGGCTTCAGGCACTGCTACAGGGCTTGGATGCATGGCGATCAGTCAGCGTAAACCGTAGGAAAAAACCCTTGTAGCGCCATCGCACTCATCCCGCAAGTCACGCCCAAGCAAGGGGCGCCGGGCATTGCGAGCGCGCCAAAGGGGGGCGGCTATCGAGGCGTACTGTTCAGACCAGTTAGACCGGATCACGCCTTGACGCCGCATTCCACGGTGATAAGCGAACCGCTGGCATGAGCTGTGCAATGAAGCTCGGACTCACCCGGGCTTCGCCTGCACATTGATTGATCGGAGACATCATATGACCAAGCGTTACAGCGCCCTGCTCGCCGCCTTGTTTGCCAGCCTGATGCTCGGCCAGGCCCCCGCTCATGCGAATGGTCTGGATGATGTAACCACCCGCGGCACCCTGAAAGTCGCTGTGCCACAGGATTTCCCGCCGTTCGGCTCGGTGGGACCTGACATGAAACCGCGAGGTCTGGACATCGATACGGCGCAACTCATCGCCGACCAGCTGAAAGTCAAACTGGAGCTGACGCCGGTCAACAGCACCAACCGCATTCCGTATCTCACCACCGGCAAGGTTGATCTGGTGATTTCCAGCCTGGGCAAGAACCCGGACCGCGAAAAGGTCATCGATTTTTCCCGCGCCTACGCCCCCTTTTACCTCGCCGTATTTGGTCCGCCCGAAGCTGCAATCAAAAGCGTGGACGACCTGAAAGGTAAAACCATCAGCGTGACCCGCGGCGCCATCGAGGACATCGAGCTAACAGCCGTCGCCCCGAAAGAAACCACAATCAAACGCTTCGAGGACAACAACTCCACCATCGCGGCCTATCTGGCCAAGCAGACTGATCTCATTGCCAGTGGCAACGTGGTCATGGTCGCCATCAGCGAGAAGAACCCAAAGCGCATCCCTGAGCTGAAGGTCAAGCTCAAGGATTCCCCCGTGTATGTAGGCGTCAACAAAGGCCAGCCGGAGCTGCTTGCCAAAGTGAACGAGATTCTTGAAGCAGCGAAGAAAGACGGCGCTCTGGAGAAAAACGCGCAGACCTGGCTCAAGCAGCCATTGCCTGCCGATCTCTGATCACCGACCGTCGAGGCTTCTGAATGGCTTATCAGTTCGACTTTATTCCGGTCTTGCAGAACGCTGACCTGCTCTTGCGTGGCGCGTTGTTTACGCTGGAGCTCACCGCTATTGGCACCCTGTTGGGCGTCAGTGTCGGAATTGTGGGGGCGATAGTCAGGGCGTGGAAGATTCAGCCGTTCTCAGCGATCTTCGGTGTGTACGTCGAGCTGATCCGTAATACCCCGTTTCTGGTACAGCTGTTCTTCATTTTCTTTGGGCTGCCGTCGCTGGGTCTGCAGATATCGGAGTGGCAGGCCGCTGTACTGGCAATGGTCATCAATCTCGGCGCCTACTCGACAGAAATCATCCGCGCGGGCGTGCAAGCCATCCCGCGCGGCCAGATCGAAGCGTCAGCCGCGCTGGCAATGACTCGCTTAGAAACCTTCCGCCACGTCGTGCTTGTTCCGGCGCTGGGCAAGGTCTGGCCGGCGCTCAGCAGCCAGATCATCATCGTGATGCTCGGCTCGGCGGTGTGCTCGCAGATCGCCACCGAGGAGCTGAGCTTTGCGGCCAACTTCATTCAGTCGCGCAACTTCCGCGCCTTTGAGACCTACATCATTACCACGCTAATCTACCTGTGTATGGCGCTGCTTGTGCGTCAGTTGCTGGCCTGGATTGGCCGGCGCTATATCGCGAGGAGTCGCTGATGGATTTCACCCTTTGGGACGTCGTGCGCAACTTGCTGACCGGGCTGCAATGGACGCTCGCGTTGTCGCTGGTGGCGTTCATCGGCGGTGGCGTGATCGGGTTGCTGGTGATGACGATGCGCATCTCCGAGAAAGCCGCGCCGCGCAGGGTTGCGCGCGGTTACATCGAGCTGTTCCAAGGCACTCCGCTGTTGATGCAGCTGTTCTTGGTGTTTTTCGGCGTCGCGCTAATGGGCATCGATATCTCGCCCTGGCTTGCAGCAGCCCTGGCATTGACCCTGTTCACCAGCGCCTATCTGGCTGAAATCTGGCGCGGGTGCGTAGAGTCGATTTCCAATGGGCAATGGGAAGCGTCCGCCAGCCTGGCCCTGACGCCGTTCGAGCAGTTGCGCTACGTGATTCTGCCGCAAGCGCTGCGCATCGCCGTCGCGCCGACGGTGGGGTTCTCGGTGCAAGTGGTCAAGGGCACCGCGGTCACGTCGATCATCGGCTTCACGGAGCTGACCAAAACGGGCGGCATGCTGGCCAACGCCACATTTCAGCCTTTCATGGTCTACGGCTTTGTCGCCCTGGGCTACTTCCTGCTGTGCTATCCGTTGTCGCTCAGCGCGCGCTACCTGGAAAGGAGACTTCATGCCTCTGCTTAGAATTTCCGCCCTGCACAAGTATTACGGCGACCACCATGTGCTCAAGGGTATCGACCTGAGCGTCGAGGAAGGCCAGGTCGTGGCAATCATCGGGCGAAGCGGTTCGGGCAAGAGCACGCTGCTGCGCACCTTGAACGGGCTGGAGTCGATCAATGACGGCGTAATCGAGGTCGATGGCGAATACCTGGACGCCGCGCGCGCTGATCTGCGCAGCCTGAGGCAGAAGGTCGGCATGGTCTTTCAGCAGTTCAATCTGTTCCCGCATCTCACGGTCGGCGAAAACGTCATGCTCGCGCCGCAGGTGGTGAAAAAAACATCCAAAGCAGAAGCAACCAGGCTGGCGAAGGAAATGCTGAATCGCGTGGGCCTGGGCGAAAAATTCGACGCTTTTCCTGACCGACTCTCGGGTGGTCAGCAGCAACGCGTGGCGATTGCCCGTGCGTTGGCGATGTCGCCCAAGGTGCTGCTCTGCGACGAGATCACCTCGGCTCTGGACCCGGAGCTGGTCAACGAGGTGCTCGCCGTGGTTCGCGAGCTGGCCAAAGACGGCATGACGTTGATCATGGTGACCCACGAAATGCGTTTTGCCCGAGAGGTCGGTGACAAACTGGTGTTCATGCACCAGGGCAAAGTCCATGAAGTGGGCGACCCACGAGAACTGATGGCCAACCCGAAAACGCCCGAACTGGCGAATTTCATCGGGTCGGTTGAGCAGGCGTGAGCCCGACTGAAAGAACAGCTTCGGCTCAAACTGTAGGACCGGCTTTAGCCGGGAAGGCGTCAGGTGTCACACCGCAACATTGATGGCGCACAAACAGGCCTCTTCCCGGCTGAAGCCGGTCCTACCAAGATACCGAGTGCATCCTGTGGGGCTGCCTGTGGCTCAAATTGTAGGACCGGCTTTAGCCGGGAAGACGTCAGCAGTAGTTTGCAGGATTGAGGGCGCGCACACCGGCCTCTTCCCGGCTGAAGCCGGTCCCACTAACACTGCAGGCGTCTCGTCGTACTGGCTGCGGTCCCGCTGAATCCTGCGTAAATGCGTTGCCGGTTTGGCGAAGGTGATGGATCGTGGCACGATGTCGGCGTTATCGACCGAGATCTTTTGACCATGCCGCTATCCACAGCCAAAAACCTCTCGCTGATCGCCGCGATCGACCTGGGCTCCAACAGCTTCCATATGGTTGTCGCCAAAGCCAATCAGGGCGAAATTCGCATCCTGGAGCGGCTCGGTGAGAAAGTGCAGCTGGCCGCGGGGATCGACGACGACCGCCGCCTCAGCGAAGAATCCATGCAGCGCGGGCTCGACTGCCTCAAGCGCTTTGCCCAACTGATCAATGGCATGCCGCCCGGCGCTGTGCGCATCGTCGGCACCAACGCCCTGCGAGAAGCCCGTAATCGCAACGAGTTCATCCACCGCGCCGAAGAAATTCTCGGCCATCCGGTGGAGGTCATTTCGGGCCGTGAAGAAGCGCGTCTGATCTATCTGGGCGTGTCCCATACGTTGGCCGACACGCCTGGCAAACGCCTCGTCGCCGACATTGGCGGCGGCAGTACCGAATTCATCATTGGCCAGCGCTTTGAGCCGTTGCTGCGCGAAAGCCTGCAAATGGGTTGTGTCAGCTTTACCCAGCGCTATTTCAAGGACGGCAAGATCACGCCGGCGCGCTACGCACAGGCCTACACAGCGGCGCGCCTTGAAATCATGAGCATTGAGCACGCGCTGCATCGTCTGACATGGGATGAGGCTATCGGCTCGTCCGGGACCATTCGCGCCATCGGGCTGGCCTTAAAGGCAGGCGGTCACGGCAATGGCGAGGTCAATGCCGAAGGCCTGGCCTGGCTCAAGCGCAAGCTGATGAAGCTGGGTGAAGTGGATAAGATCGATTTCGAAGGCCTCAAGCCTGACCGCCGGGCGATCTTCCCGGCGGGCCTGGCGATTCTCGAAGCCATTTTCGACGCCCTCGACCTCAAGCGCATGGACCACTGTGAGGGCGCGCTGCGCGAGGGCGTGCTCTACGACCTGCTGGGTCGCCATCATCACGAAGACGTGCGCGAGCGCACGCTCAGCTCGCTGATGGAGCGCTATCACGTCGATCTGGAGCAAGCCGCTCGCGTAGAGCGCAAGGCGCTGTCGGCACTGGAGCAAGTAGCCAAGGCCTGGGAGCTGGAAGACAAAGCGTACCGCGAGCTATTGAGCTGGGCGGCAAAGGTGCATGAGGTGGGGCTGGACATCGCTCACTATCATTACCACAAGCATGGCGCCTACTTGATCGAGCACTCGGACCTCGCTGGATTTTCACGCGAAGACCAGCAGATGCTCGCGCTGCTGGTGCGCGGGCATCGTCGCAATATTCCGAAGGATAAATTTGCCGAATTCGGCAACGAAGGCGTCAAGCTGATCCGTCTGTGCGTATTGCTGCGTTTCGCGATCCTGTTCCACCACATCCGGGGCACCCAAGAGATGCCGCAGCCTGTGCTTACCGCCAACGATCACACCCTGGACATCGTGTTCCCGGATGGCTGGCTGGAAAACAACCAGCTGACTCAGGCCGACTTCGCGCTGGAAGCGGAGTGGCTGACCCGAGTCGGCATCGTCCTCAACGTACGCTGAGGACCGGGTTGCTCAGCTTTTCCAACAGCATCGCCTGCACATTGCGGGCGTTCTGATTGCCGGTCGGGGTGCTGCGCAGGTAGCGCCCGTCTGGCTGCAGCAGCCAGGCGTGGGTGTTGTCGGTCAAATACCCCTCTAGCTCTTTCTTTACTCTCAAGATGAGTTTCTTGCCCTCAACCGGGAAGCAGGTCTCGACGCGCTTGTCGAGGTTGCGCTCCATCCAGTCGGCGCTGGAGAGGAACATCTGCTCGTCGCCGCCGTTGAGGAAGTAGAACACTCGGGTGTGCTCAAGGAAGCGGCCGACGATCGAGCGCACCTGGATGTTGTGCGAGACGCCTGGCACGCCAGGGCGCAGGCAGCACATGCCACGCACCACGAGGTCGATTTTGACCCCGGTCTGGCTGGCCTTGTACAACGCGCGGATGATCTTCGGATCGGTCAGCGAGTTGAACTTGGCAATGATGTGCGCGGGCTTGCCTTCTGACGCGAATTGCGTCTCTCGGGCAATCATGTCGAGCATGCCTTTTTTGAGCGTGAACGGCGCATGCAGCAGCTTTTTCATGCGCAGGGTCTTACCCATGCCGATTAACTGACTGAACAGTTTGCCGACGTCTTCGCACAATGCATCGTCAGATGTCAGCAGGCTGTAGTCGGTGTACAGGCGGGCGTTACCCGCATGGTAGTTGCCGGTGCCCAAATGCGCGTATCGGACGATCTCGCCCGCTTCACGCCGCAAGATAAGCATCATTTTTGCGTGAGTCTTGTAACCCACTACGCCGTAGATCACTACCGCGCCAGCCGCTTGCAGGCGGCTCGCGAGTTGCAGGTTCGATTCTTCGTCGAACCTGGCGCGCAGTTCGATGACGGCGGTGACTTCCTTGCCGTTGCGGGCGGCGTCCACCAGCGCGTCGACGATTTCAGAGTTGGCGCCGCTGCGGTACAGCGTCTGACGCACGGCCAGTACGTGAGGATCTTTCGCCGCCTGACGCAGCAGGTCCACCACCGGCGTGAAGGATTCAAAGGGATGCAGCAGCAGAATGTCCTGCTTGCTGATCACGTTGAAAATGTTCTCGCTGTTTTGCAGCAGCTTGGGGATCGCCGGGGTGAACGGCATGTATTGCAGCTCGGGGTGGCTGTCCAGACCGGTAATGCTGAACAGCCGCGTCAGGTTCACCGGACCGTTGACCTGATACAACTCGGTCTCGCTCAGGTTGAATTGCTTGAGCAGGTAATCCGATAGCAGTTTCGGGCAGGTGTCTGCCACTTCCAGCCGCACCGCGTCGCCATAACGGCGGGAGAACAACTCACCACGCAATGCGCGCGCAAGGTCTTCCACGTCTTCGGAGTCGAGCGCCAAGTCGGCGTTGCGGGTCAGGCGGAACTGGTAGCAGCCTTTGACCTTCATGCCCTGAAACAGGTCATCGGCATGGGCATGAATCATCGACGACAGGAACACGTAGTTGTCCCCTGGGCCGCCAACGTCTTCAGGCACTTTGATGATACGCGGCAGCAGTCGCGGTGCCGGGATGATGGCCAGACCTGAATCGCGACCGAAGGCATCAATACCTTCCAGCTCCACGATGAAGTTCAGCGACTTGTTCACCAGCAACGGGAACGGGTGGGTCGGGTCCAGACCGATCGGCGTGATGATCGGCGCGATCTCGTCACGGAAATAGCGACGCACCCAGGCTTTGATCTTGGCATTCCAGTTGCGCCGGCGAATGAACCGCACCTGATGCTTTTCAAGCTCCGGCAAAAGGATGTCGTTAAGAATGGCGTATTGACGATCCACATGGCCGTGGACCAGCTCACTGATGCGCGCCAGCGCCTGATGGGGCTGCAAGCCATCCGCACCTGCCTGCTCGCGGGCAAAGGTAATTTGCTTCTTGAGGCCTGCGACCCGGATTTCGAAGAACTCGTCCAGGTTGCTGGAAAAGATCAGCAGAAACTTGAGCCGCTCAAGGAGCGGATAGGACTCGTCCAGCGCCTGTTCCAGCACTCGGATGTTGAACTGCAGTTGCGACAGCTCGCGATGAATGTAAAGGCTGCTGTCATCCAGATTGGGCACTGCGGCGATGTGCGGGGCCGGATGGTGGGGTTCCAGCGCAGGGACCACTTCAATGGTCGGCTCGACAACGGCAGTGACCTCTCGGTTGACGGGCTGAGGGTCAAGCTCGACTGCGGCTTCGGTAGATCCTTCGGTGCTCATTGATAATCCTGTAAGGCAATTGGCCTTGTAACAGTTGGGCCGCGCATTTGGCCGGTGTCGGAATGCCGCTTGTGCCATAACTGTGGTGACGTACGGCATGGGGCAACGGTCACGCCAACGGCGTAGCGGTTATAGGGACATGCAGCGCGATCCGATCGTATGCGTCAGAGCGACAAGCGTCAGGGCCGATGATGTGAGCGGTTTGACTGCCCACGCTACGGATTTCTCCCCGCCGTGCAACCCCCGCCATGCAGATTTGCTGCCCCTGCCGGACGGCGCGGGCACCATGCTGCGTCTGGCGCCACACAAGAGGTACGAGAACACGAGCGGCAGCGGGCTGCTGTGGAGCGCAGCAGGTGCGAACTGCGCGCGGCTCAATGGAGCACAGCGCGTGGAGCTGACGATGAGGGCAAAGCGCACGGAATGCTCCCGGCCCGTCCAGACGGGCAAGCGTGACATTTATAAGCGGCGATTATGACGCTTGCGTGACAGCTGTAATGACGACGTATCGCGTAGGACACAAACCCTCCTCCCAAGCGAATATTCGGTCCCGAACGTAGGAAACTTTAACGCGGTGACACATTTGCATACTTTCCTGAATGCCTTGGGCGCGTTAGGCTGCGCGTTCATTTCGCCAGCACCCAAATGATGCTCCAGCATTTTTTACAAGAATTTGGCTATTTCGCCCTTTTCCTCGGGACCTTTTTTGAAGGCGAGACCATTTTGGTGCTTGCCGGATTTCTTGCGTTCCGCGGATACATGGATATCAACATTGTCGTGGTCGTGGCTTTTTTCGGCAGCTACGCAGGCGATCAGTTGTGGTATTTCATGGGACGCAAACATGGCCGCAAGCTCTTGGCTCGCAAGCCACGCTGGCAATTGATGGGCGACCGGGCGCTGGAGCATATCCGGCGTCACCCCGACATCTGGGTGCTGAGTTTCCGCTTCGTTTATGGGTTGCGTACAGTCATGCCCGTGGCCATCGGCTTGTCCGGGTACCCATCCGGTCGCTACCTGTTACTTAACGGCATTGGCGCAGCTGTGTGGGCAGCAGCGCTTGGCGCCGCGGCGTACAAGTTCGGCTCCGTGCTTGAGGGCCTGCTGGGCAACGTCAAGAAGTACGAGCTGTGGGTGCTCGGCGCGCTGCTGGTGATCGGTGTGCTGCTTTGGATACGCCGCCGCATCAAGAACGCTCGCGTTGCTCGCGAAGCCAAGCTGGCAGTCGCTGCCGACGCGGAAACCAAAAGCACGCCAGACGAGTAAAGGCTCGGCGCCTGCCGATGTTTCCGGAGAGATTCGCTGCAGACGTTGTCCCAGGTTCATGCCTAGTGACAATCAGCGCACGGCTGGCCCGCTTACCGGTCCAGGCGGATCGCCCGAGAGAGGAACACATGAATGACTAAAAAAGTGGCCGTAATTCTTTCTGGCTGCGGCGTTTACGACGGCGCGGAGATTAATGAAAGCGTCCTCACGCTGCTGCGCCTTGATCAGCGCGGCGCTCTGGTGAAGTGCTTTGCACCCAACATCCCCCAGCACCATGTCGTCAATCACCTGACCGGCGAAGAAATGCCGGAAGCGCGCAATGTGCTGGTCGAGTCGGCGCGAATCGCCCGAGGCGCCATCGAGGATATTCGGGAGGCCGACGTGACCGAATTCGATGCGCTGATAATCCCGGGTGGCTTTGGAGCCGCGAAAAATCTTTCAAACTTCGCCACACAGGGCGCCAGCTGCAAAGTGCAGGCTGAAGTGCTGGCGATGGCCGAGGCGTTTGCTGCGGCTGGCAAGCCCGTGGGGCTCATCTGCGTGTCCCCGGCATTGGCTGCGAAGATTTACGGACCGGGCGTTACTTGCACGATTGGCAACGACGTCGACACTGCGGCAGCCATCACCCGTATGGGCGGCACTCATCAGGACTGTGAAGTAACCGACATCGTCGAGGACAAGGATCGCAAGTTGGTCAGCACGCCCGCTTATATGGTTGCCAAGTCTATTGGCGACGCCGCATCCGGCATCAACAAGCTGGTGGATCGTGTACTTGAACTGGTGCAGGAAAACGAAGAACGCGCTTCTGCCTGACTCGTTATGGTTTCCGCCAAGGGGCGCCGCTCGTAAGCAGGCTTGCAGGCCGGGCATCTAAAACCTGCGCACATCAGTTCTGCGGAGACTCCACGGCAGGTTGGGCGAACTCCCGGGCCAGGCGCGTCAGAATCCGGTCCAGACAATTGGCGAATGCCTGCTTCTCACGCTCGCCATACGCGCCCTGCCCGCCGCTCGCCTGGCCCTGCTCACGCAGATCGGTAAAAAGATTACGCATCGCCAGGCGCTGGCCCATGTTCTGGGCATCAAATTCCTTACCCCGCGGATCAAGCGCTGCCACGCCGTTCTTGACCAGCCGATCTGCCAGCGGCACGTCGCTGCAGATAACCAACTCACCCGGTACGGCATGCTCGACCAGATAATCATCGGCCGCGTCCGGACCGCTGGGCACAACGATCAGTTTGACCAGACTCAGGCTGGGCTTGATTTGACTTTGCCCTGCCACTAACACGACCTCGAACTTGCGTTTGAGGGCGAACTTGATGACCAAGTCTTTGGCCGCCTTTGGGCAGGCGTCGGCATCAATCCAGACGCGCATAGGTAACTCCAGCTTCGGAATATGAATTAAGCGGTACCAGCCCCGGCGCTTTTTACCTGAGCCAGTCTCACTCAGTAACAGCGAGATCGGCGTTCGCCAGGAAGCGCTGGCAATGCGCAGGTAGATTTCATGCTCAGCGGCGCGTTGATCAAGCGCGGTGCAACGTGGCAAGGAACGCCGCCGCGCTGATGAACAATCCGGCAAAGGTGCGGTTCATTCGTCGCTGCTGCCTGGGGGTCTTGAGTACCCGAAGCACTTTGGACGCAAGGCCCGTATAGCCCGCCATGACTATGAGGTCCACACAGACCATGGTTGCCGCGATGATCAGATATTGCGGCACCAGCGGCTGATGGGGGTCAATGAACTGCGGCAGGACCGCCAGCATGAACACCAGCGCCTTGGGGTTGCTGATGTTCACCAGAAACCCTCGCGCCACGAGCGTCAGAGGTTTGCCTACAGGGCGCACCGCCGAATCGTCGGCCAGATCGCTCGGCAGGGCACGCCACTGTTTGACGCCCAGGTACACCAGATACGCGACGCCAAACCACTTGATCAGCGTGAACGCTATTGCGGAGGTCGCCAGCACAGCGCCTAGCCCTGCGGCCACCACTGCAATTTGCGCGACCAGGGCGATCTGCAAGCCCAGCGCATTCCAATAGCCACGCCAGAATCCGTACTGCAGGCCGCTGGACATGGAGGCGATGGCACCTGCACCTGGAGAAAGGCTGATGATCCAGCTGGCGGCCAGGAAGGCCAACCATGTTTCAAGCGACATAACGCACCTCAGGCAGTAATCCTGGCCCTAACGTAGTGCTTCCGGGGGCCGAAAACCAATCATTTCTGACTGTTGCGGCCGCTTGGCCGGCAGCTGTTCCGGTCTGTCAGCGTTGAGTAGTTTCAGCGAGACGCTTCTGCGCCGAGATGACCGCTGCACCGTCATTGCCGCGCCAGCGCCGGATGGATTTCTGGAAGAACTGGCTGTTGGGAACCTGCACAAGCGTGCCACCCAGCTCGGCAGGCTCGATCAATGTGGTGAACATCAGGTTGATCGCCGTGACGCGCCCCTTGATGCCCGGCTTGTCAGTGGTGTCGACCAGCTCAACCACATCGCCGATGCGAAACGGCCCCATGGTAAAAATCAGGACGGCGCACAGCAGGTTCGACAACACGCTCCACAAGGCGAAGAACGCCACGGCCGCCACCGCGACAAAGCCGGACAACGCAGCCCAGAGCACAGAGGCTGATACACCCAGGCGACCCAGCACCGCAACGAAAGCGGTGCCCATGATCAACCAGCGCAATCCACCGCGCAGCATGACCAAAAGCTCTGGAGGCAAGAGCGGATAGCGTTCGGCCAGACGGGTCAGGAATCGGCCCACCACGCGCTGCAGCGTGTAGCCGACCAGCAGAATCAAGAGGATCTGCAGGCCGACAAGAATGGGTTCGATCCAATACGCCGGAACGGGTAAAGCCAGTGACTCCATCAGGACAACGCTTCCAGCTCTGCCTGCATGGACTCAAGCAATTCCAATGCTTCCATCCACGCTTCTTCAAGCTCGGATTCGCGGGATTTGAGCTTGGCCTGATCTGCAAGCAGGTCGCGCAACCTGTCTTTGTTGGCAGCTTCGTAAATACCACTGTCGCCCAGTGCCGATTCGATCTTCGCCAGTTTCTCGTGCAGTGTGCCAAGCTCTTTTTCGAGCTTGTCCGCTTCGCGCTTGTGCGGGGCGAGTTGCTGACGCAACGCCGCAGCCTGCTGACGCTGAGCCTTTTTGTCAGTCTTGTCGACATTCACCGGGGTATTGCTGACCGGTGCATTGCGCAGCCGGTAGTCCACCAGCCAACGCGCATAATCATCCAGGTCACCGTCAAACTCCTGCACAACGCCGTCGGCGACCAGCAGGAAGTTATCAGTCGTGCTTTTGAGCAAATGACGATCGTGAGACACCACCAGCACCGCACCACTGAACTCTTGCAACGCCATGGTCAAGGCCAGACGCATTTCCAGGTCGAGGTGGTTGGTGGGTTCGTCGAGCAGCAGCAGATTGGGTTTGTCCCAGGCAATCAGCGCCAACGCCAGCCTTGCCTTCTCGCCGCCCGAGAAATTCAGCACTGGCTCGTCCAGGCGCGCACCACGGAAGTCGAAACCACCGAGGAAATCACGCAACGCCTGCTCGCGCTCGGCAGGAGCAATGCGCTGCAGATGCAGCAGTGGGCTGGCCTTGGCGTCCAGCGAGTCGAGCTGGTGCTGGGCAAAGTAGCCAACCACCGTGTTCTCGCCGCGCACCATACGGCCGCTCAGTGGTTCAAGCTCACCGGCAAGGTTCTTGATCAACGTAGATTTACCGGCGCCGTTCGGGCCCAGCAAGCCAATGCGTGCTCCCGGCGTTAGCTGCAGCTTGACCTTCTGCAGGACGGCTTTATCGCCATACCCCAGCCGCGCGTCAGACATATCCAGCAGCGGACTGGAGATTTTGTTCGATTCACGGAAGGTGAAATCAAACGGAGAATCGACGTGGGCCGCGGACAGCTCTTCCATCCGCTCCAGTGCCTTGATCCGGCTCTGAGCCTGCTTGGCTTTGGTGGCCTGGGCCTTGAAGCGCGTAATGAATTTCTCCATGTGCGCGCGCTGAGCCTGCTGCTTGTCATACGCCTGTTGTTGCTGCGCGAGGCGCTCGGCACGGGCGCGCTCGAACGCGCTGTAACCGCCGCGATAAAGCGTGATCTTTTTCTGCTCGACGTGAGCGACATGATCGACCACTGCATCGAGAAAGTCCCGGTCGTGAGAGATTAGCAGCAACGTACCCTGATAGCTTTTGAGCCAGTCTTCGAGCCAGAGAATGGCGTCGAGATCCAAGTGGTTGGTGGGCTCGTCGAGCAACAGCAGGTCTGACGGGCACATCAATGCCTGCGCCAGATTCAGACGCATACGCCAGCCGCCGGAGAAGTCGCCAACCTGACGCTCCATTTGCTCGTTGGTGAACCCCAGCCCCGCCAGGAGCTTGCGCGCCCTGGCATCGGCGGTATAGCCGTCGGCGCTGTCGAGTTCCGAATGCAGACGCGCCTGTGCGGCACCGTCCTGCGCAGCTTCGGCGGCAGCGAGGTCCTGTTGCACCTGACGGAGGCGCAGGTCACCATCAAGGACGTAGTCCACCGCCAAGCGATCAAGCGTGTCGACCTCCTGGCGCATGTGCGCGATGCGCCAGTCGGCAGGCAGCAGACAATCGCCGTTATCGGGGGTCAACTCACCCCGCAGCAATGCGAACAGGCTGGATTTGCCGGCGCCGTTCGCGCCGATAAGGCCGGCTTTCTGGCCGGCGTGCAGGGTCAGCTCGGCGTCTTCTAGCAGACGTTGCGGACCACGCTGTAAGGTAAGGCTTTGAAGTCTGATCATGATGGCGGCGGAGTCTACCAGCTTCGCCCAAAACAGGTAGATGACGATGCTTGCAGACCTATGGAGTTTCACCCTTGATTTTTACGCCCGCCCAGGCGTTGAGCAGGCCTGCCTTAGCCTTCAGGCAGACGGCGCCAACGTCTGTGCACTGCTGTGCGGCGTCTGGATGGATCGACGCGGCGTGCTGTTCGACCCACAGGGTGCGCAACAAATCGGACAATTGGCCGACCCCTGGCATGAACAAGTGGTGGGGCCGATAAGAGACGTTCGCACACGGTGGAAGGAGGCCGCGACTGCAGATGAAGAACTGACAGCGCTGCGCGACAGGCTCAAAACGTTGGAGCTTGATGCCGAACGCGAGCTGCTGGTGCGACTGCAGCGGTTGACCAGGGATTGGCCAGAGCGTGAAGCACCGCCTTCGAGCGAATGGTTGGAGGCGCTGGCGGGAGCCGCAGCCAAGGCCAGCCCCGACGCGTTGCAGGTTCTGCTCCGCGCCGGGACCGAGATCGCTTAGGACGCGGTGTTCGACGTTGAGTCGGCGCCCGAAACTGTCGAAGCAGCAGACGCTGGCGCCTCTGCCTTGGCTGTAACAGTGGCCGCAGGCTTGGCAGCGGGTTTTGCAGCCTTCGCGCCGGCAGGCTTGGGTGCCGCAGCTTTTAGCGCAGGCTTGGGAGTGGCGGCAGGTTTGGCAGCAGGCGACTTGGCCGGCGCAGGTTTGCCGGCGGCTTTCGCAACGACTGGTTTAGCGGCAGCGGGTTTAGCGGCGGCGGGTTTGACAGCAGTCGTCTTGGGTGCCGGCTTTGCCGCAGCCGGCTTGGCGGCAGGTTTGCTTGCAGCGCTGACGGATGGCTTGGCAGCAGGAGCCTTGATGGCTGCAGGTTTCGCCACGGTTTTAGCGGTCACCTTGGCCACGGTTTTCTCAGCAACGGCTTTTACCGGTGCTTTCGCGACAGGTTTGGCTGCAGCCGCTTTGGTTGCAGCTTTGGCGGCTGTTGGTTCCGCAATGGCCTTGGCAGCTGTTGCTTGAAGTGCCGGTTTTGCGGCGCGGTCGTTCAGCGCTTTGCCAACGGCTTCCTTCACGCGGCCGATGCCTTGTGCCAGCTTCAGGCTTTCTTGGGCGTCACGCTTGAGGTTCAGAATGTAGCTGCGGGTTTCGGTCTGACGATCCTTCAAAGCGTCGAGCAAAGATTCGAGTTCGGCCACGCTGTCTTTGGCTTTGCCTTGCGCCTTGGCTTTGCCAGCGGCGGCAGCGTCCTGCATTTTAGTGCGTGACTTGTGCAGCTTTTCCTGTGCCTTGCCACGTTGTTTTTCAAGCTTGGCGAGCAGTTTTTCCGCATCAGCCAACGCTTGCGAGCAGGCGTTTTCAAGGTGTTCGAGCAGGCTGCCCGAAAGCTGTTGGAGCAAATGCAACGGAGTGTTTACTGGCTTCTTGGTGGCCGACATGACTTACCTCCTGGCTGATTTGAGTGCGGCCATACTAGACCTCCGCCTGCACCGCCGCTAGGGCATCTTGATACTACGAACCTTACGCTGTTGCATTGCGGGGAAAAACGCGGCAAAACCCGTCACGCTCGGGCCTCAGCGCTGGCATAATCGCCACTTCCCAGGCCGGAGAGCATTCATGTCGCGCTACCTGTTAATGTCGTTGTTCCTCTTGGTACCCCTTGCCCGCGCGACCGATGCTCCGGCATCCGACAACACCCACGACCTTTCCTACAGCCTTGGCGCAAGCCTGGGGGAACGGCTGCGTCAGGAGGCTCCTGACCTGCAACTGCCTGCGTTGGTTGAGGCGTTGCAGCAGGCGTATCAAGGCAAGCCGCTGGCGATCAAGCAGGAGCGCATGGAGCAGATCCTGAGCGACCACGACGCTGCACTTGCCCAGGCCGAGAGCGCCGGCCAAACCCAGCCTCAGACCGAAGCCGCATTGAAGGACGAGCGAAAATTCATGGACGTCGAGAAGGCCAAACCGGGTGTTCGCCAGTTGGCCGACGGCATCCTGATGACGGAGCTAACGCCGGGCAATGGCCCGAAACCTGACGTCAATGGCCGCGTGCAGGTGAAGTACGTCGGCCGCCTGCCTGACGGGACCATCTTCGATCAGAGCCAGCAGCCTCAATGGTTCCGCCTGGACAGCGTCATCGCAGGATGGACAACCGCGCTGGTCGACATGCCGGTAGGTGCCAAATGGCGTCTGGTCATCCCTTCGGCGCAGGCCTACGGCGCAGAAGGCGCAGGTGATCTCATCGACCCCTATACGCCACTGGTATTTGAGATCGAGCTGCTGGCGGTGTCGCAGTAAAACCGCAGGCCAAGGTCAAACTCAGTTCGACACGCACATTTGAAGCAATAAAAAAGGGTGCCCAAGGGCACCCTTTTTTGTCTGTCACAGTGATCAGGCCTGCGCTGCAACCTGTTCCTTGTGTGCGGTATGCAGCACTTCAATGAGGCAGTCTTCGAGTTCGAAACGCTCATGCAGCAAGCCGCCCAATTCCTTGAATTTCTCGGCGACGCATTTGCCTTCGTCGCAGAGGTCATTGAATGCCAGCAGCTTCTCGGTGATGACATCGATACGCGGATAAAGCGTATCGGCAAGCTCAAGACCGCGCTGATTATGAAACGCCTTGGCCTCGCTGGTCAGCTGCTCGTAGATCTCGAAATGACCGGCAGAAACGTAGTCGACCAATGTGCCGCAGAACTCCTGCAAAGGCGCGCGCTTCTCGGAGAACGCTCCCGGTTCTGCTCCCAGGGTGTCGTAGGCCGTGATCAGCTCGTTGCGATCCTGCAACCAGCGGTCGATCAGCTTGTGAACCCCACCCCAACGTTCCTGAGCGTTCTGACAACTTTCCAGCATGATGTTCTCTCTTCCCTTCAGGGGCCTGCCGCTTGAAGCGCTTCAGATCAGACCGAGCTTGTGTTGGCAGATCCGAAAAACGTCGACAGCAGCAATTATCCGATGATGCGTGCGGCCCAGATTATGCCCGCATGACTAGCCCATCAAGGTACGCAGGACATAAAGTTCATACAAGCGTTTAATCCGAAGTCCCCACATCCATTGATCTGAAGCGGCGAAATTCGATAAACAGGTAATACAGCGCAAACAGGCATAAACCCGAAAACGCCAGCAAACTCCATTCCGGCAGGCTGATCCCGAACAGGGACCAATTGATTTCGGAGCACCCTGCACTTCCGGCCAAAACCATCGCCAGAACCTTCAGGTAGGTTTGCGTTTCCAGCAGGTAGTGAAGGTTTTCAAGACATGCAGCCATGTTCTCTGGCGGCGAGGCCTGTAGCCACACCTGCCGCGCCGCAACACCAGCGCCCAAAGCAGAAAACAGTAAAAGAATGCCCGCGTAGACCCGCCAGCCTCTCCTGCCCGGCGCATGCAGCGCAGCGAACAGGCAGACGGTCGCTGACAAAGCCATCAGCACGCGCTGAATCAGACACATCGGGCACGGCGCCGCATCAATCACAAAGCCGAGATAGACCGCTGCTCCCACCATTGATGCACAGGCTAGAAACGCTAGGGAGAACAGGGAGCGTGTACGAGCCAGCTGCATGGAAGATCCGTAACAAAAGACGAAGGCGGCTACGGTAGAGGAAAGCGCGAGTCGCTTTCAAGGCACCCAATGGAGGATATTTCTCCGTTTGCGTAGGTAAACACTGACAACGTGTTTAGGACGTTATTCCCGGTGTGCGAAGAATCCACCAACAAACCACAACATGCTCAGAATCGTCCTACAGACGCCGACGAATCAGATAAACGAAAGGCCCGCATTCGGGCCTCTCGGGTCTAGTTATGACTTCTAGCTAAACACGTGACAGCGCCGGAAGAGGACGGGCAAGCAAACGCTCATCCAGCAGACCCAAACCTTCCTGAAACAGCTGATTGCTGCGATCGGTCTCGCCCAATTGTGCAAGCAGACGCGCCAACTCGGCGCACGCCTCCGGGTTACGCTGCAGCCTTAGGCTGGATTCGAGGTAATCGCGCGCCTTGCCCCACAAACTGCTCTGCAGGCACAGCCGGCCGAGCGTCAGCAACAAGCCAGCGTCATCGGTGTGATTTTTCAACCAACCTTCAGCCGTTTGCAACTGCTTGCCTGGGTCGGCCCCGCGCACCAGCCCGTACAGCCGCGCAAGATGGGTGTTGTAATCGCGCTTAATGGCGGTTCGCAGGACTTCCTCGGCCTGCACATCGGCGCCCAGCCGGCGCAGTTGCTCGGCATAGGCCAGCACCAGTGCAGGCTCCTGACGTTGAGCCGAGGTCAGTTGCTGCCAGGCATTTTCCAGAGAGGGTAGGCCGGCGCCGACGGTGTCGCTGTCAGACACACGATAGGCCGCCAGCGAAAGATTTTCGCCCCATGCGCGCCTTTCCAGTTCAGCCAGTTCCTGCACAGGGAGCACTTTATCCTTACGCAACTCGGGCATCAGACGAATCAACTCATGCCACTCGCCGCGTTCGCGGTACAGCCGCTGCAGCTGGCGCAACACCTGCGGATTATGCGGATGGCGCTCCTGCATGGCTTGCAGCGTGACCAATGCCCCGTCGAGATCACCTCGATCCACTTGCAGTTGGGCGTGGCTCAACGCGATAGCCAGTTCGGCGTGAGGCTGACGCTCCAGCGCACGTTCAAGCAGGTTATCGCTGTCCTCGTAACGGCCCTGCTCGTTTGCGGCACGGGCTGCGCCGAGGTAATACAAAAGAGGCTGGCGTTCCGCTTCGGCAGCGCGGTGCAAGTTTCGCTGAGCACTGGCCCAGCGCCCTTCGGCGAGATCCATCTGCCCCTGCTCGATTGCGTTTTGCACACGGCGGCTTCGGTTGCGCCGTGACCATGGATTCACCACGCCCCCGGACGTGGTCAGTAACGCGATCAACATGCGCAACAGCCACAGAATAAACAGGACCGCCACCAGCAGCGCCAATGCAGCCCAAATGCTCGATTCGTAGCGGAAGGCGTCGTAAGAGATCAGGACATAGCCTGCATGTCGCGAGATGGCGACACCGATCAGCGCAGCCGCCACAACCAGGACGAAGAGAACGACGTATGCGCGCTTCATGGCTGCTTCCCGGGCTGCGCCTCGTCGGTGCGCTTCTCCAGCGCGCCGCCGACCGGCGTATGACGCTGCTCAAGATACGCCTGAACCGCAGCCAGACTTTGTGTCAGGTCAGGCGTTGCCACCGAAACCGGCTGCTTGCCGAGCTCGTCCAGAAGCTGGCCAAGCGCTTTGCTCTGCTGGTTATCTCGATTGAAATTGTCGTCCAGAACACTTCGCGCTTCAGCCATGGCCTTGTCATACACCGGGCCTTGACCGTTAAGCGCTGCCCACTGCGCCTGTTCGAGCGCAAGACTCAACGCCAGACGTACCTGCGTCAGGCTCTGACCAGCCAGCAATGGTCGAATATTCTTGTCGGCATGGAAGTCGATACGCACGTACTGGGAGATCTTGTCCCACCACTTGGCCCAATAGTTGTCCTCGCTGCCGTCGGTCAAACCGAACAGCGAGTCGCCCTTGTCCTTGTATTCCGGCGCGAGCTCGTTGAGCTGCGCGACTTGTTCGCGCACCGCGGCCAGCTGAAGGAACAGCCCCGTGCGATCCGGCTGATCGACGCTGCGCAGCGCGGTCAGACTCTTGGCCAGCTGTTCGCGGGCTGCGTATGCGGCGGGGTCGTCCTGCTCACGCAGGATTTCATCAGCGCCCTGAACCAGTGCCGCAGCACTGTTGATGTCTTGCAGCGCAGACAACCTCAAGCTGGCAAGACGCAACAAGTGCTCGGCCTCGGCCAGACGCCAATCCTTGCGGCTGGCGCCCAGGACGGTTTCCACACGCTGGCTCAGGCGCTGCTGATCCCCTTGCAACTGGGTAACAAGGCGGCGGCGGTCCTCCAGCTCGTCGGCAGCGGGCAGTTGTGCAAGGCGCGCGGCGATTTGCTGCTCACTCTGCTTGAGCGCCTGGGTCTGGGAGCCGATGTCCTGCAGCTGACCGGATTGCTCCTCATGCCCGGCTTGAATGGCGCGCAATTGCCAAACGCTCCAGCCGCCAACGGCAACGCCGGCAGCGCCCAGCAACAGGGCCAATATGGCCAGCCCGTTACTGCTGCGGCGATTCGACGGTTCTTTGTACGCTGGATCCGGCAACGGGCCAGATTGGGCCAGTACCGGTTCAACGTCATCTTTTGGCAAGACTGTTTCGCTCACGTATCCATCCTTTGCATTTAGGCGTCGCGTAATCCGACTGATCGACCATTACGCCTGTAAGGCAGGCGCGGCGTGTTGGCGCAATGCTGTCAGCAAGGCCGCAGCGCTTGCACCGCGGCAGTCCACTACGGTAGGCGCCCCGGCGGCACGCGCGATTTCAGCGACCCGGGGGCTTGGTACAAATAACGGTATCTGCGCAAGCGTAGGCCAAGCGGCGCCGGCCAACTCACGCAGATGCTCAAAACCCTGTCCACTGCTGACCACCAGCCCATTCAAGCGTTCCGCTTGTACCTTCTCAGAGAGCGCGAAAGCCGGGTATTGCGGCAGGTTGCGACGGTAAAGCGGGAGGTAATCAACCCTCACACCCTGTGCACGTAGTCGTTCGGCAAGCAACTCGCGCCCGCCTTCACCGCGCATAATCAACACTCTGGGATCATAGCCAGACACGGCTTCTTGAAACTGCGGAAGCTCCAGCAACGCCTCGCTGTCGTCGCCGTGCTCAGGAAAGAACACCTGCAGGCCATAGTCATCGAGAATTTGCGCAGTGGCAGCGCCGACGGTGAACCACTTTTGCATCGGCGGTTGCGGCCAGACCTCGTCAACCATCGCCAGCCCTAAACGCGCAGCAGGTTTGCTGACGACGATGACGGCGCAGTACGCAGCGAGGTCATAAACGATTGAGCGACTGGCCTCCGACACTGGCAGAGGCTCGATCTCCAGCAATGGAAGACTTGCGCTGTACACGCCAACTTCCGCCAGCGTTAACGCAAGCGCCCGAGATTCATCCACCGGACGCGTCAGCAGCAAGCGCCAGCCTTTCACGCCTCGTCAGCCTCGCCATACACCGCTTTGAGAATCTTCGCCGCGCCTTGGGCCAGCAGCGCTTCGGCCACCTGGACGCCAAGTGCCTGGGCGTCGACCTGGGGTGCACGCGCTTCAGCGTGCAACAGCAACGCGCCGGAAGGGTCGCCTACCAGACCCCGCAGCCAGAGTTGATCACCCTCCAGCACTGAATAGCAGGCAATGGGGACCTGGCAGCCACCATTCAGATGCTTGTTGAGCGCACGCTCTGCCGTGACTCGCACAGCAGTGTCGTCATGGTGCAGCGGTGCAAGCAAGGCATGAAGCTCGATATCGACGCTGCGGCACTCTATGCCTACTGCGCCCTGCCCGCCTGCGGGCAAGCTGTGCTCGACGCTGATGGGTGCAGTGATGCGGTCTTCAAAGCCCAAACGAATCAGGCCGGCGGCGGCGAGGATGATCGCGTCGTACTCCCCGGCATCCAGCTTGGCCAGACGGGTGTTGACGTTGCCGCGCAGAAACTGGATTTTCAGGTCCGGGCGACGGGCTAGCAGCTGAGCCTGACGACGCAGGCTGGACGTGCCCACTACGGATCCGGCGGGCAACTCGGCGAGACTGGAATAGTTATTGGAAACGAACGCGTCACGCGGGTCTTCGCGCTCGCAGATGCAAAAAAGGCCGAGACCCTGGGGGAAATCCATCGGCACGTCTTTCATCGAGTGAACGGCGATGTCGGCCTCATGCTCGATCAGAGCAGTTTCCAGTTCTTTGACGAAAAGACCCTTGCCGCCGATTTTCGAAAGCGGCGAGTCCAGCAGTTTATCGCCGCGACTCACCATCGGCACCAGCGTCACTGTCAGCCCGGGATGCGCCTGTTCCAGGCGGGCCTTGACGTACTCGGCCTGCCAGAGGGCCAGGGCACTTTTGCGAGTGGCGATGCGGATTTCGCGAGAAGACATGAACCGGTCCGTACTGAGTGAATGCGGCGAATAATAACAGCTCGACCAGTTCGGGCCGAATGACTGTATTCAATCTGCGCGCATCATGATCTCAATCGATCCACGGACGCCATGCGACGGCGTGTCGCCTGCCTGACTTGCCAGAAGCCCCAGCCGAGGTGGCTTACAGCTGCTGCATCATCTTGCGCACACCCGCTACATGCCTGCGGCTGACAATCAATGCGTCGCCATTAAGCCCTTTCAGGAACAGCTGAAAGTGACCCAGCGGCGTGCGCTGAAGGCGTTCGATCCGTTCCCGGGCTACCAGCGCGTTGCGGTGAATGCGTACAAAGCGATCACCGAACTCGTCCTCCAACGCCTTGAGTGGCTCATCCAACAGCACTTCGCCGCCCTCGTGGCGCAAGGTCACGTACTTGTGGTCGGCAATGAAATAGATAACTTCGGCCAGCGGGATCAGTTCGATGCCCTTGCGGGTTCTGGCGCTGATATGACTCCGGGGACCGGCACCGCTCTCGGCGGCGGGTCGGGTCATGGCAGCGAGCTGCACGCGATTAGGCCGCTCGGCCTTGCGCAATGCTTCGAGCAAGTGTTCGGGACGAACCGGTTTGACCAGGTAACCAACGGCACTCACCTTGAAGGCTTCAAGCGCGAACTCATCGTGCGCGGTACAGAACACCACTGCGGGTGGGGCGTCGCGCTCGCACAATTTAGCCGCGACCTGGAGACCGTCCAGGCCAGGCATGCGGATATCCAGCAACACCACGTCGGGTTTCAAATTTTCAATCAGCTGCAAGGCTTCTTCGCCATTTGTGGCGCTGGGTTCAAGAACCTTGTAGCCCTCAAGCTCGCTTACCATGCGGCTCAAGCGGTCTCGGGCTAGGGGTTCATCATCAACGATCAGGACATTCATATAGCTCTGGCTTCCTGCGTGAGTCTCGCACAAGGATAGCGTAGACAGGTGAAGTGACGACCGTCTCGGCGCTCCACGCTCAGACTGGCGAGGGGACCGAAAAGTGCCGTGAGTCGAGCGCCGATGTTGGCCAAGGCCTGCTGAGTGCCGCTTGAGTTTTGCCGTAAGGCGGCCTCATCGTAAGGATTACTGACGCGCAATGTGAATACTCCCCCTTCGTAGTCCGCCTCGACCCTGACCACGCCGCCTTCAACACGGGGCGCGATGCCGTAAATCAATGCGTTTTCCAACAATGGCTGCAAGGTTAGCTGGGGAATTGGCAAGTCGTCGGGAATTGCACTTACGGCCCAGTCCATCTGTAGACGCTCTCCAAGTCGATATTGCTCAATCGATAAATAGCGTTTTGCCAATTCAAGCTCTTCGCGCCACGTAGTCAGGCTGCCGGGCTTACCCAGACTGGCCCGAAACAGGTCCGACAGATCGAGCACGGCTTGCTCCGCCTTATGCGGGTCGGTGGTGACCAGGCTGGCGATACTGTTAAGCGTGTTGAACAGGAAGTGCGGACGAATACGCGCCTGCAAGGACTCAATCCGAGCCTGAAGTTCGGCCTGTTGCTGCTTGCGCCACTGACTTTGCAGATAAAAATAACGCAGCATCAGCGCAGACATGATCAGGGCGATCAGGGCATAACGCAGATACCGCTCGATGACGCCACCCAACGAGGTCGCGGCATTGACTTGGCAGTAGTCAGTCACCGCGGTGCACAGCAGCGTCACTGCGACGACCAGCAGACAACCCACGGAGCCCGCCACCCCAGGACGCAACCGGGCCAGCCATGGCCGTAAGCCGCATAACAGCGCGGCGGAAAGCAAAACTATCCACTGCACGAACAGGGATATCAGCGCCAGCCGCACCCAGTCGAACTCTGGCCGCATCGGTTCAATGAGCACAAGCACAAAGACCAGCAGCTCTGCCAGCACCACCAGTATCAGCAACGCCTGGGGCAGGCACAGTTCCGGGAGGAAGAACTCTTTGTCAGGCGGGCCGATCTGGCCCGGGTGTTTACGCGCGTTTTGCATGATGGCCAGTCTCTTCGCTACTACCGTTGCGGGCAAGCCGCCGGGGATAAATAAGCAGCAATGCTGTTATCATCGGCCGCGCCTTTAGAATCGGCCGGCGCCGATTTTTATCAGTTCAGCAACCAGCACAGCAGCGAGCGAATCATGAGCACCGACAAGACCAATCAGTCCTGGGGCGGCCGCTTCAGTGAACCCGTCGACGCGTTCGTCGCGCGCTTCACCGCCTCCGTCACTTTCGATCAGCGCCTTTATCGGCACGACATCATGGGTTCCGTTGCCCACGCCAAGATGCTGGCCAAGGTCGGCGTGCTGACCGACGCCGAGCGCGACACTATCATCAGCGGGCTCGCCACCATTCAGGGCGAGATCGAGGCCGGCACGTTCGATTGGCGCGTGGACCTTGAAGACGTGCACATGAACATCGAGGCGCGGCTGACCGACCGCATCGGCGTCACCGGTAAAAAGCTGCACACCGGCCGTAGCCGAAATGACCAGGTTGCAACCGACATCCGCCTCTGGCTGCGTGACGAGATCGACCTGATTCTGGCCGAGATCACCCGCCTGCAAGAAGGCCTGCTGGGCCTGGCCGAGCGCGAAGCCGACAGCATCATGCCGGGCTTCACCCACCTGCAAACAGCACAGCCGGTCACCTTCGGCCACCACATGCTGGCGTGGTTCGAGATGCTCAGCCGTGATTACGAACGCCTGGTCGACTGCCGCAAGCGCACCAACCGCATGCCGCTGGGCAGCGCCGCGCTGGCCGGTACCACCTACCCCATCGACCGCGAGCTGACGTGTCAGCTTTTGGGTTTTGAGGCCGTAGGTGGCAACTCGCTGGATAGCGTTTCGGACCGCGACTTCGCCATCGAATTCTGCTCTGCGGCCAGCATCGCCATGATGCACCTGTCGCGCTTCTCCGAAGAGCTGGTGCTGTGGACCAGCGCGCAATTTCAGTTTATCGACCTGCCTGACCGCTTCTGCACCGGCAGTTCGATCATGCCGCAAAAGAAAAACCCTGACGTGCCCGAGCTGGTTCGTGGCAAAAGCGGCCGCGTATTCGGCGCCCTGATGGGCCTGTTGACCCTGATGAAGGGCCAGCCGCTGGCTTACAACAAGGACAACCAGGAGGACAAGGAGCCACTGTTCGACGCAGCCGACACGCTGCGCGATTCGCTGCGCGCCTTCGCCGACATGATTCCGGCGATCAAGCCAAAACACGCGATCATGCGTGAAGCGGCGCTGCGCGGGTTTTCCACCGCTACCGACCTTGCCGACTACCTGGTTCGCCGCGGGCTGCCATTCCGTGATTGCCACGAGATCGTCGGTCACGCAGTCAAGTATGGCGTCGAGACCGGCAAAGACCTGGCCGAGATGACGCTGGACGAGCTTCGCCGGTTCAGCGACCAGATCGAACAGGACGTCTTCGCGGTGCTGACGCTCGAGGGCTCGGTCAACGCCCGCAATCACATCGGCGGCACTGCACCGGCACAGGTCAGAGCGGCGGTTGCGCGCGGCCAGCATTTGCTCGCCACGCGCTGAACGCTTCGAACGGGCCGCCCGACACGGGCGGCCTCACTAATGGGCAGTACATCGAGGACACCATGAGCGGCCACATCGAAAACGACGAAGAAGAGTTTGCCGAGACGACCCTGATTCAGGCGATTGAAAACCAGATTGAAAGCGATAACCCGCCAGCGGCCAAAGCCACGTTCAACAAGCTGACTCTGGTCGGTTACGAGCGTGAAGAAATTCTGGTGATGATGGCCCACGTGCTGGCGGTCGAAATCGACGGCATCCTTGAGGACGACCGCCCTTTCAATACCGCCTGGTATGAACAAGCGCTGCGCGCGCTGCCTGACATGCCGCCCGGTGTGAAGCTGGCTGACGAAGAGTAAACCTCCGCTGCACATGCCGGTCGATCACCGATCTGACGACCGGCCAGATACTTTCTGCAAAATCCCCAGACGCTAACTACACTCCAACAGCCTCGCTGTCGCCTGGCGACGAGGCCGTCACGCCTGCGATTTTGGTCGCGGTGTATCCACTGGAAAAGTCTGGAGCACCTATGTCGTTTACCCCTGAAGTGGTTGCCGAGCTGGAAATCCTGTCGCTGTTCAATCTGAGTAACACCAAAGAGGGTCTGAAGGTTCACCATGTCGCAGCACCTGCGGCCATCGCCGCCACTCAACGCCTCTTTGACAAAGGCCTCATCACGCAAGTCGATGGCGGGTACCTGACCAGCCTTGGGCTGGATGCCGCCGAACATGCGCAATCGCTGCTGATTATTCTCGCCACGAGCCAGGAAGCCGCCTGAACCTGCACCTCGCGAAGCCTTGCCTGGACGCATTAAATAAAGGTTTCGCGAATCCTCCATTTATACGATGCTGCGCCGATAAAATAATGGCGCCATAAAAAAGACGCGCAGTTGCCCGAGCCCTTTCGGCCCCATCGGTAACCGTCTTGACTGTCGCTACACCTTCACCCTTTATGCAGTGCCGCCCGCCGGCTTCGAGTCGCGATGACGCGTAGTTCCGAAATTCGCCCGGATTTGGATGAGGGCATTGACCGCAAGGTCCTCGCTCAATTACGAAGCCGTTTTCTGGCCTTAAGCCAAGGCCGGTTGCTACGCGCAAATGAAGGGCTGTCGACGAGGCAGCAGAGTGTGCTTGCGCTGCTCCCGCTTTTTTTTCACGTCAATCACCCGCTGTTCCCAGGCTATGTTTCAGGGTCCACACCGGCCGGGGTTTCACACTACGAGCCTGATGGCCAGGCCCTTGCCGAGGCGCAACGCCTGACACGGTCTTTTTCCTACAAACCACGCCGCGGGAATGCGCCGCAGCCGATTCACGGCATCTTCCTGATGGGCAGTCTTGGCACGCTTGCGCAGACCGACCAGAGCGATATGGACGTATGGATCTGCCATGACCCGTACCTGTCTGCGGAGGACGTCCAGGAGCTGCGCAAAAAATGTCAGGCGCTTGAAAGCTGGGCAGCGAGCATGGGCGCCGAGGCGCACTTTTTTCTGGTTGACCCGCAGCGCTTCGTCGCCGGCGAGCGAGACGCGCAGCTAAGCGGTGAAGACTGCGGGACGACCCAGCACTTTTTGCTACTCGACGAGTTCTATCGCACCGCCATCTGGCTGGCCGGGCGCACCCCGATGTGGTGGCTGGTGCCGGTTTACGAAGAAACCCGATACGCCGAATACACGCATACCCTGTTGTCGAAGCGCTTTATCCGCGCCGACGAAGTGCTGGATTTGGGGAATATGTCGCTCATACCGCCGGGCGAATTCATCGGTGCCGGGCTTTGGCAGCTGTTCAAGGGTATTGAATCGCCCTACAAATCAGTGCTCAAGCTGCTGCTGACCGAAGTCTATGCCAGTGAGCATCCCGAGGTGCAGTGCCTGAGCATGCGCTTCAAGCAAGCGGTGTTCACCTGTCAGGCCGATCTGGATGAGCTTGATCCCTACGTCATGGTTTATCGGCGCATCGAAGAATACCTGCTCGCCAGAAGAGAGCCTGAACGCCTTGAGCTGGTACGCCGCAGCCTATACCTGAAGGTGAACAAAAAGCTGACTGGCGCAGCGCGCCACCGCACTACCGGCTGGCAACGTGCTTTGCTGGAGCGACTGGTCAGTGAGTGGAAGTGGGACGAGCGCCAACTCGCGCTGCTGGACAGTCGCAGCCAGTGGAAAGTCCGGCAGGTGGCCAGCGAACGTCGCGCGGTAGTGGGCGAGCTCAACCTCAGCTACCGCTTCCTGATCCAGTTCGCCCGCGCGCACAAGGCAGGGACTTCAATCAACAAGCGCGACCTCAGTGTGCTCGGGCGCCGCTTGTACGCTGCATTCGAGCGCAAAGCCGGCAAAGTGGAGTTTTTGAACCCGGGCATCGCGCCGGATCTGGCGGAAGACACCCTGACACTGGCGCAGTTACCCAACAAGCGCGAGCCTGGCAAATACCAATGGTGTCTCTATAACGGCAATCTGAGCGCGTACGAACTGGAAACTTTCGCTCCGATAAAGCGCTGTCGCGAGTTGCTCGAACTGTTGACGTGGTGCCATCGCAACACCGTCATCGACACCAGCACGCACCTTGCGCTGCATCCGGGCATCAGCGATCTGACCGAGTTTGAGCTGTTCAACCTCCAGGGCGCCTTGCAACAGACCATTGCTCTGCCGCTGGGCATGGTCGAGGAAGACGTGTTGCTGAGCCCTAGCGTGCCTCGCGAGATACTGCTGCTGGTCAACGTCGGCGTCGATCCACTCCGGCACCATAAAGATCTGAACATCCTGATGACCACGGAGCGCACCGATTCCCTGAGCTATGCCGGCGTTCGGGAAAATCTCGTATTGACGTTCGATCAAATCACCCTCAACAGCTGGAACGAGGTGCTGGTCAATCGCTTCGACGGTCCGTATGCGTTGCTGGACTGCCTGACCGAGTTGCTCAACGGGCTTGAGGCGACCGCTACGAAACCCGTCATTCGCGTGCGTAGCTTCTGTCACAACCGCGCACCGGCAATTGCGCAACGTGTGGAGGAGCTCATCGGCACGGCGCAACTGCTGCTGGCCCGGCGACTGAATCATCGGTACCTCATCCAGGTCGAGCAACGCTATCACGTGCTGGAGATGATGCCGGGCCACATCAGCCATGTCGCGCTTGAGCATTTGCCGGCGCTGTACGCATATCTGGGTGAAGAACTCTCCACTTACAGCCCGATTCATCTGGACCCCCAGGCACTGGATGATTCGGACCTGTCCCTGCTTATCCCTTATGGCCACCCGGAATGCGTCCAAGTGTTTTATCGGATAAATGAACCGCATGCCGATCTGTATGTGCTCGATGAACATAATTCGCTGTGGCATCAGCGTGTGGACTACCACGATGAACCCAGCCTGCTGGTGCCGCTGCGACGTTTTTTCCAGTCGCTGATGTATCGTCGCGTGGCATTGCTGCCGCTGGATAACCCGCCGGGTTCGATGTCGCTGGAAACGCTGTATTACCGCATCACCCCGGACGGCTCAGGTCGAGCCCGTCGCGTCGAGCACCGCCCGCCGCCGACCGTACTGATCGACAATTCATTCTTTGACGTGCAGGCGATCATCGAGGAGGCATCGCCCGGCCAGGTGAGCGTGACACTGTATTGCGACGGGATGGAATTTTCCGAGCTGGAATATGGCGATCAGCTGTTCAGCGTCGTGGCTCGGCGGATCCTCGAGCAGCGGCGCGAAGCGCAACGGTACCGCTGCTACATCACCGACCTGGACCTTTCAGGAATACTCGGAGACACGCATGGGCAGACGATTCTGTTCCTGCGCTACAAGGCGCAGCTCGAAGACTCGCTGAATGCGGCGATGGATCAGATGTGACTATTGCTGCGGCCTGGACGGCGGTTCGACACAAGGGCGGCTTTACGACATGAGGCGTGACGCGACGTAGCCCCAGCTTCGCGCCATGAACCGAATATTGTAGGAGCCGGCTTGCTGGCGAAGGCGTTTATCCAGGCGCTGCCAGGTAAACGCCGAATCAGATTGGCCAGCAAGCCGGCGCCTACAGATCCCAGGGCTCAGTCATTCACACGCTTGTCTGGAAGTCGTGCTGCGACGCAAATCCGCTTGGCGGACGATCTCCCGACGGCGCTCGTCGGTCGCCGACCGCCATTCGCGGATGTCTTCGACGTGGCGCTGACATCCCGTGCAGACCTTGTCCTCGTCAAGCCGACAGATGCTGATGCACGGCGACGGCACCGCCGGGCTGACATTGCTGAACAACGGTTTTGCTGGCTTGGCCGCCGTGGCACCAACAGCCATCAGCGGTTGCCGTCGCTGCCGTCGAGGGCGTCGAAATCGATGTCGGCCCCGGCCTGCTTTTGCGCCAGCCGCTGCAGCATTTCGCCTAACAGCTCTTCACTCTTATCGCACACCCAGCGACTGCCTTCTTCGTCGTAGTCGAAGTGGAAACCACCATCCACTGCCGCCAGCCACAGCTGACGCAAAGGCTCCTGGCGACTGAAGATAAACTGAGAGCCATTTTCAAACTTCACGGTCAACACTCCGGCGGAGCTCTCAAGGTCCAGATCCAGACCGCTCTCGTCGAAGATATCCTCGAGCTTTTCTTGGGTGGCATCGACCAGGTCGTGAAAGCGGGCTTCGGTCAAACTCATTGCATGAACCTCAAAAGTGTCAGCGGATGGCGCAGCGACGCACGATACGGTCGCTCCCTGGCAATTGCAAAGGCTACCCGCCCAAGTGCCCTTCACTGCGTCAGAAATCCGCGCGGGGCACGCGGCATCGTTGCATGGCACCGTCAAAGCCCCGCCGGACGGGAACTCCAGCGCATAGGCAATCTGTCGGGTGGTCGGTATACTCGGGCGCAATTAATGCTTATACAAAGGATTTCGCCATGAAGCGCCTGATTTCCTCCCTGGCCGCGCTGCTTGCAGTTGCGTGTCTGGTCTCTGCCTGCGGTCAGAAAGGTCCCCTGTACCTGCCTGACGACGACTCATCCGACGGCTCCAGCCAGACCAAGTCGCACTCGCACAAGCATCAGACATCGACCTACTAGGAATCAGTCATGGACGCCTTCAACTACCGCGACGGCGAGCTGTTCGCGGAAGGAGTGGCGTTGTCTGCCATTGCCGAGCGTTTCGGCACGCCGACATACGTCTATTCCCGCGCGCACATCGAGGCGCAGTATCGCGCTTACGCTGATGCCCTGGACGGCATGCCGCATCTGGTCTGCTTTGCCGTAAAAGCCAACTCCAACCTGGGCGTTCTCAATGTGCTGGCGCGCCTTGGCGCCGGCTTCGACATTGTGTCCCGTGGCGAACTGGAGCGCGTGCTGGCGGCGGGTGGCCAGCCTGAGAAGATCGTTTTCTCGGGCGTGGGCAAGACCCGTGACGACATGCGTCGCGCACTCGAAGTCGGTGTTCATTGCTTCAACGTCGAATCCACCGACGAACTTGAACGTCTGCAAGTCGTAGCCGCCGAAATGGGCGTCCGCGCTCCGGTCTCGCTGCGCGTCAACCCGGACGTCGACGCCGGGACTCACCCCTACATCTCCACCGGCCTGAAAGAAAACAAATTCGGCATCGCCATCGCTGACGCCGAAGACGTTTACATACGGGCTGCGCAGCTGCCGAACCTGGATGTGGTCGGTGTCGACTGCCACATCGGCTCTCAACTGACGACCCTCTCCCCTTTCGTCGACGCGCTCGACCGCTTGCTCGACCTGGTTGATCGCCTGGGCGATTGCGGCATTCTGCTGAAGCATATCGATCTGGGCGGCGGTCTGGGTGTGCGTTATCGCGACGAGGAGCCGCCACTGGCAGGTGATTACATCAAGGCCGTGCGCGAGCGCCTGGATGGCCGCGATCTGGCACTGCTCTTCGAGCCCGGCCGCTTTATCGTCGCCAATGCGGGCGTGCTGCTGACGCGCATCGAGTACCTCAAGCACACCGAACACAAAGACTTCGCCATCGTTGATGCCGCCATGAACGATCTGATCCGTCCCGCGCTTTACCAGGCGTGGATGGATGTCACAGCAGTTCAGCCGCGCGAGGGTGCCAAACGCACTTACGACATCGTGGGGCCGATCTGCGAAACCGGGGACTTCCTCGCCAAGGAGCGCGAGTTCGCACTGGCCGAGGGTGACCTGCTGGCTGTGCATTCCGCCGGGGCCTACGGGTTTGTGATGAGTTCCAACTACAACACCCGCGGACGCACGGCTGAGGTGCTCGTAGACGGTGAGCAGGCTTTTGAAGTGCGTCGCCGTGAAACCATCACTGAGTTGTTTGCCGGCGAAAGCCTGCTGCCGGAGTAATCCCATGCTGCTGCGTTTTACCAAGATGCATGGCCTGGGCAATGATTTCATGGTGCTGGACCTCGTAAGCCAGCACGCACACATCACGCCCAAGCACGCCAAGCAATGGGGCGATCGCCATACCGGAATCGGTTTCGACCAGTTGCTGCTGGTTGAAGCCCCGAATAACCCGGACGTTGACTTCCGCTACAGGATCTTCAATTCCGACGGATCCGAAGTCGAGCAGTGCGGCAACGGTGCGCGGTGTTTTGCGCGCTTTGTGCTGGACAAGCGGCTGACGGCCAAGAAGCAAATTCGCGTCGAGACCAAAAGCGGCATTATCGAGCTGGACATCCGCAACGATGGCCAGATCAGCGTTGATATGGGCGCGCCGCGTCTGGTGCCTGCGGACATCCCGTTCGATGCGCCGGAACAGGCGACCTCCTATCCGCTTGATGTCGATGGCGAAACGGTTGAGCTTGCGGCGGTGTCAATGGGCAACCCGCACGCCGTGTTGCGCGTCTACGACATCAACAATGCCCCTGTGCACGTGCTGGGGCCCAGGATCGAAAACCACCCGCGCTTTCCGGCTCGGGTGAACGTGGGCTTCCTCCATGTTGTGGACCGTCAACGTGCCCAACTGCGAGTGTGGGAGCGTGGCGCCGGAGAAACCCAGGCGTGCGGCACGGGCGCCTGTGCGGCAGCGGTTGCTGCAATTACGCAAGGCTGGATGGATTCGCCGATGCTGATCGACCTTCCAGGCGGACGCCTGTCCATCGAGTGGGCCGGCCCCGGCCATTCCGTCGTCATGACCGGCCCGGCCGTGCGGGTTTACGAAGGCCAAGTACGTCTATGAGCGAGAAATTCCAATGACCGACCAGCCTGAAACTCCAACCGACACCTCCGGCCAGTTACCGGCTGATCACGCAGTGCCTGTGCTTGACGCCGAGTCGGTTGCGGCCTGGCTGCAAGAACACCCTGATTTCTTCGCCGAGCACGACGAACTGCTTGCGATGATGCGCGTGCCCCATCAACGTGGCGATACGGTCTCGCTGGTCGAGCGCCAGCTCAAGCTGCTTCGCGAACGCAACATCGAGATGCGGCATCGACTCTCACAGTTGATGGACGTAGCGCGGGACAACGACCGGTTGTTCGAAAAAACCCGTCGCCTGATTCTGGACCTGATGGACGCGACCAGCCTCGAAGAGATTGTTATCGCGGTTGAAGACAGCCTGCGCCAGGAATTTCAGGTGCCCTTTGTCAGCCTGATCCTCTTCAGCGATAACCCCATGACGGTCGGCCGTTGGGTCAGCGGCGCCGACGCACATAAAGCCATTGGCAGCCTGATGTCTGGCGGTAAAACGGTGTGTGGTGCGTTGCGCGACCACGAACTGGAATTTCTCTTCGGCAGCGAGCAGAGCAAGGAAGTGGGTTCTACTGCCCTGGCCGCCCTCACCCACCAGGGCCTGCACGGCGTTCTGGCCATTGGCAGTCGCGATCCGCAGCATTACAAAAGCTCGGTCGGCACCCTGTTTCTGAGCTACATCGCCGACGTACTCAGCCGTCTGCTCCCACGCTTCACCAATTCATTGCGATCGGTGCGCTAGTCATGGAGCAGCAACTGGACGCTTACTGCATGCATCTGCGCAGCGAGCGCCAGGTGTCCAGCCACACGCTTGAGGCCTATCGCCGAGACTTGAACAAGGTGCTGGCGCATTGCGGGAAACACAACATAAGCAGCTGGAAAGCGCTGGATATTCAAGCCATGCGCGGCCTGGTCGCGCGCTTGCACCAGCAGGGTCAGTCATCGCGCAGCCTCGCAAGACTGCTGTCGGCGGTTCGCGGTTTTTACCATTACCTCAACCGCGAAGGCCTCTGTGAGCACGACCCGGCCAATGGGCTGTCGCCGCCCAAGGGCGAGCGTCGCTTGCCGAAAACCCTGGATGCCGACCGCACACTGCAATTGCTTGAAGGCGGCGTCGAAGATGATTTTCTGGCCCGACGCGATCAGGCAATTCTGGAACTGTTCTATTCCTCGGGTTTGCGTTTGTCCGAGCTGACCGGGCTCAATTGCGCAGACCTTGATCTGGCCGACGGCCTGGTACAGGTCTTGGGCAAAGGCAGCAAAAGCCGAGTCTTGCCGGTCGGCAGAAAGGCCCGCGAGGCTTTGCAGGAATGGCTGAAACAACGCGCGCTGGCCAATCCCCAGGACGATGCGGTGTTTGTCAGCCAGCAAGGCCGACGCCTGGGTCCGCGCTCCATCCAGCTGCGGGTAAAAGCTGCGGGTGAACGCGAGCTGGGCCAGAATCTGCACCCGCACATGCTTCGCCACTCGTTTGCCAGCCATTTGCTGGAGTCGTCCCAGGATCTGCGTGCGGTGCAGGAGTTGCTGGGTCACGCCGACATTGCAACCACTCAGATCTACACCCATCTGGACTTCCAGCATCTGGCCACTGTGTATGACAGCGCCCATCCACGGGCCAAGCGCAAAGGTACTTCCGACAATGAGCATTAAGCTGATCACCTTCGATCTGGACGATACGCTGTGGGAAACCGCACCGGCGATTGTCAGTGCCGAGGCCAAGCTGCGTGAGTGGCTCACGGCGAACGCCCCTAGGCTTGGCCCGGTTCCGGTCGAGCATTTGTGGGAAATCCGCTCACGCCTGATTGAAGAAGACCCGACGTTCAAGCACCGCATCAGCGCACTGCGCCGCAAGGTTCTTTTCCGTGCGCTCGAAGATGCCGGCTACGCGGAAGCTGAAGCCCAGGACCTGGCTGACCAGAGCTTTGAGGTGTTTCTTCAGGGCCGGCATCAGCTGGACATCTTCCCTGAGGTCGTCCCGACACTGGAGATTTTGACCAAGTCTTATACGCTGGGGGTCGTGACCAACGGCAACGCCGACGTGCGCCGCCTGGGCCTGGCCGATTACTTTGCGTTCGCGTTGTGCGCAGAAGATCTGGGCATCGGCAAACCCGATCCCGCGCCCTTCATCGAAGCGCTGAAACGCGGGCAGGCTCATGCCAGAGAAGCCGTGCACGTAGGCGACCACCCCGGCGATGACATTGCCGGCGCACAACGCGCGGGGTTGCGAGCCGTCTGGTACAACCCCGGCGGCAAGGCGTGGGAGGCTGACAAGGCTCCAGATGCCGAAATCAGTAGCCTGACGCAACTGCCAGAGGTGCTGGCGCGCTGGGCTTGATCCCCAACCCACGCTGCGCGAACGCCAGCCTTCGCCTGGGCAACACGAATCGCAGGCAATAAAAAACCCGCAGCGACAGCGGGTTTCTCATCAAGCGCGAACACCTTCCTTCAGATAGGACGGCTGCCGTACTTGTTGTCAGGCTTCTTGGGCGGATCGGCGACCACATTGGCCTCCACTTCCACGACCTTCCCACCCCGGGCGAGGAACTCTTCCATCGCGCGAGCCAGAGCATCACGCTCTTTGTTCTTGGCTTCCACGCTGGGCAATTCGTCAACCGAGACGGCGGCCTTGGCTTTGCCTTTGGCCGGAGTCGCCGATGCTTCAGGACTGTCTTCGACGTCCGCTACATCGTCATCGGGGGCCGCTGCAAGCTCCTCACCGTCCTCTTCGCCTTCCAGATCGTCTTCAAGACCTTCGTTATCGATGTCGTCGTCGCTCATGTTCTACCTCATGACTTGCGAAAGCAGATTAGTTATAGCCCAGCTGGGCTCGATTTCTTGGACAGCCGGAAAAAATTCAACTACCGCCCACACTCAGCGGTCGTGCCCCTCACCCTGAAGGGTGACGAGGACTTTACGAGCACCGCCTGTATCACGATGCTCGCCCAGATAAATACCTTGCCATGTCCCCAACGCCAGCCGGCCATTTGTAACCGGTAATGTCAGCTGGCAGCCAAGCAGACTGGCTTTGAAGTGCGCGGGCAAGTCGTCGGGACCTTCGTCGTCATGCTCGTACCCGTCGCGGCCCTGAGGCACAAGACGATTGAAAAAACGCTCGAAGTCGCGACGTACCGCAGGGTCGGCGTTCTCGTTGACGGTCAACGAGGCCGAGGTGTGTTGCAGCCAGACATGCAGCAGGCCAATGCGGCATTCGCGTAATTCGCGAAGCCCTGCAACGATCTCGTCAGTCACCAGATGGAAACCACGAGGCCTTGCCCGCAGCGTGATCAAGGTCTGTTGCCACATACCGTTCTCCGCCCTTCGGCGCGCATTCTAACGCGCTGGAAAAAAAAACAAAGTGCGCAATGAGTGACGATTTGCGCCAGTCGAGAATCAAGGCATTTATGCCTTCGCAAGCGCACCGGATCCTCAATCATGAGCGAGCGCCGCGACCCATGCCAAGACACGAAACGGTCCGCCTTCCGCAGACCACCCTATCGACAAACGCCAGGCAAAAAAATGCCCGGATAACCGGGCATTTTTTGACGTGTGGATTACAAGTTGTAGCCACGCTCGTTGTGTTGAGCCAGGTCCAGACCGACCGCTTCTTCTTCTTCGGTAACACGCAGGCCCATGACCATGTCGAGCACCTTGAGAATGATGAAGGTCACGATCGCGGTGTAGATGACTGTGAAGCCGACGCCTTTGCACTGAATCCAGACTTGTGCCGCGATGTCAGTCACGGTGCCAAAGCCGCCCAGTGACGGCGCTGCGAACACGCCGGTCAGGATCGCGCCGAGGATACCGCCGATCCCGTGCACACCAAAGGCGTCCAGCGAGTCATCGTAGCCCAGCTTGCGCTTCAGGCTGGTGGCGCAGAAGAAGCACACTACGCCTGCCGCGAGACCAATAATCAGGCCACCCATCGGGCCGACGGTACCTGCTGCAGGGGTAACGGCAACCAGACCGGCAACCACACCCGAGGCAATGCCCAGAGCGCTTGGCTTACCGTGGGTCAGCCACTCGGCGAACATCCAGCCCAGCGCTGCCGCAGCGGTAGCGATCTGAGTAACCAGCATGGCCATGCCGGCAGTGCCGTTGGCAGCAGCCGCCGAGCCGGCGTTGAAGCCAAACCAGCCTACCCACAGCATGGCGGCACCCACCAGGGTATAACCCAGGTTGTGCGGAGCCATCGGGGTTGTCGGGAAACCTTTACGCTTGCCGAGTACCAGGCACGCTACCAGGCCAGCCACACCGGCGTTGATGTGAACAACGGTGCCGCCCGCGAAATCGAGCACGCCCCAGTCCCACAAAAGACCGCCGACGCCACTCCAGACCATGTGCGCAATCGGTGCATAAACCAGCGTGAACCAGATCGCCATGAAGATCAGCATCGCGGAGAACTTCATGCGTTCCGCGAACGCGCCGACGATCAGCGCCGGGGTGATGATCGCGAAGGTCATCTGGAACGTAACGAAAACGGCTTCGGGAAACAATGCCGCCGGGCCTGTGATGCTAGCGGGCGTGATGCCTGCCAGGAACGCCTTCGAGAGGCCGCCGACGAAGGAGTTGAAGTTGACGACGTTGGCTTCCATCCCGGTGGTGTCGAACGCCATGCTGTAGCCGTAAACGACCCACAGGATGCTGATCAGGCCGGTGATGGCGAAGCACTGCATCATCACGGAAAGAATGTTTTTGGAGCGAACCATGCCGCCGTAGAACAGCGCCAGGCCGGGGATGGTCATGAACAGCACCAGGGCGGTCGAGGTCAGCATCCAGGCGGTGTCGCCAGAATTGAGTACAGGGGCTGCCACTTCGTCTGCCGCCATGGCCAAGCCAGGGGTGACGAGGGACAACAGGGCTCCTAGCCCTGCGAATTGACGCAGAGTCATATTGTTTTCTCCTGGGGCTTTGGGTTTGGCGGCTTAGATTGCGTCGGTATCGGTTTCGCCGGTACGGATGCGGATGGCCTGTTCCAGATTGACCACGAAGATCTTGCCGTCACCGATCTTGCCGGTGTTGGCCGCTTTGGTTATCGCTTCGATAACGCGGTCCAGATCCTTGTCGTCGATCGCAACATCGATCTTCACCTTGGGGAGGAAGTCGACTACATATTCCGCACCGCGGTAGAGCTCGGTGTGGCCCTTCTGACGTCCGAAGCCTTTGACTTCAGTAACCGTGATGCCCTGCACGCCGATTTCGGACAGCGACTCGCGTACGTCGTCCAGCTTGAACGGCTTGATGATGGCAGTGACTAGCTTCATGAAACTTTCTCCCGAATTGGTGGACTTGCCCCAGGAAAACAAACCCGACTCAAGTCTAAGCGCAGTGCCTGGCTTTGTAACGCGTCGTGGCCGAATCAGGCCTGACCGCCTCCAGTAAACCGCTTATGACGAAACATCCCCGCTCCGCCTGCCGCACTGCATTCGTCACAGCGACTGCATCAGTGCATGGGTTACATGCCACTAAGCAGAAAGCTTGCCATCTCATGAATAGGCGCGATTTTCGGCACTTCAGCGGTTGATTCATGCTCAAGCGTAGCCACCGCCCGCTGACACCGCACAACAACGGTGCGCTCGTGCACGGTGCGATGCGCGAAAAGCGTGCAGAGCCTGACCCTGCGAGCCATGCAAAACCTGCGTGCTACACTCGCGGCATCTGATTCAGGAATCTCATCATGCTCGCCCCCAAAGCCTTCCTCGACGCCCTGAGCGGCCACGCCTCCCGCCTCTTCACCGGCGAAACCCCTGTTCCTCGAAGCGAATTCGAAGCCCAGTTCAAGGCCCTGCTGCAAAGCGGGTTCAGCAAGCTGGATCTGGTTAGCCGGGAAGAATTCGACAGCCAGATGATCGTGCTCGCCCGCACCCGTGCCCGTCTTGAGGCACTGGAGGCGAAGGTGGCGGAAATGGAGGCGCAACTAGCGACGCAACCACACGCGTCGGGGGATGAGCCACAGGGTTGAGCGCTTAACCCTGTGAGTGCTCAGGCGCAGTGCGCAATGCGCTGAACCTGAGCCCTGATCGCCTCCACCGTGGCAATCGAGTTATCCCCCCGTGCCCCTGCCCTTCAATACACACCCCGAAAAACATGCCCCCGCCAACCCGCGGGGCCAATGACTATCCTTCAGCTCGCCGCAGGAAGCGGTTCTGCCTTCAAGGAAAGTCATGTCCCTCGCGATTGTTCTGAGCCGCGCCCAAGTTGGCGTGGAAGCGCCCGCCGTGACCGTCGAAACCCATCTCGCCAATGGCCTGCCGAGCCTGACGCTGGTGGGTCTGCCGGAGGGTGCGGTGAAGGAAAGCAAGGATCGGGTGCGCAGCGCCCTCCTCAACTGTCGGCTGGAATACCCGGCGCGACGGATCACGCTCAATCTCGCTCCCGCCGACTTACCCAAGGACGGCGGGCGATTTGATCTGGCCATTGCGCTTGGCTTGCTCGCCGCGAGCGCGCAGGTGCCCACGCTGGCCCTGGAAGGCATCGAGTGTCTTGGCGAGTTGGCGTTGTCGGGGGCGATTCGAGCCGTGCAAGGCGTGCTCCCGGCGGCGCTTGCCGCGCGGGAAGCCGGGCACACGCTGATCGTGCCGGCGGTAAATGCCGAGGAAGCGTGCCTGGCGTCAGGCCTGAAGGTAATCGCTGTCAGTCATCTGCTGGAGCTGGTGTCCCACCTGAACGGGCATACGGTCATCGCGCCTTATAAGTCCAATGGACTGATTCTACAGACGCAGCCTTATCCTGACTTAAGCGAGGTGCAAGGCCAGACCGCTGCCAAACGCGCGTTGTTGGTGGCCGCAGCCGGCGCACACAATCTTCTTTTCAGCGGACCGCCCGGCACTGGCAAAACGCTGCTAGCCAGCCGCCTGCCGGGGTTGTTGCCACCGTTGAATGAGCTCGAAGCACTGGAGGTCGCGGCAATTCAATCGGTCGCCAGTCATGCCCCTTTGACCAGTTGGCCCCAACGGCCTTTCAGGCAACCTCATCATTCGGCGTCGGGTCCTGCTCTGGTCGGAGGTGGCAGTCGTCCGCAACCCGGTGAGATCACCCTCGCGCACCACGGCGTGCTGTTTCTGGACGAGCTGCCGGAGTTTGACCGACGCGTGCTGGAGGTGCTGCGAGAGCCCCTTGAGTCTGGCCATATCGTGATTTCCCGGGCGAGGGATCGAGTGCGCTTCCCGGCGCGCTTCCAACTGGTCGCAGCGATGAACCCTTGCCCATGCGGGTACCACGGTGAGCCAACCGGGCGCTGCCGTTGCTCGACCGATCAGATTCAGCGTTACCGCAACAAGCTGTCCGGGCCGCTGCTCGACCGGATTGACCTGCATCTGACGGTCGCGCGTGAGACGACGTCGCTGGCAGGCGCGCAGGGCACCAAGGGTGAAAGCGCCCGCGCGGCTGAAGCAGTGTCTGAAGCCCGGCAGCGCCAGGAACGACGGCAGGGCTGCGCCAACGCATTTCTCGACCTGCCCGCGCTACGCCAACACTGCGCGCTGCTACCGGAAGACGAAGCCTGGCTCGAAATTGCCTGTGAGCGCCTCAACCTTTCCCTGCGCGCCGCACACCGTCTGCTGAAGGTTGCGAGAACGCTGGCGGATCTGGAGAAGGTGGACGCAATCGCCCGCTGCCACATTGCAGAGGCGCTGCAGTATCGGCCGTCGTCTAATTGAAGATGGTTGTTGTACGTATCTCATCTGAGATACATAGTGCTCTTTTTTCAGGAGTAGCCCTCATGACAACCCAGACTTCAATGCTGCATGTCAGGATCGATCAGGCGCTTAAAACCGAGGCGTCGGAAACTTTGGCCAACTTCGGCCTGACAATCTCCGATGCCGTACGTATTTTACTCACGCGGGTCGTCCGAGAAGGCGGCCTGCCCGCAGGCCTTGGCGCGCACCCGGATGCTTACGATCAATGGTTTAAAGCCAAGGTGCGTGAAGCCATGGATGACTCGGGGCCGACGCACTCGCACGAGGACGTCATGGCTGCCGCCACAGAACTACTTGAAAGGAAGCGCGGTGCTGAGACTTGAATGGACCAAGTATGCCAAAGCGGATTTGCTGGCGATTCTTGAATACATCGCGAACCATGACGCCAACGCAGCGCGGCGTTTCAAGGAGGAAGTCGATTTACGCATCGGCCACCTCCCTCGCCACCCCAGGCTTTATAAAACCGGTCGGGAAGCAGGCACCAGGGAGATTGTAGTGGCTCCGAACTACTTGGTTGTGTATGCCGAAGCCCCCACAACCGTTCTCATTCTTCGGGTTTTGCATGCTGCACAACAGTGGCCTCAGCCGCCCAGGATTGAACACCGGCCGCGCTGACGCATCCGCGTTGAGGGCGCCCCTGCGACGGCGTCAGCTCCAAAGAGGCACGGCGTGCGGGAGCGCACGTTGCTCCCCCGACTGTCAGCTCGCTGACATCACCGAAACCTATCCACTTCCTTCTGCAAGTCAGCCGCCAGAGAGTTGAGCTCTTGCGCGGTGATCGCCAGGTTCGACACGACTTCGCGCTGTTCGCTGTTGGCCAGCGCGATGCTTTGCAGGTTGGCGCTGAGCAGGGTCGCGGTGTTGCTTTGCTCCTGAGTTGCCGTGGTGATGGAGGTGAACTGTTCGCCGGCAGAGCGGCTTTGTTCGTCGATCGTCGCCAGCGCCGCCGCGACCTTGGCGTTGCGTGACAAGCCTTCCTGCATCAAAGCATTGCCTTGTTGCATGGTGTTAATGGCGTTGCTGGTCTCTTGCTGAATGCTGCTGATCATGCCGGAGATTTCGTCAGTGGCCTGACGGGTACGTGAGGCAAGGCTGCGCACCTCATCCGCCACCACAGCAAAGCCACGACCCTGCTCACCGGCACGAGCTGCCTCAATGGCAGCGTTCAGGGCCAGCAGGTTGGTTTGCTCGGCAATCGAGGTGATCACGCTGACGATGCCACCAATCTCTTGCGAGCGTTGACCCAGGGTATCGATGACCGTCGCAGTGCTGCTCAGTGAGCCAGCAATCTGCTCCAGCGAGGCCGATGCCTCTTCCATCGAGGCGCGGCCGATGCGTGTCTGCTGGGCGTTGCCCTGGGCCATGCGTTCGGTGCTGCCCATGTTGTCGGCGATCGTCAGGGCCGTGGCACTGAACTCCTCCACCGCACCGGCCATGCTGGTGATCTCGCCGGACTGCTGTTCCATCCCTTCATACGCCCCGCCCGACAATCCGGACAAGGCATTGGCGCGGCCGCTGACTTCCTGCGCCGCGGTGCGAATATGGGAAACCATGGTTTCCAGGGCCTGCCCCATCTTGTTGAAGCTGCTTGCCAACTGGCCGATTTCGTCGCGACTGGTGATGTTCAGCCGCACACTCAAATTCCCTGCACCCAAGGCTTCTGCCTGATCAACCAGAGCAGAGAGCGGTCGCAGTTTGCTACGCAGCAGCCAGATGGCCGCACCTACTGCAATCAGCATTGCCAACAGGCTGCCAATCGCCAATTGGGTACCGACGCTCCATGTCACGGCGCTGATCTCGGCCCTTGGCATGGTTGCGAGAACCACCCACGGACCACCCGCGAATTTCTCACCCACCGTATAGAAATCTTCACCGGCGTCCTGCCAGAAATGCCCGACGCCGGGCGATTTGACGAACGTGGCCAGCGTAGCGCTCGCCTGATCGAGGTCTTTGACGCCCGCAGGCGCCACCAGCCATTTGTTCTGCTCATCCAGCAGCGCCAGCGAGCCGGTGGAACCGATTCGGAAATTCTTGAGATTATCGAACTGGGCTTTCTGCGCGTCGGTGTAATCGAAGCCCACAAACAGCACAGCGATGACCTTGCCGCCGGCGTCACGCACCGGGGTGTATTGGGTCATGTACAAGCGATCGAACAATAGGGCGCGGCCGACATATTCCTGGCCCGCAAGCAGCTTCTCGTAGGCCGGATGTTTGTGATCCAGCACGGTGCCGATGGCACGTGACCCGTCCTGCTTGCTCAGAGAAGTGCTGATACGCACGAAGTCTTCGCCGCTGCGTACGAACACAGTCGCTACACCGGCAGTCATTTTTTTGAAGTCATCGACCTCTGTGAAGTCATTGTTCAGCGCGGTGCCGTTAAGCAGCAGCGCCGGCGTTTGCGCGCCCGCAACTGCGATCTGCTGATCGGTCTGAATGCTCAGACCTTCAGAGAAGCGCTTCTCGAACAGACCGCTCAAGCGCTGGGTGCTGTCGCGCAAGGTGCTGTGGAACGTATTGAGCTGATCGGCAAGCAAGCGGGCTTCACTGCCCATGTGCTCTTCGCGGATCACAAGGTTCGCCGAGTCCAGAGAACGCAGGGCGAACAGCGTGCTGCCACTGATGACGACGGCCAGAATAACGGCCAGGGCAATACCGAGTTGCGAAGCAATTCGGGCGCGAGGCTGAGGCATGGGGGCTCCTTGCCGAACGACTGGACCGCTCTGATTACAGGAGCACCATTCGGACGATTTCTGATAGAAAGGATTTATGAAACCGATAGAGATAAATCGGGTCTGCAGTCACAGATTCGGCTGACGATGGGAATACTTGAGTCCTACACGCGGTCTTAGGACGCAGGCGCTTCAAGCCGATGCGCAGACCTGCATGACTTCCCTGGCCCGGTTGGCCCTTGTACGTGAACTGCTACTCAAGAGTGGTCACACTGGGCAACTCCATTGCCTGTACTTCGCTCTGCAAGAAATCACTCAGCCGCCGAAGACGCTCGCCGCCCGGACGGGTTTTGGGCCACACCAGATAGTAACTTTCGCCACTGACCACCGCCGTGCGCCATGGCAGGCTGAGTCGGCCTTGGGCCACATCTTCGGCCACCATCAGCAGATCACCCATGGATACCCCGTAGCCGCGAGCCGCCGCGATCATGCCCAGCTCAAGCGTGTCGAACACCTGCCCACCCTTGAGCGAGACCCGTTCGGACAGGTCCATGCGCTCCAGCCACCGACGCCAGTCGCGGCGATCTGGCGTGGGGTGCAGCAGTTCGGCGCTCGCCAAACGCTCGGCGTCCCACGGGGCGTCGTCCAGCAATGTGGGCGCGCCGACTGGAATCAGCAGCTCGGGGAACAGGTATGTCGCCTCCCACTCTGGCGGGAAGTGCCCATGGCTGAGCAGCACGGCGCAGTCGAAAGGCTCTTGGGTGAAGTCCACGCTGTCGATATCCATCCACGCACTCGTCAGCTGAACCTCGTTGCCAACCTGCAGATGACGGAAGCGACTTAGCCGCGCCAGCAGCCAGCGCATGGTCAGGGTCGACGGCGCTTTCATGCGCAAAATGCCCTCCTCTGCCATCAGGGCGCTGCACGCCCGCTCCAGAGCCGAGAACCCCTCACGCACGCCAGGGAGCAGTTCACGCGCTGCCTCAGTGAGCTGCAAGTTGCGCCCGCTGCGTCGAAACAATCGGCAGGCAAAATGCTCTTCAAGCGTACGGATGTGCCGACTGACTGCACTCTGCGTGATCGACAACTCTTCCGCTGCGCGCGTGAACGAACTGTGGCGGGCGGCGGCTTCAAACGCGCGCAGTGCATACAGGGGCGGAAGATTGCGTGACATCGGCAGGTTTCCTCAGGCAGAACGCGACCGCAGCTACTGTACTGCAGAAATGGCGGTATGAGTTTTACTCATGCAAATGATCGGATTTATCCCTTTGTGCATCCCCGGCCTAATCCCCACAATGACCGGCCTGCCAACACCCGTCACCCGAGCGCAAAGACCATGCATCAGCACGCCTTCAAAGAACTCTGGATCATCCTGCGTCTGGCCGGGCCGCTGATCGCTTCCCAGATGGCACACATGCTGATGGTGTTCACTGACACCGTGATGATGGGCAAGCTGGGTCCGGAATCCCTTGCGGGCGGTGGCTTGGGCGCGGCGAGCTATAACTTCGTGTCGTTCTTCTGCGTCGGTGTGATGGCAGCCGTTGGCACGCTGGTCGCAATCCGCAAGGGCGCAAATGACCATGCCGGTGTTACCCGGCTGACCCAGGCCGGGTTGTGGCTGGCGTGGGGCATGGCCCTGATTGCTGCGTTGATCCTGTGGAACCTCGAGCCGGTCCTGCTGCATTTCGGCCAGGCTGAGGCCAACGTTCACATGGCCAGCGAATTTTTAATCACTCTGCCGTTGGCGCTGCCTGGCCTGCTGAGCTTCATGGCCCTGCGCGGCTTCACGAGCGCGCTGGGCCGGGCCACGCCAGTCATGGTGATCAGCCTGGTGGGTGTGGCGCTGAACTTTGGTCTGAATTACGCGTTTATCCATGGGCTGTTCGGCTTGCCGCACTGGGGCCTGATGGGCATCGGACTGGTGACGGCCATCGTCACTAATGCGATGGCCCTCGCGCTTGCGCTGCACATCCGATATCACAGCGCTTATGCGGCGTACCCGCTCCATAAAGAATTGATGAAGCTTTCGCGCAGCTGCCTGAAAGAACTCTGGCGTCTGGGCCTACCCATCGGCGGCACCTATGCTGTGGAGGTTGGCCTGTTCACATTTGCGGCGTTCTGCATGGGCGCGATGGGCAGCACGCAGATGGCAGCGCACCAGATTGCCCTGCAGTCGGTGTCGATGGCGTTCATGGTGCCTGTCGGGATTTCCTACGCGGTGACCATGCGCATTGGCTTGCACTACGGCGCCGGCAACCTGTTACTGGCGCGCACCGCCGGGCGTATGGGCATTGGTTTTGGCGGTCTGCTGATGCTGTCGTTCGGCATTCTGTTCTGGGTCGCGCCTCATGCGGTCATCGGCCTGTTCGTGGACGTCAACGATCCAAAGTATCAAGGCGTGGTCGAGCTGGCGGTGAAGCTGCTGGCTATTGCGGCGTGGTTCGAAATCCTCGACGGGACGCAGACCATCGCAATGGGCGCGATTCGTGGCTTCAAGGACGCAAAAACCACTTTCCTGATCGGCCTGGCCAGCTATTGGGTGGTGGGCGCGCCTCTGGCATGGGGCCTTGGATTCCTTGCGAATCAGGGCGCAGTGGGCGTGTGGTGGGGGCTGGCGATCGGCTTGCTCTGCTCAGCCGTTGCACTGACCTGGGCGTTCGAGCGCAAGACCACACGGCTGCTGCGCAAGGAGGCAACGGGCGTTGTGGTGATGGGATGAGCAGCCCTTAATCGCAGGAGCGCGCTTGCCCGCGATGGCGTTATACCTGCCGACAACGTCGCCGCTGAACCAACCCGTTCGCGGGCAAGCGCGCTCCTACAGAATGGGGCCAAGGCGTATCGACGCTCTACGCCGTGCCTACAGAATCGGTCCGCGGCAGTTCAAAATTCCACGCCGTTAATTGTAGGAGCGCGCTTGCCCGCGATGGCGTCGTACCTGCCGACAACGTCGCCGCTGAACCAACCCGTTCGCGGGCAAGCGCGCTCCTACAGAATGGGGCCAAGGCGTATCGACGCTCTACGCCGTGCCTACAGAATCGGTCCGCGGCAGTTCAAAATTCCACGCCGTTAATTGTAGGAGCGCGCTTGCCCGCGATGGCGTCGTACCTGCCGACAACGTCGCCGCTGACCCAACCGTTCGCGGGCAAGCGCGCTCCTACAGAATGGGGCCAAGGCGTGTCGAAGCTCTGCGCCGTGCCTACAGAATCGGCCCGCGGCATTTCGAACTTTGCGCTGTTCATTGTAGGAGCGCGCTTGCCCGCGATGGCGTTATACCTGCCGACAACGTCGCCGCTGACCCAACCCGTTCGCGGGCAAGCGCGCTCCTACAGAATGGGGCCAAGGCGTGTCGAAGCTCTACGCCGCGTCAATGGAATCGGTCCGCAGTATTTCGAAACTTTACGCCGTTTATTGTAGGAGCGCGCTTGCCCGCGATGGCGTCGTACCTGCAAACGACGTTGCCGCTGACCCAACCCGTTCGCGGGCAAGCGCGCTCCTACAGAATCGGTCCGAGGCGTGTCGAAACATCGGGCCGCGCCAAATAGCATCAGTCCGAGGCGTGTCGAAACTTTAGGCGCGCCATTGGAACCGGTTCGAGGCATGTAGAGAAACTGCGCTGCCGATCACTTGCCTTGGACTACAAGCCCTCTGCTTTGGTCCATCGCCAGATACTGCATCAGCTCGGGCATTGCCAGCGGGTGACTGATGAGAAAGCCCTGTGCCTGATCGCAGTTGAAGCTGCGCAGCAGCGCCAGTTGCTCTGGGGTTTCGACGCCTTCGGCCACGACTTCCAGGCTGAGGTTATGCGCCAGGTTGATCATGGCGTGGACCAGCTTGCGGTTCTCTTCGCGCTGCTCCATCTCACCGACAAAACTCTTGTCGATCTTCAGCAAAGTGATCGGCAGGCTGTTGAGGTGCACGAACGATGAGAAACCGGTGCCGAAATCGTCCAGCGAAAAGCGCACACCCAAGCGCCCCAGTGCGTCCATGGTCTGTTTAACCAGGTCACTGCGGCGCATGACGGCGGTTTCGGTCAGCTCGAATTCAAGCCATTGCGCATCGATACCGCGATCGGCAATCAGGCGGCTAAGCGTTGCGAGCAGTTGGTTGTCCTGAAACTGGCGGAACGACAGATTGATCGCCATGTGCAGCGGCGGCACGCCTTGCTCGCGCAGCGCCTGCATGTCACGCAGGGCTCGAGCGATGACCCAGTACCCGAGCGGCACGATCAGTCCGCTTTGCTCGGCGAGCGGGACGAACTCACTGGGCGGCAACAACCCACGCTCGGCGTGCCGCCAGCGCACCAAAGCCTCCAACCCCAGAATGCGGCCCGTGCTCAGGCACAGCCGCGGCTGGTAGTGGAGCTCCAGCTCATCGCGACGCAAGGCGCGGCGCAGTTCACTTTCCAGGTCCGCCAGGCTGCGGGCGTTTCGGTTGATGCGTTCGTTGAAGACGTGATAAGTGCAGCCCTGCGTGCCCTTGGCTTGCTGCATGGCGATGTGTGCATGCCACATCAGTGGATCGGCGCCACCGTTAAGCCGGGCATAAGCGATGCCCAGACTGCAGCCGATCAACAGGCTCTCACCGTCGACCCAGTACGGCTCCGATAACGCTTCGGTGATGCGCTCGGCAATGGACTCCGCGCGCTCGGGGGCGCGCCGCGTATCGATCAGCAGAGCGAACTCATCGCTGCCCAGTCGCGCCAGCTGATCGCATGCCTCCAACTGACCTTTCAGCCGCGCTACCACTTGCAAGATCAACCGGTCACCCGCCTGGTGACCCAGCGCGTCATTTGCGCGGCGAAAATTGTCGAGGTCCAGATGCCCGAGCGCCAGGCCGCGACCGTCAAACTCAGCCAGTCGGGCCGCCAGCAACGTCTGAAAACCTTGCCGATTGGCAATGCCCGTCAGGGGGTCCTGCTCTGCGAGACGATGAAGGGTAGTTTCCAGCACGCCGCGTTCGCGCACATGACGCAAGCAGCGTCGCAGCGCCTGAGGGGTAAGGGCGTCGCGCACTAGCCAGTCACTCACGCCGGCAGGCTCTTCGTCAGGCTCTGTTTCAAAGAGCAAAACAGTAGGCCAATTGCATTGACCTGCAGAAGGCTGAAGGGCTTCGGTGGTGAACAGAATTCCGGGGACCGTAAGGTCCATTTGATGACCAACGGTGTCCCAGCTCGACGCGCAGTCAAGAACGGCGATATTCCCAAGCGGAGCCAGGCATTCGCGCAACGATGACGGCCATTCAGGCGAGGCCGCCAGAAGCAGCAAACGCAAGGGTTCGACAGGCGTAGACAAGCTAACTCCCCACACAAACATAATGACCTTGGCGCCCCCCCGAATGAGGGTCGTCAAACGCGAGAATCATCCGCAATGTCGCAAATGTAACAAAACGGCGAAATATAGATAGCGCGGCGCGTCACAGCGTCGGACGGAGGCTGCACATTCCGCTGACCCTGTTAAAATGCCCGCCCTTTTTCAAGCGACCCCATTTCTCCCCATGTCCCGACTCAATCCCCGGCAACAGGAAGCCGTGAACTACGTCGGCGGCCCTCTTTTGGTGCTCGCCGGCGCTGGCTCCGGCAAGACCAGCGTCATCACCCGCAAGATTGCCCACCTGATCCAGAACTGTGGCATTCGGGCTCAGTACATCGTCGCCATGACCTTCACCAACAAGGCGGCGCGGGAGATGAAAGAGCGCGTCGGGACCCTCTTGCGCGCCGGCGAAGGTCGCGGTCTGACCGTCTCGACGTTCCACAATCTGGGTCTCAACATCATCCGCAAGGAGCACGCCCGGCTGGGTTACAAGCCCGGATTCTCCATCTTCGACGAGACCGACGTCAAAGCGCTGATGACCGACATCATGCAGAAGGAATACTCGGGCGACGACGGCGTCGACGAGATCAAGAACATGATCGGCGCCTGGAAAAACGAACTGATCCTGCCGCCCGAGGCGCTTGCCAATTCGCGCAACCCCAAGGAGCAGACCGCAGCCATCGTTTACAGCCATTACCAGCGCACGCTCAAGGCGTACAACGCAGTGGATTTCGACGACCTCATCCTGCTGCCGGTGAAGCTGTTCGAGGAGCACGCCGACATTCTGGAGAAGTGGCAGCACAAGGTGCGCTACCTGCTTGTCGATGAGTATCAGGACACCAACGCCAGCCAGTACCTGCTGGTAAAAATGCTGATCGGCACGCGCTGCCAGTTCACCGTCGTGGGTGACGACGACCAGTCAATCTATGCCTGGCGCGGGGCTCGCCCTGAAAACCTCATGCTGCTCAAGGACGATTACCCGTCGCTGAAAGTGGTGATGCTCGAGCAGAACTACCGCTCCACCAGCCGTATCTTGCGCTGCGCCAACGTGCTGATTGCCAACAACCCCCACGCGTTCGAAAAACAACTCTGGAGCGAGATGGGTCACGGCGATGAGATCCGCGTTATTCGCTGTAAAAACGAAGACGCGGAGGCCGAGCGCGTCGCTGTCGAAATCCTCAGCCTGCACTTGCGCACCGATCGGCCTTATAGCGACTTCGCCATTCTCTATCGTGGCAACTATCAGGCCAAACTCATTGAGCTGAAGTTGCAGCACCACCAGATTCCCTATCGACTGTCCGGGGGCAACAGCTTTTTCGGACGTCAGGAAGTCAAAGACCTGATGGCCTACTTCCGCCTGCTGGTCAACCCGGATGACGACAACGCCTTTCTGCGCGTGATCAACGTGCCACGCCGGGAAATCGGCTCGACCACCCTGGAAAAACTCGGTAATTACTCGACCGAACGCAAGGTGTCGATGTACGCCGCCACGGACGAAATCGGCCTGGGCGAGCATCTGGACAGCCGCTTCACTGACCGTCTCAAGCGCTTCAAGCACTGGATGGATGGCGTGCGTCAGCAATGCGCGACGCAGGACCCGATTGCCGCACTGCGCAGCATGGTCATGGACATCGATTACGAAAACTGGATTCGTCAGAACAGCTCCAGCGATAAAGCCGCCGACTACCGCATGGGCAACGTGTGGTTTCTGATCGAGGCGCTGAAAAACACGTTGGAGAAAGACGAAGAAGGCGGCATGACCATCGAGGAGGCCATCGGCAAGCTGGTGCTGCGCGACATGCTGGAGCGCCAGCAGGAAGAGGAAGACGGCGCCGAAGGCGTGCAGATGATGACCCTGCACGCCTCCAAGGGTCTGGAGTTTCCGTACGTGTTCATCATGGGCATGGAAGAAGAAATCCTTCCGCACCGCTCCAGCATCGAGGCCGATACCATCGAAGAAGAACGCCGGCTCGCCTACGTGGGCATCACCCGCGCGCGGCAGACGCTGGCGTTCACCTTTGCGGCAAAGCGCAAACAGTACGGCGAAATCATCGATTGCCTGCCGAGCCGGTTCCTTGATGAGCTGCCGCCGGACGATCTCGCCTGGGAGGGCAACGATGACACGCCCGTCGAAGTCAAAGCCGTACGCGGCAACACAGCATTGGCGGACATTCGCGCCATGCTCAAAAGATAACGTTTATTTCGCGCACACCGCGCTCTGAGGACCACCCACGTGGAAGCACTGCACAAGAAAATTCGCGAAGAAGGCATCGTGCTTTCCGACCATGTACTGAAGGTCGATGCATTTCTGAATCATCAGATTGACCCGGTGCTGATGCAGCAGATCGGTGATGAGTTTGCCACCCTGTTCGCCGACTCGGGCATCACCAAAATCGTCACCATCGAGGCTTCGGGTATCGCACCTGCGGTCATGACGGGCCTTAAAATGGGCGTCCCGGTGATTTTCGCGCGCAAGCATCAGTCGCTGACCCTCACGGAAAACCTGTTTTCGGCATCGGTGTTTTCATTCACCAAGCAGACCGAGAGCACCATCGCCATTTCCACCCGCCACCTGAACAGCAGCGACCGCGTGTTGATCATCGATGACTTCCTGGCCAACGGCAAAGCGTCACAGGCGCTGATTTCGATCATCAAGCAAGCGGGCGCTTCCGTCGCCGGGCTTGGTATCGTGATTGAAAAGTCATTTCAGGGCGGCCGCGCCGAACTCGACGGCCAGGGCTACCGTGTAGAGTCCCTGGCTCGCGTGCAGTCACTGAAAGACGGCGTGGTTACCTTCGTTTGATCCAGATTCACCGCAGGAGACACGTTATGGACATTGACGAAAAATTGAGCGTTGAGGCGTTCTTCGATCCACAGACCTCGACCATCAGTTACCTGGTCATTGACCGCGCCACTCTTCATGCGGCGCTGATCGACAGCGTGCTGGATTACGATCCCAAATCCGGGCGCACCAGCACTCAGTCTGCCGACAAGCTGATAGCACGGGTTCGCGAACTGGGCGTGTCGGTGCAGTGGATTCTGGAAACCCACGTACACGCCGATCACGTCTCGGCGGCGGCCTACCTGAAAGAGCAGCTTGGCGGTACCGTTGCAATTGGCAGCCACATCACTCGCGTGCAGAAAGTCTTCGGCACGTTGTTCAACGCCAAAGGCGATTTCGCCCGGGATGGCAGCCAGTTCGACCGCCTGCTGGAAGACGACGCGCATTTCCAGATCGGTAGCCTGCAAGCCAGAGCGATGCACACCCCCGGCCATACACCGGCCTGCATGACCTACGTGATCGAAGCCGGCGATGAAGCCGTGGCGTTCGTTGGCGATACGCTGTTCATGCCCGACTACGGCACCGCCCGGTGCGACTTTCCGGGGGCGGATGCACGCACGTTGTATCGCTCGGTCGGGCGCATTCTCAGTCTGCCGCCGCAGACGCGCCTGTTCATGTGCCACGACTACCTGCCCAACGGGCGCGAGCTGATGTTCATGACCACGGTTGCCGAGCAACGCGCCAGCAACATCCATGTGCGTGAAGGCATCGGCGAGGACGCTTTTGTTGAAATGCGCGAGAAACGCGACGCCACGCTGGACATGCCGACGCTGATTCTTCCCTCGGTGCAGATCAACATGCGCGGCGGCAACATGCCGGAGGCGGAAGACAACGGCGTGCGCTACCTGAAAGTACCGATCAACGCGCTGTAAAACTTACCGAAGCGCCACTGAGTGGCGCTCATCACAGGCAGCCCTGCCCGGCAGCCTCACGGAACATGCCTGACTGACATGAATGAACACGAACTGATCGGAGCCGGCCTCGGTACGATCATTGGCGCGGTGTTGGCGCTGACCGGCGCGGGCGGCGGCATTCTTGCGGTGCCGTTGCTGGTCTTTGGCCTGGGTCTGACGATGATCGAAGCCGCCCCGGTCGGCCTGCTGGCGGTCGGCCTGGCCTCCGCAGTCGGTGCTGCACTGGGCCTGCGTCAAGGTATCGTTCGCTACCGGGCTGCCGTTTTTATCGCGCTGATCGGTATTGCGCTGTCCCCGGTAGGCCTGTGGCTGGCGCACCGGTTGCCCAATGCGCCGCTGGCACTGGGGTTCGCGTTGATCCTGTTTTATGTGTGCGGGCGGATCTACCGCAAAGCGGCTCATGAACTGCGCCACGGCAAGCCTCCCGAGCGAGGCGCTTTCAGGCCGTGCGTGGTCAATCCGCTGGTCGGTCGCTTGCGCTGGACCTTGCCCTGCGCCCGGTCACTGGCGGCGACCGGTGCATTGGCAGGGCTGCTGTCGGGTTTGCTCGGAGTGGGCGGCGGCTTTGTGATCGTGCCAGCACTGACCCGTTACACCGATCTGGAGATGAAAAGCATCGTTGCCACGTCACTCGCCGTCATCGCGCTGGTCTCGACGGGCAGCGTAATCACCGCCAGCGTCAGCGGTGCCATGCACTGGGCCGTGGGGGTTCCGTTCGCCTGCGGGGCGATCGCAGGACTTGTGGCAGGCCGACGAGTCAGTCGCTATCTGGCCGGCCCTAGATTGCAGCAGTTGTTCGCGGTGAGCGGCGTGTTCGCTGCCGTTCTGTTGGTCATCAAAACTCTCGGCTGATCCATACAGATGCATTCGCGAGCAAGCTCGCTCCCACAATTTCACGCCCACAACCTCAACACAGGTCCGGCGCAACTCCACCGTAGGAGCAATCGGAGGTTACGACGGTCGCAAAAGCGACCGGTCTGTCACAGCAGCGTTGCCTGCCCCCACGCATTTCCGAGCAAACTCACCCTGAACCTAGGACGTCGCTTGCAGGCCCGCCAACAACAGACGCTGATACAGCTCCTCGCGGAGCCCCTGCGGTTGATCCAGCCCCATGCGCTGCAAATGCACCGGAAACTCGCCTGCATCGGGCGCCTCCAGCGTGGCTTTGCCCAACTCGATGATTTCCGTGAGCTTGAACTTGCTCTTTAGCCAGTTCAGCGCTCGCAGAAGGTCGCGCTCCTCGGCAGTAAAATCGCTGCCCAACGGGTACTCGATGAACAACGAAGGGAACTGGCTGCGAATGTCCTTGAGCCGATCGGGCGTGTTCTGACTAAACAGCGGGTCGAGGCGGAAATCCTTTGGCAACTTGCCAGCCTTCTGTGCCTGATCGATCAGCCCCGGCTGGAAGCGCGAATCACTGACGTTGAGCAACGCCTCGATCACCGCCGCATCGGTTTTACCACGCAGATCGGCGATGCCGTATTCGGTAACGACGATGTCGCGCAAATGCCTCGGAATCGTCGTGTGCGCATAGTCCCAGACAATGTTGGAGCTGACCTCCCCGCCTGACTCGCGCCAGCTGCGCAGGATCAGCACCGAACGCGCGCCCTCAAGGGCATGGCCTTGCGCGACGAAGTTGTACTGCCCGCCCACGCCGCTGACGACTCGGCCATCGGCCAACTGGTCAGACACCGCTGCGCCCAGCAGCGTGACAGTGAAACAGCTGTTGATAAACCGCGCGTCGCGTCGTTGCAGACGCTTGAGCGTCTCGTTGCCGTAAAGCTCGTTGATGTAGCTGATGGCGGTCATGTTGATCTGCGCAATTTGCGTTGGCGCAAACTCCCGCAGTCGATCGTAAAAGCTGCGCGGACCAAGAAAGAAGCCGCCATGAATCAGCACGCCGTCTCCATAGACCGACTCATCGAGAACCCCGTCATTCGCCATCTGCTGCAGCTCGACGTCCGCGTACACTTTGCGGCGAATGATCCCCGCTTCCAGCAACACCAGCAGGCCGTTGACCAACATTTCGCTGCAGCCGTACAGCCCGGTGGCGAAGGGCATCACCCCGCCTTCGGCCTCGATCAGCGGTTTCCAGGTGGAGATGCCGTCCAGTTCTGCCAGGCACGCCCGATAGGTATCGTTATCGGCCTGCCGCGCCAGCAATGCGGCGGTCAACGCATCGCCCATGGAGCCAATGCCGATCTGCAGCGTGCCACCGTCACGCACCAGCATGCTCGCGTACAAACCAATGAAATGGTCCTGAATACCCACCGGCATATTGGGTGTGGAGAACAGCGTGCTGCGCTCCTCATGTTCGATCAGCAGGTCGAAAGTATCGATGCCGATCTCGGCGTCGCCCGGCATGTACGGCAGGTCCGCGTGCACATGGCCAAGCATCAGAATGCGCTCGCCTGCTGCCCGGCGTTTTTCCAGCATGGGCAACAGGTCAAGGGTGATGTCGGGGTTGCAGCTCAAGCTGAGGTGGTCGGGACGTTGAGGGTCGCGGGCGATCAGCTGCGCAACGAGGTTCAACCCGTTGGCGTTGATGTCCCGTGCGGCATGGCTGTAGTTGCTGCTGACGTAATCCTGCTGCGCCTCGTTGCTGCCCAACAGGCTGCCGGGCTGCATGAAAAACTGCTGAACGTGGACATTGGGCGGCAATTCGTCCCGGCGCAGGTCAGCGAGAAAGTCCAGCTCGGGGTAATCATCGAAAACCCGCTCCAGAAAGGGCTCCAGGAAGCGCTTCTGCAAACCGTCGCCACCGTCTGGCCGTCCGAGGCACAACGCGGTGTACACAGTAAGTTGCCGATCCGGCAGCGATTTGATCCGGGCATAAAGCGCGTTGGCAAACCGATTGGGCTTGCCCAACCCCAGCGGCATACCCATGTGGACGTGCGCAGGCAACTCGGCCAGCACGTGATCGACAGCTTGCTCGATCGAGCAGGATTGCGGCATCCGGCCTCTCCTGATTGTTATTTGATGGGCGTTGGACCGAGGCTTCAGGTTATTTGCTGCATTGCGCCCTGCGATGTGATTGCAAAGGGCGTCGCTAGCGGTTCATTGATCCCGTTTTGTATCGATGTCCACCAGCTTGTCTTCGATAAATCGCAAATGCTGCCGAGCGCCGTTGCGCGGGCCGTATATCCACATACTCACCTTTGCGGCGTTCAGCCTCGGAACGCCATTCGCTGTGAGCGCAGGCAATTGGTCAACGCTGCTGTCAGGCGCTCCGCACTTCTGGCGAACCACATCGGCAGTATCGCCCAGGCTGATAAGCGCGGTACCGCAGCGCATGGTCGCTGACGCGTTCCCGACGTACAGCAACGTTGCCAGCGCGATCAACATCAGCTTCGGACCTGTCATTCACTGCAATCCCGAGTCTGGCGCCGCGATCAGAAATTCGCCGGCGTGGCCGCGCTGATCAGCCGTGCAGGAACGTCGAATGGGTTGCGAAAGCGATGCGGTCGTGAGCTCTCGAAGTAGTAGCTGTCGCCCTCTTCAAGCACGTAGGTGTCTAGACCGACCACCAGTTCAAGACGGCCCTCGACCAGAATCCCGGTCTCCTCGCCTTCATGCACGAGCATCTCGACGCCCGTATCAGCCCCCGGCGGGTAAACCTCGGAAAGGAACGCAATGGCGCGGCTCGGATGGGATTTGCCGACCAGCTTCATGGTCACGGCACCGTCCGAGATATCGATCAGTTCACTGGCCTTGTAGACCACTTGGGTAGGATTTTCGGGTTCGAGCTCTTCGGAAAAGAACTCCACCATGGACATCGGTATGCCGCCCAGCACCTTGCGCAGCGAACTGATCGAGGGGCTGACGCTGTTTTTCTCGATCATGGAGATGGTGCTGTTGGTCACGCCCGCTCGTTTGGCGAGTTCACGCTGGGACAGACCTTTGAGTTTACGAATGGATTGCAGTCGTTCACCGACGTCCAATGCGGGAGTCCTCCTGATGATCATGTTGGGTCAAGTGGCAGCCATCATGGCAACAGCGTTCAGTATTTACAACACTTGAGCCCATGGCCGGATCAGCCAGGGGACTAGCGGCGGCGGCAGGCTGCAACAGGAGTTATCGCAGCCGTCCGAGGTGCGGGATCAGCGGCCGGAATAGAGCCTTGGCACGCGCTTGAGGTTGCAGAGAATCTGATAAGGGATCATGCCCGCGTGCGCTGCGACGTCGCTGATGAGGATGTTTTTGCCCCACAGCTCCACGTCGCTGCCCAAACCTGAGCCCGGCACGTCGGTCAGGTCGACGCAGAGCATGTCCATCGACACTCGCCCCAACAACTGGCTGCGATGCCCATTGATCATCACCGGCGTACCGGTTGGCGCCTGACGGGGATAGCCGTCGGCGTAACCCATCGCGACCACACCGATGCGCATGCTGCGCTCGGCGATAAAGGTGCCGCCGTAGCCGACCGGCTCGCCAGCGGGCAGATCCCGAACGCAAATCACTCGGGATTCAAGACTCATCACCGGCTGCAGGCGGTCTGCCACGGACTGCGGCTGATCGAAGGGTGTCGCGCCGTAAAGCATGATGCCTGGACGGACCCAGTCGCTTGGTACCGTGGGCCAGCCCATCACGGCGGGGGAATTGCGCAGGCTGATTTCTGCGGACAAGCCCGCACGCGCCGACTGGAATATCGCGACCTGCTCGTCTGTACGCGCGCTGTCCAGCTCGTCGGCGCGGGCGAAGTGGCTCATCAGAACGACTTTGGCGGCCTTGCCACTGCTCAGCAACCGTCGATGCGCCGCCTGAAATTCCGAAGGATGAATACCGACGCGATGCATCCCCGAATCCATCTTCAGCCAGAGATTCAGCGGTTCGGCGAGTGATGCCTGCTCGATAACGTCGACCTGCCACAACGAATGCACAACGCACCAGAAATCGTGCTCGACGATCAGCGCCAGTTCGTCCGCCTCGAAAAAGCCTTCCAGCAGCAGAATCGGCGCACGGATGCCGGCCTGACGCAGTTCGAGTGCCTCTTCGATACACGCCACGGCAAAGCCGTCCGCCTGAGACTCCAACGCCTGCGCAACGCTTACAGCGCCATGCCCATAGGCATCGGCCTTGATGACAGCCAACGCCTTGGCATTGGCGGTGTCCCGGGCCAGTTGGTAGTTGTGGCGCAAGGCCTGGAGGTCAATAACGGCGCGGGCTGGACGCATGGTGGGGCTTCTTGATCAGGGTTGGAGAATCTTCAGGAACGCGCTTGCCCGCGATTGCGGCGTGTCAGGCGAGGCCGATGCAGCTGACCTGTCTTCGCGGGCGGGCGCGCTCCTAAAAGATGTTGCGTATGTTTTCAGCAGCACACCGGCGCGCAGCGTGCCAAGGAGTTCTCGACTTAAGGCAGCGCCGCGACCACCGACAGCTCGACCAGAATCCCGGGCTCGCACAGTTTGGCTTCCACTGTGGCTCGCGCCGGCGCAAGGCCTCTTGGCAGCCAGGTATCCCAGACGCTGTTCATGCCGGCGAAATGCGCGTCGATATCCTTCAGGTAAATCGTCACTGACAGAATGCGGGTTTTGTCGGTACCGGCGAGGTCCAGCAGTCGCTCGATGTTATGAAGCGTCTCGCGGGTCTGTTGCTCTATCCCCGCCGCCATGTCGTCGGCCACTTGCCCGGCAAGATAAACGGTGCCGTTGTGGACGACCAACTGGCTCATGCGCTCATTGGTGAGCTGGCGCTGAATGGACATGTCTTGCGTTCTCCCTGGAGCTGCCGTAACGAGAAATATCGAGGCCTTCAGCGCTGATTTGTGGCGTTTTGCGGGCGATCAGGTCGGCCAGCAATCTGCCCGAACCGCAGGCCATCGTCCAACCCAACGTACCATGGCCGGTGTTGAGAAACAGATTGCGATACGGCGTGGCGCCTACGATCGGCGTCCCGTCCGGCGTGGTCGGGCGCAGACCGGTCCAGAAGCTGGCTTGCTGCAGATCGCCGCCGTGAGGATAAAGATCGTTGACGATCATCTCCAGCGTCTCGCGGCGACGAGGATTGAGCGACAGGTCGAACCCGGCAATCTCGGCCATGCCACCCACCCGGATGCGATTGTCAAAGCGGGTAATCGCGACCTTGTAGGTCTCATCGAGAATGGTCGACGTCGGCGCCATCGCAGGGTCGGTGATCGGCACCGTCAGCGAGTAACCCTTGAGCGGGTAAACCGGCGCCTTGATGCCCAGAGGCTTGAGCAGTTGCGGCGAGTAGCTGCCAAGCGCCAGCACGTAGCGGTCAGCAGTTTCGAGTTTGCCGTTGATGCGGACGCCGTGGATGCTGTCGCCGGCAAATTCGATGGAATCAATGGACTGACCGAAACGGAATTCAACGCCCAGCTTCACGCACATCTCGGCCAGACGTGTCGTAAACAGCTGGCAGTCGCCGGTTTGATCATTGGGAAGGCGCAGTGCGCCACTGAGGATATTGCTGACGCTCGCCAGAGCCGGCTCAACGCGGGCGATGCCTTCGCGATCAAGTACCTCATAGGGCACACCGGCTTGCTCAAGCACCGCGATGTCTTTGGCGGCGTTGTCCAGTTGCTCCTGGGTGCGGAACAGCTGAGTCGTGCCCAAGCTGCGGCCCTCGTAGGAGATCCCGGTCTCGGCGCGCAGCTCGTCAAGGCAGTCGCGGCTGTACTCGGACAGCCGCACCATGCGCTCCTTGTTCACGGCATAGCGGTTTTGGGTGCAGTTGCGCAGCATCTGCGCCATCCACAGATATTGATCGATATCCGCCGTCGCCTTGATCGCCAGCGGTGCATGGCGCTGCATCAGCCATTTGAGCGCTTTGAGCGGCACACCCGGAGCGGCCCACGGCGAGGCATAACCCGGCGAGACCTGCCCGGCATTGGCGAAACTGGTCTCCATGGCAGCGGCCGGCTGACGGTCCACGACAGTCACCTCAAAGCCGGCGCGCGCCAGGTAATACGCACTGGTGGTACCTATGACGCCACTTCCAAGGACCAGGACGCGCATGTTGATTCCCTCATCGCGGATATCCGCTGACGCTTTCAAGTTAAGGCAAGGATGTGCGCAGTATAAAAAGGCCCGAGCAGTGCTTTTGACTATATAACAGCCTATATTCGGTGTTTTCTCTCGACGACCGCCGTTTTGACAGAGGGCCTTGTGATGCGCACCCAACACCAGTCCAGACGCGAACTGGACAAGATTGATCGCAACATTCTGCGCATCCTGCAAAACGACGGCAGGATTTCCTTCACTGAACTGGGCGAACGCGTGGGGCTGTCTACCACGCCCTGTACAGAACGGGTCCGCCGTCTGGAGCGTGAAGGGATCATCATGGGCTACAACGCCCGCCTCAATCCGCAGAACCTCAAAGCCAGCCTGCTGGTGTTTGTCGAGATCAGCCTGGATTACAAGTCAGGCGACACGTTTGAAGAGTTCAGACGCGCGGTGCTTAAACTGCCGCATGTGCTGGAATGCCACTTGGTGTCAGGGGACTTTGACTACCTGGTTAAAGCGCGGATTTCCGAGATGGCGTCGTACCGCAAGTTGCTGGGCGACATCCTGCTCAAGCTGCCCCACGTACGGGAATCCAAAAGCTATATCGTGATGGAAGAGGTAAAGGAGAGTTTGTGTTTGCCGATCCCCGAATAGCACCTTAAACCCTCAAACCAGCACTTGCCGCGTGGAGGCGATGAACTCATGCACTTGCTTTTCGACGCGCGGGTGAATCAGCACCTCCGGCCGGCGGCCATTAGGGCATGGCAGGGTTTCAGTGGTGCCGAACAAACGACAGATCAGCGGCCGCTCCTCGTAAACCGTGCAACCGTTTGGACCCAGATGCACGCAGTTCAGCTCGTCGAGCGCGGCCTCTTGCTCGGCGGCGGTCTTGCGCGGCAAACGCGACATTTCTTCGGAAGACGTCGTTACAGGCCCGCAGCAGTCGTGGCACCCTGGCACACACTCGAAGGACGGAATCTGACGCCGCAGATCGCGGATTTTCTCGCTGTTGCAACCCATCGCGGCAGATCCTCCTGTTAAAGGGCGTAAGTGTGCCCGATCAGGCCTTTCGCTTACACAGTCCCATGCCCATCTTTCGCCAGGCCGGGACAGCGCACACCGCCATCTTCTTGCCCCGTCATCCCCAGCCCGCTACCCTCCGTAAAATTTTCCAAACAGCGCTCTCGGGATATTCAACATGAATGCTCGGCCTCCTCAGCCCGGATTGCTTGATCACGCGGCGTCCTACTATGCCGCCACTCGCCATCCTGAAACTGACTACCCTGCCCTTCGCGGCGAGATCAAAGCCGACGTTTGCATCATCGGCGGCGGGTTCTCCGGCGTGAACACGGCCATTGAGCTGGCTGAGCGCGGTTTGAAAGTCGTACTGCTGGAGGCGCACCGAATCGGTTGGGGTGCGAGTGGGCGTAATGGCGGGCAACTGATCCGCGGCGTCGGGCACGAGGTGGACCAATTCAGCAATGTCATCGGTGAGGATGGCGTTCGTCAGCTCAAGCTGATGGGCCTCGAAGCGGTAGAAATCGTCCGCGAGCGCGTCAGCAAATACCACATCGACTGCGACCTGACCTGGGGCTACTGCGATCTGGCGAACAAGCCCAAAGAATTCGAAGGTTTTGCCAAGGACGCAGAAGAGCTGCACAGCTTGGGCTATAGGCACACGCTGGAATTGGTCGAAGCGGGCAACATCGGCAGCGTCATCGGCTCGCCCAACTACGCCGGTGCGATGCTCGACATGGGCTCGGGGCATCTGCACCCCTTGAATCTGGCGCTGGCAGAAGCGGCCATAGCCCAGTCTCTGGGCGTCGACGTGTTCGAGCACTCAGCTGCGACACGCCTGGAGTATGGGGCTGAGGTCAAAATTCACACGTCTCACGGTTTGGTTCGCGCCAGCAGCCTGGTGCTGGGCTGCAACGCCTACCTCAACGGGCTCGATCCGGAGTTGAGCGGCAAGGTCTTGCCCGCGGGCAGCTACGTGATCGCGACTGAGCCGTTAAGTGAAGAGCTCGCAAACCAGTTGATGCCCCGCAACACCGCGATGTGCGACCAGCGCGTGGCGGTCGATTATTTCCGACTCTCCGCTGATCGACGCTTGCTGTTCGGCGGCGCCTGTCACTATTCCGGTCGCGACCCACGCGACATCGCCGCTTACATGCAACCGAAGATGCTCAAGGTGTTTCCTCAGCTCAAGAACGTAAAAATCGATTTTCAGTGGGGCGGCATGATCGGCATTGGCGCCAACCGCTTGCCGCAGATCGGGCGGATGGATAAGCATCCGAACGTGTTCTACGCCCAGGCGTACGCGGGGCATGGGCTCAACGCAACACACCTGGCCGGCAGGCTGTTGGCTGAAGCCATCAGTGGTCAACACAGCGGCGGGTTCGAACTCTTCGCGAAAGTGCCGCACATCACCTTCCCCGGCGGCAAGCATTTGCGCTCGCCGTTACTGGCGATGGGGATGTTGTGGCACCGGCTGAAAGAATGGGTGTAGCGAACCTCGCTTTGTGCGGACCGACACCGTCACAGGCCTCATTCGCGCCAGAACGGCTTGAGTCCTTCATGGCGCGCCTGCTCTCTGCTCAAGCCGATGTCCTGAAGTTGCTCGTCATTCAATTTCAGAAGCGCTCGCCGGGTGGCGCGACGGTGCTGAAACAGCCCCCACACGCCCAGGCCTTCCGGCGCATTGATGCGCAGGCCCGCTTCATGCTCGCGCACCAGCTCGCTTCCATACAGCGTTAACCGAACATCACTTATTCCGCTCATCTCCAGACACCTCGTGAAGGGTTTCGACCGGTTCATGATGTGGCTGTATGGAAAACCATTACAGATTCAAAGAATTATTATTCTTTGCATACAGAACGCTTTGATAGGCGGCTGAATGCTGTATTTTCCGCTGATCTGTATTGGTCCACCGAACGCATCAGCTGCGGGAGTACGCCATGACCCTTTACGTCAACCTTGCCGAACTGCTGGGCACCCGCATTGAAAACGGCTTTTATCGCCCTGGGGATCGATTGCCTTCCGTTCGGGCATTGAGCCTTGAGCATGGCGTCAGCCTGAGCACGGTGCAGCAGGCGTACCGGTTGCTGGAGGACAACGGCCTGGCATTGCCCCGCCCTAAATCCGGCTATTTCGTGCCTGCCGACCGCAAGGTGCCTGCCTTGCCAGCCATAGGTCGACCTGCGCAGCGGCCAGTGGAAATCTCGCAATGGGATCAAGTGCTGGAGCTGGCGCGCGCGGCCCCCAGCCCGGACGTGGTTCAACTGGGCCGCGGCATGCCCGACGTCACCAGCCCGACCCTGCGCCCGCTGACCCAGGCGCTTGGCCGGATCAGCCGGCGCTCGGACATGCCCGGGCTGTATTACGACAACATCCACGGGCGGCGCTGTCTGCGAGAGCAGGTCGCGCGCCTGCTGCTGGATTCGGGGACCAACGTCGATCCCGATGACTTGATGATCACCACCGGTGCCCAGGAAGCGTTGGCCATCAGCATTCGCTCGGTCTGCGAACCGGGTGACATCGTCGCGGTGGACTCGCCGAGCTTTCACGGTGCCATGCAAGCGCTCAAGGGTCTGGGTATGAAGGCCCTGGAGATCCCGACCGACCCACTCACCGGCATCAGCCTGGATGCGCTGGAGCTGGCTCTGGAACAATGGCCGATCAAAGCCATACAGCTGACGCCCAGTTGCAATAATCCTCTGGGCTACAACATGCCGGAGGACCGCAAGCGAGCGCTGCTGGTCCTGGCGCAACGCTTCGACGTCGCCGTTATCGAAGACGACGTGTATGGCGATCTGGCCTACAGCTATCCCCGCCCTCGCACTATAAAATCCTACGACGAAGACGGACGCGTGCTGCTGTGCAGTTCGTTTTCCAAAACCCTGGCGCCGGGACTTCGCGTGGGCTGGATCGCACCCGGTCGCTACCTCGACCGCGCGCTGCACATGAAATACATCAGCACGGGCTCGACCGCGACCCAGCCACAACTGGCGATTTCCGACTTCCTTCGCGCCGGTCACTACGAACCGCACATGCGCCGGATGCGGGGGCAGTACCAGCGCAGTCGCGATTTAATGACCGGCTGGGTTACGCGGTACTTCCCGGAAGGCACCCGCGTGAGTCGTCCCCAAGGCGGTTTCATGTTGTGGATCGAGCTGCCGGAGGACTTCGACTCGTTGCGCCTTAATCGGGCCTTGCAGGGCCAGGGCGTACAGATCGCCGTCGGCAGTATCTTTTCTGCATCCGGCAAATACAGAAACTGCCTGCGGATGAATTTCGCCGCCAAACCGACCACGCAAATCGAAGAGGCCGTGCGCAAGGTGGGCGCTGCCGCAGCGCGGCTCATGCAGCGTGCCGACCCTGCATAACCCCTTGCAGCTTTTAACCTTCTGCAGCTTTTAACCTTTTGAAGAAAGCGCGGTCATATCGCCATGACTGATTTTCGGATGACTGCGTTGACCAACACATGGGCAGTGCCCCTCGTTCTGGCACTCGCCCTCGGGCTTGGCGGCTGTGCGCACACGCCCGCGCCTGACGGCCCCAGTCAGGCCCTGCCTGCGGCGCAGTCTTCGTTCGGCCGCTCGATCATGGCACAGGCCGCTCCCCATGAAGGCCGCTCCGGGTTTCGCCTGCTGCCCAACAGCACCGAAGCATTCATGGCCCGGGCCGAGCTGATTCGCAATGCGAAAACCAGCCTCGACCTGCAGTACTACATTGTCCACGACGGCCTGAGCACTCGGGCGCTGGTTGACGAACTGCTGAAAGCGGCCGATCGCGGCGTCCGCGTGCGCATCCTGCTCGACGACACCACCAGCGATGGACTGGATGAGGTCATCGCCACTCTCGCAGCACACCCGAACATTCAGATTCGTCTGTTCAATCCGCTCAATCTGGGCCGCAGCATGGGCGCCACGCGCAACCTGGGCCGGCTGTTCAATCTGTCCCAACAGCACCGGCGCATGCACAACAAACTGTGGCTGGCAGACAGCGCCGTCGCCATCGTGGGCGGGCGCAATCTGGGCGATGAATATTTCGACGCCGAACCCAACCTGAATTTCACCGACATCGACATGCTCAGCGTCGGGCCGGTCGCCGAACAGCTGGGCCACAGCTTCGATCAGTACTGGAACAGCACGCTGAGCAAGCCGATCGACGATTTTCTTTACTGGCCGCCTGACCGCAAGGATCTGGCCAAGGCGCGCACGCTGCTGGCCAAGTCGCTGGCGCAGGCCCACGTCGAGAAGAAGGCGCTTTATGAGAGGTTGATGGCCTACCGGACCCAGCCACGCATGAAGACCTGGCTCAATGAATTGATTTGGGCGCATAACCAGGCGTTGTGGGACGCTCCGACCAAAGTGCTGTCGCGGGGCGAACCGGACCCTCACCTGTTGCTGACAACGCAACTGAGCCCTGACTTGGCCAATGTGCACCAGGAACTGACGCTGATCTCGGCTTATTTTGTCCCCGGGCAGGAGGGCCTGGTGTACCTGACAGGGCTGTCAGACAAAGGCGTTTCTGTAAGCCTGCTGACCAATTCGCTGGAAGCCACCGATGTACCGGCAGTACATGGCGGCTATGCACCTTACCGTCGAGCGCTGCTGGAACATGGCGTGAAGCTGTTCGAACTGCGCCGCCAACCCGGCGACCCTAGCAACGCAGGTAGCGGACCGAAGTTTCTGCGCACGAGCTTGATCAAGGGCGGTTCGGAGTCAAGTCTGCACAGCAAAGCGATGATCTTTGATCGCCAGAAAATGTTTGTAGGCTCATTCAACTTCGATCCGCGATCGGTGCTGTGGAACACAGAAGTCGGCGTGCTTGTGGACAGCCCTGAACTGACTGAATACCTGCGGGACCTGGCGCTTCAGGGTATGGCGCCGGCCATCAGCTATCAGGTCAAGCTGGAGAACGACCGGCTGGTGTGGGTGACCGAGGACAACGGCAAAATCCACACGCTGTCCAGGGAGCCTGGCGACTGGTGGCGGCGGATGAATGCCTGGTTCAGTAGCGCGGTAGGCCTGGAAAAGATGCTCTAAGCCACCGCCGCCTGGGGCCCGAAAGCTTTGGGCCGCTGTGACAGGATCACCAACCCCAGCGCCCCCGCCGCCATGAGCAAGGGCAAAGCCTGACCGCTGATCCACTGGCTACCGGCACCGGCCGCCAAAGGCCCTAGCAGACAGCCAATGCCCCAGAGCTGCGAGACGTGAGCATTGGCGCGTACCAGAGCGTCATCACGGTAGCGCTCGCCGATCAGGATCAGCGACAGCGTAAACAGCCCGCCCGCACTGGCGCCGAACAGCACCCACAATGGCCAGATGGCAATCGTATCGACCCACAGCGGGATGGCCAGGCTGGTCGCTGTCAGCGCCAGCGCACACCCGGAAAACAGCCGACGACGCGACACCCTGTCGGCCAGTGCCCCGATGGGCAACTGCAGAAGCGCATCCCCCACCACCACCGTGCTGACCATCGCCAGGGCCACTTCCGGCGTGAATCCCTGCTGCAGGCAATACACCGGCAGCAACGTCAGAATCATCGCTTCAAACCCGGCGAATAGGGCGATAGCCCATGCAATGGCCGGCAAGCTCCGACAGAAGCCGCCGAGATCGCGCAGCGTTACATGGCTGGATGCCGCGGTCGGTGCGCCCGTTCTGCCAAGCAACAGAAGAGGCGACACAGCAAGCAAGGCGGCTCCCACCCAAAAGCCGTAGTCAGCCTCGGTTCCCATGAAGCCCAGCAGGACCGGCCCGCCCAGTTGGCTCAGGGCATAGGAACTGCCATACAGCGCCACCAGCTTGCCGCGCAACCGTTCGATCACCAGTTGGTTGATCCAGCTTTCGCCGAGCACGAACACGATGGTGAGGATCATCCCGAGCGCAAGGCGCAGAGCCAGCCAAGCCCAGTAGCTGGGCAGCAAGCCCAGCAGCCCCACTGAAATCGATCCGCCCCACAGGCACAAGCGCATCAGGTTCGCGGTACCGAGCCTGGACGCGAGTCGGCTGGCAAGGCTGGCGCCCAGCAGAACGCCAATAGCGGGCATCGCCGCCATCACGCCAATGGGAAACGCGCCGTAACCCCACGCTTCCAGCCTCAACGACACCAGCGGCATGCTCACGCCCAGCGCCAGCCCGACGCTCAGCACTGAAGCCAGCACCGCGAAATAAGTACCCCAACGCATCACCACGCTCCTGTGGCTCAAAAGGATGAAACAAAACAGCCGGGCCCTTGAGGAAGGTCCGGCTGCTATGGTCTTTCAGTGACTGGAGGGTGAACGGGCGCGACCTGTTACAGCTTGATCCAGGTGGCCTTGAGCTCAGTGTATTTGTCGAACGCATGCAGCGACTTGTCACGGCCGTTGCCAGACTGCTTGAAGCCGCCAAACGGTGCGGTCATGTCGCCGCCATCGTATTGATTGACCCACACGCTGCCCGCGCGCAACGCCTTCGCCGTCAGATGTGCCTTGGACAGATCAGCCGTCCACACCGCCGCCGCGAGCCCGTAAGGTGTGTCGTTGGCAATCTGAATCGCTTCCTCGGCCGAATCGAACGTCAGGACAGACAGCACCGGCCCGAAGATCTCCTCTTGGGCGATCTTCATCGCGTTGGTCACGCCATCAAAAATGGTCGGCTCGACGTAAGTACCGCCGGTCTCTTGGAGGATGCGCTTGCCGCCGACAACCAGTTTGGCACCGTCCGAATGGCCGGCCTCGATGTACGAGAGCACCGTATTCATCTGCTGTGTGTCCACCAGCGCGCCCACTGTGGTCGCCGGATCAAGCGGATTGCCCGGCTTCCACGCTTTCAGCGCGTCGATCACCATGGGCAGGAATTTATCCTTGATGGATCGCTCGACAAGCAGGCGCGAACCGGCCGTACACACTTCGCCCTGGTTGAAAGCAATGGCGCTCGCTGCAGATTCGGCCGCTGCCTGGAGGTCCGGCGCATCGGCAAAAACGATGTTCGGGCTCTTGCCGCCGGCTTCCAGCCAAACGCGCTTCATGTTCGACTCGCCGGCGTAGATCAGCAATTGCTTGGCGATCTTAGTCGAACCGGTGAACACCGCCGTGTCGACATCCATATGCAGCGCCAGCGCCTTGCCTACGGTATGACCATAACCGGGCAGCACGTTTAGCACGCCTGCAGGGATACCGGCTTCGATGGCGAGTTGAGCCACGCGGATGGCAGTCAGTGGGGATTTTTCCGACGGCTTGAGGATCACCGAGTTGCCACTGGACAGCGCAGGACCCAGTTTCCAGGAAGCCATCAGCAATGGGAAATTCCACGGCACTATGGCGGTAACCACACCGATCGGTTCGCGGGTCACAAGCCCGAGTTGATCATGCGGAGTGGGCGCCACTTCGTCGTACAGCTTGTCGATGGCCTCGCCACTCCAGCTCAACGCCTGAGCGGAGCCGGGAATATCAATGCCGTAGGAGTCGCTGATGGGCTTGCCCATGTCGAGAGTCTCGAGCAGCGCCAACTCTTCAACGTTCTCGTTGATCAGCTCGGCGAAACGAAGCATGGCTGCCTTGCGCTTGGCTGGCGCGAGTCGCGACCAGACGCCGGAATTGAATGTGGCTCGCGCATTCTCGACAGCGCGCTGGGCATCGGCAGCGTCGCAGCTGGCAACATGAGCGAGGAAACGGCCATCGACCGGACTGATGCAGTCGAACGTCGAGCCGGAAGCGGCGTCTGTGTATTCACCATTGATGAATGCACGGCCTTCGATTTTCAAATCCTGGGCACGTTGCGCCCAGTCAGCATGAGTCAGGGTGGTCATGGAACGTCCTCCTCTTATGAGATGTGCGCGCCTCAGCGCTCGCGAGTCAGGCTTCAGGAGAGTGCATGAAGCGTCGTCGGATCAGCCAAGGGCATTCGCCACCCTAAACCAGCATTGGGCTAATTTCCAATATATTGGACACAAGCAGGCAGAATGCGGCCGAATCGTGCATTTTATTCAACAGCCGTTGGGGCCTGGTCAGTCACAGTTCTTACGATCAACAATCAAGCAGCGCCTTATTTCAGGAACCCGATATGAGCATCGAAAGCGTCGTTGATTTCAGTGAAGCCACCACCGCAGCGGAGCGCTTCAGGCCTGCTGCCGAGAAGATTCTCAAGGGCGAGCCCGACCAGACGGTTTACAACCACTACAACAGCCCATGCGGCCAGCTGAATGCAGGTGTCTGGGAAGGGGACGTCGGCCAGTGGAAGGTGAACTACACCGAGCACGAATATTGCGAAATCGTCCAGGGCGTATCAGTGCTTCGCGATGAGGCCGGCAAGGCAAAGACTCTGCGCGCGGGTGACCGCTTCGTGATTCCTGCAGGGTTCAGCGGAACGTGGGAAGTGCTTGAGCCATGCCGCAAGATTTATGTGGTGTTCGAACAGAAAGCTTGAGCAATACGGGTATCGAGAGGTGAGCCGCCATTCTCTCACCCACAAAAAAGCCCGCATCACTGCGGGCTTTTTTGTAAGAGACGAAAATCAATTACTTGATTTTGGCTTCTTTGTAGATCACGTGCTTACGAACAACCGGATCGAATTTTTTAATTTCGATTTTGTCCGGAGTCGTGCGCTTGTTCTTGTCGGTGGTGTAGAAGTGGCCGGTGTTAGCGGTCGACACCAAACGGATCAATTCACGCATGATTTTCTCCCTTAAACCTTAGCGCCAGCACGGCGGATTTCGGCCAGAACAACCGTGATACCACGCTTGTCGATGATGCGCATGCCTTTAGCAGATACGCGCAGACGTACGAAGCGTTTCTCTTCTTCAACCCAGAAGCGGTGATGCTGCAGGTTTGGCAGGAAACGACGACGGGTTTTGTTATTTGCGTGGGAAATGTTATTCCCGGTTACCGGACCCTTACCGGTAACTTGACAGACTCTCGACATGCCTCAGCCCTCTAAAACCTCATGCCCAACCCGGCATGGGTTGGCCGCTTAATCTCTCAGTCATTTGGCGCCAGGCGCCGCGTTTCTTCAGGGGTCTTACCGGCCACACCTGCGGTGAAGGCAGCGGGCCCCTAGAAAAGAGCGCTGCTTTATACCAGAAAGCCCCCGATGCAACAACACAAACAACGATTTGCCTCCCAGAAAGACAAGGGCGGCGGCCCGCCGAGTGCAGAGGTGTAGGGCGCGAGGGGAAATATACCACTCGTCGCGCCGGGGCGATTGTTCTACTTCAATCGATGGTCTAGGGTTAGTCCCTCTCCAGACTGCACCGGCAGATGGGCTATCTCTGAAAGGAAAATCGCCATGCGCCTAGCCGTTTTACCCCTCTTGCTCGCTTCCCTGTCCACCCCGTTGCTGGCACAGGCGGCTAACACGCTGAGCGTCTGCACGGAAGCCAGCCCTGAAGGCTTTGACGTGGTGCAGTACAACTCGCTGACCACCACCAACGCCTCCGCCGACGTGCTGATGAACCGTCTGGTGGACTACGACGCCGCCTCGGCCAAGCTTGTCCCCAGCCTGGCGCAAAGCTGGAGCGTGTCGCCCGACGGGTTGACCTATGACTTCAAGCTGCATCCGGGTGTCAAATTCCATCACACCGACTACTTCACCCCGACGCGCGAGCTCAATGCCGACGACGTCGTGTTCAGCTTTCAGCGCATGCTTGACCCGGCCAACCCCTGGAACAAGGTCGCTGCGCAGGGCTTTCCCCATGCGCAGTCGATGCAGTGGCCTTCGCTGATCAAAAAAATCGAAGCAATCGACCCTGCCACGGTGCGCATCACCCTGGACCACCCGGACGCAACGTTTCTGGCGACGCTAAGCATGGGCTTCGCGTCTATTTATTCTGCGGAGTACACCGCTCAGCTCCTCAAAGCGGGCACGCCAGAGAAGCTCAACAGCCAGCCGATTGGTACTGGTCCCTTCGTTTTCAAGCGTTTCCAGAAAGACTCGGTTGTGCGCTACGAGGCCAATCCCGATTACTTCGTCGGCAAACCTGCGGTGGATACGCTGATCTACGCGATTACCCCGGACGCCAACGTCCGCCTGCAACGCATCCGCCGTAACGAATGCCAGGTTGCCCTCTCACCAAAGCCCTTGGATGTTGCCGAAGCAGGCAAAGACTCAAATCTGAAGGTCGAAAAGACTGACGCGTTCATGACCGCTTTCCTGGCGATCAACAGCCAACACCCACCCTTGGACAAGCCAGAAGTACGTCAGGCAATCAACCTGGCATTCGATAAGGACACTTACCTCAAAGCCGTCTTTGAAGGTTCAGCGCGGCCTGCCAATGGTCCCTATCCGCCCAATACGTGGGGCTACGCCAGTGATTTGCCAGGTTACAAGCATGACGTGGCTAAAGCCAAAGAGCTGCTGGCAAAGGCCGGTCTGAAAGACGGCTTCAAAACCACGATCTGGACACGTCCGTCGGGCAGTCTGCTGAACCCCAATCCAAACGCTGGCGCACAACTGCTGCAGAACGATCTCGCGGCCGTAGGCATCAAGGCGGAGATCAAAGTGATTGAATGGGGTGAGCTGATTCGTCGCGCCAAAACCGGCGAGCACGACCTCTTGTTCATGGGCTGGGCGGGCGACAACGGTGATCCGGATAACTTCCTCACACCGCAGTTTTCCTGCGCAGCGGTCAAGTCCGGTACTAACTTCGCGCGCTACTGCGACGAGGGCCTGGACAAGCTGATCTCCCAAGGCAAGGCCGTTACCGATCAGGCTCAGCGCATCAAGCTGTACCACCAGGCGCAGGAGCAGATCCAGAAGCAAGCCTTGTGGCTACCGCTGGCGCATCCAACGGCCTACGCGCTGACCCGAAAAAATGTCGAGGGTTATAGCGTCAGTCCGTTTGGTCGCCAGGATTTCGCCAAAGTGACGGTGAAGTAACGCACCGAGGATTCCCAAGACCTCCGAGGTCGCGTCAGGTCCCTCTGAATGCGCGCAATGCTTTCAGTGGGACCGGCTTCAGCCGGGAATAGGCCGGTTTGTTGAGCGTGAGCTCTATGGTGTAGCGGCTCACGCCCTCCTGGCTGACGCTGGCCTCACAGTCGGAGGGCGGCCAACACTGCATCGCTATAGCCGGTCACAGGGGCGCTACATCAGCCCGTATTCCGCCATGGACAGTGGATCGCCGTCGCCAATGATCAAGTGGTCCAGCACCACCACATCCACCAGCGCCAGTGCCTGCTTCAGGTAGCGCGTCAGTTCGATATCAGCTTCGCTGGCGTCCTTAACGCCTGAGGGATGGTTGTGGCACAGAATTAACGCCGCCGAGTTGTGGGCCAGTGCGCGCTTGACCACCTGCCTTGCGTGAACATGGGCCATGTTGATCGAGCCGTGAAACAGCACTTCGAACGTCTGGACCCGGTTCTTGCTGTCCAGAAACAGACAACCAAAGACCTCATGGGGCTCATGCCGCAATAGCGCCTTCAGGTAGCGACGCACCTGAGCCGGATTCTGCAGTACCGACTCGCGCTTCAAATCCTCGCCCATGTTGCGCCGTGCCATTTCCATCACGGCCTGCAACTGGGCGAACTTTGCAGGCCCGAGCCCCAGTTCGCTGCTGAAGGCGGTCAGGTTGGCCTCGAGTAACGCCCTCAGGCTGCCAAACTGCTGCAGGAGATGCCGGGCCAGGTCCACGGCGCTTCGCCCCGAGACCCCCGTGCGCAAGAAAATCGCCAGCAACTCGGCGTCCGACAGGCTGGCTGCCCCCCGCTCCAACAGCTTTTCACGCGGACGCTCTGCCGCCGGCCAATCACGAATACTCATAGCAGCTCCCTGTGTGTGGCACCGCTGTTCCCGTGCGGTCGCTGTGCTATCTTAGCCGCTCTTTTTTGCGCGACAGTCAGGCCTGGGGAGGCGTAATGATTGCCGCGTGTTAACCGACCTTAAGGCAGGCCTATGCAGCGGCTGTATCGAAAACGCATCGTTCTCGGCGTCGGCGGTGGCATCGCGGCCTACAAGAGCGCCGAACTGGTCCGCCGATTGCGCGATCACGGCGCAGAAGTTCGGGTCGTCATGACCAGGGGCGGCGCGGAGTTCATTACCCCGCTGACCATGCAAGCCCTGTCCGGCCATCCTGTTCACCTGGATTTGCTCGACCCGGCTGCCGAAGCCGCCATGGGCCATATCGAGCTGGCCAAGTGGGCCGACATGATTCTTATCGCGCCGGGCACGGCCGATTTGATGGCGCGTCTGGCCCAGGGCATCGCCAACGATCTACTGACCACCGTGGTACTGGCGACGGACGCTATCGTTGCCGTCGCACCTGCAATGAATCAGGCCATGTGGCGAGACCCATCCGTACAGGCCAACCTGCAGTTGCTCGAACAGCGCGGCCTGCGCATGTTCGGCCCGGCCAGTGGCAGCCAGGCCTGCGGCGACGTCGGTTATGGCCGAATGCTCGAACCCAATGATCTGGCGCAGTCTGCCGCCGATTGTTTCCAGCGTCTCACGCTGACCGGCAAGCACGTGCTGATTACTGCAGGTCCCACCCAGGAAAACATCGATCCGGTTCGCTACATCACCAACCACAGCTCCGGGAAAATGGGGTTTGCGCTGGCCGAAGCCGCTGCCGAAGCCGGCGCGCGGGTCACGCTGATCACCGGCCCCGTGAACTTGCAGACGCCAGACCGTGTAACGCGCGTTGACGTTGTCAGTGCCCGGGACATGCTCGCGGCCTGCGAAGACTCAATGCCTTGCGATCTCTTCATCGCCTCCGCCGCGGTTGCCGACTACCGCCCTGAAGTCGTCGCTACACAAAAATTGAAGAAAGACCCTACAACCGGCGATGGTCTTCTCCTGCAGATGGTCCGCAACCCGGACATCCTTGCCACTATCGCCCAGCGCCAGGATCGCCCGTTCAGCGTCGGTTTTGCGGCTGAGACCGAACACCTGCTCGATTACGCCGCACGCAAGCTCAAGGATAAAAACCTTGATCTGATCGTCGCCAATGACGTCGCCAACCCCAGCATCGGCTTCAACAGCGAAGAAAACGCCTGCAGCGTGATCGACCGAGCGTTGCAAGAGACGCTCTTCGCCCAGACCAGCAAAGCCAAGATCGCGCGGCAGCTGGTGACTTTTATTGCCGATCGAATGAACCAGGTTTAAACACGAATGCACGCCCTACAAGCCAAGATTCTCGACCCTCGCATCGGCAGCGATTTCCCGCTCCCCGCTTACGCCACCACAGGTTCGGCGGGGCTGGACCTGCGCGCCATGCTGAAAGAGGACACGCTGCTCGAACCCGGCCAGACCCTGTTGATTCCCACCGGGCTGTCGATTTACATCGCAGACCCCGGCCTGGCGGCGCTGATCCTGCCGCGCTCGGGCCTGGGCCACAAACACGGCATCGTGCTGGGCAACTTGGTGGGCCTGATCGATTCTGACTACCAGGGTGAGCTGATGGTCTCCTGCTGGAATCGCGGCCAGACCGCATTCAAGATTTCCATCGGCGAGCGTCTGGCTCAGTTGGTGCTGGTGCCGGTGGTGCAGGCGCATTTTGAAATCGTCGAAGAATTCGACGAAAGTCAGCGCGGTGCAGGCGGGTTTGGCCACTCTGGCAGCCACTGACCCTGTGACAAGCGCTCACTTTGGCTGATGCGTTGCCGGAGTCTGGACGCCTTGATGTGATGCAAGAATGATAAGACCGCGTCAGGACGATCGAGCAGGGAGAGTCAGTTTGAAAGGCATCAAACGCACAGCCAAAGCGGACGCCGCTCCGCAAAATACCGGGCCGGCCGACCACGACGCCAGTTTGAGTCTGGCCAGCCCCGGCCTTGTTCCGTCGCTTGTCGGCCTGCTTGCGGCGATGGTGCTGGTGTGGCTCGCGATCCAGAGCCAGCCGCAACAGCAGGCGCAATTGGTCGAGGCATGGGGGAGCGCCCAGGCCGGAGCGGTTAACAAGGCACTGCGCCAGATCAATGCGGACACCCAGGCAGCAGCAATGGATGGCGCACTGAGCCAGGCGTTACTGAGCAACAATCCTGCGCTGATCGAAACCGCCCAGAGTCAACTTCGCTACCGAGATGGCGTGGCGGGTGCGCGGCTCAACCCGCTGGGGTTCAACGGGCTTGATCCGCAGGGCTCACTGCCCATCAGCTTCGCCACGCTGGACATGCTGGCCAATGCCGGCAAAGGCGAGACGCCCGCCCCTGAAGCCCGCAATGTCGGCGATCACTGGCTGATCTACAGCGCAGCGCCGTTGCGCACTGCGCCGGGCGCTCCCGTCACCGGCACCTTGCTGCTGGCCTACAACCCCCAACGGCTGATCAATGCGTTGCCCGAGATCCCTGCCGACGTCGGCCAGGTCGCACTCGCCCAACAGTTCGGTAGCGCCACCCCACAGAGCTTCCTTACCCGCGGGCAGGACGACGGCGGCCATGCGCAGGAATTCCCCACCGGCTACGCCAACTGGAAGCTCACGTTTGCGGCCGGCCCCGCCCTCCACGGCACGACGCCCTGGCTGATGCTGCTTCTCGCGTTGCTGGTTGCTGCGGGAGCGATGCTGCTTGGGCTGTATCTCAACGAGAGTGCGTTCAAGCGTCGCATCGCCGCCGACGCCAGACAGCTTGAGCAGTTGGTGCAAGAACTCTCGGGGGGCAAGGCCGTCAAAGCCTTCAGCCTGAGCTTACCGGCGCTGAACGGGCTGGCCCAGAGCCTGGCTAGGTTTTCGCTGCGCAACAACCCCACAAGTGCTGCGACGAGTGATCACGCGTCGTCCCACGCCGGGTCTACACCGCTTGGCGATACCGATACCCCTCCGCTCCTGCCCATCGTGTCGGAAGAAGAGCTGACCGACCCGCTGTTTCAGGACACCGATATTCTCGACATCGCCTTGATTGATGAACACCAGGACTTCCTGAAGTCGGAGCCATCCCACCCCATGAGCAGCACCGCGTCCACTGCCCCGCCGTTTCCCGACACCATTTTTCGCGCCTATGACATCCGCGGCATCGTTGGCGATACGCTGAGCGCCGAGACGGCCTACTGGATTGGACGTGCCGTTGGGGCGGAGAGTCTGGCGCAGGGCGAAGCGCATGTCTCAGTGGGTCGGGATGGTCGGCTATCGGGCCCTGAGCTGGTTTCGCACCTGATCAGAGGCCTGCACGACAGCGGCTGTCACGTCAGCGATATCGGACTGGTGCCAACCCCTGCCCTGTATTACGCCACCCACACGCTGGCCGGTAAAACGGGCGTCATGTTGACGGGCAGCCACAACCCGAAGGACTACAACGGCTTCAAGATCGTGATCGCCGGGGACACGTTGGCGAACGAGCAGATTCAGGCCCTCCACGAGCGCATCAAGGCCAACGACTTGCCCGCTGCGAAAGGCAGCATCGTCAAGGTCAATATCCTCGACCGTTACGCGGGCGCAATCCTTGGCGACGTCGTGCTTGCCCGGCGCATGAAGGTGGTGGTTGACTGCGGCAACGGCGCTGCGGGCGTTATCGCCCCGCAGCTGATCGAAGCACTGAACTGCGAAGTCATCCCGCTGTTTTGCGAAGTGGACGGCAACTTTCCGAACCATCATCCCGATCCCGGCAAGCTAGAGAACCTTCAGGACCTTATCGCCAAGGTAAGGGAAACCGGCGCGGACCTCGGTCTGGCCTTTGACGGCGATGCCGATCGCGTAGGTGTGGTTACCAACACCGGCAGTGTCATATACCCCGACCGTCTGCTGATGCTGTTTGCTCGCGACGTGGTCAAGCGCAACCCCGGTGCCGACGTTATTTTCGACGTGAAATGCACGCGGCGCTTGATCCCGTTGATCCATGAATACGGTGGTCGTCCCGTGATGTGGAAAACCGGGCATTCGTTGATCAAGAAAAAGATGAAAGAAAGCGGCGCCCTGCTGGCAGGCGAGATGAGCGGGCACATCTTCTTCAAGGAACGCTGGTTTGGCTTTGACGACGGTATCTACAGCGCGGCGCGCCTGCTGGAAATCCTCAGTCAGGAGAAACTCAGCGCTGAAGAGCTTTTCCAGACCTTTCCAAACGATCTGTCCACACCCGAGATCAACATCAAGGTCACCGAAACCCGCAAGTTCAGCATCATGCAAGCACTGGAGCGCGACGCACAGTGGGGCAATGCCAATCTGACCAGTATCGACGGTGTACGCGTCGATTATCCAAAAGGCTGGGGTCTGGTTCGCGCGTCCAACACCACGCCGGTGCTGGTACTACGCTTCGAAGCCGAGACCGAGCTTGAGCTACAACGGATCAAGGACGTCTTCCACACTCAGCTGAAAAACGTAGCACCGGATTTAGAACTTCCTTTTTGACCCAATTTTGAGTGGAGCCCAAATGACCCTTGAACATGATGCCGCAGCCAATGCCGCCAAGGTCCTCTCCGAAGCGTTGCCTTACATCCGCCGCTTTGTCGGCAAGACGCTTGTCATCAAATACGGTGGCAACGCCATGGAAAGTGAGGAGCTGAAAACCGGCTTCGCCCGCGACATCGTGCTGATGAAAGCAGTGGGCATCAACCCGGTCGTGGTTCACGGCGGCGGCCCTCAGATTGGCGATCTGCTCAAGCGGCTTTCCATTGAAAGCCACTTTGTCGACGGCATGCGCGTGACCGACTCGCAAACCATGGACGTGGTGGAAATGGTGCTGGGGGGCAAGGTCAACAAAGACATCGTCAACCTGATCAACCGCCATGGTGGCAGCGCAATCGGCCTGACCGGTAAAGACGCGCAACTGATTCGTGCGAAAAAAATGAACGTCACGCGTCAGACCCCGGACATGCTCAAACCGGAAATCATCGACATCGGCCACGTTGGCGAAGTCGTGGGTATCAATACCGACCTCCTGAACATGCTGGTTAAGGGCGATTTCATTCCGGTAATCGCCCCCATCGGTGTGGGCGCAGATGGTGAGTCCTACAACATCAATGCCGACCTGGTCGCAGGCAAAGTCGCTGAAGCATTAAAGGCAGAAAAACTGATGTTGCTCACCAACATCGCCGGCCTGATGGACAAGGAAGGCACGGTGCTGACAGGCCTGACCACCGAGCAGGTCAACGGACTGATCGCCGACGGCACTATCTACGGCGGGATGCTGCCCAAGATCCGCTGCGCACTGGAAGCGGTTCAGGGCGGCGTGACCACCTCGCATATCATCGACGGCCGGGTGCCGAACGCCGTGCTGCTGGAGATTTTCACCGATACCGGGGTCGGTACGCTTATCAGCAACCGCAAGCGTCACTGACTACAACAGAAAACAGCCCCGCCGGCTCATTGCCTGGCAGGGCTTTTTCTTTGGCCGGTGCTAGCGGCACCCACAGACGCATCAGACATATCCGACCTGTTCTATCGCTGCCTAATGACAGCCACCCGCACAGGATCTGAACACCGTAGGTCTCGCTCATTATTTGGGGACCTTCATGTCCATGCTGCAACACAACAATTCGGTACCTGTTCGAGCCCAACTGGAGCTGCTTTTGCCCGGCGACGAGCTGCGGGGCGGACCGATACCTCCAGCAGGTCTGCTGCAGGCTTTCGTCAGTGCGCAGTCGCTGATCGGGCACGTCGCGCTTGAGGACGTCGCGCCATTCGCCGGCGTCTACAACATCGATGGCCTGCTGTTCATCGAACTTGATGGCCGCACCTACGAGGTAGAATTCGACACCGACAACTTTCGCTTCAACGTTGTGGCGCCTCGTGCGCCAGCTCCCGAGCTGGATGAAAGCGCCGGTATGCCATCGAACCGGGAGCAGGTGTTACGCGACTGGCATCCGACCTATCTTTCAAGCAGCCGGAAATGGTCGCTCCGACACGTGGAATCCAGTGTGAGCCGCAACGGGGATTCTGCTCGATTGATGGCGTTGCCTTATCAAATCGACGCCCTGTTGATGACAGAGGATCTATTCAAAATCATCAGAGCGGTCGAGCGCTTCCTGCTCCAGCAAGGGCCACAGGCGAATGGCAGCGGGGGTACGCAAGCGCTCCTGCCACTCCTTGCGGCACCCCATCTGGACGCTTTGCAAGCAAGCGCCGACGAATCATGGCCGCCGCCAAAACGCCTGGGCGCCATTCTGGACTCGATGCTTTGCTCAGCGCCTGCGCAGACTCTTGCCGATCAATTGCTCAAGGCTCTGGATTGGTACGGCGGTGCGGAGAGGGAGATCACGGTCCCGGTCATTCGCAAGCAACTGGTGTGGGCGGCGCTGATGCTGGAGCTCAACCCTCCCGCTCAACAACAGCCGGGCTACATTGCGGGCTGTGATCTGGCGGGGCCGCAGAACTGGGGCCTGAGCTATCGACAGCGTCATAGACGCCTGCTGACCGCCCTTGCTGAGAGAACGGCTCTGCCCGAACTGGCGCTGTGCATCATTGCGCCTGCTGTGCCCGACTTCATGGTTGAAGGTATCCACGAAGACCTGCGATACGGCACGGTGGCGTGGGTGAACTTCGTTCACGGCGTCTCACTCGCCAATTCGCTTGATCCAGGCTCTTCAACGAAGCTCGCGTTCGAAGACCTGATTCGACTCCCCATGAATCTGAGCAAAACCGCTACCTCTGAAGAACTGGCATTGATCGCCAGTGCCCGGATATATCCGAGCCTGCACTGGGCGGTCGCCAACGGTGTGCTACCCGTCAACGCACAGAATGACTATTCATTATCAGAGCTGGCTAGCGCTTCAAACGCGCTGGATGATCACATTGAGCGTGCCGTGCAGGCCGCAGAGGGTATAACGCGTAGGGTGCCCGATCGCTTGAAGATGGCAGAGAACAAGCTGCTCGAGCTGTTTGGAGACGATGCCGAGCAGATAAAAAAGCGTCTCATGCACCCCGTCGAGATCAGTGACAGGTTTGAATATGCCGTGCGCGGTCCCAACTCCGACACCTGCTTTTACCTGCTGGACCTCTTTGCCGCCGGCCACCTTATCAATGGGATGGACAAGTTCCAGCCCGTTGCTCCAAACCCGCGATTGATCGATTGGACATTCACGAGAATTATGGAAGAGCTCCGGGGCATCGATATTCCGGCTACGTTCGAGCACCGATATCGATTCTTTGAGTCACAGGCAAAGCTGGCGTACACCTTCATCATTGACGAGCTGTGGGCGCAATTGCCCGCAGACGACCGGCGCGCGCTGCATAACGGGCGAGTCAAGGTTCATACACTGCGGACCCCCACCGGAAAAATTGACGTTTTGGAAGGACCGCTCGATAGAGAGCGAAAACGCGGCCGCTATGGTTTCGTCCTTGAGTGCAGTTACCTCCGCAAATGTTTCTTCTACGAGCTGTTTCCTCTGGCCGGGATTGCAGTACGTCACGCAAGCCTGTCGATTCCGACCACGTCCGGGCATGAGTTCTCTACCGCGCCGACTCCGATTCTGAAAGTAACCACCGGCAGGAAGCTGCCCATCGACTGGAATGCCTACGTCAATCTTGCTGCACCAGTGAGTGGGACCAAATCGACGGTTATCAGCGAAACCATTGCCGAGTTTGGGCCTTCCGACGATCTCGATAACAATGCCCCCGCACCCTTGACCTCTGCTCGCTTAAACCAGATTTCAGTCGCGGTTGCTACTCACCATCTGTTCTTTTACCCCCATGACACCTACCACTATCACCGCGACCAGACGGGTTCCGAGTACGTTTCCAATAACTACCCGCCCATTCTGCGCTCGCTCGCAGTCATCGTGCCGGGGCTAGGATGCGTCAACGGGATCGTCACGAACGATTCGCCAGTCGTCGCTTGCTCACTGGACGCCGTGACTCTCGGCGTACCTGCGCTCAAGCTTCTGGGGGGCACGATGCGGCTTGCGCTCAATGCAGGCAAGGCAGGTATCACCCAGACCTTGCCACGGCTTGCATGGTTTTCGACGTCGATCATCATGGAGTCCGCTTATGCTTATCGAGCGATGCGCGCAGCCGGAGTTCTAACGCCCTGCGTACTCGGCAGCCTTTTACGTGCGAAGGTGTTTGACCTTAAGGCCTTTCATGCCCTGGCCAACAGGCTGCGCGGCAACACCGTGCCTGCGAACAGTGCGACGCGGCATGTCTCCGGTATCGCCACCATTACACAACCCACCGAATGGCGAGGCCCAGCAGGGTTTGACTCATTGGCGACGGTCAGCGAAATCGACAACGTGCCCGTCCGCCGAATATCCAACGCTATGGCTGGCGGGACGGATGCGCATTACCTGCTCAATTCCGGCGTAGCCTATGGCCCGCGCTTGACCGCTCGGCAATCTGCTTCGATTTCAGTACAGGGCGGTGGCGTGATGGGCTATACGCTGTCTGGAAGAGGCGCCGGGGGTAGCCCGATTGCAAGCCCTGATGGCGGAAAGCTGGGACGAGCGATTGATCCGTCTGAGGATCTTGCGGCCGTGATGAGCCAGAACAACATCAGCGCGACCCCAGAACAGCTTCGCGTCATAGCCAACGTGGTGGAAGACGGAACGCCATTGTTCGTCTACCAAACCGGCAAGGGCAGCAAAAGTATCGCGCTGCATGACGTACACGACCGAATCTATGTGGACGCCTTCACCAACACGCGGGTTAGTGTTTTCAGGTTTTATAATCACGCCACGTTGAAAACATGGCGAGTGGATCCTGCGATTGAGGCCGGTGTCTTGCAGGTTGCCCCGCAGCGCTTGGCCGCTGGTAGAGGACAGTTGATTCAGAAGCGGCTGGATGAGATCAAGGCAGGCATCAGCGAAGGGCAATATCTGGCGCCTATCCATGTTGGGGAGCTCGCCAACGGCGCGTATCCAGTGGTCAACGGCAACCACCGGCTTGCTGTTGCTTTGCAGATGCAGCTTGAGACCGTCCCCGTGCTGATTGTCTGACCGGAATCGAGGACGTGCTGCCTACCGACCCAGAAGTTTCTGCACACGAGCCCGATCTTGCGCGAACTCGGCCTCGGCCTGAGTCCGCGCAGTCTGGTAGCGCAGGATGTCTACTTTCAGGTTTTGCTGCTGATCCCGCAGATCGTCCAGCTGGTCAAGCAGCGTTTTGGCGACCGGATGCCCTGCCCGCTCTTGATCGGCCGCTTGCGTCTGCAGCACGCCTTGCTGTGTGACGAGGTTCTGGATGTTGCCTTGGGCCACAACAATCAAGGCGTCGAGTTCGGCGAGCCGACGGGTCTTGGCCCGATCAACGTCCTCGACGCTGGTGTAAAGCCGGAGCAAATGTGCGTCCGCGTCAGCTTGCAGCTTGGCCGCCTGGGCGTCGCGCAGTTCCTCGGCCGAAGGTGCAGGCGGTACCACTTGCACTACCCGGCCACGCTGATTCAGCACTTCATAACCTTTGCCCACATATTCCGAGGGCACACCCTGCCGATCAAGCACGGTCACGCCGCGACTGTCGACGTAGCGATACAAGACCATGTCGGAGGAATCGTCAGCCTGAACGCTCGCGATGCAACCCAAACCCAGCGACAAACAAAAACCCAACGTGCCCAGCTTGAGCATAAACCGCATCCTTTTGGAGGCTCAGATTCCGTATTGAGCTCGATACGCTTCTACGGCAGGTAAATGCTGTTTGAGTTCCACGTCGTCGGCCAGGTATTCAAGCACCTGATTCAACGAAACAATGCTCACCACCGGAATGCCGAAATCACGTTCGACTTCCTGAATGGCAGACAGCTCGCCGTTGCCGCGCTCCTGACGGTTCAGTGCGATCAACACGCCGGCGGCAGTTGCACCTTGAGCCTGAATGATCTGCATGACCTCGCGAATCGCCGTGCCGGCCGTGATGACGTCGTCGATGATCAGCACATTGCCGGTCAACGGAGCCCCGACCAGACTGCCACCTTCACCATGCGCCTTGGCCTCCTTGCGGTTGAAACACCAGGGCAGGTCAAGGTTGTGGTGATCGGCGAGCGCCACGGCCGTAGCAGCTGCAAGCGGAATACCTTTGTAGGCCGGGCCGAACAGAACATCGAAGGGAATGCCGCTTTCAACGACGGCGGCGGCGTAGAACTTGCCCAGTTGGGCAAGGGCCGAACCGCTGTTAAAAAGACCGGCATTGAAGAAGTAAGGACTGGTGCGCCCAGACTTCAAGGTGAACTCACCGAAGCGCAATACGCCGCGATCGATGGCAAAACGAATGAAATCGCGTTGATACGCCTGCATGAAAAAATCCCCGAATACCACGGATTTAGCTAATTAGGTAGAGCTCGGGTATCATACACGCACGTGATTTTTGGGGCCATTTATGCGGATCATCAGTGTGAACGTTAATGGTATTCAGGCTGCAGTCGAGCGCGGTTTGCTCAGTTGGCTGCAAGCTCAGAATGCCGACGTCATCTGTCTTCAGGACACCCGCGCCTCCGCCTTTGAACTGGACGACCCGGCCTTCCAACTGGACGGCTACTTCCTATATGCCTGCGATGCCGAGGTTCCAGCCCAGGGTGGCGTGGCGCTTTACTCGCGGTTGCAACCGAAGGCGGTTATCAACGGTCTTGGTTTCGAGACGGCCGACCGTTACGGGCGATACCTGCAGGCAGATTTCGACAAAGTCAGTATCGCTACCTTGCTGCTCCCTTCCGGGATGAACGGCGATGAAGACTTGAATCAGAAATTCAAGCTCATGGACGATTTCGGCAAATACCTCGACAAGCAGCGTCGCAAACGTCGCGAGTACATTTATTGCGGCTCGCTTTATGTGGCGCAGCAGAAGCTGGACATCAAAAACTGGCGTGACAGTCAGCAATCTCCGGGCTTCCTTGCGCCGGAACGCGCCTGGATGGACGAGATCGTTGGCAACATGGGCTATGTCGATGCGCTGCGGGAAGTCAGTCGCGAAGGCGATCAGTACAGCTGGTGGCCGGATAACGAGCAGGCCGAGATGCTTAATCTGGGCTGGCGCTTCGACTACCAATTGCTAACCCCGGGCCTGCGCCGTTTTGTACGCAGCGCGCGCCTCCCACGTCAACCGCGGTTCTCGCAACATGCGCCGTTGATTGTGGACTACGACTGGACGCTCACCATCTGACGTTCAGTTGCTCAAAAAAAGCCGACATGAAGTCGGCTTTTGTTTGCCTGCAGATCGGGCAGGCGGCCGCTGTGCGCATTTCTTACTTGATCAGCCGCCAGGTGAACGGATACCGATAGGCAATCCCGTCATTGACCTTGACGCCGGCAATGATCGTCAGCACCAGTGCCCCGACCCCTACCAGCATCAACAGCGGAAAACCGATGATCACCACCATCAGCAAAAAGCAGATCATCACAGCAATAGCGACCGTGCTCTGAAAGTTCAGGGCCTCCTTGCCCTGGGCATCGATGTAGGGATCGGCCTCTTTCTTGAGCTGCCAGACGATCAGTGGTCCGAGCAAGTTGCCGAACGGGAAGATCAACCCGAAAAACGCAGCGAAATGGCAGAGCATTGCCCACTGACGGGCTTCCTTGCTGGGTGCTGGCAGCGGCGACTGACTCTCGATCATCATGCTTTCCCTATGCTGACGTAGTGTTGCGGATTAGGAGAAACCGATCAGTCGACCAGTGCCGCCTGCTGCAATTCAAAGATTTCGTTCATGCCTTTTTGAGCCAGTGCCAGCATGGCGTTCAGCTCTTCAGGCTGGAACGGTGCGCCCTCGGCAGTGCCCTGGACTTCGATGAAGCCGCCCGCATTGGTCATGACCACGTTGAGGTCGGTTTCGGCAGCGGAGTCTTCAAGGTAATCCAGGTCCAGGACCGGCTCGCCCTGGTACATGCCCACCGATACGGCGGCAATCATCTGCTTGAGCGGATCGCCACCTTTGAGGCCGCCGCGCTTTTTGATGGACTTCAGCGCATCGATCAGGGCAACCATGGATCCGGTGATCGACGCAGTGCGCGTCCCGCCGTCCGCCTGAATCACGTCACAGTCAACGTACAAGGTGATCTCGCCCAGCTTGGACATGTCCAGTGCAGCACGCAGCGAACGCCCGATCAGGCGCTGAATCTCAAGCGTGCGACCGCCCTGCTTGCCACGACTGGCTTCACGTTGATTACGCTCGCCTGTTGCCCGGGGCAGCATGCCGTATTCGGCGGTCAACCAGCCCTGGCCCTGCCCTTTGAGAAAACGCGGAACGCCGTTTTCAACGCTGACGGTGCAGATCACCTTGGTATCACCAAACTCAACCAGCACAGAACCCTCGGCGTGCTTGGTGTAGTTGCGGGTGATGCGGATCGGGCGAAGCTGATCGGCAGCGCGACCACTTGGACGTTTCATCTGGGATACCTGTACTGGGAGACGGAAAACTGGCCTGCATTATAGAGGTGCGGGCGTTGCTTGGGACACCTAATGAGACGTTGCTCGCGAAACGCCCCGTAAAACGGCGCGGCCAAACGCCGAGTCAAGACACCGCGCATCGCTTGCGACAATGCCACATTTGGGCGCACACCTCGCACTGAGCTACAATCCTGCGCCTTTACAGCCAGTCGTTTTCCTCGACGTGCGCCAGGCACTCGTGCCAGACCGGCTACCCGCAATCGCCCGAATTTATAACGCCTGAATTTATAGAGGTACGTCCCATGGTGCACAGCATGACGGCTTTTGCCCGCGCTGAACGAGCCGGCCCACAAGGCACGCTGAGCTGGGAACTGCGCTCGGTCAATCACCGTTACCTCGAACCTCACCTGCGCCTGCCGGAATCGTTTCGTGACCTGGAAGGCGCCGTGCGTGAAGCTCTGCGTCAAGGCCTGTCACGGGGCAAGATCGAATGCACGCTGCGCTTTACCGAGGAGTCCGCAGGCAAGCCGCTGCAGGTCAATCGCGAGCGCGCAGGTCAGCTGGTGGCAGCAGCTGAAATCGTTGCCAGCCTGATCCAGCAGCCCGCCGCGCTGAACCCCCTTGAAGTACTGGCCTGGCCAGGCGTACTGGTCGCAGACGCCGCTGACCCACAAGCCCTGAACAACGACGCGCTGGGACTGTTCAATGAGGCGCTGGACGAACTCAAAGCTGGCCGCGCCCGTGAGGGAGCCGATCTGTCGAGACTTCTCGACGAGCGGCTGACCTCTATCAAAACCGAGGTTGCGACGTTACGCAATCTGGTACCGCAAATGCTCGCGGCCCAGCGCCAAAAGGTGCTTGATCGCTTCGCCGACATGAAGGCCGAGCTCGACCCCCAGCGCCTGGAGCAGGAGATGGTTCTGCTGGCGCAAAAAAGCGACGTCGCCGAAGAACTCGACCGGTTGAGCACTCACGTCACTGAAGTCCGTCGCGTGCTCAAAGCCGGCGGACAGGCCGGACGCCGGCTGGATTTTCTGATGCAAGAGCTCAACCGCGAAGCCAACACGCTGGGCTCCAAAGCCTTCGATCCTCGAAGCACGCAAGCCGCAGTCAACCTTAAAGTGTTGATCGAGCAGATGCGCGAACAAGTGCAGAACATTGAGTAAGGCCACCCCCAACATGACCCACAGCACCGGCACCCTTTACATCATTTCCGCCCCATCGGGCGCGGGCAAGACCAGCCTGGTCAACGCCTTGATCAACGCTCAACCGCAAATTCGCGTGTCGGTTTCCCACACCACCCGGGCCATGCGTCCGGGCGAAGTGGACGGCGTGAACTATCACTTCGTTGATCGCGCCGCGTTCGTGCGGATGATCGAGCACGGCGACTTTCTCGAACAGGCTGAGGTGTTTGGCAACCTCTATGGCACCTCGCAGAGCCATTTGCAGCAAACACTGGATGAAGGCCATGACCTGATTCTGGAGATTGACTGGCAAGGTGCCGAGCAAGTCCGCAAGCTGATGCCGAATGCTCGCTCGATTTTCATCCTGCCGCCGACTCAGCAGGCCCTGCGTCAGCGCCTGACCAATCGTGGTCAGGACAGCGACGAGATCATCGAAGGTCGCATGCGCGAAGCGGTCAGCGAGATGAGCCATTACGCAGAATACGATTACATCGTGATCAACGATGATTTCGCCACGGCGCTCGAAGACCTCAAAGCGATCTTTCGCGCCAACCTGTTGAGTCAGGAGCACCAACAACAGCGTCATAGCCAGTTGCTCGCGCAACTTCTGGCCTGACCGGTTTTGCTCGGGAAACCGAGTCATCGCAAATCAGCGCTTCCCTAAACGCTGGTGATTTTTTAGACTGTCGAGTCCGCTCGCCCATTCGGGCACCGCGCATATCGCATTTGCTACGAGGAATACCCATGGCCCGCGTGACCGTTGAAGACTGCCTGGAACATGTAGATAACCGTTTTGAGCTGGTCATGCTCGCCACCAAACGCTCGCGTCAACTGGCGACCGGTGGCAAAGAGCCCAAGCTGGCATGGGAAAACGACAAGCCAACCGTGGTGGCCCTGCGCGAAATCGCGGCTGGCCTGATGGATTACGCTGTTATTGCAGAAGCCGAAATCGTTGAAGATGAACCACTGTTCGCCGCATTCGAGGACGAGTCCAGCGAGGCCGTCTAAGCCTATGCCTGGTCGACGTTGCAAGGCGCAGGGTCACAGCCTTCGGCAAGGAGTTTTATCTTGCCGAGCATAGACGCCCTCGCCGATCGCCTCTCGACCTACCTCGGCGCAGACCAGGTCAACCTGGTCCGCCGAGCGTATTTCTACGCCGAACAAGCCCACGACGGTCAACGTCGTCGCAGCGGCGAAGCCTACGTCACGCATCCGCTGGCGGTGGCCAACATCCTTGCCGACATGCACATGGACCATCAGAGCCTGATGGCCGCCATGCTGCATGACGTGATCGAAGACACCGGTATCGCCAAAGAAGCGCTCTGCGCCCAGTTTGGGGAAACGGTGGCCGAACTGGTCGATGGCGTCAGCAAGCTGACCCAGATGAACTTCGAGACCAAGGCCGAAGCTCAGGCCGAGAACTTCCAGAAAATGGCGATGGCCATGGCGCGGGATATCCGTGTGATTCTGGTCAAGCTCGCCGACCGCCTGCATAACATGCGCACGCTGGAAGTGTTGTCCGGCGAGAAGCGCCGGCGCATCGCCAAAGAAACCCTGGAAATCTACGCGCCTATTGCCAACCGTCTTGGTATGCACAGCGTGCGTATCGAATTCGAGGACCTTGGCTTCAAGGCGATGTACCCGATGCGCTCGTCGCGCATTGGGCAGGCGGTCAAACGTGCCCGTGGCAATCGCAAAGAGCTGGTCAACAAAATCGAAGAGTCGCTGAGCCACTGCCTGGCGGTTGATGGCATTGAAGGCGAAGTAAGCGGTCGCCAGAAGCACCTGTATGGCATCTATAAAAAGATGCGTGGCAAGCGTCGTGCGTTCAACGAAATCATGGACGTTTATGCGTTCAGGATCATCGTCGACAAGGTGGATACCTGCTACCGCGTACTGGGCGCTGTACATAATTTGTACAAACCACTGCCCGGCCGGTTCAAGGATTACATCGCGATTCCGAAAGCCAACGGCTATCAGTCACTGCACACCACCCTGTTCGGCATGCACGGTGTACCGATCGAGATCCAGATTCGCACCCGCGAAATGGAGGAGATGGCCAACAATGGCATCGCTGCGCACTGGCTGTACAAGTCGTCGGGCGATGAACAGCCGAAGAGCACTCACGCTCGGGCACGGCAGTGGGTCAAAGGCGTGCTGGAGATGCAGCAGCGCGCCGGCAACTCGCTGGAATTCATCGAAAGCGTGAAGATCGATCTGTTCCCGGACGAGGTGTACGTGTTCACCCCGAAGGGGCGGATCATGGAGCTGCCGAAGGGCTCCACCGCAGTGGACTTCGCTTACGCCGTGCACACCGACGTTGGCAACAGCTGTATTGCTTGCCGTATCAATCGCCGTCTGGCTCCACTGTCCGAACCGTTGCAGAGCGGCTCTACAGTCGAAATCGTCAGTGCACCCGGCGCCCGTCCGAACCCGGCCTGGCTCAACTTTGTCGTCACCGGCAAAGCCCGGACGCACATCCGCCATGCGCTCAAACTGCAGCGTCGGTCGGAGTCGATCAATCTGGGCGAACGGCTCTTGAACAAAGTGCTCAACGGCTTCGACAGCACGCTGGACAAGATTCCGGCCGAACGCGTACGTCTGGTCCTCGCCGAGTACAGGGTAGAGGTCATCGAAGACCTGCTCGAAGATATCGGTCTGGGCAATCGCATGGCGTATGTGGTGGCTCGGCGATTGCTCGCCAGCGAGGGCGACCAGTTGCCAAATGCCGAAGGGCCGTTGGCCATTCGGGGCACTGAAGGTCTGGTGCTCAGCTATGCGAAGTGTTGCACGCCGATTCCGGGTGACCCTATCGTCGGCCACTTGTCCGCAGGCAAGGGCATGGTGGTCCACCTGGACAACTGCCGGAACATCACGGAAATCCGTCATAACCCCGAAAAATGCATCCAGCTGTCCTGGGCGAAAGACGTTACCGGCGAGTTCAACGTCGAGCTGCGTGTCGAGCTGGAGCATCAACGCGGCCTGATCGCCTTGCTTGCCAGCAGCGTCAACGCGGCCGACGGGAATATCGAAAAAATCAGTATGGATGAACGCGATGGTCGCATCAGCGTGGTCCAACTGGTGGTCAGTGTGCATGATCGAGTGCATCTGGCACGCGTGATCAAGAAGCTGCGCGCCCTGGCTGGCGTGATCCGCATTACTCGCATGCGCGCGTAGTCAAACCGCTAACAGGAGTTATTCATGAGCAAGACCGTCATCTCCAGCGACAAGGCCCCTGCCGCCATCGGCACTTACTCTCAGGCGATCAAGGCCGGTAACACGGTCTACATGTCGGGACAGATTCCGCTGGACCCAAAAACCATGGAGCTGGTCGAGGGTTTTGAAGCCCAGACCGTTCAGGTTTTTGAAAACCTTAAAGCAGTGGCTGAGGCCGCAGGCGGTTCGTTCAAGGACATCGTCAAGCTGAACATCTTCCTGACTGACCTGAGCCATTTCGCCAAGGTCAACGAGATCATGGGCACGTACTTCGAGCAGCCCTATCCGGCCCGTGCCGCCATCGGTGTCGCTGCGCTGCCGCGTGGCGCTCAGGTCGAAATGGACGCCATACTGGTCGTCGAGTAAATCCCGGTGCGGAGCTCATGCACGCTCCGCCTCCTCAGCACAGGAAGGACTCCGCCTATGCGCGTTGCGTTTGCCCTCTCGCTGCTGGCAGCACTGCTCAGCGGCTGCGCCAGCCACTCCAACAAAACGCCGGACGGCACCTGGATCAACCAGGCCGCAATCGACGCCGCAGCTCAAGGCGGCAATTTGCGGCAAGCGTTACTGGCTTACGGCCCCAATCTGGAATGGAACATCAACACCAAGGCAGGCCAGGCCACTGCGTCCAACGGCTTCGAGCTCAGTGAAGGCAAGATTGCCAGTAACGCCGACGGCAAGTTGCGGGTCGATTTCTATGGCAACGCGTCGGATGAGTTGACCATCAAAGGTGACGATCTGGTGCAGCGCGCCAGCGACACAGGTCCAGAACAGCACTTCCGTTCGCCCAAGGAAGCACCGCCTGCCGGAGCGCAACCTGGCACCAGCTTCGAGCGCGCGCTTTATACCGCTTATCTGGGCGGCAAATGGACGATCGTCAACGGCGACGGCCAGGGCAGTACCGTGGAATTCCTGCCAGACGGCAGCGTCAGTGGGTTACCGGGCAATGATCGCTACGCACTGTGCCTTGCCGGCGACTGCGCGGCCATGAGCGGTGAGTACGACAGCATGTGGCTGGAAAAGGACGAGCGCGGTAATCCGTGGATCTTCGTTCGCAACGGCAAGCAGCTTGAGCTCTTCCAGGCAGTAAACAATGCACAGGCAACCGAGATGCCTGATTTGCGCCCAGGCGAGCGACGCTGGGTGCTTGAAAAGAACTGACTGTCGCGTACACATGGTGGGACCGGCTTCAGCCGGGAAGAGGTCAGTACCTGCGACCTCAATTTCCCGGTTGTTAAGACGGACGCCTTCTCGGCTAAAGCCGGTCCTACCCGTCCGCGCCAAAGCAGACTAGTTCGGCTGGTCTGCCAGCATCGCCTCATACCCTTCCTGATACGTCGCATAACGCGGTCTCCAGCCCAGCGCCTTGATGCGGGCGTTGCTGCAACGTTTACTCCCGGTGCGCCGCACACTGTTTGCATCCGACCACTCGGTGACGCCCAGGCGCTTTCGCAACCAGTCGACCACTTCAGCCAAGGGCACCGGCGCATCATCGACGCCGATGTAGCAGTCTTCCAGCACCTTGCCGTCTGCCGCGGCGCGCAGTAAAAACGCCAGCAGTCCGGCTGCGTCATCAGCATGAATACGGTTGCCATACAGCGGCGGCTCGCTCGCGACGCTATAGCCTTGACGTACACGGTTCATCAAATCGCTACGCCCCGGACCGTAGATGCCGGTAAGCCTGACAATGGTAGCGGCGACTCCGCTCTCCAGAGCAACCTGCTCTGCCTCGCGCATAACCTGGCCGGAAAAGCCGGTGGCTTCGGCAGGCGACGTTTCATCGACCCACTCACCTTGTTGCTGCCCGTACACACTGCTGCTGGAGACGAATACAAGACGCTTTGGTTTCTGACCGCTGCGTTCGCTCCACCCCAACACGTGTCGAAGTCCGTCGACGTAAGCAGCTCGGTAGCCCGCCTCATCCCGCTCGGTGGGCGTTGCGCAATAGACCAGAAAATCCAGCCGGCCCTCCGGCCAGTGCGCCGGAATACGGGCATCGAACAGATCGCCACTGACGGCAAGCACACCCGTGGGCAATTTCTCTATTGACCGCCGCAGGCCATACACGGTCCAGTCGTCGGGCAACAGTTGGGAGGCGAGCCGGCTCCCGATATCGCCACATCCAGCAATCAGAACGGATGGCGCTGACATGTCCAATCTCCCCATCATTTGTTGAATTTCGGCCCGTAAATCGGAGTTTAAAACCGACCATTGGGAAGCATTCTCAGGAAAAAAGAGACGCTCTTACTTTTGTTAACAAGAATTACTTGCAATAATGGCGACCCTTTGTTCTCCTCCGCTCGCCTCGCGCCAGCGTGACGCTCTCAGAACGAACACCTATTTTTATATCAGGTCGGGCCAGCATGACACCTATTCAAACTCCCGCTTCGTCAATCGCCAATCGAGGTCTGCCACGGGCAGGTCGCGCCTTTGCCGCGCTGCTTTTAAGCCTGATGCTGACGCCTGTCGCCCTCGCTGACTCCACTGCCCCCGCGCAGAAACCAGCGGTGCAGGCCGAGACACCAGCGGCCACACCGGTTGACCCTGCTGCAGCGCCAACCGTTCAAGAGTTGACACCGGCTTCTGCCCCGACTGATCCGGCGGAGCCTGCCGCGGAAGATAACAGCTTGGGCATGTCCCACGATCTCTCGCCGTGGGGCATGTACAAAAACGCTGACATTATCGTCAAAGCAGTGATGATCGGACTGGCCATTGCGTCGGTGATTACCTGGACTATCTGGATTGCCAAGGGCTTCGAGTTGCTGGGCGCCAAGCGCCGTCTGCGCGGCGAGATTGCAGCGTTGAAACGTGCGCGCAACCTGGACGAAGCCAGCGCAGGGGCAAAGAAAGAAGGCACCCTTTCCCATTTGCTTGTGCACGACGCCATGGAAGAGATGCGCCTGTCGGTCAACACGCGTGAGCGCGAAGGCATCAAGGAACGCGTTGCTTTCCGTCTTGAGCGACTGGTCGCAGCCTGTGGCCGCAACATGAGCATGGGCACAGGCGTGCTCGCCACCATCGGTTCGACTGCGCCCTTCGTAGGCCTGTTCGGCACCGTCTGGGGGATCATGAACAGCTTCATCGGCATCGCTAAAACCCAGACCACCAACCTTGCCGTGGTTGCACCCGGCATCGCTGAAGCATTGCTGGCCACTGCACTGGGCCTGGTTGCTGCGATCCCTGCCGTAGTCATCTACAACGTCTTTGCCCGCTCCATCGCCGGTTACAAGGCTCAAGTCTCCGACGCCTCGGCGCAGGTTCTGTTGTTGGTCAGCCGAGATCTGGATCACCAGCCTGCGGCCGAGCGCAGCCAACCGCCGCACATGGTAAAAATGGGGTAAACCATGGGCCTGCATTTGAAAGAAGGCGACGACGAGCTCGCCGAAAACCACGAAATCAACGTAACGCCGTTCATCGACGTCATGCTGGTGCTGCTGATCATCTTCATGGTCGCAGCACCGCTGGCGACGGTAGACATCAAAGTCGACTTGCCGGCGTCCACAGCCAAACCTGCTCCTCGACCCGAGAAGCCCGTTTTCCTGAGCGTCAAGGCGGACCAGAGCTTGTACCTGGGCGATGAAAAGGTCGCACGCGAGCAGATCGGCCAAGTGCTGGATGCCAAAACCAAGGGCAAGAAAGACACCACCATCTTCTTCCAGGCCGACAAGGGCGTGGATTACGGCGACCTGATGGACGTCATGAATGCCCTGCGCGGCGCAGGCTACCTGAAGGTGGGCCTGGTGGGTCTTGAGACGGTTGGTAAGAAATGATCAATACGCGCCAAAAACTGACGCGCTATAGCGGTAGTCTGTTGTTGGTGCTGGCGGTCCATGCCGTGGCGATCATCGTCGCATTGCGCTGGCCGTCCTCGCAGGCCATCGAACTGCCGCCAGCAGCCATGATGGTCGAGCTGGCACCTGCGCCGGAGCCAGCGCCACCACCACCGCCCAAAGTCGTGCAGCCGCCACAGCCGCCTGCGCCCGAAGAGCAGCTGCCGATCCCGCCCATTGCAGAAGCGCCAAAGGCTGAGATCGCCGTTCCCAAACCGGTCAAACCCAAGCCCAAACCACAGCCGCCCAAGCCGGTGAAAAAGGTCGAGCCTCCCAAGGAAGAGAAGCCGGCAGACGACAAACCGCTGGACGCCCCGCCGTCCAACGCCAAGCCGGAGAAGTCCGCCTCACCGCAGCCGGCCGCACCCACCCCGCCAAGCAATGCATTACCTACCTGGCAGGGTGAATTGCTGAGCCACCTGAGCAAGTTCAAGCGCTACCCGGAAGATGCGCGACGTCGGGGCATGCAAGGCACCAGCCGTCTGCGCTTCGTGGTCGACGGTGAGGGCCGTGTATTGTCCTACGAGCTGGCAGGAGGTTCGGGCAGTGCTTCGCTGGATCGCGCAACGCTGGAAATGATCCGCCGCGCCCAGCCGTTGCCCAAGCCACCACCGGAATTATTGAAGAATGGATCGCTGGAAGTCGTAGCGCCTTTCGTTTATTCACTCGATAAGCGCTGAAACGATAATTTTGTCAGTCGCGACGGGTTGATAACGTGCGTCTATCGATTGCACCCGCTATGCTGGGGCCGCAACTTCATGGACGCACGTTATGACCCTCACAGAATTGCGCTATATCGTTACCCTCGCTCAAGAGCAGCACTTTGGCCACGCCGCCGAACGCTGCCATGTCAGCCAGCCGACCCTGTCGGTGGGCGTCAAAAAGCTGGAAGATGAACTCGGTGTGCTGATTTTCGAGCGCAGCAAGAGCGCCGTACGTCTGACCCCGGTTGGCGAAGGCATCGTCGCTCAAGCGCAAAAGGTGCTTGAACAGGCTCAAGGCATTCGCGAACTGGCTCAGACCGGCAAGAATCAGCTGACCGCCCCCCTCAAAGTTGGCGCGATCTACACCGTTGGCCCTTACCTCTTTCCTCATCTGATCCCTCAACTGCACCGGGTTGCCCCGCAGATGCCGTTGTACATCGAGGAAAACTTCACGCACGTACTGCGCGACAAGCTGCGTAATGGCGAGCTCGACGCGATTATCATTGCGTTGCCGTTTAACGAAGCAGACGTGTTGACCATGTCGCTCTACGACGAGCCGTTCTACGTGCTGATGCCTGCCGACCACCCCTGGACCCAGAAGAAAACCATTGATGCCTCCGCGCTCAATGACAAAAGTCTGCTGTTACTGGGTGAAGGCCACTGTTTCCGGGACCAGGTGCTTGAAGCCTGTCCGACGCTGGTCAAAGGCGGCGACGCTGCCAAGCACACCACCGTAGAGTCCAGTTCGCTGGAAACCATCCGCCACATGGTCGCGTCCGGACTGGGCGTCTCGATCCTGCCGATGTCAGCGGTCGATAGCCATCATTACGCGCCAGGCGTGATCGAAGTGCGTCCGCTGTCGCCTCCTGTGCCGTTCCGCACGGTGGCAATCGCCTGGCGCGCCAGCTTCCCTCGGCCGAAAGCCATCGAAATCCTGGCTGACTCAATTCGTCTGTGCTCCGTGGCTCGTCCCAAAGCGCAGGCTGAAGCGAGCTGACTGACGGTATGACGGAGCTGTCTCATGTCTCGGTCACGGCGCTGAAAGGCGTCGGCGAGGCCATGGCTGAAAAGCTGTCGAAAGTCGGTCTTGAGAACATTCAGGACGTGCTGTTCCATCTGCCGCTGCGCTATCAGGACCGTACCCGGGTTGTGCCCATTGGCCAATTGCGCCCAGGCCAGGACGCCGTGATCGAAGGCGTGGTGAGCGGCGCCGACGTGGTGATGGGCAAGCGCCGTAGCTTGCTGGTCCGACTCGGCGACGGCACGGGTGTGTTGAGCTTGCGCTTTTACCATTTCAGCAACGCCCAGAAAGACAGCCTCAAGCGCGGCACTCATGTGCGGTGTTACGGCGAAGCCAGGCCCGGCGCGTCAGGACTTGAGATCTACCACCCGGAGTATCGCGCGATCACTGGCGACGAACCCGTCCCGGTGGAGCAAACGCTGACTCCCATCTACCCGACCACCGAAGGCCTGACTCAGCAGCGACTGCGGCAGTTGTGCCAGCAAAGCCTGTCGATGCTCGGACCCAAAAGCCTGCCCGACTGGCTGCCGGATGAGCTGGCACGCGATTGTCAACTGGCTCCGCTGGCTGACGCCATCCATTACCTGCACAACCCTCCCGCCGATGCCGACGTTGAAGAGCTTGCGTTGGGCCACCATTGGGCGCAGCACCGGTTGGCGTTCGAGGAGTTGCTGACCCACCAACTCTCCCAGCAACGCCTGCGCGAAAGCCTTCGCTCCCAACGCGCGCCTGCACTGCCGGCGGCCAAGCGCTTGCCAAAGAAATTCCTCGCCAACCTCGGATTTCCGCCCACAGGCGCGCAGCAGCGCGTCGGTAACGAAATCGCCTACGACCTGAGTCAGCCCGAGCCGATGCTTCGGCTTATTCAAGGCGACGTGGGTGCTGGCAAGACGGTTGTCGCTGCACTTGCGGCTTTGCAAGCTCTCGAAGCGGGCTATCAAGTTGCGCTGATGGCACCGACCGAAATCCTCGCGGAACAGCACTTCATCAACTTCACCCGCTGGCTGGAGCCGCTTGGCATAGAAACCGCCTGGCTGGCCGGGAAGCTGAAAGGCAAGGCACGCGCGGCATCCCTGGCGCAGATTGCCGGTGGCACGCCCATGGTGGTCGGGACCCACGCCTTGTTTCAGGACGAGGTGCAATTCAAGAACCTGGCGTTGGTCATCATCGATGAACAGCACCGTTTCGGGGTTCAGCAGCGTCTGGCTTTGCGCAAAAAAGGTGTGGGCGGCTCAATGTGCCCACATCAGTTGATCATGACTGCCACCCCTATCCCGCGCACGCTGGCGATGAGCGCCTACGCCGACCTGGACACCTCGATACTTGACGAACTGCCACCGGGTCGTACCCCGGTGAACACCGTTCTGGTGGTCGACAGCCGGCGTATTGAAGTCGTCGAGCGGGTGCGCAATGCGTGCGCCGAGGGTCGGCAAGCGTACTGGGTGTGCACACTGATCGAGGAGTCGGAAGAGCTGACATGCCAGGCGGCCGAGACGACATTCGAGGAGTTGACGAGCGCGTTGGGCGAGCTCAAGGTCGGCTTGATTCACGGGCGCATGAAGGCGGCCGAGAAAGCCGCTGTCATGGCCGAATTCAAGCAGGGCAACTTGCAGCTGCTGATTGCGACGACAGTCATCGAAGTGGGTGTCGACGTCCCCAACGCGAGCCTGATGATTATCGAAAATCCGGAACGTCTGGGGCTGGCTCAGCTTCACCAACTGCGCGGGCGGGTCGGTCGCGGCAGTGCGGCCAGCCACTGCGTGCTGCTCTACCATCCGCCGCTTTCGCAGATTGGTCGTCAGCGACTGGGCATCATGCGTGAAACCAACGATGGCTTCGTTATCGCCGAGAAGGATCTGGAACTGCGCGGTCCTGGTGAGATGCTCGGTACGCGCCAGACGGGACTGCTACAGTTCAAAGTCGCCGATTTGATGCGCGATGCTGATTTGCTCCCTGCGGTGCGAGACGCCGCACAGGCGCTGCTCGAACGCTGGCCACAGCATGTCAGCCCGCTGCTGGAGCGCTGGCTGCGCCACGGTCAGCAGTACGGGCAAGTGTGATGCAGTCTTCGCTCCATCAGCGTGTCACACCTCTATAACAACCAAGCTGGTTATACTTCAGCAATTGTAGGAATCTGGATACAGGCCATGACAGAAGCTGCCCACATCGACGCGACCCCACACTGCCCTGCTGTCATTCGGCAGTTGCTCGGCAAAGCCGCCATCAACTTCCAGGAAGTGACTGACAACGAGGCTTTGCCTCTTGATCAGAAGGTGCAGGCCATCCTGGTTGATGACTCGGTTGGCGCGCTGTTCATCCTGTTTCCGCAAAACCAGCTGCTCGATCTCAATCGCATCACCGAGTTGACCGGTCGCAAGTTGAAAGCCGTGCCCAAAGAGTCGCTCGACCTCATGCTGATCAAGCATAAGTTGGGCACGCTGCCCGGCCTGCCATCCTTGACCAGCTCGCCTTGTCTGTATGAAGAACGCATTCTGTCGGGTTCTACCGTTCTGATCGACTCGGGCGAGCCGGGCCTGCTGCTGGAAATCAGCAGCGAAGACTTCAAAACGTTATTGGCCAAGGCAAGCGCCGCCCGCTTTGGCGAACCGGTGACGTCTGTCATTCCTAACCTCACACGTCCCGATGACGACCGCGAGGAGATCACCAAGGCTGTACAGAACTTCACCGCCCGGCGCATTCAGCAGCGCCTGGAATCTACGGTCGAAATCCCGCCGCTGGCCGACACCGCGCAGAAGATCATCAAACTGCGTGTCGACCCCGACGCCACCATTGACGACATCACCGGCGTGGTCGAGACCGATCCGGCACTGGCTGCACAGGTTGTCAGCTGGGCGGCGTCACCGTACTACGGCTCGGCCGGCAAAATCCGTTCGGTAGAAGACGCGATCGTTCGGGTACTGGGCTTTGATCTGGTCATCAATCTGGCACTTGGCCTTGCGCTGGGCAAAACCCTGGCGTTGCCCAAGGATCACCCGCAGCAGGCGACCCCTTACTGGCAGCAGTCAATCTATACCGCCGCGATCATCGAGGGCCTCACACGCGCCATGCCGCGCGCCGAGCGCCCGGAAAACGGGCTTACGTACCTTGCCGGTTTGCTTCACAACTTTGGCTACTTGCTGCTTGCACACGTATTTCCGCCACACTTCTCGCTGATCTGCCGTCAGATCGAAGTGAACCCACACTTGCATCACAGCTTCGTCGAGCAGCACTTGCTGGGCATCACGCGCGAACAGATCGGTTCGTGGCTGATGCGCAATTGGGACATGCCGGAAGAATTGGTCATTGCTCTGCGCTTCCAGCACGATCCTCACTACGCAGGCGAGCATCACAAATACGCGAACCTGGTGTGTCTCGCGGTGAGATTGCTGCGCAAGGAAGGCATCGGTTCAGGCCCGATGGAGGCCATCCCGGACGAACTGCTTGAGCGCTTGAAGCTCTCTCGCGAGAAGGCTCAGGACGTCGTGAAGAAAGTGCTGGAGGCCGAGGTGCTGTTGCGCGAACTGGCTGCCCAGTTCAGCTGATTTCCGAGCATCGTCGACGGCCTTGAGTGCAATTGCGGGGCCGGCTTGCTGGCGGATGCGGTGTGTCAATGTCAGAGATGCCGAATGACACCGTACGTTCGCCAGCGAGCCGGCTCCTACAGATTCGTGGCGCTTATTTCTTCTTGCGCGGCTTCAGATACTTTGTCAGCCCCTGAAACCACATCACCAGCCCTGTATTGCCGATGACCTGGATATTTTTGTCCTGAATGCCCTGCATGAACGCCAGTTGCTTGTTCCGGGCCTGCATCGTGGCGAAGCCGTATTCGGCGTCTTTGAAGGAGATGACAAAGGCGGGCGCAGCGAAGGTACCTGCGCGGCTCTTGACGCGCTGATCACGCACAACGAAGTGCCTGGCGATTTTTCCATCAGCGGTCTGCAGTTGAAACGCCAAGTCCTTGCCCGCAAGTTGCTGCTGAAATGCAGGGTTGTTGCGGCTGGCTCTGGCCATCAACAGGCCCAACATCCAGAGTAAAAAACGAAACTTCATGCGTGAGGCCTCAAGGGAGCGACTGCGTCGGCGAATGTGCGCAGTGTAGCGAGCTTGAGCGGTCGATGAATGAGCAGAACCGGCGGGTCGCAAAGTGGCGCGCCATACCCCTGCAAACGACGCGGCGATTTTTCGTATTGCCATAAAAAATGGGCATGCCGGTTGACCGGCATGCCCATTTTTTTGCTGCTCGCCTGTTTAGGGCATTCAGCCAATTACTTTTTCTTGGCAGCGGGCGCTTTGGTTGCTGCGGCTTTGGCCGGCTTGGCTTCTTTGGCTGCTGCAGCCGGTTTGGCTGGCTTGATCGAGTCAGGGTTGACGCTGTCTTTGAGGAACTTGCCTGGCTTGAACGCCACAGTGTTGCTGGCCTTGATCTTGACTGGCTCACCGGTTTGAGGATTTTTACCTGTGCGGGCACCACGATGGCGCTGCAAGAACGTGCCGAAGCCAACCAGCGTAACGCTGTCTTTCTTGTGCAGTGCGTTGGTGATTTCGTCGAGGACGGCGTTCAGGACGCGATTGGCTTGTTCTTTGGTGAGATCTGCTTTCTCGGCGATAGCCGCTGCAAGTTCTGGTTTGCGCATATGTAGCCTCTTTTACGGTTTTTTGTTTTTATGTCCCGTGCAGCCCTTGCGGACAGCGAGCAGGTGCCGCAACTGCTCTACGTTGCGGCAGACCGGAATGAGAATGGCACGCCGCCGACCCCCGCGCCAGTACAGGGGCTGCGTTTGTTTCAACTAAAAGAAGGCTTATCCGACAGAACGACAGGTATTTATGCCAGCAGCGAAGGCAACGCTTTGTTCAGCGCAAGCTTCTCCATCACGGCAGTGCCTGTCAGCGCATAACCCAGCAAGTTACCTTCCGGGTCGCGGCACAGCGCTTTGATGTCAGCGCCCTCGCCTTCGACGGCCCATGTGCCCTCAGAGCCCTTGGGCGGCGGCGATACCACCAACGGACAGACCGGTGTTTTGACGGTGACCGGCATGGGGCCATATTTAACGGCTGCAGGCGTACCGTTCAGGGTCTGCGCCAAGGCACGCGCGCAGCTCATCAGTGGCATGACGTAAAGCAGATTCAGCCCATCGACTTCTGCGCAGTCACCCAGCGCATAAATGTTGGCGTGCGAGGTTTGCAGCTGCCGGTCAACCACGACGCCGCGTCCGATCTCGAGGCCGGCTGCGGCCGCCAGATCCGTTCGAGGGCGCAAGCCGATCGCAGACACCACTAGGTCGCAATGCAGCACTTCGCCATCGGACAAATGCGCCTCAAGTCCGTCTGCGGCGCGCTCAAGACGCGTCAACAGCGGCCCGAGATGGAAACGCGCGCCCAGGCTCTCCAGCCCGGCCTGAACAGCCGCGGCCGCCTGTGAGGGCAGCAGCGTGGGCATTACCTGCTCGCATGGGGCCACGACATCGACCTCGTAGCCGCCCAGAATAAGATCATTGGCGAATTCGCAGCCGATCAGTCCCGCGCCCAGGATCAGCACCCGTCGCTTTCCGGCGGCAGCGGCGCGAAAGCGCGCATAGTCTTCGAGATCATTGATCGGAAATACGGCATCACCGGCGTCACCCGCCACCGGCACGCGCACCGTTTCCGCCCCCCAGGCCAAAATTAGGTCACGGTAGTACACGGCCTCCTCGCCCACCCACAGACGCTTGTGTCCAGGGTCAATACCGCTGACGCGCGTATGCGTGCGGACCTCGGCCTTAAGCTGCTCTGCCATTGTCCCTGGCTCAGCCATGCTCAGACCGTCCGCTTCCTTGTTCTTGCCGAAGCCGGTAGAGAGCATCGGCTTGGAGTACGAGCGGCCGTCGTCGGCCGTGATCAGCAGCAGCGGCGTCTCGCCATCCAGCTTGCGAAATTCTCGAGCGAGGTTGTAGCCCGCGAGGCCGGTGCCGATGATCACGACAGGTGCGTTCATTGAGTTCTCCAAAGGGGGTTGGGATCGTCGGCGGATTAGCCGATTTCGATCATTTCAAAATCCATTTTGCCAACGCCGCAGTCGGGACACAGCCAATCTTCGGGTACGTCCTGCCAAAGGGTGCCAGGCGCGATACCGTCATCCGGCCAGCCATCGGCTTCGTTATAGATCAGGCCACAGACTATGCATTGCCACTTTTTCATCGCTCGGTTCTCTTGGTTTCAGGCTAGACGTCCCACACGCTCCGCTGTCTTCGCGAAGTTTATCGAATGGGTCAGGCCTTGTACTGATCACCGCGCGATGACGCAAGTTTCATCGATACAGCGGTCACAGACTTTTAGGAACTGGTCGAATGTGACTAGCCTGGAGCGCGTCAGCGGCGACACCGCGAAACATAGGGTGCCCACAACGGCCCCTTCCCGGCTGAAGCCGGTCCCACTAACGCCGCATACCCAGTGGGGCTGGCTTTAGCCGGGAAGGCGTCAGTTGACTCAGCGCAAAAAAGGGCAGCGCTTCGGTCGTCGGTCAGCAATCGCAATCATGCTAAGCTCGCCGCATCGATGGCCGCCAATATTCGTTCCCCGTGACCCAGCAAACCCCTGCCTTTCCAGCGCCCGTGTGGCTACTTCGCGATCAAATTCCCGAAGCACCTTCGCCCCTTGTTCTTGAGTGGCTGTTTCACGAAGACTCCCTCACTCGACGCCTGACCCGCCTTTCTGATAACCGATTCAGCGTGAAGCCGCTGTACGAAGGATGGCAACGGCTGCGCGACGATGAATGCAGTTTGCTGCAACTGCCCGCGGGCAGCGAAGGTTGGGTGCGTGAGGTCTATTTGCTCGGCAACGATGAACGATGGGTATTTGCCCGCAGCGTTGCTGGCCGCACCGCGCTGGAACGCGACGGTCTGCACATGGACGCACTCGGTACCCGTTCCCTGGGGGAATTGTTGTTCAGCGATAAAGCCTTTGAGCGCGGCCCTTTGCAGGTGTGCCGTTACCCGGCGCAGTGGTTGCCGGAGGCTGACTCGCAGCCGGATCTATGGGGTCGCCGTTCCTGCTTCAGCCGAGCAGCGTTGAGCATTCTGGTGGCGGAAGTGTTCCTGCCCACTGCCTGGCGCGCTATCAACGCCACCCACCCGCTGCACGCTCAGGAGAATCGTTGATGTACGTGTCATTGCTCAAGTCTCTGAACCGTCTGCATCCACGCGTCTGGGACTTCATCCAGCTCACGCGCATCGACAAGCCCATCGGCGTTTACCTGTTGCTCTGGCCCACACTTTGGGCCGTGTGGATCGCAGGCAAAGGCTCGCCATCCCTGAGTACGCTGTTCATCTTCGTCGTCGGCGTGTTTCTGATGCGCGCGGCGGGCTGCGTGATCAACGACTATGCCGACCGCAAGGTGGACGGCCACGTCAAACGTACCGAGCAGCGGCCGCTGGTCAGTGGCAAGGTAAAGCCTAAAGAAGCCTTGACGCTCTTTGCTGTGCTGGTGGCGCTGAGCTTCATACTGGTCTTGTTCACCAATGCGACCACCATCTGGCTGTCTGTCGGCGGGCTGGCCCTTGCGGCCTGTTACCCGTTCATGAAGCGCTACACCTACTACCCTCAGGTGGTATTGGGCGCCGCGTTTTCCTGGGGCATGCCCATGGCGTTTACCGCTGAAACCGGTGAACTGCCCGCCGCTGCCTGGCTGCTGTACATCGCCAATCTGCTATGGACGGTAGGATACGACACGTACTACGCGATGACGGACCGCGAAGACGATTTGAAGATAGGCGTGAAGTCGACCGCCGTACTGTTCGGCGACGCTGACAGAGTGATCATCCTGACGCTGCAATGTCTGGCGTTGCTTTGCCTGATGCTCGCGGGTTCACGCTTCGAGCTGGGCCTGTACTTCTTCATCGGCCTGCTGACAGCGGCGGGTTGTTTTGTATGGGAATTCTGGTCAACGCGGGACAAGGATCCGCAGGCCTGCTTCAAGGCTTTCCTGCACAACCACTGGGCAGGGCTGGCGATTTTTGTGGGCATCGTCCTGGACTATGCGCTGCGTTGACCCAGCCGGCCAACGCAGCAGCAAGCTCAGATCAGGGCTTTGCGATGTGCCAGACGTCGCCTTTGCCGTCACCGGTTTTGTCGCCAGCGGCTTTGTCATTTTTGAAGGTATACAGCGGCTTGCCTTTATAGACCCACTGCGAGGCGCCGTCGTCGCGCTTGATGATGGTCCAGTCGCCCTCAGCCTTGTCGCTTGAGCTGGCAGTCAGCGGCGGCCAGTTGGTTGCGCATTGATCGTTGCACACCGATTTGCCCGCAGAGGTGTCCTTGTCGTAGGTGTAGAGGGTCATGCCTTTGTGATCGGTCAGCGCTCCATCGCTAGTCATTGCAGGCGCCGCTGCGAATGCCATGCCGGAGGATGCCAGCGCAGCCGCGGACAAAAGACGTACCAGTGCGGAAGAAATTCGGGTCATGGATGAATCCTCTATTGTCTGTCGTTGTGTGGACATTCTTGTAGGACAAGCCGTCAGCTTAGCGCTAGACCGCCCGATAAGCCTAGTCCGAACTAACCTGTCACACGACTGCAATAATTCCGTTATCTAATGCGGCCCAAGACAGATAAATGACATGAGGTTCGAGGCATGGTTGGCAGGAGCATTCTGATCGTCGACGACGAAGCGCCCATTCGCGAAATGATTGCCGTCGCACTGGAGATGGCTGGCTATGACTGCATCGAGGCCGAAAACTCGCAACAGGCTCACGCCGTTATCGTCGACCGCAAGCCGGACCTCATCCTGCTTGACTGGATGCTGCCCGGGACATCCGGCATCGAGCTGGCTCGCCGTCTGAAGCGCGACGAGCTCACCGGCGATATTCCGATCATCATGCTCACCGCCAAAGGCGAAGAAGACAACAAGATCCAGGGCCTTGAAGTCGGCGCCGACGATTACATCACCAAACCCTTCTCCCCCCGCGAGCTGGTCGCCCGGCTCAAGGCCGTGCTGCGTCGGGCTGCGCCGAATGACGGCGAATCGCCAATCGAAGTGGGCGGCTTGCTGCTGGACCCGATCAGCCACCGCGTGACTATCGACGGCACTCCTGCCGAGATGGGCCCGACCGAATACCGCCTGCTGCAATTCTTCATGACCCACCAGGAACGCGCCTACACCCGCGGGCAGTTGCTCGATCAGGTCTGGGGCGGAAACGTTTACGTCGAAGAGCGCACCGTGGATGTCCACATCCGGCGTCTGCGCAAAGCCCTCGGCGAGGCTTACGAAAATCTGGTACAAACCGTCCGCGGTACTGGCTACCGTTTCTCCACCAAAAGCTGAGAAAGCTTTCGGCAGCGATTCAGACCGCTGAAGACAAGGACGCGTTAATTGAATCACAACTGGCATGGCACCCTGATCCGCCACTTGCTGATGTTGGTCACAGTCTCGCTGCTGGCCGGTTTGATCAGCGGCCATTACGGCGGGTGCCTGGCAATCGGTCTGGGGCTGTATCTGGCCTGGACCCTCAAACAGCTGCTGCGCCTGCACGAATGGCTTCGCCATCACAAACCCGACGAGCCACCGCCAGACGGTTACGGTTTATGGGGTGAGGTCTTTGACAGCATCTACCATCTGCAACGTCGCGACCAGCGCGTCCGCGGTCGGCTGCAGGCGGTAATCGACCGTGTCCAGGAGTCCACAGCCGCGCTGAAAGACGCCGTGATCATGCTCGACAGCGACGGCAATCTGGAGTGGTGGAACCGTGCGGCTGAAACACTGCTGGGCTTGAAGACCCCGCAAGACAGCGGCCAACCTGTGACCAATCTGGTGCGCCATCCGCGCTTCAAAGAATACTTCGAGCACGCCAACTACGCCGAACCGCTGGAAATCCCGTCGCCGGTTAATGACCGTCTGCGTATTCAGATGCTGATCACGCGCTACGGCAACAATGAGCACCTGATGCTGGTCCGTGACGTGACGCGTATGCACCAGCTGGAGCAGATGCGCAAAGACTTCGTCGCCAACGTGTCACACGAGCTGCGCACGCCGCTGACGGTGATCTGCGGTTACCTGGAGACGCTGCTGGACAACGTCGAAGAGGTGAATCCGCGCTGGGTACGCGCGCTGCAGCAAATGCATCAACAGGGCGGACGCATGCAGACGCTGCTCAACGACCTGCTGTTGCTGGCCAAACTGGAAGCCACCGACTACCCGTCCGACAACCAGCCCGTGGCGGTTTCCGCCTTGCTGCAAAGCATCACCAACGATGCGCAGGCCCTGTCGGGGAGCAAGAATCAGCACATCACCCTGGAACTGGAAAGCGATGTCAGCCTCAAGGGCAGTGAGGCGGAACTGCGCAGCGCGTTCTCGAACCTGATCTTCAATGCCGTCAAATACACGCCGGCCGAGGGCAAGATCCGCATCCGCTGGTGGAGCGATGGGCGCGGTGCGCACCTGAGCGTGCAGGACTCGGGCATTGGCATCGACAGTAAACACATTCCGCGCCTGACCGAACGTTTCTACCGCGTCGACTCCAGCCGCGCATCCAACACCGGTGGCACCGGTCTGGGCCTGGCCATCGTCAAACACGTGCTGTTGCGCCATCGGGCAGCGCTGGAGATCAACAGCGTGCCTGGCAAGGGCAGCGTGTTTATCTGCAACTTTGCCCCCAACCAGATGACCAAGCCCTAGGCAAGCCTGTGGATAGCCGCTAAATTGCCCCCTTACGCCCTCTAATTGTGAGGGCTTGTTTCATTCCCCCTTCAAAACGGAACCTGCAAAACCCCATCATGGACCCTTCCCCTGGTATCAGCCTGGCTTCACTCTTCGCCGACTTCGGCATGATTCTTTTCGCAATGGTGTTGGTTCTGCTCAACGGATTCTTCGTTGCGGCTGAGTTCGCCATGGTCAAACTGCGCTCAACCCGGGTTGAGTCGATCGCCGACAACAACGGTTGGCGCGGACGCATATTGCGCACGGTTCACAGTCAGCTGGACGCTTATCTCTCTGCCTGCCAGCTGGGTATTACCCTGGCGTCGCTGGGACTGGGCTGGGTCGGCGAGCCGGCGTTCGCGCATTTGCTCGCGCCCCTGCTTGAAACCGTAGGCGTGGAATCGCCCGAGGTCGTCAAAGGCGTATCGTTTTTCAGTGCCTTTTTCATGATTTCTTATCTGCACATCGTCGTCGGTGAGCTTGCGCCCAAATCCTGGGCCATTCGCAAGCCTGAGTTGCTGTCGCTGTGGACCGCAGTGCCGCTCTATCTCTTCTACTGGGCCATGTACCCGGCTATCTACCTGCTCAACGCCAGTGCCAACGGCATTCTGCGCATTGCAGGCCAGGGCGAGCCCGGTCCGCATCACGAGCACCATTACAGCCGTGAAGAGCTCAAGCTGATCCTGCATTCAAGCCGCGGTCAGGACCCTAGCGATCAAGGCATGCGCGTGCTGGCTTCCGCTGTGGAAATGGGCGAGCTGGAAGTGGTGGATTGGGCCAACTCCCGTGAAGACATGGTCTCGCTGGAATTCAACGCGCCGCTCAAGGAAATCCTGGCGATGTTCCGCCGCCACAAGTTCAGCCGGTACCCGGTGTATGACTCGGACCGCAATGAGTTTGTGGGTTTGCTGCACATCAAGGATTTGCTGCTGGAGCTGGCTGCGCTGGATCACATTCCCGAATCGTTCAACCTGGCCGAGCTCACACGGCCGCTGGAGCGCGTGTCCAAGCACATGCCGCTTTCGCGCCTGCTGGAGCAGTTTCGTCAGGGCGGCGCGCACTTTGCGTTGGTCGAAGAAGCTGACGGCAAGATCATCGGCTATCTGACGATGGAAGACGTGCTGGAGGTGCTGGTCGGCGATATTCAGGACGAACACCGCAAGGCGGAGCGCGGGATTCTGGCGTATCAGCCTGGCAAACTGCTGGTACGCGGCGACACGCCGCTGTTCAAGGTCGAGCGCCTGCTGGGCATCGACCTGGACCACGTGGAAGCCGAAACCCTCGCAGGCCTGATCTACGACAGCCTCAAGCGCGTGCCCGAGGAAGAGGAAGTCATGGAAGTCGAAGGCCTGCGCATCATCATCAAAAAGATGAAGGGCCCCAAGATTGTGCTGGCGAAGGTGTTGAAGCTGGATTGATCTGGCCGCACGCCAGGTTTCGGCTCCTCGTTTAACGGCCTCAGTGCACCAGAGCACGGGCAAGCCACGCTCGGGCTTGGGACTTGGGCTTGGGCTTGGGCTTGGGACTTCACGATTCGCGGGGGTGCGATGCGTCAAGCTGGTACAGATTCCGTAGGAGCCGGATTGCTGGCGAACCCGATCAGGCATTCACCCTTGCAGCGTCTGACCACATGCATTCGCCAGCAAGCCGGCTCCTACGAGTGGATTGCCACGCAATCACCTTACGGCAGTGCCGGCTGTCGTAACCACCAATCCAACGGTACCGGTTAGCTTGCGGGCGAACCCGGCGACGACCGCTGTCGTAAACGCCAAACCAGCGGCACCGGCTAGTTTGCGGGCGAACCCGATTCTGTAGGAGCCGGCTTGCTGGCGAACCCGATCAGGCATTCACCCTTGCAGCGTCTGAACACATGCATTCGCCAGCAAGCCGGCTCCTACGAGTGGATTGCCACGCAATCACCTTATGACTACGACTGCTGCCGTAAACGCCGAACCAACGGTATCGGCTAGTTTACGGGCGAACCGACGACGACCGCTGTTGTAACCGCTAAACCAGCAGAACCGGCTAGTTTGCGGGCGAACCCGAATCTGTAGGAGCCGGCTTGCTGGCGAACGCGGTAGGTCAGCCAAGACTCATTGCGCAGGTAGATCGCATTCGCAGGCAAGCGCGCTCCTACACAGGTCGCGCTTCTCCGGCAGCGGTTTAATTCCCGCCGATGGCGAAATTCGGCAAGCTCTGGACCGGTTGCGAGAACTCGTACGGAATCGACTCCAGCGCCAGCCCCACATTGCGTTGCACCACGAAGTGCAGGTGGGGGCCGGTGCTGTTGCCGGTGTTGCCAGAGCGCCCGAGTGGCGTACCAACGACCACACGCTGACCTTCCTTGACGCTCACCGAACCCTGCTGCAGGTGCAGATAAACGCCCATGGTGCCGTCGTCATGCAGGATGCGCACAAAATTGCCTGACGGGTTAGCACCTCGGCCGGACTGGGCGTTTTCGGTCTTGATCACCGTACCGCCACGCGCGGCGATGATCTGCGTGCCCTCAGGCATAGCGATGTCTATAGCGTATCGGCTTTTGGCGCCAACATGGCTGTAGGAGCCATTGGCGCCCTGACTGATGCGAAACGGGCCGCCTACCCAAGGCAGCGGATAGCGATACGCGAAGCCGCTTGCGGAAACGCCGCGCTGAGGGTCGCCCACGATTGATCGCAAGCTGGGCTTATAAGCCATGGCCTTACTGGCGACTTGCGGGCTGAGAGCGATAAGACGTTCGTTGCTGCGCGCTGCAATGGTGCGGCGAATGACTTGGTCCGAAACGCCAACCACGTTCTTTACACCGGCCAGACGCAGCTCGACTTCCACCGGCGCGTAAAGATCGTTTCGTACGTACAAGCTGTCGCTGCCGTTGGCTTTTTTGACGCTGAGGCGCACTTGGCTGTCGATGCGCTCGACCATGCGTTCGCGCAGCTTCATGACCTCGGCACCGCGCACGGGCTGATCGGTGAAAGAGACCACTCCATTGGCGTCGGTAAACCGATAGATAGTCACTGCCCCGGCGGTCTGCGTGGCCAGCAGTAAGGCACAGACAACCAGCACGCGCTCTAACATCTGGACAGGCCTGGTAAGTGAAAGGATGGCGCCCAGCCTAACAGCGATGACGACGCAAGAGGACTCATCCGAATCAATCGGTAATAGACGAAGCGTCAAGGAAATCGCGTCAGCACGGGGCGCGATGTGAGGTGCAATTTCTATGCTGAGTGCGAGTGCGGTTCGTCAGGCAGTTCTGACGGACGTAAAGATGGCGCTATTGCTCGGTAGCGCAGCAAAGACGCTACCGTTGCAAGTGCGCTGCGCGCGAAGACGGACGAGGAACGTTTGGACGGCTGTTCCGAAGTCTTCGCGAGCAAAGCCATTGCTTGCCTCAAGCGCCAGGGACGAAGTGCTTCTGCGCGGTGCCACGGGCGATCAGTCGCGAGAGGTAATCCAGCTTCTGCGTGTCCTGGTCGACGAAGCGGAAGGTCAACTGCAGCCACTCGCTGTCTGGCTTCTGTTCAAACGCAGCGATAGCGTGCAGATACCCGTTGAGGCGCGCTACTTCTGCGTTGTCGCCCTGCTCCAGGTCGAGCACGGCGCTGTCCAGAATCTGCGGCAATACCTCGCCACGACGGACCAGCAGCGAAGCTTCCTTGAGCGTCAGCGCTTTAATTACGCAGGGCTGATTGCCAGTGGGAAGGCGCAATTGCCCTTGGCCACGACCCGTTGGCGCAGCAGAAGGGGCAGCTTTGGCCACAGGCTGAATCAGAGGCTTGGCGGCCTGTGGTGCTGCCGATAGACCCGGGGCCTGGCTGACCACTTCGGGGCGGTTGCCCGTCAAGGCACTGAGCGAGTCGTTGGCGAACGCCGCGTTTACCCGTGCGGGTCCGCTGGACATCAGGGCGTCCAGTTTGCCGACCTTGTGCAACGCTTTTTTGACCTTGGTCAGCAATTGCTCGTTGGTGAAAGGCTTGCCGATGAAGTCCGACACGCCGGCCTGGATCGCCTGAATCACGTTCTCCTTATCGCCACGGCTGGTGACCATGATGAACGGCATGGTCTTCAGGCTTTCCTGCTGACGGCACCAGGTCAGCAACTCGAGCCCGGACATCTCGGGCATTTCCCAGTCACACAACACCAGATCGAACACTTCACGGCTCAGCAGGACTTGCGCCTTGCGTCCGTTGACTGCGTCTTCCAGGGCAATTCCCGGGAAGGCGTTGCGCAATCCTTTCTTGACCAGATCGCGGATGAACGGCGCGTCATCCACCACCAATACACTGACTTTACTCATCGACGCTCCTGATGGCGTGTTCACCGTAAGTGGCGAGCATTCGCTGGCGGGTAGCCAGCTGCCAAACTGTTTGACGACACCGGGACTTTTATTCGCGGGTGACTTAAAAAAGACGGACCGGAAAAACAAAAACGCCCGGCGGTTGCCAGGCGTTTTATCTCAGGCAATCTTATTTATCGTCAGGGGCGTCCAGAACATTAATCCTTTCGGCGGTCAGGCCTTTGACTTCTTCCTGCATGCGCTTGAGCCCCAAGTGACGAACGTCGGTGCCACGCACCAGATAGATCACCAGCTCGGAGATGTTGCGCGCGTGGTCGCCAATACGTTCCAGAGAGCGCAGCACCCAAATCACGTTCAGCACGCGAGAGATCGAACGCGGGTCTTCCATCATGTAGGTGACCAGCTCGCGGAGCGCGGTTTTGTACTCACGATCAATGTTCTTGTCGTATTGGGCAACCGACAATGCCAGATCGGCATCGAAACGGGCGAACGAGTCCAGCGCATCGCGCACCATCTTGCTGACTTGGTCGCTGATGTGGCGCACCTCGACATAACCACGCGGGGACTCGCCCTCTTCGCAGAGCTGGATCGCACGACGAGCGATCTTGGTGGACTCATCGCCGATGCGTTCAAGGTCGATGACCGATTTGGAGATGCTGATGATCAATCGCAGATCGGACGCTGCCGGCTGTCGACGGGCCAGAATGCGAAGGCATTCTTCATCGATGTTGCGCTCCATCTGGTTGATGCGGTCGTCCACTTCTCGCACCCGCTGGGCCAGGCCGGAATCGGCTTCAATCAACGCAGTGACCGCGTCGTTGACCTGCTTCTCGACCAGACCACCCATTTCCAGCAGGTGGCTGCGAACTTCTTCCAGTTCAGCGTTGAACTGCTGGGAGATGTGATGTGTATGGCTGTCTTTGATCATGAGTGTCCGTCCGATTGATTGCGCGGTGGTTCAGGGCTGACGAAACACGTGCTAGCCGTAACGACCGGTTATGTAGTCTTCAGTCTGTTTCTTGGTCGGATTGGTGAACAACGTATCCGTGTCCCCGTATTCGACCACCTTGCCCATGTACAGAAACGCGGTGTAATCCGACACGCGCGCCGCCTGCTGCATGTTGTGGGTAACGATCACAATGGTGTATTTGGATTTCAGTTCGTAGATCAGTTCTTCGACTTTTAGCGTCGAAATCGGGTCGAGCGCGGAGCATGGCTCATCAAGCAGCAACACCTCAGGTTCGACGGCGATAGTGCGGGCAATCACCAGACGCTGCTGCTGACCGCCGGAAAGTCCGAGCGCCGACTCGTGGAGGCGGTCCTTGACCTCGTCCCACAACGCGGCGCCGCGCAAGGCCCACTCGACGGCTTCGTCAAGCACGCGTTTCTTGTTGACACCCTGAATACGCAGTCCGTAAACCACGTTCTCGTAAATTGTCTTGGGGAACGGGTTGGGCTTCTGAAAGACCATCCCGACCCGACGACGCAACTCGGCGACGTCTTCACCCTTGGTGTAAATGTCGTGGCCGTAGAGCTTGATCTGCCCCTGGACGCGACAGCCATCCACCAGATCATTCATACGGTTGAAGGTACGCAACAACGTGGATTTACCGCACCCGGACGGCCCGATGAATGAAGTGACGCGCTGTTTCGGGATGTTCATGCGGATGTCGAACAGCGCCTGCTTGTCGCCATAGAAGAGATCCAGCCCCGGCACCTCCAGCGCAACGGCTTCACTCGCCAGGTCCAACACCTGTCGCTTTCGACCCAGGGCCGACATGTTGATGCCGTGGGCGTGGGGTTCGTGTTGCATGGTCTCACTCCGATCGTAGCTGCAAGCCTGGAGCCGCAAGCTGCAAGTGTGGTGCTGATACGGTATGCGGCTTTTCAGCTTGCCGCTTGTAGCTTGTCGCTGACTCAGTCTTCAAACGCCTTGTACTTGTCGCGCAGGCGGTTGCGAATCGTCACCGCCGACAGGTTCAGCAGCGCGATCACCAACACCAGCAACAGGGCCGTGGCGTACACCAGTGGGCGCGCGGCCTCGACGTTGGGGCTTTGAAAACCGACGTCGTAAATATGGAAGCCCAGGTGCATGATTTTCTGGTCGAGGTGCAGATACGGGTAATTGCCGTCCAGCGGCAGCGACGGCGCCATCTTGACCACACCCACCAGCATCAGCGGTGCCACTTCACCCGCCGCTCGCGCCACGGCCAGAATCAGGCCGGTCATCATCGCCGGGCTGGCCATCGGCAGAACGATTTTCCAGAGCGTCTCGGCCTTGGTCGCCCCCAGTGCAAGGGAGCCCTCGCGCAGGGTCAGCGGGATGCGCGCCAAGCCCTCTTCCGTGGCCACAATCACCACCGGCACGGCGAGCAGCGCCAGTGTCAGCGACGCCCACAGCAGCCCCGGCGTCCCGAACGTAGGCGCCGGAAGGGCTTCGGGAAAGAACAGCCGGTCGAGAGAGCCGCCCAGCACATAAACGAAGAAGCCCAGACCAAACACGCCGTAAACGATGGCGGGAACGCCTGCAAGGTTATTCACGGCGATTCTGATCAGGCGCGTCATCACGCCCTGACGCGCGTACTCTCGCAAATAGACAGCAGCGAGCACGCCAAAGGGCGTCACGATCACGGCCATGATCAGCGTCATCATCACCGTGCCGAAGATCGCCGGGAAAATCCCTCCCTCCGTATTCGCCTCGCGCGGGTCGTCGCTGAGAAACTCCCAAAGCTTCTGGAAATAGAATCCCAGCTTGGTCATCGTGCCCATGGCGTTGGGTTGATACGCATGCACCACTTTGCCGATACCGATCTCGATCTCTTTGCCATTGCCGTCACGGGCCGTCAGGCTGTCGCGATTGAAATCGGCGTGCAGGGCAGCCAACTGCGATTCAACCGCCTTGTAGCGGGCGTCGAATTCAGCGCGCTCTGAGGCCATATCAGCCTGCGCCGCCGCATCAAGCGTGCCGTCCAGCTCCAGCTTGCGCGCCCGTAAACGCAGACGTTCGATCCCGTGATTGATGGCGCCGATTTCGCCTTTTTCCAAGTGGTCCAGCTGGTCGGAAATGCCTTGCACGCGTTCGATCCGAGCCTGCAGTTGCGGCCATGCCGCCTCCCCTTGCGCGATGACGTTGCCGTCTTCCTTCACATTGACCAGGTAGCCGTAAAAGTTGCCCCACTCGCGGCGCTCCAGCGTCATCAGCTGCGCAGGCTTGCGCTGATCCTTGAGCCATTCGCCGATGACCCAACTGAAATCGCCGGGGCTGATGTCGCGGTTCCCGATTTTGAACAGATCACGGGTCATGAACTCCGGGCCCTGGTCCGGCACAGGCAACCCGGCCCCCTTGAGGCGCGCCCGGGGCACTTGCTCGGACTGCACCAGTTCACCCACCAATACATGGCTTTCTTGCCCAGGCACGTCGTACTGAGCGGCAATGACATCGGAAGGCCAGAAGTGGCCAAGCCCGCGAACGGCAATCACTGCCAGCAAGCCGATGGTCATGATGACTGCGATCGACACTGCGCCCGCACTTAGCCATACGCCGGGGCCACCGCTGTTGAACCAACGCTTTAGGGCAGTCTGCTTCATCGGTTTCAACCTGCCCTAGAGAGATGAATACTTCTTGCGCAGGCGCTGACGAATCAGCTCTGCCAAGGTATTCATGACGAATGTGAACATGAGCAGCACCAGGGCGGCGAGAAACAACACGCGATAATGACTGCCGCCGACCTCCGACTCCGGCATTTCCACTGCCACGTTGGCGGCCAGGGTGCGCATGCCTTCGAACAGGTTCATGTCCATGATCGGCGTGTTGCCGGTGGCCATAAGCACGATCATGGTTTCGCCGACGGCGCGGCCCATACCAATCATCAGTGCGGAAAAAATCCCCGGACTGGCCGTGAGGATGACCACGCGAATCAGCGTCTGCCACGCCGTCGCACCCAAGGCCAGGGAGCCGAGTGTCAGACCGCGGGGCACGCTGAACACGGCGTCCTCGGCGATGGAGTAGATGTTGGGAATCACCGCGAACCCCATCGCCAGGCCCACGACCAATGCGTTGCGCTGATCGTAGGTAATACCCAGATCGTTGGTGATCCAAGAGCGCATGTCGCCGCCAAACCACCAGCTCTCCAGATGGGGGCTCATGCTCAATGAGACCCAGCCGATCAGCAGAATGACCGGAATCAGAATGGCGCTTTCCCATCCTTCGGGTACGCGCAGGCGGATCGATTCGGGCAAGCGCGTCCAGCCAAACCCCGCCAGCAATATGCCAACGGGGGTAAAGATCAACAGGCTGAAGATGCCGGGAAGGTGCCCTTCCAGATAAGGCGCCAGAAACAGCCCGGCGAAGAAACCCAGAATTACTGTCGGCATCGCTTCCATCAGCTCGATGATCGGCTTGACCTTGCGGCGCATGCGCGGCGCCATGAAGTACGCGGTGTAGATCGCTGCGGCGACGGCGATGGGTGCGGCCAGCAGCATGGCGTAGAACGCAGCTTTGAGGGTGCCGTAAGTGAGCGGCGCAAGGCTTAGCTTGGGCTCGAAATCACTGTTGGACGCGGTGGATTGCCAGACGTATTTGGGCTCGTCGTAGTTCTCGTACCAGACCTTGTCCCACAGCGCACTCCAGGAAATCTCCGGGTGCGGGTTATCAAGCTTCAAGGGCAGCAGCTTGCCGTTGTCCTCCACGATGATGTGATCAGCCCGCGGCGACAAACCCATTACGGCCGGGCCGCTGGCAATCGGGTCGATCAACAGCGTGCGGTGGGCGGTGCTGTGGAACACGCCCAGCTTGCCGGAGGTGTCCATGGCGATGAAGCCTTTACGGCGTTGCTCGCTGGTGATTTGGGAAATCGGCGCACCGCTCATTTTGAAGTCACGAATGTGCTGCAGGCGCATCTCGCCATCGACGTCCCGCGCCATAAACCACTGCGCGATATTGCCTCTCGAGCTGCCGATCACCAAAGAGACGCCACCCACCAGCTGCGTGCTGGCGGTGGTTTCGGCGTTGGCGTCTTCCAGCAGCTTGTAGCGGCCGTTCAACGTGCGATCGCGCAGATCGAACACATCCACCAGCGCGCGCCCGTTGATCACGTAAAGCCACTGCTGGCGCGGATCGACATAGATGGCTTTGACCTCCGCCGACAGCTGCGGCAGGTCGATGCGGCTTTGCTCGCGGCTGGTTTCGCCCGTCATCAGATTTTCGGACTGGCTCAGGGACAACACGTGCAGCTGGGTACCGGTTGCACCGGCGAGAATCAGAGTCGTGTCGTTGGCATTCAGATTGACGTGCTCGAGCGCCCGCCCTGCTTCGTCCAACACCAGCGGCGTTTCGCCGTAGGGATAGGTAATCGTGGGAGTGATGGTTTTTTTGCTGTCGGGATAGCTGATCGGGTAAGCGTGCTTGAACACCAGCACTTGGCCGTTGGACAGGCCAACCGCTATCAAGGGCTTGCCGGGCTGATCCTGCGCCACCGACGTCACCTTCGCCCCGGCAGGTATGGGCAAGACCACGCGGGAAATCTCGACGCCGTCCTTGAGGCTGAAAAACAGTGCCTCACCCTTGTCGGATACGCGCATGGCGACCTGATTCTGCTCTTCGATAGCCAGCACCATGGGCTTGCCGGCATCCTGTAGCCAGGCAGGTGTCTGCGAATCGGTGCGCGTCAGCTTCGCACCCTGGAACAGTGGGGCGACTACATAGGCCAAGTAGAAGAAGATCAACGTGATGGCAGCCAACACAGCAAGACCGCCCACTAACACGTACCAACGTGTCAGGCGGTCTTTGAGCGCACGGATCCTGCGCTTGCGCTGCAACTCGGGCGTATTGAAATCTATGCGCCCGGGGCGGGGGTTTTCGGTCATTGATGAATTGGCCAAATCATTCATGCGCACACCGTAGTCGCTGTGTATGACAAATACATTACAGCGAGGTGACGCAAAAAAGCCCGCCGCTCCTGAATCGGGGCAACGGACTGTTCAGTGTTCTGCGAGCCTCGTTCCATAAGGCCTTTTTGTGTCTTGCGGGACGAACCTGTCACCCCGCGTCAGGGTTGTCTGGGCAGCGTGCTCGCTACCGTTCTTGTAGCCCCAGATCAGCCAAGGCTTTGCTGACGACCTTGGCTGGTAACGGAATGTACCCGTCTTTCATGACAACTTCCTGACCTTGTTTTGACAGGATCAATCTGACGAACTCCGCCTCGAGCGGATTCAACGGCTTGTTCGGCGCCTTGTTGACGTACACGTACAGGAAGCGCGCCAGCGGGTAGGTACCATTCAGCGCGTTGGCTTCGTTGTCTTCGACAAAAGCACCGCCCTCTTTCCTCGCCAAAGGCACGGAGCGCACGCTGGACGTTTTATAACCAATACCCGAGTAGCCTATGCCGTTAAGCGAACTGCTGATGGAGCTGACCACTGAAGCCGAGCCGGGCTGCTCGTTAACGTTGGGCTTGAAGTCGCCTTTGCACAACGCCTCTTCCTTGAAGTAGCCATACGTGCCGGAAACCGAGTTACGTCCGAACAGTTGAATGGCCTTGCCGGCCAGATCTCCCGTTACCCCCAGGTCGCCCCAGGTCTTTGCGTCACTGCGGGCGCCGCACAAACGGGTCGCCGAGAACATTGCGTCAACCTGCTGCAGCGTGAGGCCCTTGATCGGGTTGTCCTTGTGAACGAACACTGCCAGCGCATCGACGGCCACGGGAATCGCTGTCGGTTTGTAGCCGTGCTTCTGCTCGAATGCCGACAATTCACCGTCTTTCATCCTGCGGCTCATCGGGCCCATCGTCGCCGTGCCTTCCGTCAATGCAGGCGGTGCTGTTGATGAACCGGCCGCCTGAATCTGGATGTTAACGCTCGGGTATTCCCGCTTGTAGGCTTCGGCCCACATCGTCATCAGGTTGGCGAGCGTGTCGGAACCCACGCTGGACAGGTTTCCCGAAACACCACTGGTTTTGACGTAGGGCTTGATCGCCGGGTCAACGGCGGCAGATACCGTGCCCCCTGCGAGCCCCGCCGCGACAAACGTCAGTGCCGTCATCCACCATTTGAAAGTCATTCCGCGCTCCTGACGAGATAAAGGGGGCCGCCATCGATGATGGCCATGTGACCACTGTATGACCGGAATATGACAAACAAATGAAAGGCCAGCAGTCATTACAACTGGCGGCCTTTGGTTGAAGCAGGAGAGTCTGTTCTGTGGCCGATCAGGACGCGACCGGTTTTCTTCTCATCAGGAACACACCGATCGCCATGCCCATGGCGCAGAGAATGGCCACATACCAGGACGGTCCCATCGGGTTGGCAGCAAACATCATGCTGACGACCATTGGCGTTAACCCGCCAAAGATGGCGTACGCCAGGTTGTACGAAAACGACAGCCCGGAGAAGCGAACCACTGGCGGGAAGGCCTTGACCATCACGAAGGGCACCGCGCCGATGGTACCGACGAACAAACCGGTAATCGCGTACAGCGGATAAAGCAGATCCGGGTGCGTACCGATCATGTGATAGAAGGTCCAGGAACTGACCAACAGACCGAGCGAGCCGAACAGAAACACCAGCCCCGCGCCGACTCGATCCGCCAGCGCGCCCGCCCCGATACATCCCAGGCTCAGCAAAACAATAGCGAGGCTGTTGGCTTTCAGGGTCTCGGCGGGCGCGAAACCGTAGGCCTTCTGCAACAAGGTCGGGGTCATCAGAATGACGACCACCACGCCGGCGGAAAGCAGCCAGGTCAGCAGCATCGACAGCACTACGGCACCGCGATGATCACGCAGCACCGCCTTGAGCGGAACTTCCTCAGCCAGTTGCTTGCGCAACTGCAGCTCGGCGAAAACAGGGGTTTCGTGCAGCCAGCGACGCAGGTAAACCGACATCAGACCAAACACGCCGCCCAGCAGGAAGGGAATACGCCATGCGTAGTCCGAAACTTCAATCGGCGTGTAGACGCTGTTGATCCACGTGGCGACCAGCGAGCCGAGCAGAATGCCGGCAGTCAAACCGGACGTGAGGGTACCGCAGGCGTAACCGACGTTACGGGCGGGAACGTGTTCGGAAACGAATACCCACGCACCAGGCACTTCGCCACCGATTGCAGCGCCTTGAATGACGCGCATCAGCAACAACAACAACGGCGCCCAGATCCCGATCTGGGCGTAGGTTGGCAACAGGCCCATGATCAGCGTCGGCACGGCCATCAGGAAGATGCTCAGGGTGAACATTTTTTTGCGACCCAGCAGATCGCCAAAATGCGCCATGACGATGCCGCCCAGCGGACGAGCCAGATAACCGGCGGCAAAAATGCCAAACGTTTGCATCAAACGCAGCCATTCGGGCATGTCTACGGGGAAAAACAACTTGCCCACCACCGCCGCAAAAAACACGAAGATGATGAAATCGTAGAATTCCAGTGCTCCGCCCAAGGCGGAGAGGGAAAGAGTCTTGTAATCGTTTCGGGTCAGCGGGCGCGAAGGCTGCGTGGCGCTTGAAGGCACGGAGGACATAAAAATGGCTTCTCTTTGAGGCTCTCTTTGGGTGGAAATCAACGGTGACACCGCCGTGGGTAACGGCTTCACACGCGATTTCTCGACTCGAAAGTTAATCGGGCATCAAAATTGCGTGCCAAAAATGGCGTAGTGCGCCAGGTCGGTCCGGCACGATAGCAAATTGCGTGCAAATGCACATGGATTGCAATGAGGCGAAGGCATTCTGCACACCCGGCGGTCGTCGCGTGACGATGCGACCGATATACTTGCCGACCGCGACTCAACCGGTCTCTTCAGGGAAATTGTGCGAAACCATTTAGCAAAGTTGTTTTCGCAGAGTTTCCCTTTAAACGAATGAAGACTACCTAGAGTCAGCAGACGCTGTGAAAACGTCACGAGCGAAGGCAAGACAAGGCAAAAGCAGGCGGAAAGCGGAGTCTAGAGGCTCCTAAATGAGCATTTTCCGCCTGCTTTTAACGCAGTATTGTCGAGCCCAGTAGTTTTCACAGGGTCTGCAGGGTCAGAGGAACCCAGTAATGATTGAGCTCGAACAAGAAGATCCAATCCCGCAAGGCGATCTTGCCTTGCAAATTACCGCTCTACCCCGTGAAACCAACGGTTTTGGCGATATTTTCGGCGGCTGGCTGGTTTCCCAGATGGACCTCGCTGGCACTGCCATGGCGAGCAAAGTGGCCGGTGGGCGCGTGGCCACTGTTGCCATCGACCGGATGGCATTCCTGGTGCCCGTCGCGGTGGGGGCGCAATTGTCGTTCTATACCCAAACCCTGGAAATCGGCCGCAGTTCGATTCAGATGATGGTCGAGGTGTGGAGCGACGATCCACTGTCCAGCGAATGGCGCAAAGTGACTGAGGCGGTGTTCGTCTTCGTGGCCATTGACGGCAGTGGCCGGACCCGTTCAGTACCCGCCCGGCGCTGATCATCAAACCAGGGCAGGCGCGCCAGTGCGCTTGCCCTTGGCTTTGCGCAATAAACTCATCAAGCTTGGCGCAGTCCGATTAAGTCACTGTCCTTCGAGTGAGAACCCCCATGCCTACGCCAAACGTTGAATCCATCCAGCTCGGTGAACTGAATTGCTGGCGCATCCGCCATGGTGCGGCCGAACTGGTCGTTGCCCAGCAAGGCGCGCACATCATCAGTTATCAGGTCGACGGCGATGAGCCTCTGATCTGGTCAAACCCTGGCGCGCTGTTCAAAACCGGCAAGCCCATTCGTGGCGGTATGCCGATCTGCTGGCCCTGGTTTGGCAATTTCCAGCGCAATCCGCAAAGTGTCCAGGCCATGCGCCAGAGTGATGAGGCTGCGAAAGCCCACGGTGAAGTGCGGGCCATTGACTGGGAGCTGATGGGGATGGGTGAGGACGGCGATGCACTGATCGTCGAATTCAGTCAGCCGCAAGCCGAGGGCCACCTGCCCGGCTGGCCGCACACTGTAGGGCTGAAGCTGCAGATCCGGCTTGATGCTGCGCTGAATGTCAGTCTGGTCAGCTTCAATGCTGGCACTGAAGACGTCACGTTGAGCCAGGCGCTGCACAGCTATTTTGCTGTCAGCGATGTTGCGCAGGTCAGCGTCGAAGGTCTCGACGGGGTTCAATACCTGAACACACTTGAGAGTTGGGAGACGCAGAACGTCCAGGTGGGAGACATCACTTTCACCGGCGAGACCGACCGTATTTATCAGGGCACGCCGGACCTGATTTCAGTTGTCGATCCGCAATGGAAACGCCGGATTCAGATTCAAACGACCGGGTCGCACTCGGCGATTATCTGGAACCCCTGGGTCGACAAAACCAAGACCTTCGACGATATGCAGCCTGATGGCTGGCGCAGCATGGTCTGCGTTGAGACGGCCAATGTCATGACTGATGTGGTGACCCTCAAGCCGGGGGATATGCACGCGCTGAGCGTGAGCATCTGGGCCGAGCCGCTGACAGAAGCCTGAGCCATTCGCCCGGAATTGTAGGAGCGCGCTTGCCCGCGATTGCCTTGAGTTAGACACCATTGAGGTGTCAGACAAACCGCATCGCGGGCAAGCGCGCTCCTAGAGGGAATGCGCCAACAGCTAATTGCGCCTACAAATCCGCTTCAACCACCACACGCACTTTGGACGCATCCAGAGCGTAGGCGGCGTCCGCCAGATCATTACTCACCTTCTCCACCTTCAACGTCCCGATCACCCACAACGGCGCATAGATGTCGGTGATTTTCAGGCCTTTCGGATAGCGCACCAGGACCAATTGGTTAGGCGGCGGCGGTGGCACGTGAATGCAGGCACCCGGATAGGGCACAAGGAAGAACAACGTGCTGTGGCCTTTGGCATCGGTCTCCAGGGGAACCGGATACCCTCCCAGCCGAATCGTCTTGTCGTTCATCGACGCAACGGTTTTGGTGGAGTACATGACGGCGGGCAAGCCCTTGCTCTGTTTCAAGCCGCCCTTGCTGTCGAACGTCCCCTGACCTTCCGGAGAGTTGTGATCGATTTCGGGCATGGCTTCGAGGGCTTTCTGATCCGACTTCGGCATCAGTTCGAGCCAGTCGGTTTCAGGCAATTCAGCGGCGCGTACCAGTCCGCAGACCAGCAGCAGTGAAACGAAGAGGAGATGACGCATTGGAGATGCTCGGCGGGAGGAAATAAGTGCCGGGCATTCTAGCCCTCCGCGCAGCAATAGCGCAGAGGGCCAGGCGTGCTTAACGCTTTTTAATCATGCCGTAGATCACCAGCAGGATGATCGCGCCGACGAGCGCACCGAGGAAACCTGCACCCTCGCCCGCGCGGTAGATACCCAGCGCCTGACCACCGTAGGTAGCGGCCAGCGAGCCACAGATGCCGAGCAGGATGGTCATGATCCAGCCCATGCTGTCGTCGCCAGGCTTCAGAAAGCGCGCCAGCAGACCTACGATCAGCCCGATGAAGATGGTTCCGATGATTCCCATGCCATGTCCCTCTGTTTGAATGAATATGCCAAAAGCCTAGCTGGCAATTGGCAACACGCTATGAGAGGGGTGCCCGCGAAGAATGGTTCAACGGATGTGCGAAGAGTGGGGCCGGATACAGCTTTGCGGCGCCAGGCACCCACCCGTCAGAGCAACACGCTGATCAGTTTTTGATCAGCGCCTCGACCTTCTTCACCTGGCGATCCAGCGTTGCGCGATCGTTGCTGCGCACCGTGGCATGGCCAACCTTGCGCCCGGCCTTGAAGGCTTTGCCATAATGATGCAGATGGCAGTCTTCTACGGAGATGACCCCGGCAACTGCAGGCACTTCGCCGATGAAGTTGATCATCGCGCTTTCGCCTACTTTTGCGGTCGAGCCCAGAGGCAATCCGGCAACGGCCCGAAGATGGTTCTCGAACTGGCTGCACTCGGCGCCTTCGGTGGTCCAGTGGCCGGAGTTGTGCACGCGCGGCGCAATCTCGTTGGCTTTCAGCCCGCCGTCGACTTCGAAGAATTCAAACGCCAGAACGCCTACGTAATCCAGCTGCTTGAGCACGCGCCCGGCGTAATCTTCCGCCAGCGCCTGAAGCGGATGGTCAGTGCTGGCGATGGACAGGCGCAGGATGCCGCTGTCGTGGGTGTTGTGAACCAGCGGATAGAAGCGTGTCTCGCCATCGCGAGCGCGCACGGCGATCAGCGACACTTCACCGGTAAACGGTACAAACCCCTCCAGCAGGCACGGCACGCTGCCCAGCTCGGCGAAGGTGTTGACCACGTCTTCGGGCGTGCGCAGCACTTTCTGCCCTTTGCCGTCATAGCCCAGCGTGCGGGTCTTCAGCACGGCAGGCAGACCAATGGTGGCGACTGCGGCGTCGAGGTCTGCCTGGGACTGGATATCAGCGAACGCTGGCGTTGGAATGCCAAGGTCCTTGAACATGCTTTTTTCGAACCAGCGATCGCGGGCGATGCGCAGCGCCTCGGCACTTGGATAGACCGGGACGAACTGCGACAAAAAAGCGACAGTTTCAGCGGGCACGCTTTCGAATTCGAAGGTGACCAGATCGACCTCATCGGCGAGTTGGCGCAGGTGATCCTGGTCGCCGTAATCTGCGCGCAAATGCTCGCCAAGCGCGGCGGCGCAAGCGTCAGGGGCAGGATCCAGGAAGGCGAAGTTCATTCCAAGCGGTGTGCCCGCCAGTGCCAACATGCGACCCAACTGGCCGCCACCGATTACGCCGATCTTCATGAAAACCTCAGGCCTCGCGTGGGTCTGGATTGTCCAGAACGCTGTCTGTCTGCTCAGCGCGGAATTTCTTCAGCACTGCGTGGAAGTGTGGGTGCTTGGCGCCCAGGATACTGGCTGACAAGAGCGCGGCGTTGATTGCGCCTGCTTTGCCGATGGCCAGAGTCGCGACCGGAACGCCGGCCGGCATCTGCACGATGGAGAGCAATGAATCAACGCCCGACAGCATGGAAGACTGAACCGGGACACCCAGAACGGGCAGATGAGTCTTGGCAGCGCACATGCCTGGCAGGTGTGCAGCACCGCCGGCGCCAGCGATGATCACTTCGATGCCACGGCCTTCGGCTTCTTCGGCGTACTTGAACAGCAGATCGGGCGTGCGGTGCGCCGAGACCACTTTGACTTCGTACGGAATGCCGAGCTTTTCAAGCATGTCGGCGGTGTGGCTAAGGGTGGACCAATCGGACTTGGAGCCCATGATCACGCCAACCAGTGCGCTCATCGTCGTGCCTCTCATCGGGCGCCCGCAGGCGCGGCTAAAAACAACAAGCCACGCGGGAGGACCGGCGTGGCTTGTCGTACAAATTATGACCAGTCGAACCGGCCGAAGGCCGCGGAGTATACCGCAAAGAGTCTCGTTTGACAGACTGCCGGCGACCTCCTGTCAGCCAACGAAACAGGGCGAGGGAAGCCCATATTTGCTGACTCCGAGGTCAAGCGGCAGGCGGTGTGCCGCTGCTTTCAAGCTTGCGCCACAGCAGGCGCACATTGGCCTTGCGAACCAGCGCGCAGCGGTAAAGCCGTATTTCCAGCGGAACGTGCCATTGGGGGCCGCCACAGATCACCAGCTCACCGCGCTCAAGCTCTGCCGTCACGCTCAATCGAGGCACCCACGCGATGCCCAAGCCCTGGAGCGCCATGCCTTTGAGGCTGTCGGCCATGGCCGTTTCATAGATCGTGGTGAAGCGCACGCTGCGTTGACGCAGCAGCAGGTTCACCGAGCGGCCCAAAAACGCGCCCGCGCTGTACGCCAGCAGCGGCACGCTCTGCTCCCCTTCCAGATCGAACAAGGACTGACCTTGCTCGTCCGTTGAGCAAACCGGCAGCATTTCGGTCATGCCCAGGTGCAGCGACGGGAATATCTCGGCGTCCATCTGCAGGGCAGCATCGGGGTCGTAAAACGCGAGCATCAGGTCACAGCCGCCTTCACGCAGCGCATGCACCGCGTCGCCGACGTTGGTGGCGACAAGACGCGTGGCGATGTTCAGCCCCTCGTTGCGCAACTGCGCAATCCAGCGAGGGAAGAAGCTCAGCGCCAGCGAATGGGCCGCTGCGATCTGCATGACTTCGCCCTGCCCGCTTTCCAGATGGTGCAGATGGCGCAGGACCTCACCCAGCTGATCGACAACGGTACGGGCGGTGACCAGGAATAACTGCCCCGCCGCCGTCAACTCGATCGGCGTTCGGGAGCGATTGACCAGCGTCAGCCCCAGCGCCGCCTCAAGGCTGCGAATGCGCCGACTGAAAGCAGGCTGCGTGACGAACCTGCGCTCCGCTGCCTGAGAGAAACTGCGGGTCGCCGCCAGAGCGCTGAAATCTTCCAGCCATTTGCTTTCAAGGTTCATCATTTCTCCAGCGCGAAAAGTTGCGTGACCGCAATGCGCAAGCGCGGCCTCCCTAAAGGTTCATACGCTTGCCACTGCCCTGTCGTCACATCGACATTATGCCGTTTGTGCATAGGGCAGCGTTTAACAGCATTGGTCCAGAATAAGCCTCAAGCCTAGTATCAGCGGCGTTCCGGCTCAGTCCGTGCCCATCTTGAGACGTTCTCTATCATGTCCTCCGCTGCATCATTTCGCATCGAAAAAGACTTGCTTGGCATTCTCGAAGTCCCCGCTGAAGCGTATTACGGCATCCAGACCCTGCGCGCAGTGCATAACTTCCGCCTGTCTGGCGTCCCGCTTTCGCATTACCCGAAGCTGGTCGTAGCGCTGGCGATGGTCAAGCAGGCTGCAGCAGACGCAAACCATCAACTCGGGCACTTGAGCGCCGACAAGCACGCGGGCATCAGCGAAGCGTGCGCACGGCTGATCCGTGGCGATTTTCATGACCAGTTCGTCGTGGACATGATCCAGGGTGGCGCCGGTACGTCCACCAACATGAACGCCAACGAAGTCATCGCCAACATCGCCCTGGAGTCGATGGGCCACGCCAAGGGTGAATACAACTATTTGCACCCCAACAACGACGTGAACATGGCCCAGTCCACCAACGACGCCTACCCGACGGCCATCCGCCTGGGCCTGCTCCTGGGCCACGACTCGTTGCTCGCCAGCCTCGATAGCCTCATTCAGGCATTCGCAGCCAAAGGCCACGAGTTCAATCATGTACTTAAGATGGGCCGAACCCAGCTGCAAGACGCCGTTCCGATGACCTTGGGTCAGGAGTTCCGCGCCTTCGCCACGACGTTGACCGAAGACCTCAACCGCCTGCGCACTCTGGCGCCCGAGCTGCTGACCGAAGTCAACCTGGGAGGTACCGCGATCGGTACCGGCATCAACGCCGACCCGGGCTATCAGCACCTCGCCGTGCAACGCCTTGCGACCATCAGCGGCCAGCCGCTGGTACCGGCCGCCGACCTGATCGAAGCGACGTCAGACATGGGCGCTTTCGTGCTGTTCTCCGGGATGCTCAAGCGCACTGCGGTCAAGTTGTCGAAGATTTGCAACGACCTGCGCCTGCTCTCCAGCGGCCCGCGCACCGGGATCAACGAAATCAATCTTCCTGCGCGTCAGCCGGGCAGCTCGATCATGCCGGGCAAGGTCAATCCGGTGATCCCGGAGGCGGTAAACATGTGCGCCTTCGAAATCATGGGCAATGACCTGGCACTGACCATTGCCGCCGAAGGCGGACAGCTGCAGCTGAACGTGATGGAGCCACTGATCGCTTACAAGATCTTCGACTCGATCCGCTTGCTGCAACGGGCCATGGACATGCTGCGCGAGCATTGCATCGTCGGCATCACGGCCAACGAAGTGCGCTGCCGCGAGCTGGTCGAGCACTCCATCGGCCTCGTCACTGCGCTGAACCCTTACATCGGTTACGAAAACGCCACCCGCATTGCCCGCGTCGCCCTCGAAACAGGCCGCGGTGTGCTGGAGCTGGTGCGTGAAGAGGGCTTGCTTGATGACGTCATGCTGGCGGACATCCTGCGACCCGAGAACATGATCGCGCCGAGACTCGTGCCTTTGAAGGCTTGATCTCCGGCCCCTGCGTCAATTGCAACAGGATCACCAGGCTGAGGGTCTAGACACCCCTCACCCTTTTGAGGGCCGGAAGCACATGCTTCCAGGCCCTTTTTTTTGCCTGCGTTACGTCGGCTTGCAACAAACCGGATAAAGACTCCAATAACGCGCACCGGTATAGTGCGCACCCTCTAAGAAAGCGAGGAAACACCAATGCTTGAAGTCATCAACGACTTCCTCTCGGGAAAAGTACTGATCGTGCTCATTGTAGGGCTCGGTGGATATTTCACCATTCGCTCGCGTTTCGTTCAGTTCCGCCACTTCTTTCACATGTTTTCAGTGTTCCGCGACAGCCTGCGCAGCAGCGCGGGGCAACTGAGCTCATTTCAAGCCCTGATGCTGAGCCTCGCCGGGCGCGTGGGTGCCGGTAATATCGCAGGCGTCGGTATTGCTGTGACACTGGGTGGGCCCGGTGCCGTGTTCTGGATGTGGGTCACCGCTCTGGTCGGCATGGCCAGCAGCTTTTTTGAATGCTCCCTCGGCCAACTCTACAAACGCTGCGACGCGGAAGGCCAATACCGCGGTGGCCCCTCGTATTACATTCAGCACGGCCTGGGCAAGCGCTGGCTGGGGATGATCATGGCGGTGTTGCTGCTGGTGACGTTCGGTTTCGCCTTCAACGGCCTGCAATCCCACGCCGTGACTCACTCGCTCAACGATGCGTTCAAGGTTTCGCCGGGCTATGCCGGTGTTGGCCTGGCAATTCTGCTGGGGCTGGTATTCGTCGGTGGCATCAAACGCATCGCTGCAGTGGCCGACCTGCTGGTGCCAATCAAAACGCTGGTTTACATCGCGGTCACGCTGTACGTCATCGGCGTCCAGTTCGAACACGTGCCGCACATGCTGATGACCATCGTCAAAAGCGCGTTCGGTATGGATGAAGTGTTTGGCGGGCTGATCGGCAGCGCCATCGTGATGGGCGTAAAACGCGGCGTCTTCGCCAACGAAGCCGGTCTGGGCAGCGCGCCAAACGTGGCAGCCGTTGCGCACGTTGAGCATCCCGTTGCACAGGGCGTCGTCCAGGCGTTCAGCGTGTTCCTCGATACCTTCGTCATCTGCACCTGCACCGCCCTGCTGATCCTGCTGTCCGGGTTCTATACCCCGGGTTTCGAGGGCGACGGCATTGCCCTGACGCAGAACTCTTTGGCCGCCGTTGTGGGTGACTGGGGCAAGTTGTTCATCAGCGTGGCACTGGCACTGTTCGTGTTCACGTCGATTCTCTACAACTACTATCTGGGTGAAAACAGCCTGCGCTTCCTGCTGGGCGAAAACCGCAAAGCGATTTTCGGCTACCGTGTGCTGGTGCTCGCGCTCATTCTATGGGGTGCGGTCGAAGATCTGGGGACGGTGTTCGCGTTTGCCGACATCACCATGACCCTGCTGGCGTTCGTTAACCTGATCGCGTTGGCGATGCTGTTCAAAATCGCGCTGCGGGTATTGAACGACTACGATGCTCAGCGTAAAGCCGGCATCAAGACGCCAGTGTTCGACTCCAGCCAGTTCCCTGACCTGGATTTGGACCTGCAGGCCTGGCCCAAGCCTGGTACCGCTCAGCCTGCGGCAACCGCCACAGCGATCAGTGGCAAGCCCGTCGTAGACGCGCCTTGATTATTTGAACGTCGATCTCGGGGAGACAGGCATGAACAGCGCAAACCACGTATCCGCCAGCCATGTGATGGTCTTGTATACCGGTGGAACCATCGGGATGCAGGCCAGCGAAAACGGTCTTGCCCCTGCTTCCGGCTTTGAAGCCCGAATGGCTGCGCAACTTACTGCACAGCCGAATGTGCACGTACCGCAGTGGACATTCCGTGAAATGTCTCCCTTGATCGACAGCGCCAATATGACCCCTGCCTATTGGCAGCGTTTGCGCGAAGCGGTGGTCGATGCCGTCGACATCACCGGGTGCGACGGGGTGCTGGTTCTGCACGGCACCGACACGCTGGCGTACAGCGCAGCGGCCATGAGCTTTCAGCTGTCGGGCTTGCATGCGCCTGTGGTTTTCACAGGGTCCATGCTGCCCGCGGGCGTACCCGACAGCGATGCCTGGGAAAACGTCACCGGCGCTCTGCAGGTGCTTGGGAGTGGACTCGCTGCGGGCGTGCATCTGTATTTCCACGGCGAACTGCTGGAGCCGACGCGTTGCGCCAAGATTCGAAGCTTTGGCCGTAATCCATTTGCTGCGCTCAACCGCGCTCGCGGCGGCAAGGTGGCACCGGCTCTGCCCGCTGCTCTCGATTATCGCCAGCCAAAGGATCTGGCGAATGTTGCCGTCCTGCCACTGTTCCCCGGCATTGGCGCGGCACAGCTCGACGGTTTGATCGACAGCGGCATACAGGGTCTGGTGCTGGAGTGCTTCGGCAACGGTACAGGCCCCAGCGATAACGCCGATTTTCTCGCCAGCCTGCAACGGGCGCGGCAGCAAGGCGTCGTCGTGGTCGCTATCACCCAGTGCCACGAAGGCGGCGTAGAGCTGGATGTTTATGAGGCTGGCAGCCGGTTGCGCAGTGTCGGCGTGCTGTCAGGTGGCGGCATGACCCGTGAGGCGGCTTTCGGCAAGCTGCACGCGCTGCTCGGCACCGGGCTGGATGGGGATGAAGTGCGCCGTTGGGTCGAGCTCGATATCTGTGGGGAGTTGCGCTAAGGGCTCAGCTCTCGGGTGGACTAGAGTGGCGCTCCCGCAGAGCCGTATCAATCCTTGATGCGGCTCATGCCAACGGTTACTCGCTTATTACGGATAAACAGCCTCCACCGGCCGCTTTTCTATCGCGTCCTGCAGCATCGAGTTCAGATTGCCCGAGATGTTTTCGCACAGCGCTTTCATCTGGATCTCATGCTCGGAGGCCTTGAAAGGGCTTTGCAGGTCGGTGCCGATCTTCTCGATGGCCAGCAGCATGAAACCGACCACGGTCGATGCCAACGGCGTGAACCATCCCAGCGTTTCCACCAGCCCGATAGGCACGATGATGCAAAACAGCGTGATGAACAGGCGCGGGAACGTCACGTAAGGATAGGGCAACGGCGTATTGGCGATACGCTCCATCCCGCCCTGGTTATTGGACAGCTCCACCAAGGTCGCCTCCAGTCGCTCCAGCCGGATGCTGTCCAGACGCCCCGCCTTGTACTCCTGCGCAATGATCGCCGCAGATTCATTAAGGATCGCGTTGGGAAAGTTATTGGTGCGTGTACGCCGCTCATACTCTTCGCGGGAAATCATGGCGGTGACGTGTTCGCCACAATCGTTGCCCTTCAGATGAGCTGACAGGCATTCAACATAGGCGACGTGCCGGCGCAAAAGTGCTGCCTTGACCGGGTTCAGCCCGTCCCCGTCATCAATGAATGTCAGCACTTGTCGTGCGAAGCTGCGTGAGTTGTTGACCAGCGCTCCCCACAACGTGCGCGCCTCCCACCACCGGTTGTAAGCGCTGGTGTTACGGAAGCTGGTGAGCACGACCAGCGCCGAACCCAGCAGGGTCAGGGGCATGGACGGCAAGGTGATCTTGCGATCCAGAAAAAGCATGAAGTCGACAGTGACGACCACGTCCCAAATCAAAAGCCAGAACAGAGACCAACCAATGTAGGTAAACGTCCTGATCATGGCGCGGTACTTCTTGATGATCATTTCCTGCAAGAGCCACCTCCATCGCAATACGTTGAATCAGTCGGCAAAGGCTCGACCCAAAGCTTCGAATGCGTCTGGGCAAGTTCGTTCGTTGCTGGAGCAGGCTATATGTAACCAGATAATGGCGGAAGCTGAATCGCTTCTCCACCGGATCGCCTGACAGATTGTTCATGGAACGATCACAGCCTTCAGGGGCTCAACACCTATCTGGATGTTTCAGCTACCCGTCACGAGGAGAACGTTAATGAGCTCGTCTGCCAACTCTCACTCCACCGAACGATCCGCCGCCGCGCGTCCCTTCACGCCGCACAACGACCGCGACCAACTGACCATCAACACGATTCGTACCTTGGCCATGGATGCGGTGCAAAAAGCCAATTCTGGCCACCCTGGTACGCCCATGGCGTTGGCCCCGGTCGGCTACACGCTGTGGAAAGACTTCCTCCGTTATCACCCTGAACATCCCGACTGGCCGAACCGCGACCGCTTCGTGCTATCGGTCGGTCACGCGTCGATGCTGCTGTATTCGCTGCTGCACCTGGCCGGCGTGATCGAAATCGATGAGCATGGGAAACCGTCGGGCAAGCCGGCCGTGAGCGTTGAGGACATCAAGCAGTTTCGCCAGATGGACTCCAAGACCCCGGGCCACCCTGAATACCGCATGACCACTGGAGTGGAGACCACGACCGGCCCGCTGGGGCAAGGTTGCGCCAACAGCGTGGGCATGGCCATGGGCGAGCGCTGGCTGGGCGAGCACTTCAACAAGCCGGATGCGACCCTGTTCGACTACAACGTTTACGTCCTGTGCGGCGATGGCGACATGATGGAAGGTGTGACGGCGGAGGCGGCATCGATTGCCGGGCACCTCAAGCTGTCGAATCTGTGCTGGATCTACGACAACAACACCATCAGCATCGAGGGCCACACTGAACTCGCCTACAGCGATGACGTGCAGAAACGCTTCGAAGGGTACGGCTGGAAAATCCTCCACGTGAAAGACGCCAACGATGCCGCCGCCCTGGCGAATGCACTTCAAACCTTTCAGCAAACCCAAGACGCGCCAACGCTGATTGTGGTCGACAGCATCATTGGGTTCGGCTCGCCCAACAAACACAACACCGCAGCTGCACACGGCGAGCCCCTGGGCGATGACGAAATCAAGCTGACGAAAAAGGCTTACGGCTGGGATGAAAACAGCAGCTTCCTGGTGCCGGAAGACGCTCGCCACTGCCTGCGCGACGCGCTGTTGGAACGTAGCGGCAGCGAGTATGACGCCTGGCTTGCGACCTACAAGCAATTCGAGAAGGACCAGCCTGAGCTTGCCGATCAGCTCAAGCGCATGCGTGCCGGTGAAATGCCAGAAGGCTGGCAAAACAAACAAATGACTTTTGAAGCGGACCCAAAAGGCATCGCCTCCCGCGCGTCTGGCGGGAAGGTGCTGAATGCCTTCGCGGAACAAATTCCGTGGCTTATCGGCGGCTCGGCGGACCTTTCGCCCTCGACCAAGACAAATCTGACGTTTGATGGAGCGGGCAGCTTCGAAGCGGGCAATTACGGCGGGCGTAACCTGCATTTCGGTATTCGCGAACATGCCATGGGCTCCATCGCAAACGGCTTGGCGCTGTCCTATATCCGCCCCTACACCTCGACGTTTCTGGTGTTCAGCGACTACATGAAGCCGCCCATTCGTTTGGCGTCGATCATGGAATTGCCGGTAGTGTTTGTCTTCACCCATGACTCCATTGGCGTGGGAGAAGACGGTCCGACGCACCAGCCCATTGAGCAGTTGACCCAGCTGCGGGCTACTCCAGGTGTGCTGACAATCCGTCCGGGTGATGCCAATGAAACGGCGCAGGCCTGGAAAGTCGCACTGGCCCAGACCAGCAGACCTTCCTGTCTGGTGCTGTCGCGTCAGCCATTGCCAACGCTCGATCGCTCGAAATACGCCAGCGCCGAGGGCCTTACCAAGGGCGCTTATGTGCTTGCCGATGCGGTCGCCGGGAAGGTGGACGTTATCCTGATTGCTACCGGCAGCGAAGTCGGCATGACCGTCGAAGCATTCGAGACGCTCAAGGCGCAGGGCATTGCCGCACGGGTCGTGTCCATGCCGAGCTGGGAGCTGTTTGAAGATCAGGACAAGGCCTATCGTGACAGCGTGCTGCCACCTTCTGTCACCGCACGAGTAGTGGTAGAGCAAGCGGGCCCGGTGGGCTGGGATCGCTATGTCGGTCAGACCGGCGCCAAAGTCGTGATGAACACCTTCGGGGCATCCGCTCCGATCGACAAGCTGCAAGCGAAGTACGGTTTTACTGCGCAGAACATCGCCAAAGTGGCGAAAGAGCAACTGGCCGGTTAAACGCAGCGCCGATGCGCTTGCTTGGGGGCAAGGAGTGTCTGGCCTGAAAATGACCAGACGCTCAGCGTCGCAAGCTAGCGCGATTTCTCCTTTTGGGTGCGGGCTCGATCAGCACCCTGTCAAAACAGTGGGGCGCCGCTCGCCTTCAAAGAAGAACGGGCGGATGCGCACACCCACCGCGTTGCCGGCGAAGGCAGCGATCAGCCACAACCATCCATGCACGCTACCCGAAGCAATACCGCTGAAGTAGGCGCCGATGTTGCAGCCGTACGCCAGCCGCGAACCGTAGCCCAGCAACAAACCACCAATGACAGCGGCCATCAGCGAGCGCGCCGGGATTTTCAAGCTTGGGGCGAATCGTCCTGCAAGGCCTGCCGCCAATGCGGCACCCAGCATGATGCCGATGTCCATGACGGTGGTGATGTCTTCCCAGACTGGCGCTGCCAATGCCTTGGCGTTTGCCGGCATCTGCCAGAACGGCCAGCTCGCCACATCAACACCCAGACCACCGGCCACCTTTGCACCCCAGAGTGCGAACGCTGCGGTAATACCCCACGGCCGACCGGCCAATACCAACGTGGCGTAGTTGAGCAGCGCGAGTGCCACCGCTCCCCACACCAGAGGCCACGGACCGCGCAAAAAGCGCCGCACACCAACGTGTTCGCTCGAGACAGCAGCTTCCAGATCGCCATGCCGACGCTTTTCAAGCCTGACGGTGACCCAGGCGATAGTTGCAAACAGCGCCAGGCTGATGAGCAATGCGGGGATCACCCCAAAACTTTTCACGATGGACGTCGCCGGAAACGATGGCAACGAGAACCACCAGTCGACATGGTGAGTCGCGATCAGCGAACCGATGATGAAGAACAGCAAGGTCACGAGCATCCGCGCGTTTCCCCCACCGACGGTAAACAGCGTGCCGGACGCGCAGCCGCCACCCATTTGCATGCCGATGCCGAAGATGAACGCGCCGAAGACAACAGACACTCCCGCCGGGGCGACCAGACCGGTCACCGGCGTTCCAAACAGGGTGCCTGCACCCAATGCGGGAAAGAACAACACGACCGCAACCGCCAACATCACCATCTGCGCGCGCAGGCCGGCGCCGCGCCGCTCATTGATGAACACCCGCCATGCGGACGTGAAACCAAAGGCAGCGTGATAAAGCGTCAGACCCAGCGCTGCGCCTACGATCAGCAACAACACTTGCCTGCCACCCACGGCAGATTGTAGAAACAGTGCACCGACCACCAACAAAAAGAAGGCGATCAACGGCGCGCCCAGCTTGCGCTGCGGCGCCAGGGATAGAGGAAGGCTCATGAGGTATCTCGGAAGAAGGATTGCAATGCGGGCGATTATACGCCGGTGCCAGCCTGATAACGTGCCATCTATCTTCCCGTGCCTCATCGCGATCACGTTGGCCATACCCCACGCAGTCGCATTAACGCTGATGCGATATCTGGCTCCGGCACCGCCGCAAACCCAAGCACCAGGCCCGCTCTTTGATCCATCGGGGTAGCAGAGTCGGGCAACCAGTAATCGCTGAGTGGGTTGATCTCGACGCCCACACTTTCCGCGAGCGTTATTAATTGTCGCTCCCGCGCCATGCAGTCCACCTTAACCGCGACGTGCAGCCCCGCAACGGGCGTTGGCATCGGGCCGCATCCGGGAATATCGTCTGGCCAGGCGGCGAGCAGCGCATTGCGCCTGCTGAGCGAAGCGCGGCGCATGCGGCGAATATGCCGCTGAAAATGTCCGGCCGCGATGAACTCAGCCATGACCGCCTGTGTGGCAACCTCTGAATGCCGCATATCGACCGCACGGCGCCGGCTAAAAGGCTCGACCAGCTCCCGCGGGAGCACCAGGTAGCCCAGACGTAACGCAGGAAATGCGACCTTGCCGAAGGTGCCCACATAAAGAACACGCCCATGCTTATCGAGAGCGGCCAAGGGTGCGAGTGGCGCGCCGCTGTAACGGTATTCTCCGTCGTAGTCATCTTCAACGATCCAGCCACCCGTGCGCGCCGCCCAGGCCAGTAATTCCAGACGGCGGCTCAGGCTCATCGTGACCCCCGTCGGGTATTGGTGCGAAGGCGTGACGTAAGCAAGCGTGCAATTGGTGCCATCAAGCTCCCGGCAGCACATGCCTTCATTATCGACGCAGACTCCGCGCAACGTGGCGCCCGCTATACCAAACGCATGGCCCGCAGCACGATACCCCGGATTTTCAACTGCCACCGCATCGCCCGGCGTCAACAGCAGCTGTGCACAAAGGGTAATCGCCTGCTGCGCGCCGCTGGTGATCACTATTTGCTCAGCCGAGCAGTGCAACCCGCGAGAGGTTTTGAGATAAACCGCAATCAGCTCCCGTAAAGACCTCTCTCCTGCAGGGTCTCCGTAACCTAATCGATGAAGATCAGGCCGGCGCCAAAAAGCCGCTTGCAGCTTGCCCCACACAGCAAACGGGAATAGATCAACGGCCGGCAATCCGACACGAAACGCCCTCGGAGCGCCCGTTTTCACCGCGCTCAGATGGTGGAGGTTCAGCCGCTGAATTCCGGGCTTGGGGATAACTGCGTTATCCGGATCGGGCGCTAAAAACGGTCTGGATGTGGATAAACCTGTGGGTAAGCTTGTGGTTAACCCTGTGGACAACTTTGTGGATAGTTTCTTTTCATGCTTCGTATCCTTGTCAAGTTGCGCCACATACGTGCCGTCACCAACTCGTCCCTCAATGAACCCCTCGGCGAGTAACTGATCGTAGGCGCGCATGACGCTATTGCGCGATATACCCAACGCCGAAGCCAGATCACGACTGGCAGGCAGGCGCATACCGCTCTCCAGCCTGCCATCCAGCACTCGCTGGCGAAGCGCCTGATACAGCTGACGGCTCAAGCCCTGCCTTGGGTCGAGTTGAACACCGGCGAAGTCGAACGCTAAGGAAAGAACGGGAACTTGCATGAATTGGTCCTACTTAATGGACGGGTAATGGTCCTTTTATCTGACCAATAGCGTGCCTAGTATTGAGCCAGCCGCCAAGGAAAAGCTCATGTACCTACCTGCTCATTTCAAAGAAAACGAATTGCCCGTCCTGCACGCCCAGATAGAAGGCTCGCGGCTGGCCATGGTCGTGACTTCAGGGTCGCAAGGGTTGCAAGCCAGCCATTTGCCTTTGCTTCTGCGTCCTGATGAGGGGGATAACGGAACGTTGTATGGGCACTTCGCAAAGGCCAACCCTCAGTGGCGGGATGTGCAGGAAGGCGCTGAGGTTATGGTGATCTTCAGCGGCGCCGATGCGTATATCAGCCCTTCGTTCTACCCGGCCAAAGCCGAGCACGGCAAAGTGGTGCCGACCTGGAACTACCTGGCGGTGCACGCCTATGGTCAGGCTGAAGTGTTCACCGATCACGAGCGGTTGTTGCAAATTGTCAGCGGGCTCACCGAAAAACATGAAGCCAGCCGCGCCGAGCCATGGGCCGTCAGTGACGCGCCCGCTGATTACATCGAAAAGATGCTCAACGGAATTGTCGGCTTCGCACTCCCCATTGCCCGGCTGGAAGGCAAGCGCAAGCTCAACCAGAACCGCAGCGCCGAAGACATTGCCGGCGTCAGCAAAGGGCTGGCGCAGAGCCCAAACCCCTCCGATCAACACATTGCTCAATTGATGAGCCAAGGAACGCCGCGTGTCTGACCTCGATATCCGCCCTATAACCGCCGATGATCACGACGTCTGGCTGCCCTTGTGGACGACCTACCTGAGCTTCTACAAAACGACGCTGCCGGAGACGGTCAGCCAGACTACCTGGCAGCGCTTTCTGGATGACAACGAACCCACCCATGCTGCTCTTGCCTGGCAGGACGGCAAAGCGGTGGGCATGGTGCATTTCATCTATCACCGTTCAAACTGGAGCATCAGCAACGCGTGCTACCTGCAGGATCTGCTGGTCGCGCCGGACCAGCGTGGCACGGGCGTCGGCCGCAGGCTGATCGAGTACGTGTACGCAACGGCCAAGCGGGACGGTGCCGACAAGGTTCACTGGCTCACCCACGAAACCAACGCCACCGCCATTCAGCTCTATGAGCGTATCGCTGAGCGCCCGGGCTTCATCCAATTTCGCAAACCGCTGTAGCATCAGGAGTTCTCGACATGTCGGACCTCGACCATTGGCAATCAGCCAAACTGCCTGACACTCGCACGCTGCAAGGGCGCTTTATTCGCCTGGAAAAACTGAGCGCCGCCCGCCATGGCGATGGGTTATGGGAAGCGCTGGAAGGTCCGGCAGCTGACCCCAGGCTGTGGGATTACTTGTTCGTGGGGCCGTTTCCTGAGCGCAACGCATTCGATGACTATCTCGCAGGGCTGGAAGGCTCGGTAGACCCGTGGTTCTACACCGTCGTCGATCAACAGACGGGCAACATCGACGGCTTTCTTGCCCTGATGTCCATTGTGCCGAGCGCAGGCCGCATTGAGATTGGCCACGTAACCTTCGGCGCTTCCATGCAGCGCACGCCCAAAGCGACGGAAGCGGTTTATCTGCTGGCCAGGGAATCCTTCGCGCTGGGTAATCGCCGGCTGGAGTGGAAGTGCAACGCCGACAACGCCCGCTCCAAGCGCGCGGCAGAGCGCTTCGGCTTCACGTTCGAGGGGACGTTCCGCCAGCATGCGGTCTCCAAGGGACAGAACCGAAACACCGCGTGGTACTCGATCATCGACAGCGAGTGGCCAAACGTGGAGCGGGCATTCGGCGCATGGCTGGGTGTGGATAACTTCGACAACGGCCAGCAGGTGCGGAAGCTGGAAGACCTGCGTAGCCAGCCCCTGACTGAGTAGGAAACGTCCGAAAACGCTGCGTGACTCTCACAGGCACAAAAAGCTCAGGCTATCGTCAAGCGTGTTCACAGGAAGTGGACACCCTAACCATTCAAGGAAGACGACATGCAAACCCTTAATGCCCAGAAAACCCCTGAAAACCCATGGCGCGTACCGGCTCCCGTCCTTAGCAGCGGTAAGTACGGAAGCGTGATCGCTGATCGAGGATTGCTCAAGAAAGCCGTCGCCGGTTCCAACGGTCACTATCTTTTCACCGAAACTGCGGTTGGCGTCCAGTCGTTGGCGATTGTCGGCACGGCGGTGCAGGTCATTGAATTCCTGCTAAACCATCAAACGCGCGGTGTCGAATCGACGATCAAAAGCCTCCCGCACCTCTACATGGGCATCAGCCCATACACACCAAAAGCCCGATTCTCGGGGGTATTTCCCGCCAACGAGCTGCTTTCAAGCGTCGCCGACTTTTTGGGCAAATTGATCCCGGCACCGGATTGGTCAACTCTTCTTGGCGCCCCTGATCAGCTCGCCACGCTCAAGAAAGCCATTGACGGCCTGAACTCTGCAGACAAGGCCAAGGGCACTTTGCTTTACGTCAAGCTCAGCTACCTTCAGGAAGAGAAAATGTTCTTGATCGGCAGAGGTAAGGCTACGTTCAAAGACATCCTGCATGTCTTCCAGAAACACTATAAAAAGTGACAGCTGCTGCTCACCCAGCGTGAACATGAAGCAAAAAAAGAGGAGCCACGAGAGCTCCCCCAGAGGTAACTGTTCAGCCTGCCGCATCTGTGCGCGGCAGGTTGTTCTTTCAACGAAAAGTCAGCCTTCAATCTCGACCAAAATTTCGCCCGGGTTCACGCGATCACCCTTGGCCACATGAATCGCCACAACCTTGCCGGCAACCGCTGCCTGCACTTCGGTTTCCATCTTCATCGCTTCGGTAATCAGCACAGCCTGTCCCGCACGCACGCTGTCGCCTTCTTTCACCAGCACGTCAACAATATTGCCTGGCATGGTCGTGCTCACATGCCCCGGTTTGCTGGCTTGAGCACGCTTGCCGATGCCCGTGCCGACGAATTCGTTGAGCGGCTCGAACACCACTTCTTCCGGCATGCCGTCGATCGACAGATAAAAGTGACGCTTGCCCTCGGCTTTGACGCCCACACCGGTGATGTCGACGCGGTAGCTTTCGCCGTGGACATCGATCACGAACTCAGTCGGTACGCCCTCGCCGCCCGCCTTGGTCACCGCGCCCGGCTCGGGGATGGGCAGCAACGGCTCTGGGGCCAGGGTGCCTGCGGCGCGTTCTTCGAGAAACTTGCGCCCGATATCCGGGAACATGGCATACGTCAGCACGTCTTCTTCGGTGGCGGCCAATGCACCGATCTCGCCGCGCAGCTTAGTCATCTCCGGCTTGAGCAGATCGGCAGGGCGCACATCGATCAGCTCTTCATTACCGATGGCCTGCCGACGCAGCGTCTCGTCCACTTGCCCCGGCGCCTTGCCATACCCTCCGGTGAGATAAAGCTTCACTTCATTGGTGATGGTTTTATAACGCTCTCCTGCCAGCACGTTGAAAAACGCCTGGGTACCGACGATCTGCGAAGTCGGGGTCACCAGGGGCGGGTAACCCAGGTCTTTGCGCACCCGTGGAATTTCCGCCAGCACTTCAGCCATGCGGTTCAATGCGCCCTGCTCTTTGAGCTGGTTGGCGAGGTTGGAAATCATGCCTCCCGGCACCTGGTTGACTTGCACCCTGGTGTCGACCGCAGTGAATTCGCTCTCGAACTGGTGATACTTCTTACGCACGGCGTAGAAGTACAAGCCGATTTCCTGCAGCAGTTCCAGATCCAGGCCGGTGTCGAACTCGCTCCCTTTGAGCGCCGCCACCATGGATTCGGTGCCCGGGTGACTGGTGCCCCAGGCAAAACTGGAGATGGCGGTATCAATATGATCCGCACCGTTTTCCACTGCCTTGAGCTGGCACATCGCGGCCAGGCCTGCGGTGTCGTGAGAGTGAATGAACACCGGCAGCGATTGCTCGGCCTTCAGTGCCTTGACCAGCTCACCCGTCGCATACGGGGTCAGCAGACCCGCCATGTCCTTGATCGCGACAGAATCACAGCCCATCGCCTCCATCTCCTTGGCCTGCGCCACAAACGCGCCGATGGTGTGCACCGGGCTAGTGGTGTACGCAATGGTGCCCTGCGCGTGTTTGCCGGAAGCCTTCACTGCCTCAACCGCAACGCGCAGATTTCGCACGTCGTTCATGGCGTCGAAGATGCGAAAAACGTCGATACCGTTCTCTGCAGCCTTGGCGACGAATGCCTTGACGACGTCGTCGCTATAATGGCGATACCCCAACAGGTTCTGACCGCGAAGCAGCATCTGCAGGCGCGTATTGGGCAGCGCAGCGCGCAACTGACGCAGGCGCTCCCATGGATCTTCTTTCAGGAAGCGCACGCAGGCATCGAACGTTGCACCGCCCCACACTTCCAGCGACCAATAGCCGACCTTGTCGAGCTTGTCGCAGATCGGCAGCATGTCCTCGGTGCGCATACGGGTAGCCAGCAGGGACTGATGGGCGTCGCGCAGAATGGTGTCGGTGACATGGATCTTCTTGGTCATTTTTATTTCCTCAGAGCTGCAAGCGCCAAGCTGCAAGCCTCAAGCAAAAGCCGATCGCGCTCTTTCTTGCAGCTTGCCACTTGTCGCTTGCAGCTAACGTGTTCATAAGCCCGCATGGGCGGCAATGGCGGCGGCGATGGCCAGGGCGAGCTCTTCAGGCTTGCGCTTGATCGAGTAATTAGTCAGCTCGGGGTGGCTTTCAACAAAGCTGGTGTTGAACTGCCCGCTGCGAAATTCCGGGTTGCGCAGGATTTCCTGGTAGTACGCGGCCGTGGTCTTAACGCCCTGCAAACGCATGTCATCGAGCGCCCGCAGGCCACGGTCCATCGCTTCCTCCCAGGTCAGCGCCCAGACAATCAGCTTCAGGCACATCGAGTCGTAATACGGTGGAATGGTGTAGCCGGTATAGATAGCCGTATCCGTTCGCACACCAGGGCCGCCCGGCGCGTAGTACCGGGTGATTTTGCCGAAGCTCGGCAGAAAACCGTTTTTCGGGTCCTCTGCGTTGATCCGGAACTGCAACGCGAAACCGCGATGGATGATGTCTTCCTGTTTGACCGACAGCGGCAGCCCGGAGGCGATCCGAATCTGCTCGCGCACAATGTCGATCCCGGTGATTTCCTCGGTGATCGTGTGCTCGACCTGAACCCGGGTATTCATCTCCATGAAGTACACCTCGCCCTCGGCGAGCAGAAACTCCACGGTGCCGGCGTTCTCGTAGCCCACCGCCTTGGCTGCACGCACGGACAGATCGCCGATGTAGGCACGTTGCTCGGGTGTCAGTTGAGGGCTGGGGGCGATTTCGATGAGCTTCTGGTTGCGGCGTTGGATGGAGCAGTCGCGCTCGAACAGATGCACGACGTTGCCAAAGCTGTCGCCGAGAATCTGCGCCTCGATGTGCTTGGGGTTGACGATGCACTTTTCGAGAAAGACTTCGGCCTTGCCAAACGCCTTGGTGGCCTCGGAAATAACCCGCGGAAATGCCTGCTCGAGTTCTTCCCGACTGTTGCAGCGACGAATGCCACGACCGCCCCCACCCGAGGTGGCCTTGAGCATGACCGGATAACCGATGCGGTCACCCTCAATCAACGCTTCAGCGATGTCAGCGACGTTGCCTTCAGTACCCGGGGTAACCGGGACGCCAGCCTTGATCATGCTGCGGCGGGCTTCGGTTTTATCCCCCATGCGCCGAATGACTTCAGCGGACGGGCCGATGAATTTAATCCCTCGCTCTGCGCAGATTTCTGCCAGCTCTGCGTTCTCCGATAAGAATCCATAGCCAGGGTGCAAAGCATCGCAGCCGGTTTCTACCGCGAGGTTCACCAACTTGCGCGGGTTCAAATAGCCTTCAAGCGGCTCCGAGCCGATGCCATAGGCTTCGTCCGCGCGCTTCACGTGGAGCGCATGCCGGTCGGCTTCCGAGTAGATCGCCACTGAGCGGATGCCCATCTCGGCGCAGGCGCGCACGATTCGGACCGCGATTTCCCCCCGGTTTGCGATCAGGATTTTTTTTATCACTGGAATTTCCTCGACCGATTAGCGGATGGACCAGAGGTCTGGCCCATGCCGCATGACATTCCGTTACCGCGTATTGCAATGCGGGTGAAGCCACCCTATGACGGATCATCAATTAACAAAAATGAGTAAAAATTGGGTGAACCATAAGTAAAACCTTATAGTTGCAAGTATTAGTCTGCCGAGAATGGGAAAAATATGCGTAAGTCATTGATGCGCATGACATTGCGCCAGCTGCGCATTTTCAACGAGGTGTGCGACCTACGCTCGTACAGCCGGGCCGCCGAAGAGATGTCGCTGACACAGCCGGCTGTGAGCCTGCAGATTCGCCAGCTTGAGGAATGCGTGGGCCAGCCGCTATTTGAGTACGTGGGGAAGAAGCTCTATCTCACACAAGCGGCAGAGGCACTGCAACTGGCCAGCCGGGACATCTTCGGCCGGCTGGAAAATCTCGACATGCAACTGTCGGACATGCAGGGCTCGCTGCAGGGGCAACTTAAGCTGGCGATCGAATCCAGTGCCAAGTACTTCGTTCCCCACCTGTTCGCAGCATTCAAGCGCAGATTCCCGGAGGTGATGCTCAATCTTACCGTCGTCAACCGGGCTCAAGTGATACGGCGCCTCTCGGACAACCGTGATGATCTAGTGGTGATGTCGATGGTCCCCCAAGACATGGGACTGGAATTCTTGCCCTTTCTGAACAACCCCATTGTCGCCGTGGCTCGTCCTGATCATCCGCTCACCTTGTCGCCGGGTCTCTCGCTGAAGGACCTTGAGGCGGCAACATTGGTGGTACGCGAACAGGGCTCGGGCACACGGAAAGCGTGCGAGGAATACTTCAAGGAAAAGCGCATTCATTTCGAGGACACCCTGGAGGTGTCGTCGGCCGAGGCGCAGCGTGAATGCGTGGTGGCGGGGCTGGGCGTTGCGCTACTGACACGTCATGCGCTGAGCCTGGAATTGGCCACCGGCATGCTGATCGAGCTGCCAGTGGCCGAATTGCCGCTGTATCGAAGTTGGTGCGTCGTGCAAGCCCGGGATAAACGTCTGTCACCGGTCGCTCATGCGTTCCTGGATTTCATCCGGACGGAGCGTACGCAGATCAGCGAGCTGGTCGCGCGCTTTGATGGCCACCTTCCGAAGCGCTAACGCCCTGCCAGAAATGAGCAGACGCACCATCCAGGTAGTCGGAGAGTTCCTGGTTCAAACGGCGCTCTTCGGAGTGGCTCTCGATTGCCCGCCGAAACGCCATGCGGCGCTGGTCTTCCTGCTGGCGGCGAGTCTTGCTGCTGGAGGTGCTGTGCTGGTGCGAGTCATCGTAGTGCCGAGGCATATCCTGTCTCCCATTCGTGTGCGGGAGTACAGAGTGGCGTCGAGCGGTGACGATCAGGCGTCGGAAGCGTTACAGCTTGGTGAATGTTTCAACGCTGGGCAGGCGTTGACTCAGTCCTCGGACGACTTGATCGACTTGGGCGACAACCGCAGGCTGCGCAAGCTGCGCTTCACGCTTTTCAGGTGATTGACCAGGCTAGGCCCGCGCGCCATTGCCACGCCCATCGCCAGGACATCAATGACCACCAGATGCGCGATTCGCGAGGTGAGAGGCGTGTAGATTTCGGTGTCTTCGTGCACGTCAATCGCGAGGTTGACCGTGGACAACTCGGCCAGGGGCGTCTGGCTAGGGCACAGAGTGATCAGATTGGCGCCGCTTTCACGCACCAGATTGGCGGTGATCAGCAGGTCTTTCGAGCGTCCGGATTGCGAGATGCACACAGCAACGTCTGTGGGCTTGAGCGTGACCGCCGACATTGCCTGCATGTGCGGATCAGAGTAGGACGCTGCCGTCAGGAGTAACCGAAAGAACTTGTGCTGAGCGTCTGCGGCGACCGCGCCAGATGCCCCGAACCCGTAGAACTCGACCCTGTGCGCGGCTGCCATTACTGTCACCGCCGCCTGCAGCGCATGAGGGTCGAGCTTCTCGCGTACTTCCATCAGTGTGTGCAGCGTGGTATCGAAAATCTTCAGGCTGTAATCAGCGACCGAGTCGTCTTCATGAATGGCGAACTGGCCGAAGCTGGCACCAGCGGCAAGGCTCTGCGCAAGCTTGAGCTTCAGGTCCTGAAAACCGGTACAGCCAATGGCACGGCAAAAACGCACGATGGTCGGCTCGCTGATGCCGACTGCATGGGCCAGATCGGCCATGGAGCTGTGCATCACGGCCGCCGGATCGAGCAGCACGTGGTCGGCTACTTTCAACTCCGACTTGCGCAAGAGATGGCGTGACTGGGCGATGTGCTGCAACAGATTCAAAGGGCAGGACTCAAGTGAAGGATGGGCCGGGCTGTAGCTTTCTTGTAGTTATACTACATGACCTGCAAACCGCACAGCTAAACGATCTCGCCGAGGTTGACCGATCTTGGTCGAGGGTCAGGTCGCTTTATAGTGTAGGGCTTTTCGTACGGGACTCCAGGCTTCAGTCAGACGACTGCGCAGGATTTCACCCATGACGTCCGCCTCCACCGGCCGACTGATCAAGTAGCCTTGTACTTCATCGCAACCGTGGGTCCGCAAGAATTCCAGTTGCTCGCAGTCCTCCACACCTTCGGCCACCACCTTGAGGTCCAGACTGTGGGCCATCGCAATAATCGCCTTCGTAATGGCTGCGTCTTCGGCACCCTCATTCAAACCGCGGATAAAGGCCTGGTCGATCTTCACGTAGTGCACCGGGAAACGTTTCAGATAACTCAACGAGGAATAACCGGTGCCGAAGTCGTCGATGGCCAACTTCACGCCGAGGGCACGCAACTGCTGAAACGTGGTGATGATGTGCTCGACACTTTCAAGCAGCTGACTCTCGGTCAACTCAAGCTCGAGGTATTCGGGCGCAAGCCCTGTTTCTTCGAGCACCTGCCGCACCAGACTGACTAACTTGCCCTGGCGCATCTGATGCACCGACAGGTTGACCGACACCCTGATGGCAGCGAACCCTTTACGCTGCCATTCGCAGGCCTGATGACAGGCTTTTCGCAGCACAAACTCTCCAATATTGGCGATCAACCCGGTCTCTTCAGCCAAGCCGATGAACTCCCCGGGAGAGATCAGACCACGCTCTGGGTGACGCCACCGCACCAGCGCTTCCGCTGAGTTCAGGCGTCCGCTGTGGAGCTCCAGCTTGGGCTGGTAAAAAACCTCCAGTTGCCCTTCTGCAATCGCTCGGCGCAGTTGGATTTCCAGCTCCAGCCGACCGGGGGTGTGGGCCTCAAGGCTGTCGCTAAAAAACTGAAAGTTATCGCCACCCAGATGCTTGGCGTGCTGCATTGCCATGTTTGCCTGGCTGACCAGCGCGGATATGTCCCGGGCGGAACCCGGCAGCAAAGCGATCCCTATGGAGGCGCTGACGACCAGTTCATGGCCCGAGACCGATATCGGCGAGCGCAGCTTGGCGAGCAGACGCGTCGTAATACGCGCCAGGGCGGTCAGGTTGCCGTGGCTGTCGAAGAGCACGGCGAACTCGTCTGCGGACAAGCGCGCCACCGTATCGGCCCCTGCCACTTGGGCATTCAGCCGACGGGCGACGAGGCGCAGCAATTGGTCGGCGATATCGTGACCCAGGCTGGCGTTGAGCAACTTGAACCGATCCAGATTGATATGCAGCAGGGCCAATGTGCGCCCACCCTGACGTGCCCGCTGATTGGCCTCACGCAATCGTTCGTTAAAAAGTGCCCGGTTGGCCAGGCCTGTCAGCTCGTCGTAATGAGTCAGGTAGCGCGTGCGCTCTTCATATTGGCGCGTCAGCTCACGGTTGAGCTCGTCACTTCTGGCTTGGGCCTGCTGAAGGTGCTCAATCAGGGCGACGTTCTGGAATCGGCGGATCAAACCGCGCTCGATCAATCGATTGACCTGACCGGCCACGACAATCAGCGCCAATAACAGGATCAATCCCAGCCATCCCCATCCGTGAAGGTGTGGGTCGCCTGCCAGGAACAGATAAACAATGGGCGGCAGCAGGCAGGGCAACGTGAAGGTCAGGAATGCGGGGATGCTCACCGCGTAGGCCACGCTGGCCGACAGCGTGGCTGCGCCGAGCAGGCCGAACAACCACGCTTGCTGAGCCAGGCTTGGCGCTGGCACCAACACGAGCGCAGCAGTGGACAGCGTGAAGCCACTTACACAGGCGCCAGCCAGAAACATTCGATTCCAGAGCGGCTGCGAGCGTCGCTCAAGCGACGCCGACCTGAATGCCGCAACCTGAAGCACGCGCAAGGACACCAGGACCGACAGCCATCCCAGCCACACGGCAACCAACACATATCGCTCCGGACTCCAGAGCAACCACGCGCAGAGCAAACCGTTGATGAACATGAAAAGCGTCGGCAGCAATGAGCCTTGATAGAGAAGACGGGTGCGCTCGACGGCAAGCTGGGTTGCAAACTGCCTGCTGATGACACGTCGTGTCGCCAGGGAGTCTGCCGGGGCTTCGGAGCTGGGGGTCATGGCGATTCTTATAATTGGTGGCCTTGAACGTTCGCGGAGGATACACAAGGGAGCGCCTGGACCAAACAGTCATCCTTGAAATCGGCGTACGGGCCGATACAACGCTCAACAGCATGACCGGCCAGCGTTAGGGTTTGCCCACGCCCTCACAGCACCCTAGAATGCCTCGATGCGCGATGATCTCTCTCTTCTGCTTAACTCCCTCAACGATGCCCAACGCCAGGCTGTAGCTGCCTCCGTGGGTCGTCAGTTGGTCCTGGCCGGCGCTGGTTCCGGCAAAACCCGTGTGTTGGTGCACCGTATCGCCTGGTTGATTCAGGTCGAGAACGCCTCGCCGCATTCGATTCTGTCGGTGACGTTCACCAACAAGGCCGCTGCCGAGATGCGCCATCGCATCGAACAGCTGATGGGCATCAACCCGGCCGGCATGTGGGTCGGCACGTTTCACGGCCTGGCCCATCGCCTGCTGCGGGCTCACTGGCAGGAAGCGGGTCTGAGCCAGAGCTTCCAGATCCTCGACAGCGACGACCAGCAGCGTCTGGTCAAGCGGGTCATGCGCGAGCTGAATCTGGATGAGCAACGCTGGCCGGCACGGCAGGCACAGTGGTTTATCAACGGCCAGAAAGATGAAGGGCTGCGGCCCAAACATATTCAGGCGGGCGGCGATCTGTTCCTGGCCACCATGAAGTCGGTGTACGAGGCTTACGAGGCTGCCTGTCAGCGGGCCGGCGTAATCGACTTCTCGGAGCTGCTGCTGCGTGCGCTCGACCTGTGGCGCGACAACCCTGGTCTGCTTGCGCATTATCAGCGGCGTTTCCGTCATGTCCTGGTGGACGAATTCCAAGACACCAACGCCGTTCAGTACGCCTGGCTGCGTTTGCTCGCTCAGGGCGGCGACAGCCTGATGGTCGTCGGCGATGACGATCAGTCCATCTACGGTTGGCGCGGCGCAAAAATCGAGAATATTCACCAGTATTCCGATGACTTTCCCGACACCGAGACCATTCGCCTGGAGCAGAATTATCGCTCCACTGCGAGCATCCTGAAGGCGGCCAACGGTCTGATCGTCAACAACAGCGGCCGATTGGGCAAAGAGTTGTGGACGGACGTCGGCGACGGTGAGCTGATCAGCCTTTATGCCGCTTTCAACGAACATGATGAAGCGCGTTACGTCGTCGAGACCATTGAAAGCGCGATCAAGACCGGCCTCGCGCGCAGCGACATCGCCATTCTCTATCGCTCCAACGCCCAGTCGCGAGTGCTCGAAGAGGCGTTGCTGCGCGAGCGCATTCCGTACCGTATTTACGGCGGCCAGCGGTTCTTCGAGCGCGCCGAGATCAAGAACGCCATGGCATATCTGCGCCTGCTGGACGGCCGCGGTAATGATTCAGCGCTGGAGCGGGTGATCAACGTGCCGCCCCGCGGAATCGGCGAAAAGACCGTCGAAGCGATTCGCGAGCATGCGCGTCACGCTCACGTTTCGATGTGGGAGGCGATGCGTTTGCTCGTCGCCAATAAAGGCCTGGCCGGTCGCGCAGCAGGCGCACTGGGCGCCTTTATCGAGCTCATTGAAAATCTCGCCGCCAAAGCTGCTGACATGCCACTGCACTTGATGACCCAGACGGTCATCGAACAGTCCGGCCTGATCACCTATCACAAGGAAGAGAAAGGCGAGAAAGGCCAGGCCCGGGTGGAAAACCTTGAGGAACTGGTCAGCGCTGCGCGCGCATTCGAGAACAGTGAAGAAGAGGAAGACCTGACGCCCCTGGCAGCCTTCCTGGGTCACGCTTCACTGGAGGCCGGTGACACTCAGGCCGATGAACACGAAGACAGCATCCAGTTGATGACGCTCCACAGCGCCAAAGGCCTGGAGTTTCCATATGTGTTCCTGGTCGGCATGGAAGAAGGCCTGTTTCCGCACAAGATGAGCCTGGAAGAACCCGGTCGCCTTGAAGAGGAACGCCGTCTTGCGTATGTGGGCATTACCCGGGCCATGCAGCACCTGGTAATGACTTACGCGGAGACCCGACGCCTGTATGGAAGCGAAACCTACAACAAGGTTTCGCGTTTCGTGCGCGAGGTGCCGCCCAACCTTATTCAGGAAGTGCGCCTGTCCAACAGCGTGACGCGTCCGTTCGGCGGCTCGAAGACGATGGCTCCGAGTCGCTTGTTCGACGGCGAAAACATCCCGCAGAGCCAGTTCTCGCTCGGTCAGCACGTGCAGCACGCTGTGTTCGGTGAGGGCGTTATCCTGAACTTCGAAGGTTCCGGGGCGCAGGCGCGGGTGCAGGTAAACTTTTCTGAAGGCAGCAAGTGGTTAATGCTGGGGTACGCAAAGCTGGAGCCCGTCTGATCGGCCTTTGATACAGCGTGCCGGGATCAGGGAAGTCTCTGGCACAGCTGTCTCGATTCGGGTGCGTCCGTCGGGACGTCGCCTCGGTGCTGCTCTTGCATTCCCACAACCGTCCCCCCATCTTTCCTACAGAACTTTCTCCACCTGCCTACGACCCAAGTCGGACGGGCATGATGAAGCTCCACGCAAAAGCCGGAAACATATGGCTGCTGGTCATACCCACTTGTCCTGTGCAACATGGCGCGCGTGCAATCCACAAACGGGAATTCCCTTATGCAACGTTTTCTTAGCATCGCTTTGGCAATGATTATCGGGCTCACCATGAGCCTCGATGTCAATGCTGCGCGCTTCGGTGGTGGCAAGAGCATGGGCTCGGCGCCAAGTCACCAGGCGCGCCAAACAGCTCCTTCTGCTCCTGCCGCAGCACCCAACGCCGCTGGCCGTCCTGCGCCTGCTGCGGGCGGTGCTTCCAAATGGCTGGGCCCATTGGCCGGTCTCGCCGCCGGTGGCCTCCTGGCCTCCATGTTCATGGGCGGTGGCTTTGAGGGCATGCAGTTCTTCGACATCCTGATCATGGCGATCATCGCGTTCGTGATCTTCCGCTTCATCGCGGCGCGTCGACGTAAACAGCAACCACAAATGGCCCCTGCTGGCGCTCCGTTCCAGCGTGAAGCCTTTGAACAACCACAACCTGCACAGAACTCGATGTTTGGCGGCTCTGCATCTGCAGCAACAGCCCGTCCGGTAATCAACGCGCCGGCCTGGTTCAATGAAGAACGCTTTCTTGAGGCGGCACGCAGCCACTTCCAGTCGTTGCAACAGCACTGGGACGCGAACGAGATGGACAAGATCTCCGAGTTCGTGACCCCACAGATGCTGCAGTTCCTGAAAAAAGAGCGTGCAGATCTGGGTGAAGGCTTCCAGTCGACCTACATCGACAACCTTACCGTGCAGCTCGACGGTCTGGATGATCGCGCCGACAAAACCATCGCCACGCTGACCTTTGCCGGTGTGTCGAAAACATCGCGCTTCGACCAGGGCGAAGTGTTCAGCGAGAGCTGGAACATGGAACGCGCCCAGGGCGACAACCAGCCTTGGCTGGTTGCAGGTATCCGCCAAAACGGCTGATACCACTGAGCAGCTGCAAATGAACCCCGGACTTGTTCCGGGGTTCTGTTTTTATAGAAGCCGAGTTAATTTGGCGTTGTCTTTAAGCTGCTGTATAACCCGCGCAAATCGTTAGAGGATCCACGTCGTGGAAGAAGTCATCGAACAACTCCGTGAAGCCAATGAACCGGTTCCTGTCCCGCTCGAGCTGCCTGATGAAGACCAACTGGTCGAGATTGAAGAGCAGCTGTTCATCAACATCCCGTTTGTCTTCAAGGAGTTCTTGCTGACCGTCAGCGATGTGGTCTACGGCAGCCTTGAACCGGTCACCGTGACCGATTCAGGCTCACACACCTATCTCCCGGAAGTGGCAGCAACTGCTTGGGACATCGGCGTTCCCCGTGAATTGATCCCGCTGTGCCAGGACGGTGACGATTACTACTGCGTCGAAGAAGACGGCACCGTGGTGCTGTGGTCGGGCGAGGAAGAAATCGTCACCGAAGACAGTTGGGAATCTGTCTGGCACTGGGCGCGGGACGTCTGGCTGGAAAGCTGAAACGCCGACCTGCTGTCCCGAATATCGGACTTGGGGCTCGCGCCTCAAGGCTCCGGGTGATTACCCAGGGTTTCCAGTAACGCGACCTGCATTCGCGTGTGAACCCGAATAAACCAGCGCCACAATACGGCGGCCACGATGGCCGCCACGACGACGATCAGCACTAGCCACTCGCGCGTTGGCAGCATGCTGGAGGACAGCAGTGCGATCAGCAGGAAAATCACCATCAATGAAAGCAAGGGGATCACTTCAGCGATCACCCGGCGGACACGTGCTGTGTGCCTGCCAGCCATTTCCGGCTTCACATTCAGCTCTGCCAGGAGCATCGAAAGCGCTTTGAGCTTCCGATAGGCAGCGATCAGAAACGGAAGTGACAGCAGCAAAGACGCGCCCCAGATCCAGGCCTTTTGCTGACCGACATCACTCACCCAATCGCTGAAGTAAACGCCGATGCGCTCGGCGAAGAACGCACCGGTAAAAAATATCGCGATAACCAATGCCAGATTGATGCCGACCTGCAGCAGGATCTTTCGGACCATCGCTGCCAACAGCGCGCCTTCCCCTCGAGGCTGAATACTGCGCAACCATTCTCCATACATACCGAAACCCCGGGCCATCCTCTCGGGAACGACGGCGCCCAGCGTGTGCGACAGAGGATCTGCGGCGCGTATGAGGTAAGGCGTGAGTAAAGTCGTGATCGCGGACACCGCCACCGCAACGGGGTAGAGAAAGTCGCTGGTGACCTGCAGCGTCATCCCCAGCGCTGCGATGATGAAAGAGAATTCGCCGATCTGCGACAGACCCATGCCTACTCTTAACGATGTTTTGCCGTCGTTTCCCGCAATGAAAGCACCGAGGCCGCAGGAGATCATCTTACCCATCACCACCGCGACGGTGATCACCGCGATGGGCCACGCGTAATCCAGCAGAATTTTCGGATCGATCATCAAGCCAATCGCAACAAAGAAGATCGCACTGAACATGTCACGGATGGGCTCGACGAGATGCTCAATCTTCGCCAGCTGCCTGGACTCAGCCATGATCGCCCCGATCAGAAAAGCGCCCAGCACCATGCTGTACTCAAGCTTCACCACCAGCAGACAAAACCCGAAACACAGGCCCAGTACCGTGACCAATAGCATTTCGTTACTTTCAAATTTTGCGACGTACGCCAGCAGGCGCGGGACGACAAGGATGCCGACGACCAGCGCGACGACCATGAATAGCGACAGTTTGCCGACGGTGGAAAACACCTCTCCGGAGCTGACTGAGCCACTCACGGCGATGCCCGACAGCAGCGCGATAATCCCGATCCCCAGAATGTCTTCGACAATCAGCACCCCGAAGATCAACTGAGCAAAACGCTGGTTTTTCATTTTCAGGTCGTTCAGGGCCTTAACGATGATGGTGGTAGACGAAATGGCCAGAATGGCGCCGAGGAACAGCGAGTCCATGGTGTTCCAACCGAAGAACTGCCCGATTTCGTAGCCGATCCAGATCATCAGGGTGATTTCGAGAAACGCGGCGATGAACGCCGTTGCCCCCACCTTGAACAGCTTGCGAAGGCTGAATTCCAGGCCCAGGCAAAACATCAAAAAAATCACGCCCAGTTCGGCGAGGGTCTTGATGGTTTGCTCATCGTGAATGAGGCCGAATGGCGGGGTATGCGGGCCGATGATGAAGCCAGCAACGATGTAGCCGAGAACCACGGGCTGCTTGAGTCGATGAAACACTACCGTTACAACGCCGGCCACGAGCATGATCACAGCCAGATCCTGAATGAAGCTGATGGCATGCATACGCGCGGCTCCTGCTGACAAGCGATTCAATGCGCGTACCCGTCAATCGATACAAATGCCGTACGAAATATCGCCAACAAGGCTCGAAAAATCTGACTGGTACGCAGGATTTAGCCCATCCGGCGGCTTTCGCAGGTTAACACCGCACAAAATCGGATAAAGCCGGTGCAATATATGGAAACAGATGGGAACGGGCGTGACGGCAGAGCAGTCGTCGGCGTCCCGGTATGGATGGATTTGCTGCCAATCTGCATTCGAGCACCTGAGCAAGGTGCCTTCTGACCTTTTGAACCGTGAGCACGTTATGGAACCCGGAAACGCCCAGCTGTCGATGACTGTATTGATGACCCCGGACATGGCCAATTTCTCTGGCAACGTTCACGGCGGGACGCTGCTGAAGTACCTCGACGAAGTTGCCTACGCATGTGCGAGCCGGTATGCAGGCCGCTATGTGGTAACGCTGTCCGTAGACCAGGTGATTTTCCGTGAGCCTATTCATGTCGGCGAGCTGGTCACCTTTCTGGCATCGGTCAACTACACCGGCAACACGTCCATGGAAGTGGGCATTAAGGTGGTGACTGAAAACATCCGCGAGCGCTCGGTTCGTCATACCAACAGCTGCTTTTTCACCATGGTGGCGGTGGATGACCAGCGCAAACCGGCCAGCGTACCGCCATTGTCGCCCACCAACAGCGAAGACAAGCGTCGTTACGTGCAGGCACAACAACGCCGCCAGATCCGTCAGGAACTGGAGAAGCGTTATCGTGAAATCAAGGATGAGCCGGTTTGACTCAGCGCCGGGTTTCGGCTTACAGCCGGACCGCCTCGAACCTGACGCGCGGGTGAGCGATTCGGTCCTGCGCGCGCACCAGCTCCAGCTCGTAGCTGCCGCAGGCCTGGGTCTCCAGCAACACCTCGTGCACCGCCGAGGCTGCAAATTCAAACGCGCTGCGCAGGTTGTCACCCAGCAGAACTCTGGAAAGAAACAAGCCCGAAGTTAAATCGCCCACCCCAACCGGCTGTCGCGGAAATGCCAGAAGCGGCCGGCGCAGGTGCCAGCTTTCGTCTGCAGTGACCAGCAGCATTTCGAAGCCGTCCGCAGGCTTGCCCGGGTAAGCCAGGTGCTTGACCACAACCGCCTTGGGGCCTCGGGCAAGCAGCGCACGCGCCATGCCGAGGCAGTCAGCCAGCGAGTCGGGCTGACGACCCGAGAAGCTGTCCAGCTCAAGCTGGTTAGGGCAGAGGAAATCAGCAACCGCCGCGGCTTCATCAAGCAGGAAATCGCTGACCTCCTGCGGCACGATGCAGCCCTTTTCCGGGTGCCCCATGACAGGGTCACACAGGTACAGCGCGCGAGGGTTGGCGCGTTTGATTTGCGCAACGGCGGTTAAAATCGCTCGCCCCTGCGCGGCGCTCCCCAGGTACCCGGACAGCACCGCGTCGCAATTGCCCAGCTCGCCTATCGCGGCGATGCCCTGGACCAACGCCGGGATTTGCTGCGGCGCCAGCACTTCGCCCGCCCACTGGCCATATTGCGTGTGGTTGGAGAACTGAACGGTATTCAACGGCCAGACATTAATGCCGATACGCTGCATAGGGAACACGGCTGCGCTGTTCCCCGCGTGACCAAATACGACATGCGACTGGATGGCGAGTAGATGGGGCGAACGTTTCATGACAGGTTCCTGAGACCGGGAAAGCACAGTAGTGGCGATGCCGGTCGAAGTGAAGCGAAATTAAACTTTCGGGCTATGGCTGTCTGTCACTCGACGCAGTTAAGCTGCAGGCATTCTGTTGGAGTCTTTTTTCCATGCTGACACTGGGCAACATTTTCGTGCTGATGCTGTTGGCGAGCGGCGCCGCTTGGCTGTGGCACGCCCACGGCCTGCGGGAGCGGGCGCTCGAAAGGGTCAAGCAGCATTGTGCCAAGCTTGACCTCGAGTTGCTCGATGGCAACGTGGCGCTGAAGCGAGTGACCTTCAAGCGAGACAACGAGGGCCGCAAGCGTTTGGCGCGGGTCTACAACTTCGAGTTCACCGTGACTGGCGAGCATCGTCATCCGGGCACGATCACTATGTTCGGTGCCCATGCGGCGCAGATCGAACTGGCGCCCTACCCGTTCGAAATCAAGGACCCCAAGCCAACCGCCGAGATCATCCAGCTGAGCCAGTGGCGGCAGGAGCACAATAAGTGGAAGCAGTGATCAGCTGTGGATAACCCGCTTTACACCAGGCAGGCCGCCATCGCCTGCTGCATCGCAGCCTCATCCTGAGGACAGTCGAAGATCAGCTCAAGACGTGAGTCTTTGCGCCACTCGCTGTGGGTCCAGCTTAAATCCTCTTCACTCAGAGCGTTGCTTGAGACCCATCCCCGTTCGCTGTGGATAACCATTTTTGCACGCTGCCAGCCCAAAGACCGTAACCAGGCATGTACATGTGAGGCATCAAATACGCGCTCAGGGTGCCAGCGCCAGCCTATGCTCCAGCCTTCGGCCTGCTGCTGGATCAAGCAGACCGGCGCCATCGCGTCGGGCCATGCTCCGGGCATTTCTGCCAGAGACTTGGGTAGTGCAGGATCGTCTGCGCCCATCTGGGCCTGAACGTTGATCCCTGGCAGTAAATCCAGAGGCAAAACACCGTGGTCGGTCCAGTGCACCGCGCAGTCAGGTAGCGCAGCGGTGACTGCATGCCGCTCTGCACCATTGAGCCCGGCTGACTTGTTCAGCAGCAGCAGGCCCGCGTGCATCAACGCTTCTTGCTGGGCGCCGGGCAACACCGTGCCGCTGGTCAGCGCCTGGGCATCCAGCACCATGACACTGGGTTGAACCGCCAGAACACCGGCCCAAGGCGCAGCGTGTAACTGCTTGATCAACTGAAGCGGATGCCCTAGCCCGGAGGGCTCAATGAGCAGGCGATCAGGTCTGCTCTTGCGCAACAGACGTCCGAGACCCACCTGGAACGGTACACCGTTAACGCAGCACAGACAGCCGCCAGCCACTTCCCCAAGTGCGATACCATCTTCGGCGGTCGTCAACAGCGCAGCATCCAGGCCAATCTGGCCGAACTCATTGATCAGGACAGCCCAGCGCTCGTGCCTGGGCTTGTGCCTCAAAAGATGCCTGATCAGGCTTGTCTTGCCAGCGCCCAGCGGGCCGGCGATGACATGAGTGGGGATGTTCTGCAGCAGGTTGGCCATGTTTAACATCGCTCCCGAGATGAGCGCTGACGGAGATAGAGGATGCGCGCAAACTGGCTGCCCATGCGGCTGGCATGGTTGCTTTCGACACTGACGGCCACCGGCGCCTGGGCCGAATCGTGCGTCGTGCACAGCCAGGGCGAGCGAGTGGACGTCAAAGTCTGCCAGGAAAATATCAATATTCCCCCAGACTTGTTCCACGATGGCTTTTGCAAACCCCAGCTCAAGGATCAGAAAACCGACGTCACCTACTCGGAACAATGCCCAGCCGGCTCATTTGGTGAATGCAGCAATGCGCAGGTCGCCAATATGCCTTATCGGCAAAACATTCACTATTACGGCGTGGCCAGCGATGCAGCGTTTCTCAAGCCGTTCTGCGAGCAGCAAAGCAAAGGCGTCTGGAAGGCGCACTGACCTCAGCTAACCCGCCCTGCTATGCCGCGTTGTGGTACCAGTCGCCGAACGGATCTGGCATTGAGCGCCAGCCTGCGACGCCAAGTGCCAGCTCGGCGTCGGTGAGCAGACATTCATCCAGTGCGGCGGCCAGTCGGGCAAAGTCGATGTTCTGACCGATGAACACCAACTCCTGCCGGCAATCGCCTGTTTCGCCGTCCCAACTCTTCATGATCGCCCGGATGTCTTCGTCGTCAGCCGGCCACTGTGCCTTGGGCACGAACCGCCACCAGCGGCCGGCAAACCCGTGCCGCATCAAGCCGCCGGCCTGGGACCAGCTACCGGCATCCTCATGCTTGTTCGCGAGCCAGAACGAGCCTTTGGAGCGTAACAGTCGTCCGTTTTCCCATGGTGCGTTCAGCAGGTCGAAGAAGCGTTGCGGGTGGAAGGGCCGACGCGCTCGATAAGTCCTTGATGCGATCCCGTACTCTTCGCTTTCTGGTGTGTGCTCGCCGCGTAGCTCCTTGAGCCAGCCTGGCGCCTGAGCTGCTCGCTCGAAATCGAAACGGCCGGTGTCGAGGATTTTGCCCAACGGGACGGCACCCATGACCATCGGCAGAATATCTGCCTCGCTATTGAGGCGGCGCAAAATGGCCGTTAGCTCTTGCCGATCGGCTGAGCTGATCAGGTCGATCTTGCTGATCAGGATGACGTCGGCGAACTCGATCTGTTCGATCAGCAGGTCAGTAATGGAGCGATCATCATCCTCGCCCAAAGTCTGGCCACGGGTACTCAGGTTTTCTGCCGCGTTGAAATCCTGCAGGAAGTTCAGGCCATCAACCACCGTGACCATAGTATCCAGACGCGCTACATCGCTCAGGCTTCGGCCCTGCTCATCGCAAAAGGTGAATGTTTCGGCCACTGGAAGGGGCTCGGAGATGCCGGTGGACTCGATCAGCAAATAGTCGAATCTGCCCTCATGGGCAAGTCGGCTCACCTCCTCCAGCAGGTCTTCGCGCAAGGTGCAGCAGATGCAGCCATTGCTCATCTCAACAAGCTTTTCCTCTGCGCGATTGAGGCTGACATCCCGCTGCACCTCGCCGCCATCAATATTGATGTCACTCATGTCATTGACGATAACGGCAACCCGAAGATCCTCACGATTGCGCAGAATGTGGTTCAACAGCGTGCTTTTGCCTGCGCCAAGAAAGCCGGACAGGACGGTAACGGGAAGACGGTTCATGAGGTCTCACAAAGGGTATGCAACGGCGATGAATCTTTACGTTATAGTATAACGCTGCATTTACGCTAATCTTTTTTGAGGCCGTAGATGGCTCGGTTATTTCGTTTCTGGCCTGTGTGTTTACTGCTAATGAGCGCACCGGTGTTTGCCATGCCGCCATCGCCCAGGCTGGACAGAGCCCAATGCACACGCAGTGCAACGCTGTTGGCCTGCGTCGATGTGCAGGGAAACCGCTACAGCGTGGCGTCGGCAGGGAAAACGATGTATGTGCGCGGTTACGAAAGCATCCAGCGACGCACGTGGGCGCAGACCAACAGCCGTTACGGATCGCTGACGTTTTTTACCGGGCTGGCGTCTGACGGTGAGGCATGGGTGGGGTACGTGCAGAAAGTGGGCTGGACTACGATTAGCCGAGTGTCCAGCTCGAGCGGAGACAAAACCAGAATCACGTGCGACCGCGTAACGGGCTGCCATTAAGGGTGGGTGATGAGTTTGGCAGGCGACCTCATTTGCCGGGCTGCCTGCCAGACTGCATCAGCATCAAACTGCCGCCTCGTCCGCCCTCTGCGTTTGTTGCCATGCGACGTAGGAACCTGCGGGAGGATTATGTTCAAAGTAACGCTTCATCCCGTCGAATAACCCGTCCGCTACGGCTTGTTGATGTCGTGCGGTGACCAGACGCTGGCTGTCGCGGCTGTTGGAGATGAAGCCGGTCTCGACCAGAATCGACGGCACGTCGGGGGACTTCAGAACCGCGAAGCCGGCCTGTTCCACGCGCTTTTGATGCAGCGTGGTAACACCCTCCAGACTCCCCAATACGGTGTGGCCCAACTCAAGACTTGCCGCAATGGTAGCGTTCATCGACATGTCGAGAATCACCCCGGCCAGCATTGGATCTTTGTCCTTCAGATTCAACAGACTGGTTGCTCCGATCAGATCAGCGCCGTTTTCGCGCTGGGCCATGAAACGAGCTGTCGCAGAGGTAGCGCCGTTTTCCGACAACGCAAACACTGATGCCCCCGAGGCGGTGAGCCGGGGCGCCGCATCGGCATGGACCGAGATGAACATGTCCGCGTTGTATTTGCGCGCAATATCAACGCGCTTGCGCAGTGGCACGAAGAAGTCATCGTTACGGACCAAACGCACATCGAAACCTTTTTCGCGCTTCAGGCGCTTGGCCAGCAACTGCGCGATGGACAGCACGACGTCTTTCTCACGCTCACCTCTGGAGCCGACAGCCCCCGGATCCTTGCCGCCATGGCCTGCGTCTACTACCACCATAATGTCGCGCTTTGAGCGGTCCCTTGCCGCGAGTGGCGCCTGCGGCTCCTTAACCAGCGGTGCCGCTGCAGCTAGCTGTACTGGGGCGCGAGCAAGCGCATCGTGGCCCAGATCCAGAACGAGCCGGTTGCCTTGCGAACCTTCTGGCCCCAACAAAAAACTGTTGAGCTGCACAGGCGACGTCAGGTCCAGAACGATACGTGTATCACTGGCCCCAAAATGCCCGGAGCGGATGGATTTTATGGGCGTATTTTCCAGCGCCAACTGACTGAAGTCGCCTTCAAGATGCGCGCCGCTGACGTCGATGATGATTCGCTCAGGCGCGCTGAGCGTAAAAGTCTTGTACTGCACCGGGCCGCTTAGATCGAACACAAGTCTTAGCTTGCTATCGGAGCGCCACAGGCGTGCGTTACGGATTTGAGTTGCATTCACAGAAAACGGAAGCGCAAAAGCGGCGCTGGCCAAAATCATATTTAGCAGCATTTGACGTCGGTGCATGGCACGTTCCGATGGAAAAGAGCATCCCGGCTCGAAGAGGGCAGTTAGTTATAATGTAACAGGCGGGATGCCAGCTGAAGATGAAGCTTTCTATAAGTTCGGAAGCGCCTTTAGCCAGCGGGATCAATGACTAACCCCGTCTACCTCATGTGAAACACGAACGTGTTCCACGTGGAACACAGGTGATGGAGGACAAAAAAGAACGCCCCGAGAAACGAGGCGTGAAGGTCGTGCAGATACGGTCAGGTTCTCGGTTTGACCGTTCCGCATTGCTGGCCAAGCCATACCGCACGGGTGTCCATGCTGCCATTTTGCTGCTGGCCCGTTGCGTTGAAGGACCCAATCACATGCGTATTAAACTCCCGGTCACTCAGGAACTGGGCGGTGCCTGTGCCCTGAGCTCGCGGGCAGCTAAATTTGAATTTCCAGGTCTTGCCGGTGCGGTCAGTGACTTGCTGAGTACAGCCGGACTTAGGGTCGGTGAGCGGGATTTGCTCATTCTTGACCTGCTCCTGCGTCAGGCAAATACGCACGCCTTTTCCGCCCAGAGTAACGCCTTGTTTTTCCAGCATTTGTTCCATGGCCGCTCGTTGCTGCGGCGCCATCATTTGCAACTGGGAAAGCATCACGTGCAGATCAGGCATCTGCTGCCCGTCCACCTGCATGTTGCTGGAGCTCAATTCCCACAGACCCGGTTGCAGGACTTGCGCCTGAGCGAGGGGAGCAGTCAGACAAACCATCAACGCAAGTACGCGCTTTTTCATGGATCGGGTTCCTTGTGAGTTTCTAGGGAAGATTGGACGAAGCCCTTGCGGCTCTTAATGTAATGACGATTAGACGGTGGATACGGTAGCCAGTTGCAGCCTCAATAAAATAGCGACAATCGCGGTGCGGTGTGGTCTGTTAGACACTCATCACGCGTCTGGCACAAGGTTGCGCATGGATTACCACAGCCCGTATTTCTTTGGCTATTTGCTCGGTTTCACGCACCTGCTGGGCATTGTCGCAGCAATCCACGCCTTACTCACCGTTCGAACGGCTCAGGGCTCGATTGCCTGGGCAATGCCGCTCATTTTTATCCCCTACGTCGCGCTGATTCCTTACTTGGTGTTCGGCCGAAGCACGTTCGACGCTTACATCAAAGCGCGACGTCAGGCGAATACTGAAATGCGCACGGCGATCGCGGATTTCAACTGGAAGCCCTGGATTGAAGAGGCCGTAGCCGCTCGAAGATCGGATGCCTATCGCTCACTGCGCGCGATGCCGAAGTTGGGGCGGATGCCCTGTCTGGCAAACAATGAAGTAAAGCTACTGATCAACGGTGACGAAACATTCAGCGCGATCTTCGAGGCCATAAAGAGCGCACGCGAGGTCGTCTTCGTTCAGTTTTTCATCATTCATGACGATGACTTGGGACGTCGCCTGCAGGCGTTGTTACTCGAACGTGCAGCAGCGGGCGTCGCGATTTATGTGCTCTATGATCGAATCGGGAGCCATGCACTGCCGGCGCGTTACATCGATGAGCTGCGCGCCGGTGGTGTCCAGATCAAAGCATTCGCCACCAGAGGCGGCTGGCTGACTCGCTTTCAGATCAACTTCCGCAACCACCGCAAGATCGTAGTGGTAGACGGAGTAAAGGGCTTCGTCGGAGGGCACAACGTGGGCGACGAATACCTCGGACTCAAGCCACCGCTCGCACCTTGGCGTGATACTCACGTGGCTGTTATCGGCCCCGTTGTGGCGTGCCTGCAAGAGTCATTCGCCGAAGACTGGTTTTGGGCAACCCGAGAACTGCCGCCGCTGATCTTGCCGGACAGCTATCCGGAAGACGGGGTCCTCTGCCAACTGCTCGCAAGCGGCCCTGCCGATGCGCAGGAAACCTGCTCTCTGTTTTTCGTTGAGGCCATCCACGCAGCGACCGAACGCGTATGGATCACCACACCGTATTTCATCCCAGATGAAGCCGTCTCAGCCGCGTTGCGTCTGGCCGTATTACGGGGCGTAGACGTGCGTCTGCTGCTGCCATCGCGGCCTGATCATTACACGGTGTATGCCGCCTCGAGCCTGTTCGCGTTTGAAGCAGTGCGTGCAGGGGTTCGTATCTTTCGCTACAAGCCCGGGTTTCTTCACCAAAAGGTTGTGCTGGTCGACAGTGCGATCTCGGCTATCGGCAGTGCGAACCTGGACAATCGCTCGTTTCGGCTCAACTTCGAACTCATGCTCCTCACCGTGGATGAGGACTTCGCGCGTGAAGTCGAGAACATGCTGATTGACGACTTCGCCTTGTCCCACGAGATTTCCAGCGAAGAAAGTAAAGAGACCCATCACCTCCAGCAACTGGGCATGAGAGTGGCGAGGCTGATTTCGCCCATCCTGTGAATATCCGTCGACAGGATCGCGTGGCCACTCTCAACCCTAAAGCATCGCCTTGTTGGCTTGGGACGAATGCCAAATGAGCCCCGTGCCAAGCCTCCCGCGCACGGAGCTCAGTTGCTTACAGGTATAAGTCGTCGCGCGTCATGGGCAAATCATGGCTGCCGTCGGCACGCGGCTTGACCGCCAGTATCTGATGAAGATTGATCCAGCCCTTGGAAAACGCATAAGCGCACCCCGCCAGATAAAGCCTGAATATCCGTAGCGCCTGCTCCGGCACCATCGCAGCCGCGATGTCGAGTTTCTCCTCCAGGCGAGCGCTCCAGTGCTCCAGAGTCTTCGCGTAGTGCAGACGAAGGCTTTCGACATCGACCACTTCCAAACCCGCTTCGCTGACGAATCCGCTGATCATCGACAGGTGCGGGAGCTCTCCATTGGGAAACACGTAACGGTCAATGAAATCACCAGCGCCTCGGCCGACGGGGCGACCATCGGTGTGCTTGGCTGTAATGCCGTGGTTCATCACCAGGCCGCCCTCCTTCACCGCGTCAAACAGGCATTTGGCATATAGCTCCAGGTTGGCATGGCCGACGTGCTCAAACATGCCAACGCTGACGACCTTATCGAAACGGCCATCCTTGGGCAGGTCGCGGTAGTCCAGCAGTTGCAGGTCGATCCTGTCCTGCAGACCCTCGGCACGGACTCGTTCCTGCGCCAGGGAAAGTTGCTCGCGACTCAAGGTGATGCCGAAGACCCTGACCCCGTATTCGCGAGCTGCGAAGCGTGCCAGCCCTCCCCAGCCGCAGCCCACATCCAAGAGGTACTCACCCGGTTTCAGACGCAGCTTGCGGCACAGGTGGTGAAACTTGTCTTGTTGCGCTTGATCCAGTGTTTCAGTGCCAGTCTTGAAATAGGCGCAGGAATAGACCATGTCCCGGTCCAGCCACAGCTGGTAGAAGTCATTGGAAAGGTCGTAGTGGTAGGAGATCGACGCAGCGTCGGTGGCCTTATCGTGTTCAGTCCGCGCTGGAGGATTATTGTCATCCTCATCGCCGAGCGCTTTTGTCAGTTCATCGCAGACGCGTACCACCTCGCTGATAGAACCCTCCAGCTCAAGTCGACCCTCCACAAAAGCACTGCCCAGCAAGTCCAGGCTTGGATGGGTGAAGTCGGAGACCAACGATGGGTCTTTCACCAGAATCGTAACGGAGGGGTCACTGCCCAACTCAAGCTCGTTGCCGTCCCACAGACGCAGACGAAGCGGCAAATGCAGGTTTTTTAACGCCGGTGGAAGTTGCGCAAGCATATGAAATCCCCCTTATCCAGCTACAGGAAAAGGGCAGTCCATAACCGACTCCAACTCGGGAGTCTCAGGCATTCAGCATGATGGACAGCGACGAATCTACAACGGGTACTACCCTGTGCCCCAGAATTCGAGCCAACGTGACGCCTGCAAATGGAGCACCCTGACAAGACTGAATATAATTTGTAACAGAGATCTACAAAGCTCAAGCAAATTTTAATACTTAGCGAAGCGCTCTAAAGCGGTAGTTTCAGCGAAATCTTCGGATTATCAGGGCTTTAAAGCACTATGAAATTTCGCGATGGGCTCATGAAAGCGAAGCAGCCGGCCCGCGTTACCAAGCACAAGGAGTGTACTGAGGTTATGCAGCACCGCGGCAATCATCGCTCCTGCTGCGCCCAGAACGCCGAACGCCGCCATTGCGACAATGGCCAGCGTCCAGCCCAACCCGATGATGACGTTGACCTGCAACGTATGCCGACACTGCCGGCTCAGTCGCACGCAGGTACCCAGGCGGCGCAGGTCGCTACCGATCAGCACGATGTCGGCAGAGGCCAGGGCGATGTCGGCTCCGCCCGCCCCCATCGCGACCCCGACCACCCCGGCTTTGAGTGCCAGAGAATCGTTGATGCCGTCCCCGACGACCATCGGACGAAAGCCTTTTTTGATTTCGCTCATGACCCGGGTGAGTTTGTCTTCCGGCAAGGCCTGAGCGTGAATGTCGCTGATGCCCACCTCCTTGCCCAGGCTATCCGCTACGCTTTGGCGGTCTCCCGTCAGCAACAATTGTCGCCCCATGCCCAGCTCGCGTAACTCGCTCAGCGCTTGACGGGCCTCCGGTTTGAGGCTGTCAGCCAGAAGCAGCCAGGCGATGAAATGGCGATCGACGGCAAGGCCTGCAATGGGGCCGTCGTGATCCGGAACCGGTGAGGTCACAATGCCCAACTGCGCGAACAGTTCGGGGCGACCCAACGCCGCTTCACCCCGCGCCGTTTGCGCGACAACACCCAGGCCCTGGCGCTCGCGAATGTCATCCAGCGCCAGCAGATGATCCTTCTCCACCAGATTCGCCAACGCGCGACTCACCGGATGACTGCTGGCTGAGCCCAGACTTGCCGCCAACGCGAGCACCTCATCGTGCACGCCCTCTTCTGCCTGCACCGACTGTAAACGCAGACTGCCGTACGTCAGCGTCCCCGTCTTGTCGACAACCAGCGAGGTAAGGTCCGCCAGTTCTTCGAGGAATGCAGAACTGCGAATCAGAATCCCGTGACGGGCGGCGACGGCAATGCCTGCGATGGCCGTGGCCGGCGCAGACAACACCAGCGCGCAGGGGCACGCGGCGACCAGAACAGCCAGCATCGCCTGGGCATTGTTGGTGATGAACCATGTCACCGCCGCGATCAGCAGCACCAGTACCATGTAGCTGCCCGCGTATCGTTCGAGCAGGCGCGTGATCGGCGGTTTCGAGCGTTCAGCGCTTTGCATCAGGGCGATGACTTTGCCCAGCGTGGATTCGTTGCCAATACGTGTTACTTCGATGCGCAGCAAGCCATCGAGGTTAATCGCACCGCCGAAGACTTCCATTCCGGCCCGCGCTTCCAGCGGCACTGACTCTCCGGTGATCGGCGCCGTGTCGAGACTGGCCTGCCCGGAGATTACTCGTCCGTCAGCCGGCACACGGTCGCCAGCCCGGACTTCAACCCGATCACCGGCGACCAGCGTGCCGTTATCAACTTCGCGGATTGATCCATCCTCGTCGATCCGCCGCGCATGGCTGCGAGTGAGCCGACCCAGCGCCTGAATGGCCTCTTGAGAGCCGATGACACTGCGCTCCTCCAACACGTGGCCGAAGATCATAATGATCGGCAGTAGTGCAGCGGTCATCAAATCTCCCGTTGCCCAGGCGCCCAGCATAGCCAAAGCAATCAGCTGATCGGTGATGCCATGCAAGCTGGGGTAGCGCAGGCTGTGCCATCCCGCGCTGACTACCGGGATCGCCACCAGAAGAGAAGCTGCGCCCAATAATAATTGGCTGACGCCTACCTGCCCGGGCGCGAAGAATCGCCAGACCAAACCTAGTGCCAGCAACCCCAAGGCAAGCATTGCCAGGGTCAACTGACGGGCAGCGCTGCGCTGCTCTCGGCCCGTCAGCATGCTGCCCGGTACGACAGGCGCGGCGTGATCATGGGAATGGTTGTGCGCGGCTTCGCCACTCATTTGTCAGCTCCCTGAATGATCAGGCGGGAATCATCGCGTGGGTCGACGGTGGTCACCGACCCTGCTTGTTTGAGGATGACCGGAACGCGCTCGCGGTAAATCCTCAGCAGGAGACCGGGGTCGCTTTTGTTCTGGATGGATTGGGCCAGTCCTGTCACCGCAGCGGTATCTGTCTGCGCCTTGGCCAACCGCTCGGATGCCTGGGCATGAGCCACCTGGAGCACTCTGTCGGCTTGCTGGTTAGCGGTCTGGTTGAGCTTTTCCGCGTCAGTGCGGGCATTCGCCACGGCTTGATCGGCTTGCTGACTGGCGGTGAGCACTGCATTGAAAGCATTCACCGCAGCGGCCGGTAGACTCGATTGGACGTCGACCCTGACGACCTCCACCCCCAAACCAACCTGCGTGGCCGTCAACTCGGCGAGCCGTGTATTGATGCCCTGCACCAGGTCGCCGCGCAGACGCTCACGACGCTCGGCCGACTGGCTGTCAGAGCCCATGAGCTCCGGACGCGCGACCAAAATGGTGTCCAGGTCCCGGGCTGCAGTGAGGCTTACCGCGCTGCGGTTAACCAGACGGTCCAGCGCTGGCAGCACGTGCTCACCTTGCAACACGAAGGCCCGTGGATCCGTCACTTTGTAATACGCGGTGACATCGAGCTGCACGACACCGGCATCGCCGGTCAACAGGTACCCGGAGCCTGCGAGCGCATCACTCATCGGCGTTGCGAAGCTGGTGACCTTATCGGCGGCCAACGCCGTGGGCGAGCGCAACAAGGTTTCGACGTGGCGCTCAATTACGCGATCGGCGGAAGGCAGCAGCACCACCTGCTCGAACGGTTGCGGCCAGGCCAGCAGCAAGCCGGCGTTTTGCACTCGATCCAGTTCACCGAAGCGAAACACCACGGCGCGGTCTTGTGGATTGATCTCCCGGACATTTGAGACGGCCCAGCCCACGGCCGCTAGCAAGGTGACGGCGTACAGCCCCAGAAACGCCAGCCGACTGGCCTGCAGCCACGGACTCTGGATAACGGGCCGCTCGACCGGCGCCGAGTCGTGCTCGGTCATGGCTGCGTTCCAGCCTTGCTGTCCAGTGTTGGCGGCCCGTCCACCAGTACGCGGAATGGGGCGGCATCGGTGCGCAAAATGAGCTTGGTGCTTGGCCCGACCACTGTGCCGAGGGTATCCAGCGAACGCAGCAAGTTGTACAGCTGCGGCGAACCGGCGTAGGCGCGGCCATATATCTGCGCGGCCTGAACGCGTGACTGCGCCTCAATATCTGCCGCCTTCACCGTCGCGTCGGCTTCGACAATCCGCGCGTCCCGTTCCGCAGCCGAGCGAATCTGCGCTGCCTCCCGCTTGCCAATCGCCGTACGCTCGGTGGCAATGGTCTCGCGCTCGGCGCGCATGCGGTCGACCGTCGCGTTTAGTGTCACCGACGGCAGCGTAAGGCGTTCGACACCGACTTGCAGGACACGGACCCCGTAAGTCGTCAGCAACTGTTTGTCGATCTGCTGGCGCAGCTGGTTTTCGAAATCGGCAATGCGCACTTGATTCGCATCGGTATTGATCAAGCTGGACAGGTCAAAGCTCGCAGCAGTGGTTTCCAGTGCTGAACCGACAAATGTTCTGATCTGCCTGGCCGCTTCGTCCGGCTGGTTCTGCACGGCGCGCATGAAACGCTTTACGTTGTCAGGATCGCCCTGCACCTGCCAGGCGACGTACGCCTGAACGATGATGCGCAGGCCATCGCGCGTGCCGACATCCTGCAAACCACTTGAAGTGGTCCGCAAGCGCAGGTCGACGGGAATCGCCGCTTCAAACGGCGCAGGCCAGCGCCAGCTCAGGCCCGGGTCGAGCAACACCCTGGCCGGGTTACCGAAACGGGTGATGACAGTGGCTTCACCCGAACGCACCTGCACCAGGCTCGCCGCTGCTACCGCGAAAGCAATCAGCACCGCCGCCAATCCGGCGCGACGCCATGGGAAACCTGCCGGCGCCGAGGTATCGCCGTGGTGATGCCCGTGATGGTGGCCACCGTGGCCGTGGCCTGCGTGGTCATGGCCGGAATGATCATGGTGATCGTGAGAATGAAACAGACTCAATGGACGACTCCTTATTCAGCCGAGGGCTGTTCAGCTGACTGCGACGACGTTGCGGGGTCGACCGGGAGGGTAAAGGAACGCAGGTCGATCGTTGGCGCGCTGGTGCCGCCGAGTCGATGATCCAGCACCAGCAGCTTGGCGTGCAGCAGCCCGGCGGTCAGTTGACTGAGGTACTGCTCAAGCAGGAACGCCTGACCGGCTTTGGCATAAGCCTGTTGCTCTGCGCCAAACCGCAAATCCGCTCCCTGGGCAGTGGCCATCACCTCACGAGAATTAGCCGCTGCCTGATCACCAGCCATGCTGGCATGCAACTGAGCCAGATTGGCCTGATCGGCCGCCGCGCCACGTTCCCGGGCGATCAATGCCTGAGCACTGATCTGAGCAGCCTGTACCGCGTGGTAAGCATTGGCCGCGCCTGCCGGTGGGTGAATCGACTCCACCACAGTGGCCAGAATTTCCACGCCACTGTTGAGTTTTTTCAGGTCGCGCTGAACGGCATCGCCAATATCAGCGGCAAGATCATTGCGCTGCTCACCGAGCAGCTCATCAAGTGTACGGGAGGCAAAATCGTGTACCAATATCCGGCTGGCGGTGCTGCGAATCAGGCTGGGAATGTCGGCGCTGTTGTAGGTCGCGGCCAACGCGGCCTCGTCCGTCAAGCCGATGCGGTATACGAAGCGAACGTCCATGTTGACGATCTGAAAGCTCTGTTTGTCGCCGGAGCCGCTCGCGATCACCTGTGACTTGTCGTTGATGTGAGTGGCATCCCACAACCGGTTGGCGACGGCGGGCGGCGGACCTTCGGCGGGGTCAAGCGTCTGCTCGGCAGCAGCACCCTCGGAGACGCTGGTGGCGAGTTCATGGACCACGCCATTTTCGACCGCCAGCACCGTGCCGAACGGCCAAGGCAAACCGGCGTGCAAGCCTGGTTGCAGGATTTCAACTGGCTTGCCAAAGCGCTCATAGATGCCGCGGCCCTGCATGGGAATCTCATGGACCCCGCTCAGCAGCCACCCAAGGCCGAGTATGACCGCCAGCACCGGCAGGAAAGCTCGGCGCATGTAGGTAAACGCCCAGATCTGCCGCAGGTCGATTCCAAAACGGTTGTGCAATTCGGTTTGCAGCGCCAGCAACGGGCGCGGCGGCCAGCGCAACAACCCGGCAACGAAACTGCTTGCGATCAAGCGTGGCTCAAGTTGCTCGTTGCGCGGGCTGAAAATGGACAGTAAAGCCCGGATGACCAACTCGGCCGCAACCAGACCAGGCAGGAGTCCGATCAGCACCGCCAATCGTGCAGGCCATACCCGGTCAAACGAAGAAAAGAACAGGCAGAACGCTGCGACCAAGAGCGTCCCGATTGCCACCCGGGTGAGCTGCGCCAGTTGCACAGCTTCCGGCCAACTCGCCTCTGTCTCGTTAGCCAGCTGCCGCTCCAGCACCAAGAGCGCAAAACACATCAACAGCAGCAGGCCACCGGTCACGTTTCCGAGCAGGCCAACATTGCTCCCCGCCAAGGTGAGGTTCCAGATCAGCCCGATGCTGATCAGTGACAGCAATGCCCAGCCAGCGAGCCAGAACACCGGCAAGCCCACCTGGCCGACCATCGACGTACCGGCCCCGCCGATTCGACCGAGCAGGCGGTCGTACCAGCCTTGCTCGTCACCATTAACCACCGCGTCACGGTCGTCACGCGCTGGCACGGGCGGCGCGATTACCCTCGCGCGCCACTGGCTGACCACCTGCGCAGACTGTAGCGCCGCGGCGAGCACCAGCAGGCTCGCAGCGCTGTTGGTCAACACAGCCGTCCACAGTGAATTTGGCGAAAAGAGGTCGACAAAAAGCGATACCACCAAGCCGATTACGCCTGCCGCTCCTGTCAGATATGTCAGCCGTGAGAGACGCCGCGACTGAATAACCGCCCGCTGAAACCGTGGCAGGCTCGCCGGCGTAACGCCCTCATCGTCCAGATCAACCCGCATTGCTACTCCAAAACTGTTTAACGTCTTACCGGCCGCTGTTCCCGTCACAGGCCAGCCCCGCCTTGCGCAGGCACGCCGCATTGACACAGGGCGTTACGATATAACAGAAGTCGTGAAATTTCCGTCCGATTATTTGTGTGTGGGCCTGCGGATGCGTGGTCAGACAGCCAAGCGACAGGTGGAGGAGCTCGGGCCTCTCTCTCAACTGCTTCTGCAGCGTATTGACGATACGTACGCCGGTTCTTGCGCTTGACTTTGGACGGAGCGACCCTTAAATATTATGCCCATCATCTAAGCGTAAACGGTGCAGCCTGCGATCTCTGCCGAGACACGTCTACGCTTCCCTCCACCACTCGACTGTCCTTGAGGAGCAGATTCATGAATCACTACGACGTTGTCATCATCGGCGGCGGCCCCGGCGGCTACAACGCGGCGATTCACGCCGGCCAGAGGGGTTTGAAAGTCGCGTGCATTGAAGGCCGCGGGACCCTTGGCGGCACGTGTCTGAACGTGGGCTGCATTCCCTCCAAGTCACTGCTTCATGCCTCGGAGCTGTATGAAGCGGCCACCGGGGAGGCATTCAAGAAGCTCGGCATTGAGGTGAATCCGACGCTGAACCTGGCCCAAATGATGGCGCAAAAAGCCGAAAGCGTGACCGGCCTTACCAAAGGCATCGAGTTCTTGTTCCGTAAGTACAAGGCCGAGTGGATCAAAGGCTGGGGCCGCCTCGCCGGGCCTGGCAAGGTTATCGTGACAGATGCCGCAGGCGTCGAAACCGAGCTGAGCGCGAGGGATATCATCATTGCCACCGGCTCCGAACCAACCCCCCTGCCCGGCGTGACCATCGACAACACACGCATTCTGGATTCCACCGGCGCGTTGTCGCTGAGCGAAGTGCCCAGGCATCTGGTGGTGATTGGCGCAGGCGTGATTGGCCTTGAGCTCGGTTCGGTGTGGCGCCGACTGGGGGCGCAGGTGACGGTGGTCGAGTTTCTCGATCACGTCGCCCACGGAACGGACCTGGAGGCGGGCAAAACATTGCACCGCTCGCTGTCGCGTCAGGGCATGCAGTTCAGACTCGGGTCGAAGGTAACGTCTGCCCTTCCAACCGACACCGGCGTGACGCTGACTGTCGAACCGGCGGCCGGTGGAGACGCCGAGTTCATTGAAGCGGACTACGTACTGGTGTCCATCGGACGACGTCCGGTGACCAAAGGGCTGGGTCTGGAAACCGTAGGACTGGAGGTGGACAAGCGCGGCGTTCTGCCCAATACGGGACACCGCACGGCAGCCGAGGGCATCTGGGTCATCGGCGACGTCACGTCTGGCCCGATGCTGGCGCACAAGGCGGAAGATGAGGCAGGCGTTTGCGTGGAGCGCATTGTCGGCAAAAAGAGCGAGCTCAACTACAACCTCATCCCTAACGTCATCTACACCCAGCCCGAACTGGCCAGCGTCGGTAAAACGGAAGAACAGCTCAAGCAGGAAGGGCGTGCTTACAAGGTGGGCAAATTCCCCTTCAGCGCCAACAGTCGCGCCAAGGTCAACCACGAAACCGATGGCTTCGCGAAAGTACTGGCGGATGAGCGCACTGATGAAATCCTCGGCGTTCACCTGGTCGGTCCAAGCGTCAGCGAGATGATCGCGGAGTATTGCGTAGCGATGGAATTCGCCGCCTCTGCTGAAGACGTGGCATTGACCTGCCATCCCCATCCAACGCGCTCTGAAGCGTTGCGTCAGGCGGCAATGGCCGTTGGGGGACATACGACGCAAGCTTGAAGCCTGCCTGGTAGACCGGTGATAAGTTTCCCGCCACAGCAGGCTCCATTGAGGCAAAACGCACTTTGGATGGGCCCGGCTTGGTGGGGAATTTACGCGCTGAAACGCCGGGATTGCCGAGAGAATCAGCCGTGCCGAGCATCACTCTGGAGTGAAACCGGTCGTGCCCTGAAACGATTTTTTTCCCTCTGCGCGAACAACATGCCCGGATTGTTATCTGTTTGTTGGTAATTTGCGTTCGGCAAGGATTGGGAAAGCGCACTTTTTTGTGCAGGAAGGCACAGCATCTTCAGAGGCTTCACCTTATGAATCGCAGGAATCTCTTGAAAGCTTCCATGGCCGTGGCAGCCTATAGCGCGCTGCCGGCCACGGGTCTTTATGCGGCACGCGCACTGGCTGCAGCGGCAGATGGCGACATCGAACATTTCGATTTCAAGGCCTTGCAGGACACCGCCAAACAGATGGCTGGCAAGCCCTACGTTAGCACCAAGCAAAACCTGCCACCCACTCTGGCGAACATGACGCCGCAGCAGTTCAACGCGATCAAGTACGACGCTGGTCATTCATTATGGAATGACGTGAAAGGTCAGCTCGATGTGCATTTCTTCCACGTCGGTGCCGGTTTCAAGACGCCGGTTCGTATGTATAGCGTTGACCCGGCGACCCAACAGGCGCGGGAAGTGCATTTCCGTCCCGAGCTGTTCAATTACGAAGCCAGTCGTATCGATAAGAGTCAGCTAAAAGGCGATCTGGGGTTCGCCGGGTTCAAGCTGTTCAAGGCCCCGGAGATTGCCATCAATGACATTCTTTCGTTCCTTGGCGCCAGCTATTTCCGAGCGATCGACAGCAACAAGCAATACGGCCTCTCCGCGCGGGGCCTGGCCATTGATACCTACGCCCATAGCCCGGAAGAATTCCCGGATTTCACGAAATTCTGGTTCGAGAAACCCACCAAAGATGCCACGCGCTTTGTGGTCTATGCGCTGCTGGATTCCCCAAGTGCGACGGGCGCTTACCGCTTCGACATCGATTGCCAGGCCGACCGGGTGGTGATGGACATCGACGCGCACATCAACGCGCGGGCCGACATCGAGCAGTTGGGCATCGCCACCATGACCAGCATGTTCAGCTGCGGCACGCACGAACGCCGCATGTGCGACACCCTTCACCCGGAAATTCATGACTCCGACCGGCTGGCCATGTGGCGCGGCAATGGCGAATGGATATGCCGTCCGCTCAACAACCCGGCCAAGATCCAGTTCAACGCCTTCGCTGACAAGGATCCCAAAGGGTTCGGCCTGGTGCAGACCGATCACGACTTCAAGACCTATCAGGACACTGTCGACTGGTATCACCGCCGACCGAGCCTCTGGGTCGAGCCCACCACGGCGTGGGGCGAGGGCTCTATCGATCTCCTGGAATTGCCTACCACAGGCGAAACCCTGGATAACATCGTTGCGTTCTGGAACCCAAAGGTGCCGGTCAAGGCCGGCATGTCCATGAACTACGGCTACAAGCTCTACTGGAGCCCGCTCCCACCTGTCAGCACACCGCTGGCGCAAGTGCATGCAACCCGTTCAGGCATGGGAGGCTTCATCGAAGGTTGGGCGCCAGGCGAGCATTATCCTGAAGTGTGGGCACGACGTTTTGCAGTGGACTTCAACGGAGGCGGCCTGGACCGTTTGCCCGAAGGTTCCGGCATTGAACCCGTGGTCACGGTGTCGCATGGCAAGATTCAGGATTTCAATGTGCTTGTACTGCCTGACATCAAGGGCTTCCGTGTCACGTTTGACTGGTACCCTACCAGCGACTCGATGGACCCGGTGGAAATGCGCATGTTCATCAAGACCGGCGATCGCACGTTGAGTGAAACGTGGCTGTACCAGTATTTCCCCCCTGCCCCTGACAAGCGTCGCTACACCTGAGAACGTTCTGTCATTGACGGAGCCAATCCGTAGGTAGAGACGAACTACCCTGTCAGCCGCTGGATATCCAGCGGCTGACTTCGCCCGCAAGCTCTCAAATGCTGCGCCTGTTTCAATCTGCGAAGGCACGCGCGTCAGCAGCTTTTGCCGCTGCTGCAGAACCAACGTGTAACGATATTGAATCATAGAGCGCTGTTATAAACCCCGTATTTCAGTGCTCATAACCAGCGTCAATTTTATATCCCTCTTATAAATCAAATAGTTACGATAGGCACCGTTTGGGTGGTTTTTAATATGTCCATAATTTTGACTATTTGATTGACAGTACGTCCATCTAACGCTGATATATCCCTGTCTCGCCGCTCGCAGAAGCTTATTACGTCCCTTCTCCTGCCCTGCAGCGACATCACAATCATCGCGATCGCAGGCCGTTTTCGGCTATTGCCGCCTCGGCTGGGCAAACACTTGCGCGCCCGGCCATTCGCTTCGCACGCTGGTGCTTATTACACGTTTAAATGCTCCCGAGGGGCTGCACATGATGTCGACTTCCCCCGTATACGTAGAAAAACCGTCTTTACTCTCGTTTGATAAATCCACGGCAGTGGTGCTGGTTGCGATCAGCTTGATGATCGCTGAGTCGTTCAACGGTGCTTTGCGCTTTTATCTCGATCAGGCCGGGATTTCCGTGCTGCTCTATGGCCCGAAGATAGCCTGCCTGCTGTTCTTCGCGCTGGAGCTGCGCACCTTCAAAGCGGGCCCGGGCGTCTGGCTAAGCTTGCTGTTGCTGCTTCTGTCAGCGGGATGGGCGGCACTGAACGGCGCGCAGGCAGGTAACTTCGCATTCGCGCTGTACGGCATTAGCCCGCTGCTGTTCGGGCTCGCCTGCGGTGACCAGATCATTCGCCACAAGCGCTTGTTTATGTGGGCTGTCGTCTTTTGCCTGGTTGCCTCGCTAGGCGGTATCGCGCTCGACAGATACATCAGCCTGCCGTGGAAAGGCTACAGCTATACCGTTGGCGGCACGGAGTTGACGGCCAACACCGCATGGGTGGCGGAAGACCTCGACCGCCCGGCCGGCTTCGCACGTATCTCCAGTTCGCTGGCTATCATCATTTCGATTTTCAGCCTTTACCTGATGGCAACACTGCGCTCCAGGTTGCTTGGCCTGATGGTGTGCGTGGTTGGCCTGGCCGGTGTGATATTGACGACCAGCAAGGCGCCCGCATTGGCGTTCATCGGCGGTACCGGCCTGCTGCTGATCATGCGCTACCGCTGGACGGCGCGCGCTACCATTCTTGTCGCCGTGGTGCTGGGGATGTCCTTGCCTTTCGTGGGAATGATGACCGACTTCGATGCCTCCAGAATCTCGCCCACCGGGTCCCTGGCATCAATCTATGACCGATTGATCAACACCTGGCCTAACGTCATTCGGACGCTGATGGATGACCAACGCACACTCTCCGGCGTGGGCTTCGGGCTGGTCGGCAGCGCCGTTGCGGCCTTTCCGGTACCCGGCGCCGGTATCTTCATGGTCTCGGACAGCACGGTGGTTTATCTGTGGGCAATGCTGGGTCTTGCGGGGCTGTTCTTGTATGCCCTGCATATCCCGCTGTTTTTCGTTTTGGCAGACAGCGTCAGCCAATACGGGCGAGCCATGCTGGTGACGAGCTTCTGCATTTGCATTGTGAGCTGGACCACTGACACCCTGGAAGTCACGCTTGCCAACATGTTCATGGGGATGGCGATCGGGCATGCATTGGCTATGAAATCGCGGGTCAGAGTGCCTTCCCCAAAGCCCCATGAGTTGCCCGCCTGGAACGGCCTGCCGGGGCTGAGTTGAACGGATCACTCATGAGCCTTCGTACGCTGGGTACCCTGGCACTCTTGGCTGCCCTGGCGACTGCCAATGCCAATGCGGACGCGGACGCCCCCTTCATTGTGGGAGTCGCGACGCACTCAATGAACAACACCGGGCAACCGCTGCACAGCCTTCAAATGGCGAGCGCGGCCGGCGTGACGTCGGTTCGTGACGATGCGTTTTGGTCCACCGCCGAACCCACAGCGGGCCAGTTGCAGATCGTCGCGCCGTGGCGGGCGTGGCTGAGCACCGCCAGGGCGCTGGATCTTGCCCCGATGGTGATTCTCGGCTACGGCACGTCGTTTCAAGGCAACGCCAAACCGCGCAAGCCCGAGGTCAGGATTCCGTACCTGAAGTACGTCGACTTCATCACCCGCCAGCTGGGCAACCCCGTGAAATTCTACGAGGTCTGGAATGAATGGGACATCGAAGGTCCCGGCGATGCGCGTTTGAGCAACGACTACGCCTCGTTGGTCCGAGACGTGGCGCCAGTCATTCGCAAGAATAACCCCCAGGCAGTGATACTCGCCGGTGCAGTGACGACATTGGGTATCACGAGTGGGTTCGTTGACCGCATCATCGCTGCCGGCGTGATGAAGTACGCCGATGGGTTATCCCTGCACCCCTATGTGCATTGCTACGGCAGTGATCGCAACACGCCGGAGAGCTGGATAGGCTGGATGCGTGACCTCGACCGCAAGATCACCCTCAAGGCTGGCAGGCCTGTGCCCCTTTACCTGACGGAGATGAGTTGGCCAAGTCACGAAGGCAATTGCGGGATCAGTCCGGAGCGCCAGGCTGCTTATCTGGCCCGGGCGTATTTCCTCATTCGAACCCTGCCCAACGTCAAGGGCATGTGGTGGTACGACTTGATCAATGATGGTGATGATCGGAGTGAACAGGAACACAACTTCGGCCTGCTCGACTCTGCCCTCGGCCCGAAGCCTGCCTACGCGGTGCTCAAGGCCATCAGCCCGTATCTCCGCGACTTCCATTACGAGCCCACCAACAGCCTCCAGAATGACGGCATCTATCAACTGGCGTTCAGTGCCGGGCGCGAGCGAATAATGGTCGCATGGGCCAGCGGTCGCCAGCGGGAAGTCAGCATCAGTGCCTCCGCCATGCAAAACCAGAACGTTCGTGTGCTCGATACCTTGGACCCCGACAAAGGGATGGCGAACGCCCGGCAGCAATGGGTCTGCAAGGATGATCATTGCTCAACGCCGGTAAAGTTGACGGAGTTTCCCAAGATCATCCGCCTCAGTCCTGATGCCTGATACACCGTAACGAGTGCCGCACCCGCCTGCCGTTCTGAAAAGCGTCTGGGCATTCGGGTGCAAATAGTGGCACTACGACATTTCTCGGACATCTCTTGCTGCTACGCTACGGCCTTGAGCAGCGGAGATGCCGGGGGAATACATGGGGCTTCGAGGGAGATTGCTGGTGGGTAGTCTGCTGGTGCTGCTCATGACGCCAGCCATGGCGGGGCCTTACATTGCAGCCGGGGCTCAATGGAAGCCCTATGCCTATGAGGACAAGGACGGTCACCTGATAGGGGTATCCATCGACATCGCGAGACGGGTGATGGCGCTAGCCAATCTGGACGTAACCTTTGTCACCTACCCCGTCAACCGCTTGCAATCGATGTTGCAAAAGAGCGAGGTCGACATCAACTTCGCAGACGCGCTGATCTGGAACAATGCCGCAGAACGGCGCCGCTTCGTTTTCTCGAAACCTTATTCCACCGTCAAAGAGCACTTGTACTTTCTGGCTGATCACCCCGCTCGCGGTCAATCCATTGGGCAAATGGATCACCTCACCATCGGCATGGTACGAGGCTATAACTATTGGGCACTTGACCCGGCTATCGACAAACGTCGCATGAGCCGACTGGAAACCTCCCAGGACGAGGCGCTGATCAAACTGCTGCAGAGCGGACGCGTGGACGCCATCGCCATGGTCGACGACATCTTCGATGAGTTGATTTCAAGCGAAAAGCTTGATCCCTCGCTGTTCACACGAGGCGCGCGACTCAGCGAAGCGATGCTGGTGTTCAAGCTTCAACCACAACATGCCTCGTGGCTACCGCAGATAAACAGCGCAATCGACAGCATGCAAAAGACCGGTGAGTTGGAGCAGATCCGGCGTAGATACTTGCCAGGCACACAGGATGCGCCTTGAGCGTGTCAACCCAGGCGCAAATAGGATGCGATCGGTTTATCCACAGATTGCGGGGCTGCGTGGAGGTCTTCGTCGGATGCCACTGCACATCAGAGCTGTGGGTAAGTCGACCAGATTCGGTCTATCTGTTGATGTTGATGTTGATGTTGATGTTGATGTTGAGATCACGATGGAGACGAAGCAGTCAAAAGCGCCGACTACTGTGGATAACTGGATAACTGTGAAGGAAGCCAAGCCGAATTGGCTTCCCCGCATTAGCGATCTTATCCACAGCTGTATCCGCGCTTCTTTTTGGATCAGCAAATGACGAATGGCTTGAAGCGTTTAGTCGCTGCAACTATAAGGCGGCGTACCGTCTCTGTGGATAACTTATTCAACAGTGACTGATTTTGCCAAGTTGCGCGGCTGGTCCACATCCGTGCCCTTCAGCACTGCTACGTAGTAGGAGAGCAACTGCAGGGGGATGGTGTACAAAATCGGCGTCAGAGCGTCGATGATGTGCGGCATGGAAACAACATGGGTACCTTCCCCGTTTACCAGCCCGGCTTTTTCATCAGCAAATACGATCAGCTCTCCGCCGCGTGCGCGCACTTCCTGCAGGTTGGACTTGAGCTTCTCCAGCAGCTCGTTGTTCGGCGCGACGGTGACGACAGGCATGTCACTGTCCACCAACGCCAACGGGCCGTGTTTCAGCTCGCCTGCCGGATAGGCTTCGGCATGGATATAGGAAATCTCTTTAAGCTTGAGCGCCCCTTCCATGGCCACCGGGAATTGCGCGCCACGGCCCAGAAACAGGGTGTGGTTCTTCTCGGCGAACAGCTCGGCAATTTTCTCGACCGTGCTGTCCATGGCCAACGCCTCGCCCAGGCGGGTCGGCAGACGGCGCAGCTCTTCCACCAACTGCGCTTCCACGCCGGCTTCCAGCGTCCCTTTGACCTGACCGAGCGAGAGCGTCAACAACATGAGTCCCACCAGCTGGGTGGTAAACGCTTTGGTGGAGGCGACGCCGATTTCCGGGCCGGCCTGAGTAAGCAGGGTCAAATCGGATTCCCGTACGAGGGAGCTGATGCCCACGTTGCAGATGGCCAGGCTGGCGAGAAAGCCCAAGTCCTTGGCATTGCGCAGGGCGGCAAGGGTGTCGGCAGTCTCGCCTGACTGTGAGATGGAAACGAATAGCGTGTCCGGCTGCACGACGACCTTGCGGTAACGAAATTCGCTGGCGACTTCAACCTGGCAAGGGATGCCGGCCAGGCCTTCGAGCCAGTAACGGGCAACCATGCCGGCGTGATAACTGGTCCCGCAAGCGACGATCTGCACGTTCCGTACCTTGGCGAACAGCTCCGCGGCTTGCGGCCCGAACGCTTGAACCAGCACCTGCTGCTGTCCGAGACGTCCCTCCAGCGTGCGCTGAACTACCTTTGGCTGCTCGTGAATTTCCTTGAGCATGAAGTGACGGTACTCGCCTTTATCCGCTGCTTCGGCACCTTCATGGTATTGAACGGTTTCACGCTCGACGGGCAGGCCGGACGCGTCCCATATCTGCACGCTGTCGCGACGGATCTCGGCAATATCGCCCTCTTCGAGGTACATGAAGCGATCGGTCACTTGGCGCAATGCCAACTGGTCGGACGCCAGAAAGTTTTCCCCCAGGCCCAGACCTATGACGAGCGGGCTACCACTGCGCGCGGCAATCAAACGGTCCGGTTGTTTGGCGCTGATAACGGCCAGGCCATAGGCGCCGTGCAGCTCCTTGACCGTGGCCTTCAAGGCAGCGGCGAGGTCAGGGATCTCTTGCAGCTTGTGGTGCAGCAAGTGGACGATCACCTCGGTATCGGTATCGGAGGTGAATACGTAACCCAACGCTTTTAGTCGGGCGCGAAGCGGCTCATGATTTTCAATGATGCCGTTGTGCACCACTGCCAGTTGGTCATTGGAAAAGTGCGGGTGAGCGTTGCGTTCAAGTGGCGCGCCGTGCGTTGCCCATCGAGTGTGAGCAATGCCCAGACGCCCTGTAACGGGTTCGCCCGCAAGCGCCTGTTCCAGTTCGTTGACCTTACCAACACGACGCCGCCGCTCGAGCACGCCATCATTGTTGAATAACGCTACGCCAGCGCTGTCATAGCCCCGGTATTCAAGGCGCTTGAGGCCTTCAAGCAAGATGGGCGTCACATTACGTTCAGCAACAGCGCCGACAATTCCACACATGGTCTTCTCCTAGGAAACAGCAGCGCAAATCAAGGTTACGCCACGGGCCTGAATTTGCTCGCGCGCCTCTTGAGGCAGGCGGTCATCGGTAATAAGGGTATGAAAGCTGCTCCAGGGCAGCTCCAGATTAGGAATCTTTCGACCGACTTTGTCGGACTCAACCATCACGATCACTTCGCGCGCGACTTCAGCCATGACCCGGCTGAGGCCCAGCAACTCGTTGAACGTGGTGGTACCTCGCGTCAGGTCAATCCCGTCCGCGCCGATGAACAGCTGATCGAAATCGTAGGATCGCAGCACCTGTTCGGCGACCTGGCCCTGGAAAGACTCGGAATGCGGGTCCCACGTCCCGCCGGTCATGAGCAATACAGGCTCGTGCTCCAGCTCGCCCAGCGCATTGGCGACGTGCAGGGAATTGGTCATCACGACGAGACCCGGCTGCAAACCCAACTCCGGAATCATCGCAGCGGTCGTACTGCCACTGTCGATGATGATCCGTGCGTGTTCCCGGATGCGGGCAACAGCAGCTCGAGCAATGGCTTGTTTGAACCTGGAAACAGGCTGGCCTGGTTCGCCAATCAGTTCCTGGGGCATGGGGATGGCGCCGCCGTAACGACGAAGCAGCAACCCATTGCTTTCGAGCGCAGCCAGATCCTTACGGACCGTCACCTCGGAAGTCTCAAAGCGCTTGGCCAACTCGTCCACGCTCACTTCACCCTTCTCATTGAGCAGGGCAAGAATGTTGTGGCGGCGTTGAGGCGTATTACGTTTCGACATGGCAGTCTTAACTTTCGGTTCGTAAGTTAGCGAAAGCAATGAAAGCCTATCGAAAGATCTACGTCAAGGGGGGCAGGCGCAATTTCATGGAAGGCCTGAAAAATCGGCGACGCAGTTCAAAGCCCGCTGTCATTGGCACGGCAGCAGGCTCCTGTGGATAACTTCAGTCTTTTTTGATTTTGACAGGCCGCTTCCAGCCTTCGATATTGCGCTGGCGCGCGCGTGCAACTGCAAGCTGCTCAGCGGGCACGTCTTGATTGATGGTGGAACCCGCGGCAGTACTGGCGCCCGTCGCGATAGTCACAGGCGCAACCAGCGAGTTGTTCGAGCCTATGAACACGTCTTCACCCATCACGGTCTGGTGCTTGTTTGCACCGTCGTAGTTGCACGTGATGGTGCCGGCACCAATATTGGTCCGCGCGCCTATAACAGCATCGCCCAGGTACGTCAGATGGCCGGCCTTTGCGCCCTCCCCTAGATGAGCGTTCTTCAGCTCAACGAAGTTACCCACATGGGCTCGGGCATCCAGCACGCTGCCTGGACGCAAGCGAGCGAACGGACCTACGTCCGCGCCTTCGCCGATGACCGCACCATCAATATGACTGTTTGCCGTAATAACCGCTCCCCTGCGCAGGGTGCTGTCCTTGATCACACAATTTGGCCCGATCGAGACGTCGTCTTCGATGATGACCCGCCCTTCAAGGATGACATTGACGTCGATCACCACATCTTGACCCACCGTGACGTCTCCTCGAACGTCGAAGCGCGCCGGATCGCGCAATGTGACGCCCAATGCCATGAGTCTCCGCGCCTCGCCCTGCTGGTAATGGCGTTCGAGCTCTGCCAGCTGCTTACGGTCATTGGCGCCCTGCACTTCCATGGCATCTTCAGGCTGGGCAGTTGCGACCACTAAACCATCGCCGACGGCCATGGCAATGACGTCAGTCAGGTAATACTCGCCCTGCGCATTGCTGTTGGAAAGTCGACCCAGCCAGTCGGCCAAGCGTCTGCCGGGCACTGCCAAAATGCCGGTGTTCCCCTCTTTGATAGCCTTCTGCGTTTCAGTCGCATCTTTGTGCTCGACGATGGCGCACACCCGCTGCTGATTATCCCGAACGATGCGGCCATAGCCGGTAGGGTTATCCAGCGTAACGGTCAGCAGGCCCAACTGCTGATCGTTTACAAGCGTAAGCAGCCGGTTCAGTGTCTCGACTTTGATGAGCGGGACATCGCCGTAAAGAATCAATACGGTTTCAGCGTTCAGCACCGGCAAGGCCTGGGCGACCGCGTGGCCTGTTCCCAGCTGTTTATCCTGTACGACGAAGTTCAGGTCGTTGCTAGCCAGTTGCTTTCGTACCTGCTCTCCACCATGCCCGATAACCACATGAATGCTGTCAGGGGAAAGCTGGCGCGCGCTGTGGATAACATGGCCAAGCATCGAATTGCCCGCCACAGGGTGTAAGACCTTGGGGAGAGCCGAACGCATACGGGTGCCCTGACCCGCGGCAAGAATGACGACATCGAGAGACATGAAAGGATTCCAGACGAACTAGGCGCATTTACCGGCTGAGACTCTGAGCCGAAAAAAGAAAAAGGGTAGCCGAGGCTACCCTTTTACTCAATCGCGCATGAAAATCTGCCGGCTTAACCGCCAAACTTTTTGCGAATTTGCTGAACGGTGCGCAGCTGGGCTGCGGCCTCCGCCAGACGTGCAGCAGCAGATCCGTAATCGAAATCCGCGCCTTTTTCATTCAGAGCGCGCTCGGCTGCCTTGACGGCTTCCTGAGCTGAGGCTTCATCCAGGTCGGCTGCGCGTTGCACTGTATCGGCAAGCACTTTGACCATGTTCGGTTGAACCTCAAGGAAGCCACCGGAGATGTAAAACACCTCGGCTTCGCCACCCTGCTTGATCAGACGGATCGGACCCGGCTTCAGATCGGTGATCAACGGTGCGTGGCCTGGAGCGATACCGATATCACCCAGGTTACCGTGTGCAATCACCATCTCGACCAGACCGGAGAAAATCTCTCCTTCCGCGCTGACGATATCGCAATGGACTGTCATAGCCATTTGCATGCCTCAACCTGATTAGCGCCCGTTACCGGGCGCCTGGGTTACAGTTTCTTGGCTTTCTCGATCGCTTCTTCGATGCCGCCGACCATGTAGAAAGCCTGTTCTGGCAAATGGTCGTAGTCACCGGCGAGGATGCCTTTGAAGCCAGCAATGGTGTCTTTCAGGGAAACGTATTTACCCGAGGCACCGGTGAAGACTTCAGCCACGAAGAACGGCTGCGACAGGAAGCGCTGAATCTTACGAGCGCGGGATACCAACTGCTTGTCGGTTTCCGACAGCTCGTCCATACCCAGGATCGCGATGATGTCTTTCAGCTCTTTGTAGCGCTGCAGAACGTACTGAACGCCGCGAGCGGTGTCGTAGTGGTCCTGACCGATAACGTTCGGGTCCAGCTGGCGCGAAGTCGAATCCAGTGGATCTACCGCTGGGTAGATACCCAGGGAAGCGATATCACGGGACAGAACGACGGTAGCGTCCAAGTGGGCAAACGTTGTAGCTGGCGATGGGTCTGTCAAGTCATCCGCCGGTACGTATACCGCCTGGATCGAAGTGATCGAGCCTTCCTTGGTCGAAGTGATGCGCTCTTGCAGCACGCCCATCTCTTCAGCCAGCGTCGGCTGATAGCCTACTGCAGAAGGCATACGGCCCAGCAGTGCGGATACTTCAGTACCGGCCAGTGTGTAACGGTAGATGTTGTCAACGAACAACAGAACGTCGTTACCTTCGTCTCGGAACTTTTCAGCCATGGTCAGGCCAGTCAGCGCAACGCGCAGACGGTTTCCCGGCGGCTCGTTCATCTGACCGTAGACCAACGCTACTTTGTCCAGAACGTTGGAGTCCTTCATCTCGTGGTAAAAATCGTTACCCTCACGAGTACGCTCGCCCACACCAGCGAACACGGAATAACCGCTGTGCTCAATGGCGATGTTACGGATCAGTTCCATCATGTTTACGGTCTTGCCGACACCGGCACCACCGAACAGACCGACTTTACCGCCCTTGGCAAACGGGCAAACCAGGTCGATAACCTTGATGCCGGTTTCCAGGAGGTCGTTGCCGCCAGCCTGATCAGCGAACGAAGGTGCAGGACGGTGGATGCCCCAGCGCTCTTCGGTTTCGATCGGGCCCGCTTCGTCGATCGGGTTACCCAGTACGTCCATAATCCGGCCCAGAGTCGCTTTACCGACCGGTACGGAAATGGCTGCGCCACTGTCGATTACGTCCAGACCGCGCTTCAAGCCTTCGGTGGAGCCCATCGCAATGGTACGAACTACGCCGTCGCCCAGCTGCTGCTGAACTTCCAGAGTAGTTTCCGCGCCTTGAACTTTCAGCGCGTTGTAGATGCTCGGTACGCTGTCGCGTGGAAATTCCACGTCGATCACGGCGCCGATGATTTGAACGATACGTCCGCTACTCATTAGCTGGATCCTCTGAATATTTGAACCGTTAAACCGCGGCAGCGCCGCCGACGATTTCCGAGATCTCTTGGGTGATCGCTGCCTGACGCGCCTTGTTGTAGATCAGCTGCAAATCGCTGATCAGGTCACCGGCGTTATCAGTGGCGTTCTTCATCGCGATCATCCGCGCAGCTTGCTCAGCTGCGTTGTTCTCGACCACCGCCTGATAGACCTGCGACTCCACGTAACGGACCATCAAGCCATCAAGCAGCTCTTTGGCGTCGGGCTCGTACAGATAATCCCAGTGGTGTTTGAGTTCTTGATCCTGGGTGGCGACCAACGGAATCAACTGTTCGACCGTTGGTTGCTGAGTCATGGTGTTGATGAACTTGTTGGACACCACGGACAGGCGATCAATACGACCCTCCAGGTAGGCATCCAGCATCACCTTGACGCTGCCGATCAAATCGTTGATCGATGGCTCTTCGCCCAAGTGGCTGATCGCAGCGACAACGTTACCGCCGAAGTTGCGGAAAAACGCCGCACCTTTGCTGCCGACCACGCACAGATCGATCTCTACGCCGTTTTCACGGTTCTTCGCCATGTCCTTGACCAAAGCCTTGAACAGGTTGGTATTCAAGCCACCACACAGACCACGATCACTGCTCACCACAACGTAACCGACACGCTTTACTTCGCGTTCGATCATGAAGGGGTGACGATATTCCGGGTTAGCGTTGGCAAGATGACCAATCACCTGGCGGATGCGCTCCGCGTAAGGACGGCTAGCAGCCATACGCATTTGAGCCTTGCGCATTTTGCTGACCGCCACTTTTTCCATGGCGCTGGTGATCTTTTGCGTGCTTTTGATGCTCGCAATCTTGCTGCGAATCTCTTTTGCGCCTGCCATGTAACACCTATCAGGTTAGCAAGCGGGAGCCTCGCGGCTCCCGCTGCGGCTTACCAGGTTTGGGTGGCCTTGAACTTCTCGATACCGGCTTTCAGGCCAGAGTCGATTTCGTCATTGAAGTCACCCTTCACGTTGATCTTCGCCATCAAATCGGCGTGATCTCGGTTGAAGTAAGCAATCAGCGCTTGTTCAAAGCTGCCAACCTTGGCGATTTCGACGTCAGTCAGGAACCCACGCTCAGCGGCATACAGCGACAGCGACATGTCAGCAATCGACATTGGCGCATATTGCTTCTGCTTCATCAGCTCGGTGACACGCTGACCATGCTCAAGTTGCTTGCGAGTTGCCTCGTCCAGGTCAGATGCGAACTGGGCAAATGCTGCCAGTTCACGGTACTGAGCCAGCGCGGTACGAATACCACCGGACAGCTTCTTGATGATCTTGGTCTGAGCGGCACCACCCACACGGGATACCGACACACCGGCGTTCACTGCCGGGCGAATGCCGGAGTTGAACATGGCTGATTCCAGGAAGATCTGACCGTCAGTGATGGAGATCACGTTGGTCGGAACGAACGCAGAAACGTCGCCAGCCTGTGTTTCGATGAGCGGCAGTGCGGTCAGCGAACCGGTCTTGCCAGTCACTGCGCCGTTGGTGAACTTCTCGACCCATTCTTCCGAAACGCGGGAGGCGCGCTCCAACAGACGGGAGTGGAGATAGAACACGTCGCCTGGGTACGCTTCACGTCCTGGTGGACGGCGCAGCAGCAGGGAAATCTGACGGTAGGCCACGGCTTGCTTGGACAGATCATCGTAAACGATCAATGCGTCTTCGCCGCGGTCGCGGAAGTACTCGCCCATTGTGCAGCCGGAGTACGGTGCCAGGAACTGCAGCGCTGGAGACTCGGAAGCACTGGCGGCTACGACGATCGTATTGGCCAGAGCACCGTGTTCTTCCAGTTTGCGTACAACGTTGGCGATGGTCGATTGTTTCTGACCGATTGCCACGTACACGCAAAAAATGCCGCTGTTCTTCTGATTGATGATCGCGTCGATGGCCAGAGCGGTTTTACCGATCTGACGGTCGCCGATGATCAGCTCACGCTGGCCACGGCCGACAGGAATCATGGCATCAACTGCCTTGTAGCCAGTCTGCAAAGGCTGGTCTACCGACTTACGCCAGATCACGCCTGGAGCAACTTTCTCGACCGCGTCGGTCTCGGTGTTGTTCAGCGGACCTTTGCCGTCGACAGGGTTACCCAAAGCGTCGACTACGCGACCCAGCAATTCCTTACCAACAGGAACTTCCAGGATGCGGCCGGTGCACTTGGCACTCATGCCTTCAGCCAGAGAGGTGTAAGCGCCCAGTACGACAGCACCCACGGAGTCTTGCTCCAGGTTCAGTGCCATACCGTAAACGCCGCCCGGGAACTCGATCATTTCGCCGTACATCGCGTCGGCGAGACCGTGAATCCGCACGATACCGTCAGACACGCTGACGACAGTGCCTTCGTTTCGGGCTTGGGAGGCCACATCGAGTTTCTCGATACGGCCCTTGATGATTTCACTTATTTCGGAAGGATTGAGTTGCTGCATTGCTCTGCTGCCCCTTCAAACTCAAGATTTCAATGCTTCGGCTAGTTGCGCGAGTTTGCCGCGAACTGAGCCATCGATAACCAGGTCGCCGGCGCGGATGATGACACCACCTATCAGGGCGGCATCCTCCGCAGCGTGCAGGCGCACTTCCCGGCCGAGCCGTGCACTGAGAACCTTGGCGAGTTTGTCTTGCTGTTCTTGGTTCAATGCAAAAGCACTGGTCACATCCACGTCTACCGATTTTTCCTGCTCGGCCTTGTACAGCTCGAACAGTTCGGAGATCTCCGGCAAAAGCTGAAGACGGTCGTTTTCGGCAACGACGTGAATGAAATTCTGTGCCTTGGCATCGAACTTGTCGCCGCACACTTCAATAAAAGTGGCGGCCTTGTCTGCGCTCGTCAGTCGCGGGGCCTTGAGCATGCGCTGCATCGTGTCGTCTTGCGACACTGCAGCAGCCAGGCCGAGCATGGCTGACCAATTGGCCAGTTGCTGGTGCGCCTGTGCATGCTCGAAGGCTGCCTTAGCGTAAGGTCGGGCCAACGTGGTCAGTTCTGCCATGATCGCCCTCGCTTAAATTTCAGCAGCCAGTTTGTTAACCAGCTCCGCGTGCGCGTTTCGATCGATTGTGGCACCCAGGATCTTCTCTGCGCCGTTGACTGCCAGGCTACCCAACTGGGCGCGCAGCGCGTCTTTGACGCCGTTCAGTTCCTGTTCGATCTCGGCCTGAGCCTGAGCCTTGATGCGGTCAGCTTCGACGCGAGCCTGTTCCCGGGCTTCGTCGACAATCTGGGTACCGCGTTTCTTGGCTTGCTCAATGATCTCAGCTGCCTGAGCCTTAGCTTCGCGCAGTTGCTGACCCACTTTATCTTGGGCCAGCTCCAGGTCGCGAGCTGCTCGTGTAGCAGCGTCCAGTCCATCCGCAATCTTCTTCTGACGTTCGTGCAAAGCCGCGATGACCGGAGGCCACACGAACTTCATGCAGAACAGCACAAAAATGAAGAACGCAACGGACTGGCCAATCAGGGTTGCATTAATGTTCACGCCAACACCTCGCTCGTTCGTTGTCCATCACACCAATCAACTCGACAATTCGAGTGATTAGCCAGCGAGTTGACCAACGAAGGGGTTCGCAAAAGTGAAGAACAGAGCGATACCAACACCGATCATGGTCACGGCGTCGAGCAGACCAGCCACGATGAACATCTTAACTTGCAGCATTGGAACCATTTCTGGTTGACGCGCAGCGCCTTCCAGGAATTTACCGCCCAGCAGACCGAAGCCGATTGCAGTACCCAGTGCGCCCAGGCCGATCAGCAGTGCAACAGCGATAGCAGTTAGACCAACTACAGTTTCCATCTTTCCTCCCGACTTTTACGTCGTATTGGTTAGGTTTTCTTAGATTAAAGCGGTAAAACAAAATCGTTTCTTACATCAGGCCCTCGCGGGCACCCCCCCACCGGAGCGAGGGGATCATCAGACTCGCCAGGCGAGTCTTAATGGTTATCTTCGTGAGCCATCGACAGGTAGACGATGGTCAGCATCATGAAGATGAACGCTTGCAGGGTGATGATCAGGATGTGGAAGACAGCCCACGCCCATTGCAGGACCACGCCAAGGCCGCTCAGCCAGAGCAGGCCGCTACCGAACATGACCGCGATCAGAATGAACACCAGTTCACCCGCATACATGTTGCCGAACAGACGCAGTGCCAGGGAAATCGGTTTGGCCACCAAAGTCACGAATTCAAGCAGGAAGTTCACCGGAATCAACAGAGCCTGAACGAAAATGTTCTTGCTGCCGAACGGATGCAGGGTCAACTCTCCGATAAAGCCGCCGATACCTTTGATCTTGATGCTGTAGAAAATGATCAGGGCGAAGACAGACAGGGCCATACCCAGTGTTGCATTGGGATCTGTTGTCGATACGGCACGGAATGGAATGTGATGGTCGCCGGTGACCATGATCGCCAGTTGCGGGATCCAGTCGACTGGAATCAAGTCGACGGCGTTCATGAGGAACACCCAGGCGAAAATGGTCAACGCCAGTGGCGCGATGACAGCACTGCGGCCGTGGAAACTGTCCCGAACGCTGCCGTCAACGAACTCGACAAGCACTTCAACGAAGTTCTGCAGCGCACCGGGTTGACCGGAAGTCGCTTTTTTTGCGGCCATACGGAAGATCAGCACGAAAATCAGACCTAGCGCGACCGACCAGCCAAGGGTATCCACGTGGAAAGCCCAAAAGCCCATTTCTTTTGCTTGCGCTGCGGAATGCGCGAAGCCCCAACTGCCGTCAGGCAAATGACCAAAGGTCAGGTTCTGCAAGTGGTGCTGGATATAGCCCGAAGCTGTTTGCTCTGCCATGGTTGCCTCAAACGCCCTAAGGTCTCGAAAGTCTTGTTCTCAGTAGCAGGGGTGCAAACCAACTAACCAGTTGGGTCAGTATGAATACGCCAAAAACCGCAAGCGGAGCCAGCGGTTTTACCCCTGCAAACGTCAGTGCAAAAAGCACTGCCGTAAAAATCAGTTTGCCTGCCTCGCCGGCGTAGAACGACCGAACAATGGCCTGCGCTGCTCTGGCTCCGGAATACCGAAAAGCCTTATGAGCAAAATATACATTCGGCAGCCAGGCTATCAGGCCTCCGCAAAGCCCCGAATACCCTGCTACGACACTCTGCCACTGCCAAAGCGCCAGTGCTGCCCCAATAAGGACAACCAGCTGAGCCATCAAGATCGGGAAAACAGCCAGGCGATGGAAGGGCAAGCGGTTTGGCGTGCGTGTCTCCGTCACATGGGCTCCTCTTATGCCGGCCGCTAAAATCAACAACTTGGCATAAATTGTGCCGACAAAATGCGCGCAGAGTATAGGGGCGGTTCAGCCCCTATTCAACTGCCGGGTAGTGATTTCCGACTACACGCTACGCATCATTTGTATCAGCGAATGTGAGCGAGCACACCTTGAAGCTCGTCCAGTGAATTGTAACGGATAACCAATTGGCCTTTACCCTTCTGTCCATGGCGGATTTGCACCGCAGAGCCCAGCCGCTCGGCCAGTCGCTGCTCCAGGCGGGTGATATCGGGATCGGCCTTTACAGGCTCCGCAGCCTCCTGTTTGCCGCTCAACCACTGGCGAACCAGTGCCTCAGTCTGGCGCACGGTCAAGCCGCGTGCGACAACATGTCGCGCCCCCTCAACCTGTTGATCTTCAGGCAATCCGAGCAGCGCACGTGCGTGCCCCATCTCCAGATCCCCATGGGAGAGCATGGTCTTGATTGCTTCCGGCAATGCGATCAGACGCAACAGATTGGCCACGCTGACTCGCGATTTTCCCACCGCTTCGGCCACTTGCTGTTGGGTCAGCTGAAATTCCTGCTGCAGACGCTGCAGGGCAATCGCTTCCTCGATCGGATTCAAGTCTTCGCGCTGAATGTTCTCAATAAGCGCCATTGCAATGGCGGCTTCATCCGGAACATCCCGCACCATGGCGGGAATGGTTTCGATACCGGCTTGCTGGCTGGCGCGCCAGCGGCGTTCACCGGCAATAATCTCAAAGCGGTTATCCGCTATCGGACGGACCACGATCGGCTGCATGACACCTTGCGCCTTGATCGAATTCGCGAGTTCCTCCAGCGCTTGCGGATCCATGTCCCGACGAGGCTGATATTTGCCTCGCTGAATAAGGTCCAGCGGGATGTGTTGCAACTCGCGCTGATCGGCCTTCACGGCCTGATCTTCCAACGCGCTTACGGTTGGGCTGCTCAGCAGTGCGTCCAGCCCACGTCCGAGTCCACGTTTCTTGACGGCCATGGAATTTCCTTAAGTGGGCTGAGCAGCGGTGCGGCTGCCACGACGTTGGCGACGGACCATCTCGCCCGCAAGCGCCAGGTAAGCCAGCGCGCCGCGAGAGGTTTTGTCGTACGCCAATGCCGGCATGCCAAAGCTGGGCGCCTCGGCCAGTCGAATGTTGCGCGGAATGACCGTGTCGTACAGCTGGTCGCCAAAGTGCTCTTTGAGCTGTGCAGAAACATCGTTGATCAGGCTAAGCCGCGGGTCGTACATGGTTCGCAGCAGACCTTCGATCTTGAGTTGCGGATTGAGCAATTCACCGATGCGCTTGATGTTATCCACAAGGTCGCTCAGACCTTCGAGCGCAAAATACTCACACTGCATGGGGATAATCACGCCATCGGCTGCAACCAGAGCGTTGAGCGTCAACATCGAAAGCGACGGCGGGCAGTCGATGAGGATGTAGTCGTAATTCTCGCGTATGGGCGCCAACGCCGACCGCAGACGTGACTCCTTCATCTGCATTTCCAGCAGAACCACCTCAGCGGCGGTCAGGTCGCGGTTCGCGGGCAGTAACTGATATCCACCGTGCTCTGAAAAGTGCATGGCTTGATTCAGATCGCATTCACCGATGAGCAGATCATAAACAGAATGCTCGAGCCCATGCTTATCCACACCACTGCCCATCGTGGCGTTGCCTTGCGGATCCAGGTCAATCAAAAGCACTCGTCGCTTGGTAGCCACCAGCGAAGCTGCGAGATTAATGCAGGTAGTGGTTTTACCCACGCCCCCTTTTTGGTTCGCTATCGCGAATACCTTAGCCATTATTGCGTGTGTTCCCTGTCATGCCGTGCGGCGCAGTATCAGCAGATGCCGTTGACCTTGGCAACCGGGTACGGCCAAGGCTTGCGCGCTTTCCAGACTAAAATCTGCGGGTAATGCTACCAGCTCCTCCGCTGGATGCAGACCCTTCATTGCCAGCCAGCGGGTATCACTGTCGCCCATGTGCCGCGTCCACTGTGTAAAGTCTTCGAGACTGCTGAAGGCGCGAGAGATGATGCCGTTGAATGGCAGCATGGGCTGGAATGCTTCGGCTCGGCTGTGGATAACTTCGAGATTGGAGAGCGCAAGTTCGAGTTTGACCTGAGTCAGAAAACGGGTCTTCTTGCCGTTGCTGTCCAATACTGTGATTTTCATGTCGGGAAACAGAATGGCCAGCGGGATGCCGGGCATCCCACCGCCGCTGCCAACATCCAGCTGACGCTCACCCTCGACGAAACGCACCACACTCAAGCTGTCCAGCAGATGACGAGACACCATCTCATCAGGGTTCCGAACGGCCGTCAGGTTGTAGGCTTTGTTCCATTTGATCAACAGGGCCAGGTATGCCAGTAGCTGGCTGTGTTGGCTCTCGCTCAAGTCGACGCCGAGCTCTCGAGCACCCACAGTCAATTCTTCGGCATGCTGCGGGGTGACCATCGAACTCAAGCGCTCTGCTCCAACTGGCGGCCCGCGCCGCGTTTTTTCAAATGAATCAGCAAAAGAGAAATTGCTGCTGGCGTCACCCCCGGAATTCGCGAGGCCTGACCTAGCGTTTCCGGTCGAGTTATCCCCAGCTTGCTCTGGATCTCTTTGGAAAGACCGGAAATACCGGTGTAGTCGATATCTGCAGGAAGCCGTGTGTTTTCGCTGCCACGCAGACGAGCGATCTCGTCTTGCTGACGGTCAATGTAACCGGCGTATTTGGTCCTGATTTCGATCTGTTCAGCTACCTGCGGGTCCGACGCACCATGACCGGTCAGCGCAACCAGACTGGCGTAGTCGACTTCAGGGCGGCTTAGCAGATTCAGCAGATTGTATTCGTGGGTCAGCGGGGTACCGAAGTGCGCCGAGACCGCGTCGCCCTGCTCGGTACCCGGCCGGACCCAGGTCGACTTCAGACGCTGTTCTTCCAGCTCAATGCCCTCGCGCTTGGCGCAGAATGCCGCCCAGCGGGTGTCGTCCACCAAGCCGAGCGCCCGGCCCTGCTCGGTCAACCGCAGGTCCGCGTTGTCCTCGCGCAAAATCAGGCGGTATTCGGCGCGCGAGGTAAACATCCTGTAGGGCTCCTGAGTACCGAGCGTAATCAGGTCATCTACCAGCACGCCAATGTAAGCCTCATCGCGACGCGGGCACCAGCTGTCCTTGCCTTGCGCCCTGAGGGCTGCGTTGGCGCCGGCGAGCAAACCTTGTGCGCCGGCTTCTTCGTAGCCGGTCGTGCCGTTGATCTGCCCTGCGAAAAACAATCCCGCAATCACCTTGGTTTCGAGACTGTATTTCAAGTCTCGCGGATCGAAATAGTCATATTCGATGGCATAGCCCGGCCTAACGATGTGTGCGTTTTCCATACCGCGGATGGAACGAACGATCTGCAGCTGTACGTCGAACGGTAGCGAAGTCGATATACCGTTGGGATAAAGCTCATGAGTCGTCAAACCTTCCGGTTCGATAAACACCTGATGGCTTTCCTTGTCGGCAAACCGATGGATCTTGTCCTCGATCGATGGGCAGTACCGAGGCCCCACTCCTTCGATTTCTCCAGCAGCCGAGTACATCGGCGACCGATCCAGATTCGCCGCGATAATTTCGTGCGTGCGGGCATTCGTGTGGGTAATCCAGCAGCTGACCTGGCTAGGGTGTTGTGCCTTGGACCCCATGAACGACATGACGGGAATCGGTGTATCACCCGGTTGTTCGGTCATCACCGAGAAATCTACCGAGCGTCCATCGATGCGTGGAGGCGTGCCTGTTTTCAGCCGACCCACTCTCAGCGGTAGCTCACGAAGCCTGCGTGCCAGTGCGATGGAGGGCGGATCACCCGCTCGACCGCCCGAATAGTTCTGCAGACCGATGTGGATAAGTCCACCCAAAAACGTGCCTGTGGTGAGAACAACAGAATCAGCCAGAAAACGCAGCCCCATCTGGGTGACTACACCGCGCACCTGGTCTTGTTCCACGATCAGATCGTCGCACGCCTGCTGGAATATCCACAGATTGGGCTGATTTTCGATGATTTCCCTGACCGCAGCTTTGTAAAGCACACGGTCGGCCTGGGCCCTGGTGGCTCTGACAGCTGGGCCTTTACGACCATTCAGCACGCGAAATTGAATGCCGCTTTTATCGGTCGCGGTTGCCATGGCACCGCCAAGTGCATCGATCTCTTTGACCAGGTGACTTTTACCAATGCCGCCAATGGCCGGGTTGCAGCTCATCTGGCCGAGGGTTTCCACGTTGTGCGTAAGCAGCAGGGTAGTAGCACCCATACGTGCAGACGCCAGTGCTGCCTCGGTACCGGCATGACCGCCGCCGATGACGATCACTTGAAAACGGGAAGGGAAATCCACCACGCACCTCGTGCCTGTTGATTGGGGGAATAGGATTGGGCGGCAAGTATAGGCACTTACCCCAGCCTAAGGAACCTGATGCGCAAAATTTAACCAAGTGTGGATAAGGCGCGCTATAGAAATTAAAAAGAAAGAAATTTATAAGATCTTTGTTTTTATGTTTATTTCTACTGGGCAACTTTTCTGTGGATAAATCAACACAGGCCTTATAGAACGTGATGTACAGAATACTTAAGGTCTGTGGTAATGTGCATCGGAGGCCATTGGATAACCTATTTAAGCCTGTGGATTAAAAGCCTACTTGTCCACAGGCGTGTTTATCCTCATGCTGAACGCCCGTTTATCAACTGACCTTAGGCCCGCTTATGCACAGGGCTCATATCAACGTGAAATCGTGCTGAGGCCAAATTTGGCGCGAGTTCAGCCACACCCATTGCGCCATGAGCTGACAGGACAGTCGAAAAAAGTAGATTGGGGAGGGGCAGACCAACCTGATTAGCCTGCCTTTAGGAGAGCGATGCGTTACTTGCCTATGCAGAAGCTGGAAAATATCCGTCCCAATAAATCGTCTGAGGTGAACGAACCCGTGATTTCGCCTAAAGACTGCTGCGCCTGGCGCAGATCTTCGGCAAGCAACTCCCCAGCCCCCGCCAAGGTCAGCTGAGAGCGACCATGCTCGAGGGAGGCGCTTGCTTCGTGCAGCGCCTCGAGGTGGCGCCGCCTTGCGCTGAAGCTTCCTTCAGCCGCTTGCTGATATCCCATGCAGGCCTTCAGATGCTCGCGCAGAAGCTCAACGCCTTCACCACCGGCTTTGGCACTAAGGCTGATCGTCACATGCCCATCGACGCTGGTGGACAGCTGCACAGCTTCATCGCTCAGGTCGACCTTGTTGCGAATCAGGGTAACGTTGGCGGGGTCAGGTCGCAGGTCGAGAAACTCGGGCCAGAGTGCAAACGGATCGTCCGCTTCCGGCGCCGTTGCATCCACCACCAGCAAAATTCTGTCAGCCTGGCCTATTGCCTGGAGCGCACGCTGGACACCAATTTTTTCGACTTGATCGTCTGTATTACGCAGTCCCGCAGTATCGACCACATGGAGCGGCATACCATCAATGTGGATATGTTCGCGCAGGACATCCCGGGTGGTACCTGCGATTTCCGTCACGATCGCCGCCTCTTTACCGGCAAGGGCGTTCAGCAGGCTCGACTTACCGGCGTTAGGCCTGCCGGCAATGACCACATTCATGCCGTCTCTGAGGAGGGCACCCTGGTTAGCTTCCCGCCATACTGTGGATAACTGCGCCCTCACGCTATCCAGCATTGTCAGCACATGGCCGTCTGCGAGGAAGTCGATTTCCTCTTCAGGAAAATCAATCGCCGCTTCGACATAAATTCTCAGGCTGATCAGCTTTTCCGTGAGCTCATGGACTCGCTGGGAAAAAGCACCCTGCAGTGATCTCAGCGCGTTGCGCGCCGCTTGTGCAGAGCTCGCCTCAATGAGGTCGGCTATTGCCTCTGCCTGGGCCAGGTCAAGTTTGTCATTAAGAAACGCGCGTTCGCTGAACTCGCCCGGGCGCGCCAGGCGGCATCCCAGCTGCACGCAACGCTCAAGCAACATGTCCAGAACAACAGGCCCGCCATGCCCCTGAAGTTCGAGCACATCCTCACCGGTAAACGAATGAGGACCAGAAAAGTAGAGACCAATGCCTACGTCGATTACCGCGCCATTTACCCCTTTGAAAGCGCCGTAATGCGCATAACGAGGTTGAGGCAGTTTGCCGAGAATTGCCTCGGCACATTTGCCAGCGTGGGGGCCGGAAACTCGAATGATACCGACACCTCCTCGGCCGGGAGCCGTCGCGATGGCCGCAATGGTTTCAAAAAGGACATTCATGGCCGACTCCTGAAGAACTGACGGATAGCAAAACGCCCCACGAGGGGGCGTTTGAAGAACTTGTTAACAGGGTAGATCAGGCTTCAGCTTTCTTGGCTTTCGCTTCGATGCTGCGGGTGATGTACCACTGTTGAGTAATGGACAAGGTGTTGTTCACAACCCAGTACAGCACCAGACCGGCAGGGAACCACAGGAAGAAGAACGTAAAGATGATTGGCATCAACTTCATGACCTTCGCCTGCATCGGATCCGGAGGAGTCGGGTTCAGACGCTGCTGGATGAACATGGTGGCGCCCATGATGATTGGCAGGATAAAGAACGGGTCTTTGATCGACAGGTCGGTTATCCACAGGAGCCAAGGCGCCTGGCGCATCTCGACGCTTTCCAGCAGTACCCAGTACAGGGAAAGGAACACCGGCATCTGCACCAGAATCGGCAAGCACCCACCCAGCGGGTTGATCTTTTCTTTCTTGTACAGCTCCATCATTGATTGAGACAGCTTCTGACGATCATCGCCATGCTGTTCTTTCAACGCGGCGAGTCGAGGCGCAACTGCACGCATCCTGGCCATGGATTTATAACTGGCGGCCGACAGCGGGAAGAAAAGCCCTTTGATCAGCATCGTCAGGAAAATGATCGACCAACCCCAGTTACCCACAAGGCTGTGAATATGTTGCAACAGCCAGAAAATGGGTTGGGCAATGAACCACAGAATGCCGTAATCCACTGTCAGTTCCAGACCTGGGGATAACTCCTTCAGGACTGCCTGACTCTTCGGGCCGGCGTAAAGCGTAGCGGTCGTTTCAGCTTTGGCGCCAGGTGCGACAGTCAATGCCGGCCCAGTGAAACCGATGATGTAATTGCCAGCGCTGTCTTTACGAGTGGTAACGGTGTTGCTGTCAGCCTTGTTCGGAATCCAGGCGGTCACGAAGTAATGTTGCAACCAGGCAACCCACCCGCCCTGAACAGTGTCTTTCACCGATCCTTTGTCGATGTCCTTCATGGAAACCTTTTTGTAGGGTTCCGAAGGCGTCCACATGGCAGCGCCCAGGTAGGTGGCTGTCCCTGTCGCCGTAGTCGAGGATGGATCGGCGCTCGCATCGCGTTTCAACTGTGCGAACAGGCTACCGTTCCACTGCTGCGCGCTCTGGTTGTCAATCACGTAGGAAACGGTCAGGTCATACAGGCCACGTTTGAACGTAAAGCGCTTGATGTAATTAACGCCACCATCGCTGAACTTCAGGTCGACGACCAGATCATTCTGGCCGTCGGCCAGCTGGAAACTTTTCTGCGTAGCCGAATAAACCGGACGACCAGAGGCTCGAGCGTCGGGACCGTTTGCGCCAGTCAGACCGCTCTGAGCAAGGAAAATCCGCTCGCCGCCGTTATCGAACAGCTGGAAAGGAATTTCGGGATGGTCCTGACGGCGTGGATACAGCGGCAAACGAAGCTGCACCACATCGCCGCCTACCGGATCAATTTCCAGATTGAGGACGTCAGTCTTCACCTGGATCAGATCTTTGCTGGTGGCCACGGGGATTTCCGCGGGCGCAGCGACTTCGCCTGTAGCGCTAGGGACGTCTGCATTGGCAGTCGCTGAACCTTGCGGAGCATCAGGAATAGCGGATGTATTGGTGGTGGCAGCAACATTCTGAGTCGGCAAGGCAGCCTGACCGTAGTCCTGGTTCCATTTCAGGACACCGACATAGGTCACGATTGCCAGGGCGACGATCAGGATCGTGCGTTTAATATCCATGATTACTCGGCCATCGAAGAGGAACGGGAGGTGGGAGCAGGTGGAACCGGGTCATAACCACCGGGATTCCACGGATGACACCGACCTAAGCGACGTAAGGTCAGCCAGCCACCACGCACCAGACCATAATTTTCAATGGCCTCGTACGCGTAGCAGGAGCAACTGGGGTAGAAACGACAGTGACTGGCCATCAGGGGACTGATGGCATAGCGGTAAAACTGGATCGGAACGAGCGCCAGTTTACGCATCAGGACTGTCTACCCCCGCAGTTTCGGTTTTAAGTTCGGGATCGGGCCGGCTGCGCGCCAGACGTTTCCAGAGCTTGCCGAAATGCTGAATCAATTCGGGGTTTTCAATGTCACCCAAGCCTTTGCGCGCGACGACGACGATATCCCATCCGACCAGGGTGTCCTGGTGAAGGCGAAACGACTCACGCATCAGGCGTTTCAAGCGGTTGCGCTCAACGGAGAGCTTCACACTCTTCTTCCCGATCACCAGCCCGAGACGGGGATGATCAAGATCGTTGTTGCGCACAAGGAGCAGGAGATTTTTCCCCGGAACCTTGCCGGTGGGGGAGTCAAAGACTGCCTTGAAATGCCGGGGGGTCAGCAAACGCTTTTCCCGACTGAAGTCCTGACTCACCACCTGTGCCGATTAATCAAACTGCCAGACGCTTACGGCCTTTGGCGCGACGACGCGACAGGACTGCGCGACCGTTTTTGGTGGCCATACGAGCACGGAAACCGTGGGTGCGAGCGCGCTTGATAGTGCTGGGTTGGAAAGTACGTTTCATGGCGTGTTACCTGGTTCGTCCACAACGGGCCGGAATGGCCCCCGTTTTAAGAGACCGGGGATTCTAGAGAAAGCGGGCTCGCAGGTCAATTTCCAACCAACGTTTCTTGCATTTAGTTCCTGCTGTGCATTCATCGACAGCGACCGATCAGCCGGTGCATGCTTCGAACCCAAATATAGAAATAAAGAAGGAAGGTATTTAAAGCTTTTTTGTAAAGCTTATAAAAGCTTAGGGCGATAGGATCTGTGGATAAAGCTCTGAGGGCCAAGTATTTCGTTGTGTACAGAGGGATGAAAGCCTGTCCAAAAGCAGTGCCCCGGCTGTGCGGCGGCTGATTACAAGCTGTGTGCAACTCCGCAGGTTATCCACAGGGGGCTTATCCACAGCCTTCAACCCTGTGTTATGCAATGGGCTGACGTCATGTTATCCACAGAGCTTATCTATCCACGGAGAGGCGTCGTTTTAAGCACCTACACCCGGATTTCATGCATTAGTGCCCCACCTTCATGTGGATAAGTCAGCTTCGGGTGGTTACAATGGCGGCTTGTTTTTGCCTCACCGGCTTCAGAATCTAGGGGATATTTGTGTCAGTGGAACTTTGGCAGCAATGCGTTGAGCTTTTGCGCGATGAGCTGCCTGCCCAGCAATTCAACACCTGGATCCGTCCGTTGCAGGTTGAAGCCGAAGGCGATGAACTGCGCGTGTATGCGCCCAATCGATTTGTACTGGACTGGGTCAATGAGAAGTACTTGGGTCGGCTGCTCGAGTTACTCAGCGAGCACGGTCAAGGAATCGCGCCATCCCTGTCCTTATTAATAGGAAGCAAACGTAGCTCGGCCCCACGTGCCGCGCCGAATGCACCGCTGGCTGCGGCTGCCGCCGCGTCTCAAGCTGCCGAGATAGCGGCCACCAGCGAAGCGCCCGTTCCCCCGCGCGCACCGCAGGTCGTTTCAACTTCTGCTCCTATGATCCAAACCTCGTTGAATGTTGAAGACGAACCCTCTCGGGCTAGCTTCGATCCGATGGCGGGTGCCAGTTCCCAGCAAGCTCCAGCCCGCGCCGAGCAGCGTAACGTTCAGGTTGAGGGCGCGCTCAAGCACACCAGCTATCTCAACAGGACCTTCACGTTCGAAAACTTTGTCGAAGGCAAGTCCAACCAGCTGGCACGAGCGGCCGCCTGGCAGGTAGCGGATAATCCCAAGCATGGCTATAACCCCCTCTTTCTTTATGGCGGTGTGGGCCTGGGTAAAACTCACCTGATGCATGCTGTGGGTAACCATCTGCTCAAGAAAAACCCGAACGCCAAGGTCGTTTATCTGCACTCCGAGCGGTTTGTGGCGGATATGGTCAAGGCGCTCCAACTCAACGCCATTAATGAGTTCAAGCGCTTCTATCGCTCCGTTGACGCGCTCCTGATCGATGACATTCAGTTCTTTGCGCGCAAGGAGCGCTCTCAGGAGGAGTTTTTCCACACCTTCAACGCCCTTCTTGAGGGTGGTCAGCAGGTTATTCTCACCAGTGACCGTTACCCTAAAGAGATCGAAGGGCTTGAAGAGCGTCTGAAGTCACGTTTCGGTTGGGGGCTGACGGTAGCCGTTGAGCCTCCAGAGCTGGAAACACGGGTCGCTATTTTGATGAAGAAGGCGGATCAGGCGAAAGTCGATCTGCCTCACGACGCTGCGTTCTTTATTGCCCAGCGTATCCGTTCCAACGTGCGTGAGCTTGAGGGTGCGCTGAAGCGCGTCATCGCCCATTCGCACTTCATGGGCCGCGACATCACCATTGAATTGATCCGCGAATCGTTGAAGGACTTGCTCGCCCTACAAGACAAGCTGGTAAGTGTGGATAACATCCAGCGTACCGTTGCCGAATATTACAAAATCAAAATCTCCGACCTGCTGTCCAAGCGTCGTTCGAGGTCCGTCGCGCGACCGCGCCAGGTGGCGATGGCATTGTCCAAGGAACTGACCAACCACAGCCTTCCGGAAATCGGTGATGTGTTTGGCGGCCGAGATCACACCACGGTGTTACATGCGTGCCGCAAGATTAACGAATTGAAAGAATCCGATGCGGACATCCGCGAGGACTACAAGAACTTGCTGCGTACGTTAACAACGTGATGCCGTCGCAGCTTATCAAGGCAAGGGACTAGACCATGCATTTCACCATTCAACGCGAAGCCCTGTTGAAACCCCTGCAACTGGTCGCCGGCGTTGTCGAACGCCGTCAGACCTTGCCGGTTCTGTCGAACGTACTCTTGGTTGTAGAAGGCCAGCAGTTGTCACTGACGGGCACCGACCTGGAAGTTGAGCTGGTTGGTCGCGTCCAGCTGGAGGAGCCTGCAGAGCCAGGTGAGATCACGGTGCCCGCCAGAAAGCTGATGGACATCTGCAAGAGCCTTCCAAACGACGCTCTTATCGACATCAAGCTAGATGAACAAAAACTGATCGTGAAGGCTGGCCGCAGCCGCTTCACACTGTCAACGCTGCCTGCGAACGATTTCCCGACTGTTGAAGAAGGCCCGGGCTCTCTCACTTTCAGCCTTATTCAAAGCAAGCTGCGCCGTCTGATTGAACGCACCAGCTTTGCGATGGCTCAGCAAGACGTTCGTTACTATCTCAACGGTATGTTGATCGAGGTCCAGTCAGGCATTCTGCGAGCTGTGGCAACAGATGGCCACCGGCTAGCCATGTGCTCCATGGCAGCGGACATTGAGCAGGCTGACCGCCATCAAGTCATCGTTCCTCGTAAGGGCATCCTGGAGCTTGCACGCCTGCTAACAGAGCAGGATGGCTTGGTCAGCATCGTGCTCGGCCAGCATCACATCCGGGCGACAACAGGCGAGTTCACGTTCACTTCCAAACTGGTCGACGGTAAATTCCCGGACTACGAGCGAGTGCTGCCTAAAGGTGGGGACAAGCTGGTGGTGGGTGATCGTCAAGCATTGCGAGAAGCGTTTAGCCGTACCGCGATTCTCTCCAATGAAAAATACCGGGGTATTCGTCTTCAGTTGGCTAACGGTCAGTTGAAAATTCAGGCGAATAACCCGGAGCAGGAGGAAGCTGAAGAAGAGATCAGCGTTGATTACAACGGCAGCTCGCTGGAGATAGGTTTCAACGTAAGCTACTTGCTTGATGTATTGGGTGTCATGACGACCGAACAAGTTCGTCTGATCCTCTCGGATTCCAACAGCAGCGCATTGGTGCAGGAATCTGGTAATGACGACTCGGCTTATGTCGTCATGCCGATGCGTCTGTAACAGCAGTTGATCAATGTCTCTTAGCCGCGTCTCGGTCACCGGGGTGCGCAATCTGCACCCGGTGACGTTCTCTCCCTCCCCTCGCATCAACATCCTTTATGGCGCCAACGGCAGTGGTAAAACCAGTGTTCTTGAAGCCATCTATCTCCTCGGCCTGGCGCGGTCATTCCGCAGTGCTCGGTTGCAACCGGTCATCCAATATGAGCAGCCTGCCTGTACGGTATTTGGACAGGTCGAACTCGCCGAAGGTGGGCATAGCAGCCTCGGCGTATCCCGGGAGCGTCAGGGTGATTTTCAAATTCGCATCGATGGCCAAAATGCGAAGAGCGCGGCGCAGCTCGCTGAGACGTTGCCGCTGCAGCTAATCAATCCGGATAGCTTTAGGCTTTTAGAAGGTGCTCCCAAGATCCGCCGCCAGTTTCTGGACTGGGGAGTGTTCCACGTGGAACCTCGATTTATGGCGACTTGGCAACGGCTCCAGAAGGCCCTGAGGCAGCGGAACTCGTGGCTTCGCCATGGTACACTTGACGCCGCTTCGCAGGCCGCCTGGGACCGTGAGTTGTGCCTGGCTAGTGATGAAATCGACGAGTATCGGCGCGCTTATATCAAGGCATTGAAGCCCGTATTTGAGCAAACCCTGCGTGAGCTTGTTCAGATCGATGGGCTGACACTTAGTTACTATCGAGGATGGGACAAAGAAAAGAACCTGAGCGACGTACTCGCATCCTCGCTCTATCGCGATCAGCAGATGGGTCATACGCAAGCAGGGCCCCAACGTGCAGATTTACGTCTGCGGCTCGGCGGGCATAATGCGGCGGACATCCTTTCTCGTGGGCAGCAGAAGCTGGTGGTCTGCGCCCTGCGGATTGCTCAGGGACATTTAGTAAGCACGGCCCGTCGTGGCCAATGTATTTATCTCGTCGACGACCTTCCATCGGAGCTCGATGAGAATCACCGCGGCGCGCTTTGTCGGCTGCTGGAAGAATTACGCTGCCAGGTATTCATAACCTGCGTAGATCATGAATTGTTGCGGGAAGGCTGGCTGGCGGAAACGCCAGTTGCTGTGTTCCACGTGGAACATGGCAATATCACCCAGACCCACGACCACCGGGAGTGAAGGCATGAGCGAAAATCAAACGTACGACTCGACCAGCATCAAAGTGCTGAAAGGGCTCGATGCCGTACGGAAACGTCCTGGTATGTATATCGGCGACACAGATGACGGCAGCGGCCTTCATCACATGGTGTTTGAGGTAGTGGACAACTCGATCGACGAGGCGTTGGCAGGTCACTGCGACGACATCAGCATCATCATTCACCCGGATGAATCGATCACTGTTCGCGACAATGGACGTGGCATCCCTGTCGATGTCCATAAAGAAGAAGGCGTCTCCGCAGCCGAGGTCATCATGACCGTATTGCACGCTGGCGGTAAGTTTGACGATAACTCGTACAAGGTATCCGGCGGTCTGCATGGTGTGGGCGTTTCAGTTGTTAACGCATTGTCCGAGGTTTTAAACCTGACTGTTCGCCGCAGTGGAAAGGTCTGGGAGCAGACGTATGTCCACGGCGTGCCACAAGAGCCGATGCAAATCGTTGGCGAGAGTGAAACCACAGGTACCGAGATTCATTTCAAGCCATCATCTGAGACTTTCAAAAATATCCACTTCAGTTGGGACATCCTGGCGAAGCGGATCCGTGAACTCTCTTTCCTGAACTCCGGCGTGGGTATCGTTCTCAAGGACGAGCGCAGCGGCAAGGAGGAGTTGTTCAAGTACGAAGGTGGACTGCGGGCGTTCGTCGAATACTTGAATACCAACAAGACACCCGTGAACCAGGTCTTCCACTTCAACATCCAGCGTGAAGATGGCATCGGCGTTGAGATTGCGCTGCAGTGGAATGACAGCTTCAACGAGAACCTGTTGTGCTTCACGAACAACATTCCGCAGCGTGACGGTGGCACCCATCTTGTTGGCTTCCGCTCAGCCCTGACCCGTAACCTGAATAACTACATTGAGCAGGAAGGTCTGGCGAAGAAGCACAAAGTCGCCACCACAGGTGACGATGCACGCGAAGGCCTCACCGCGATTATCTCCGTTAAAGTCCCTGATCCGAAGTTCAGCTCGCAGACAAAAGACAAACTGGTTTCGTCAGAGGTGAAGACAGCGGTTGAGCAGGAGATGGGCAAGTACTTCTCTGACTTCCTGCTTGAGAACCCGAATGAAGCGAAAGCCGTCGTCGGCAAGATGATCGATGCGGCGCGTGCTCGGGAAGCTGCACGAAAAGCGCGTGAGATGACCCGTCGTAAGGGTGCGCTCGATATTGCAGGCCTGCCTGGCAAACTGGCTGACTGCCAAGAAAAAGACCCTGCCCTTTCCGAGCTGTACTTGGTGGAAGGTGACTCTGCTGGCGGCTCCGCCAAGCAGGGACGTAACCGTAAAACTCAGGCCATCCTCCCGCTCAAGGGCAAGATCCTGAACGTAGAGAAGGCGCGTTTCGACAAAATGATCTCTTCCCAAGAAGTGGGAACATTGATCACCGCGCTGGGCTGCGGTATCGGCCGCGACGAGTACAACATCGCCAAGCTGCGCTACCACAACATCATCATCATGACCGATGCGGACGTTGACGGTTCGCACATCCGTACGTTGCTTCTGACATTCTTCTTCCGTCAGCTCCCCGAGCTGGTGGAGCGTGGCTACATCTATATCGCTCAGCCACCGTTGTACAAGGTCAAGAAAGGTAAGCAAGAGCAGTACATCAAGGACGACGAGGCCATGGAAGAGTACATGACCCAGTCCGCACTTGAAGATGCCAGCCTGCACTTGAGCGAATCGGCGCCTGGTATTTCCGGCGCAGCGTTGGAGAAACTGGTACACGACTTCCGTATGGTCATGAAGACCCTCAAACGTCTGTCCCGTCTTTACCCGCAGGAGCTGACCGAGCACTTTGTGTATCTGCCGGCTGTACCAATGGAGCAGCTGTCGGACCATGCGGCCATGCAAGAGTGGCTGGCAAAATTTGATGAACGCCTGCGCGTCGGTGAAAAGTCCGGTTTGGTCTACAAGGCCAGTTTGCGGGAAGACCGCGAGCGTAACGTGTGGCTGCCTGAGGTCGAGCTGATCTCCCATGGTTTGTCTAATTACGTAACCTTCAACCGCGACTTTTTCGGCAGCAATGACTACAAAACGGTCACCGCACTGGGCGCTCAGATCAGTACCTTGCTCGAAGAAGGCGCCTACGTACAACGCGGCGAACGCAAGAAATCGGTCACGGAGTTCAAGGAAGCGCTGGCTTGGTTGATGGCGGAAAGCACCAAACGTCACACGATTCAGCGCTATAAAGGTCTTGGTGAGATGAACCCCGATCAGTTGTGGGAAACCACAATGGACCCAAGCGTGCGACGCATGCTCAAAGTCACGATCGAAGACGCTATCGGCGCTGACCAGATCTTCAACACCCTGATGGGTGATGCAGTAGAGCCGCGCCGCGACTTCATCGAAGCTAACGCACTGGCAGTGTCGAACCTCGATTTCTAAGGTTCACCCGTAAATAAAAACAGCCCCAACGATGCGAATCGTTGGGGCTGTTTTGTTTGAGATGTTCAGCTTACCGTTTTGATCTGACTGGTTGGCGATGTAATCAGCCCTCTCCTGCTCAACCGTCTGCCCCACTCAATACCGCGGAGCTCGATGCATTGATGGCTGACCGCGGATATACGCACAATTATGATTAGTAGACCGATGAGCAGGAGGTTGTCAGCTACTGCGTTCTGGAAGGAAAGCATCGGACCAGGGGCTGCGGCAGTGTATGTGACGACGGTGTAACCAGTGACCTTCCCCACCATAAGCAACCCTAGGGTGACAGCGAATAAAACCATCGCATGGACCATGTAGATCGAGTAGGACAGCGCGCCCAGCCGTTCAAATGGTTGAGCTTTAAGCAAGGTCGAGACAACCCCTCCCTCGAAAGAGAAGACCAATATCAGCGCGCAGAAGACCACCATCAAAATAAGCTGCTTGTGACCGCTCTCGCTTATCAGCAAGCTCAACGTCATGCAAATACCGCTCACCTCCAGGAAGGTGAGCAGCCACCGCGAGAGGGCCTTCTTGTGGATAACTGTATAAAGCTTATAGGTCATAACCCCTGCGAAGAAACAAGACAGCCCCTGTAATGCCGGCTCCATCAAGTCAGCAAGTCCCAGCGACAAACACGCGGCAGCCATCGCTGAAACGATCAGGAATATCAGCGTGGCGAACCGGGGGGTACACAGAAGTATCCCCGCAAAAATCATGTAAATGTAGTACTCGACACTGATGCTCCACGCCGGAAAGTTGAACGACTGAGGATTGAATCCTGGCCACCAGGATTGGAGGAGCAGCAGGTTGGGGATGATTTCTTGGGGCGCGCGCTGCCCGGTGAAACTCGGCTGACTGAAGGCTATACCGGCACGCTCTGCGCTCAGCTTCACGATCTCCAGTGCGATGGCGAACAGGAGCACAAAGACGTGCAATGGATAGAGTCGGAAGGTGCGAGTGATGAAGAACTGCCTGAACTGACCTTTCGTGCCAAGCCTCTGGCGGTAGGTATGGGCCATGACGAAGCCACTCAGGACGAAGAAAAAGCTCACCAGATAATGCGCGTTTCTGAAGAATGCCCATTCGCCGAAGCTCTGTGGAACGTGGACGTGATAGACCGCAACGCTTAGTGCGCAGATGCCCCTGAACCCGTCCAGCACTTGAAATCTTTTCATCGCGAACTCCCTGTTGAATACATGCCAAACGCGTTTAGCCCGAACTTCGGGCTCGGGCGATCATGCTTTACCTTTCCCAACTGTGGCCCTAGGCCGTTTGATACTGTCCAGACGACTGCTGATAAAGTCGGCAACGCTGCCGCGCCTTGCCATGGCGGGCTTCTCGATAAAGTGCCAAGAGAATACGGCTGCCAGTAATACAACCGGGAAACCGAGCAGCATCATGCTGACAGGGCCAATGCCTTTGAAAAGGTGGGCCAGGATTTCCTGGACCGGAAAGGCATAGATATAAACACCGTAGGAGTAATCACCCAGGTGTCTGTAACGGGCGATCACAGGCTGGTAAGCGAACCCCAAGTACAAAATCAGATATGTCCACGCCAGCACCCCGCACTCGAAGAAAAACGGGGTGCGCCATGTGCAGGCCGCCAAAACAGCGAAAGGCAGGAGGCCCAATAAACGATGGTGGATATGCTGACGATATTGGTAGAAGGACATGCCCAGAACAAATGGCAAGCTCCACATGAAAAAAGCTTCGGTGCCGTAGAAGTCGTTGAACAGCGCACTGTTCAATCTCAGCCCTTTGAACGTGATGTACAGCGCGGCGTATAAAACAAGAAACCCGGAGAATCTGCGTCGCTCGCTGCAGACAGAGAACGCACCCAGCGCGCCGACCAGAATGTAAAAGGCGACCTCAAAGAAAAGCGTCCAGAGTGACCCATTTATACCTGGCCAAGGGTTCATCTCAAACACGCCAGGCAGCTGGTACTTCATGTTGAATAGCGTCAGGTCGTGGGTGAGATAACCGTATGTTTCACCTGAACGGAAATATTCCGGCGTACTCAGTGTCGTAAACAAAGGTCCGATCAGAAACACACTGACCAGCAGTACGAATGTCAGTCCCGGATAGATGCGCAGAAATCGAGCGGTGAAGAAGTTGATCGTGCCGCCTGCGCGATCGCGGCTAAGCGAGATAAAAAAGCCGGAGACGCAAAAGAACGTGATTACCGCCACCTCACCAAGGGAAAGGCCGATCAGGTCAGAGAGTGGTTCGACCGCATCATGGCCGAGCGCAAGAGGATAGCTATGAGAAATCAGTACCGCTGCTGCGGCGATTATCCTGATGAGGTTAAAGTTGTTGTCCCGTCTGGACGCCAAGTCACCCAACGTATTCATACTGCCTCCGCGCGCGATCAGGGTCGTACCGATTCGATCCATTCACCGCTGTGACACTTACGCCGTCGGGGACGCGCGATATCGAGAGGGTTGTAAATGGTGTTGAGCATGAACAATACACTGGGAATTTTGCGCGTCTAATTGCCTTCCCTAATCGTGCTGTGGATAACCTGCACGCCCTGTCAGCCAATATTTTGGCCCGGAATCCTGAACGATAGTTTTTGATACGCGGGACAGTGTTTTGAGTTTCTGTTAGCGAGCCACGCCAACATGACCCGAAGTACCCGTGGATTGAACCGCAGCATCAGGACAGTGAAAGACCAAGGAGCTTCAGTCACATGTCGATTCGCAAATACCAAAAAGTTCTGGCAATCCCTCGAGTGCTGCCTGCCACGTTATTCATGTTCGTCGCGGGTCTCCCGCTGACCATCATGGGGCTCACGTTGAGCTTGCATGTGCTCAACGAAATGGGCGGCAGTTATTTTGATGCGGGCGTGGTGGGCACGGCGACTGCCTTGGGTTTCGCGGTGGGCTCTCCCCTGCTCGGCCGGATGATCGACCGTCATGGCTTACGCCCGGTGGTGGCTGTGTGCGGGACGCTGTCGACCCTCGCGTGGATATTGCTCCCTATGGTGAGCTATTGGCTCTATGTCCTATTGGCTTTTATCGCCGGTCTTTTTACCGTGCCGACAGGATCGCTTGCGCGGCAGTTCGTGGCCAGTCTGGTCCCGGAAGATCAGCGCCGTCCCGCGTATTCGCTGAACATGATGCTCATGGAACTCTCATTCGTGATCGGGCCCGCCAGCGGCATCCTGTTGATCACCACCTATTCGGCGACTGCCACTCTGGCGGGCATAGGCCTTTGGCGCGCACTCTCCTACGTCGTACTGTATGTATTGAACTGGCCTACCCGAAATCTGGATGAAGTCGCGGCGAATCCAGATCGCGTCCGACCCAAACTTCGCACATGGATGAGCGGCCGTTTATTAGCCGTCATGTTTGTCAGTGCGGGTGCTTTATTCGTGCTGTACGGCACAGAGTTGGCACTCATTGCCGTGTTGCGTGCCAGCGATCAACTTGCCTTTACCGGTTATGTCATCGCTGCCATGTCCATTGCATCCATCGTGGGCGGATATGTCCACGGAGTTGTCCACAGGTCTTGGTCGCAAATGAAGCTCGCTCTGGCGATGAGCGTGTTGCTGCTACCCGTAGTCTTTTTTGATGACGTCTGGTGGTGGCTTTTGCTCGCGCTGCTGCCGACCAACCTGCTGTGCACTCCGACGCTGGCTGCAGGTTCGGAAGCGGTTGCAAAGCTGGCGCCTTCAAGCGTCAGAGGAGAAGTGATGGGCTTGCATGATTCGGCCTACCGCATAGGCCAGACGCTGTCGGCGCCGATTGTGGGTTTTGCGATCGACAGCGTTTCACCTGCCATGGGATTTGTCGCAGCGGCGTGTGGCGGGATTGCGTTAGTCGGCATGGGGACGCTATGCACGCGTTACAGTACAGCGTCGGCTAAGACCGCTTGATCACTTACGGTCTTGGCTGCGCAGGCTCAAGACCGGCCTTTTCAAGCAATTGACAACGGCTAAGAAAAACTTATGCACGGTTTTGTCGCCGTAAGCACTGCGAGAAATAAGCATTAGAATTAATGAGTTAGCAGTGTATTTCTGAGATTTTGCGACATTTAGTGCACAGGTTATCCACAAATTCAGACGGCGGATTTTTCCGGTAGGGGTGCAGGCACCGCAGGTGATCCCAAATCGCGCTGCGTTTGCTCGTTCCAGGCCGAAACGCGATCGTTCAGCGCAGCGATTGCGCGAGGGCCAGTGCCCTCGGCATACATCGGCTTGCCAATGACGACCTCAATAGTCCCAGGCTTCTTCCCCCAGCCCTCTTTGGGCCAATACCGGCCGGCATTGTGTGAGATGGGCAAGACGGGGAGATCTGCATTAACCGCCAGTGCCGAACCGCTGCGTGAGAACTTTCCAATCTGGCCGTAAGGTACCCGCGTGCCCTCAGGGAAGATGAGCACCCAAACGCGATCCTTAAGTAATTCGTCGCCTTTCTTTGCGACGACTTTGAGCGCCGCTTTGGGGTTATTGCGATCGATTGCGATCGGACGGAGCATCGCCATGGCCCAGCCAAAGAAAGGCACGTACAGCAGCTCGCGCTTGAGTACCTGGCTCAAAGGTTGAAAGTGCGCCGATAGAAAAAACGTCTCCCAGGTACTTTGATGATTGGAGACGATGACGCATGGCGTCTCGGGAATGTTTTCCTGGCCGGTGATGTTGACCTTGATGTTGAGCAACACGCGCGTCAGCCATAGTGCACAGCGGCACCAGTAGACGTTGATAAAGCGATAACGAGCGCGAAATGGCAGGAAAGGCGCAATAAAGAAACTGAGCGAACACCACAGCAGGGCGCTGGTGCCCAGCAGCAGGTAAAAGAAGAAGATCCTGATGGCCTGCACAATCGACATAGCTGCTTATACCGTTACGGGGCGATAGCCCGAATTAAGCGGTCTGCTGGACAGGCCTCAGCCTTCCAACAGTTCGCTGTTGTGAATAAGTTCTGCGGCGACCGCCGCCAGATCTTCAAAAATCAACGTGCCGGCGGGTAATGGCCCGCTTCGCGTCTTCTGACCTTTGCCTGTCATAACCAATACAGGTTGTGAATCGACGGCAGCTGCCGCGTCCAGGTCACCCTTACTGTCACCCACAAACCAAACGCCGGCTAAATCGACGGCGTAATGGCGGGCGATTGTCTTGAGCATGCCAGGTTTTGGCTTACGGCAATCACAGCCAGCGTCCGGGCCGTGGGGGCAATAGACAACCAGTCCGACCTCGCCTCCGTTCTGTGCCACGAGTTCACGCAAGCGCGCATGCATGGCATCAAGTGTCGCGAGATCGTAGTAGCCGCGAGCAATGCCGGACTGGTTAGTGGCCACCGCCACCGTCCAGCCGGCCTTGCTCAGTTGCGCGATGGCCTCGACCGAACCAGGAATCGGAACCCACTCCTCCACCGACTTGATGTAGGCATCGGAGTCCTGGTTGATCACCCCGTCCCGATCGAGAATCAGCAACTTCACTGGCATATCCCTCGCAATCAGCTCAACAAGGAGATGTCGGCAACGCCAAGGAACAGATTGCGCAGACGGGCGAGCAAGGCGTAACGATTGGCCCGCACACTGGCGTCTTCTGCGTTCACCATTACCGCTTCGAAAAACGCATCGACAGGTTCGCGAAGTGCGGCAAGACGCGTCAGCGCCTCGTTGTACTGGCGGCTGGCGGACATGGGCGCTACGGCCTGATCTGCCTGCTGAATCGCCGAGTACAGCGAAAACTCGTTGGCGTTATCGAAATACTTCGGCTCTACCGTGTGAGCGATATTGCCGTCCGCTTTGCTGAGCAGGTTCGACACACGCTTGTTGACTGCGGCCAGTGCTGCAGCCTCGGGCAGCTTGCGGAAAGCCTGCACAGCCTGAACGCGCTGATCGAAGTCCAGGGCGGAAGCCGGCTGCAAGGCGCGAACCGAAAGGTAAACCGAAACGTCGACGCCCTCGTCTTCATAGCGAGCGCGCAGGCGGTCGAAGATGAATTCAAGAACCTGTTCCGGCAGGCCGGCCGGTTTGATCTTCACACCGAACTGAGCGACCGCGAATTGCACGGTTTTGACCAAGTCCAGGTCCAGCTTTTTCTCGATCAGAATGCGCAAGATGCCGAGCGCCGCGCGGCGCAATGCGTATGGGTCTTTGCTGCCGGTCGGGAGCATGCCGATGCCGAAAATCCCGACGAGGGTGTCGAGCTTGTCGGCGATGGCCACAGCTGCGCCAGTCAGCGTACCTGGCAGTTCAGCGCCAGCACCACGTGGCATGTATTGCTCATTCAACGCCAACGCGACGTCTTCGGGCTCACCATCGGCCAAGGCATAGTAGTAGCCGGCCACGCCCTGCATTTCCGGGAATTCGCCAACCATTTCTGTGGCCAGGTCGCACTTGGACAGCAGACCCGCACGTGCGGCGCGCTGAGCATCGCCACCAATGCGTGGGGCAATGAATGCAGCCAGCTTGGATACCCGCTCAGCCTTGTCGAAAACCGTGCCCAACTGGGCCTGGAAGACAACGTTCTGCAGGCGCTGATTGAAGGTCTCAAGCTTCTGCTTCTTGTCCTGCTTGAAGAAGAACTCGGCGTCGGTCAGGCGCGGGCGCACAACCTTCTCATTACCCAGGACAATCTGCGATGCGTCCTTGCTGTCGATGTTCGCGACAGTGATAAAACGCGGTAGCAGCTTGCCCTCGGCATTGAGCAGGCAGAAATACTTCTGGTTGTCCTGCATCGTGATGATAAGGGCTTCCTGTGGCACCTCTAGGAAGCGCTCCTCGAACGAGCACACCAGCGGCACTGGCCATTCGACCAGCGCGGTCACCTCATCCAGCAATGCCGGCGGCACAATGGCGGTGCCCTCATGCTGAGCGGCGAGCTCTTCAACACGCTTGCTGATGAGCTGGCGACGCTCGTTGAAATCTGCAAGCACGTGAGCGGCGCGCAGATCGCTGGCGTAGTTGGCTGGCGAGGTAATGCGCACACTTTCCGGATGATGGAAGCGATGGCCACGCGATTCCCGGCCGGAGGTCTGAGCGAGGATGGTGCAGTCAACGACCTGATCGCCAAACAGCATCACCAGCCATTGAGTCGGCCGTACGAACTCTTCCTTGCGCGCGCCCCAGCGCATGCGCTTGGGGATTGGCAAGTCGTTGAGAGAATCCTCGACGATGGTTGGCAACAGGCTCAGCGTTGGTTTGCCCGGAATGCTCTGGCTGTAACGCAGCTTCGGACCGCTTTGATCGATTTCGCTCAGATCGACGCCGCACTTCTTGGCGAAGCCCAATGCGGCCTGGGTGGGATTGCCCTCTGCGTCGAACGCTGCCTGGCGGGGTGGCCCGTCCAGATTAACGCTGCGGTCAGGCTGCTCGGTGGCGAGCTGGGTAATCAGCACGGCCAGTCGACGTGGCGCTGCGTAAACCTGTTTGGCGCTGTAGGTCAGACCTGCAGCCTGCAGGCCCTTTTCGATACCGGCCATGAACGCATCGGCCAAAGTATTCAGTGCTTTGGGTGGCAGTTCTTCGGTGCCCAGCTCGACCAGAAAATCTTGAGCACTCATTGCGCTGCCTCCAGCTTGGCCAACACTTCATCACGGATATCAGGCGCAGCCATCGGGAAGCCCAACTTGGCCCGGGCCGTCAGGTACGCCTGGGCCACGGAGCGAGCGAGGGTACGGACGCGCAGAATGTATTGTTGACGCGCAGTCACGGAAATCGCGCGACGGGCATCCAGCAGGTTAAACGTGTGGGAGGCCTTGAGGACCATCTCGTAGCTCGGCAGTGGCAGCTCGACTTCAATCAGCCGTACGGCTTCGCTCTCGTAGAAGTCGAACAGCTCAAACAGCTTGTCGACATTGGCGTGCTCGAAGTTGTACGTCGATTGCTCAACTTCGTTCTGATGGAAGACATCGCCGTAGGTCACTTTGCCGAATGGCCCGTCGGTCCAGACCAGGTCATAGACTGACTCAACGCCCTGCAGGTACATCGCCAGACGCTCAAGGCCATAAGTAATCTCGCCCGTTACGGGATAGCACTCGATGCCGCCAACTTGCTGGAAATAAGTGAATTGCGACACTTCCATGCCGTTCAACCAGATCTCCCAGCCCAGGCCCCAGGCGCCGAGGGTGGGTGATTCCCAGTTATCTTCGACAAAGCGAACGTCGTGCACCAGCGGATCCAGGCCGACATGCTTCAGCGAGCCGAGGTACAGCTCCTGGAAGTTGTCCGGGTTGGGCTTGAGTACGACCTGAAACTGGTAATAGTGCTGCAGGCGATTCGGGTTCTCGCCATAACGGCCATCGGTAGGACGACGGCTCGGTTGTACGTAGGCGGCGTTCCAGGTTTCCGGGCCGATGGCGCGCAGAAACGTTGCGGTGTGGAAAGTGCCGGCGCCCACTTCCATATCGTAGGGCTGAAGTACCACACAACCTTGCTCAGCCCAGTATTGCTGGAGGGCGAGGATCAAGTCTTGGAAGGTACGCACGGCTGGCGTAGGCTGGCTCACGAAATTCACCTGTACTGGGGGGCTGCGATTTAAAGAGCGGGAGTATACCCGATTCGGCCGCGCCTCCACCCTTGGAGCCCTATGCCACGCTGCTTTTGGTGCAACGAAGACCCGCTTTACATGGACTACCACGATCAAGAGTGGGGTGTGCCGTTGCGCGATGCGCAGATGCTGTTCGAGTTCCTGTTGCTCGAAGGGTTCCAGGCTGGACTGTCATGGATCACCATCCTCAAAAAGCGCGAGCGCTACCGCGAAGTGATGTTCGGGTTCGACGTCCAGCGCATTGCCGCGATGACCGATGCGCAGATAGAGGCGCTGATGCTGGAGCCGGGCATCGTGCGTAATCGTCTCAAGCTCAATGCCGCCCGCGAGAACGCCCAGGCCTGGCTCCGGCTGGATGATCCGGTTGCCCTCCTTTGGTCTTTTGTTGGCGGCAGCCCGAAGATCAACCATTTCAAGGACCGTAGTGAAGTCCCGGCCATCACGCCGGAAGCCGAAGCCATGAGTAAAGCGCTTAAAAAAGCCGGATTCACTTTCGTAGGTCCGACCATCTGTTATGCCTATATGCAGGCGACAGGGATGGTCATGGACCACACAGTGGATTGCGACCGGTATGCGGAACTGGCCGGTGCCTGACCATAAAGCAGGATGAGCGGGCGATTGATTCGCGCGGTGGTTACAATGACCGCCTCATGTATTCGGGAGTGATCTGTGGATAAGTTCAAAGGCGCCTTGATGGTTGGGGCATTGCGGCTATTTGCCTTGTTGCCATGGCGCGCGGTCCAATGGGTCGGCACCTGTATCGGCTGGCTGATGTGGAAATTGCCCAATCGCTCTCGCGATGTTGCGCGGATAAACCTTTCCAAATGCTTTCCCGAGCTGAGTCCGCCCGAGCTTGAAGCGTTGGTCGGCTGCAGTTTGATGGACATAGGCAAGACGCTGACCGAGAGCGCTTGCGCCTGGATCTGGCCGGCGCAGAAGTCGATCAACCTGGTGCGTGAGGTCGAAGGGCTCCAGGTACTTAAGGACGCGCTGGCATCGGGCAAGGGCGTTGTGGGTATCACGAGTCATCTTGGCAACTGGGAAGTGCTCAACCACTTTTACTGCAGTCAGTGCAAACCGATCATTTTTTACCGGCCGCCCAAACTGAAGGCCGTGGATGACCTGCTGCGCAAACAGCGCGTGCAATTGGGTAATCGCGTGGCGGCTTCTACCAAGGAAGGCATTCTCAGTGTGATCAAAGAGGTGCGCAAAGGTGGCTCGGTTGGCATCCCTGCAGATCCTGAGCCTGCCGAGTCAGCCGGCATTTTCGTCCCGTTTTGCGGAACGATTGCGCTCACCAGTAAGTTTGTGCCGAACATGCTGGCAGGTGGCAAAGCGGTAGGCGTGTTTCTTCACGCGATGCGCCTGGAGGATGGCTCGGGTTACAAAGTGGTGCTCGAAGCGGCGCCCGATGACATGTACAGCACCGACACCGAAACGTCGGCGGCGGCCATGAGCAAAGTAGTCGAGAGGTACGTGCGGGCCTACCCAAGCCAGTACATGTGGACCATGAAGCGCTTCAAAAAACGCCCCGAAGGCGAAAAGCGCTGGTATTGATCACCGGCGCAATGCCAGCCTCTTCCACCACTGCCCGATACGTTGAAGCACTTGTAGGCGCGCGCTTGGCCGCGAATGCGATGTGGCGGTCACCACATCCATTCCAGGGAAACCCCTCGCGAGCAAGCGCGCTCCTCCAGTCAGCGCGCCTGGTTCGAATCAGAAAAAGCTCAAGCCCACCTGAAATAGCCTTTCCACGTCCCGGATGTACTTCTTATCCACAAGGAACATGATCACGTGGTCACCGGATTCGATCACCGTGCTGTCATGGGCGATGAGCACCTGGTCAGCGCGTGTAATCGCACCGATGGTCGTGCCGGGCGGAAGGTTGATGTGCATGATCGCCTTGCCAATCACCTTGCTGGACTTCGCATCGCCATGGGCGACAATTTCGATGGCCTCGGCCGCGCCCCGCCGCAATGAGTGCACACTGACAATGTCGCCGCGCCTCACGTGCGCCAGTAACGTCCCGATAGTCGCGAGTTGAGGGCTGACCGCAACATCGATTTCCCCGCCCTGCACCAGGTCGACATAAGCAGGGTTATTGATGAGGGTCATGACTTTCTTCGCGCCCAGCCGTTTAGCCAGCAACGAGGACATGATGTTCGCTTCATCATCGTTGGTCAGTGCGAGGAAAAGGTCTGCGTTATCGATGTTTTCTTCCATGAGCAGGTCTCGATCGGACGAGCTCCCCTGAAGAATGACCGTGTTGTTCAGCGTGTCGGAAAGGTGTCGGCATCGGGCGGGATTCATCTCGATGATCTTGACCTGGTAGCGGTTCTCGATGGCCTCCGCCAACCGCTCACCGATTTGCCCGCCGCCTGCAATCACGATGCGCTTGTAGCTCTCGTCCAGCCGACGCATTTCGCCCATCACGGCGCGAATATCGGCCTTGGCAGCGATGAAGAAGACCTCGTCGTCTGCTTCTATCACCGTATCGCCCTGAGGAATGATCGGACGATCACGGCGGAAAATAGCAGCGACACGAGTGTCGACGTTTGGCATGTGCGTACGCAGTTGGCGCAGCTGCTGCCCTACAAGGGGGCCGCCGTAGTACGCCTTGACCGCCACCATCTGGACCTTTCCGCCCGCGAAATCGATAACTTGCAGCGCGCTCGGGTATTCGATCAGGCGCTTGATGTAATGGGTCACGACTTGTTCGGGGCTGATCAGCACGTCCACCGGGATGGCGGCGTTGGCGAACAAGCCGGAGCGGGTGAGATAAGCGGACTCGCGAACGCGCGCGATCTTGGTCGGGGTTTGAAACAGCGTGTACGCGACCTGGCAGGCAACCATGTTGGTCTCGTCGCTGCTGGTGACGGCCACCAGCATGTCCGCGTCGTCCGCGCCGGCCTGACGCAGCACGGTCGGGAACGAGCCACGACCATGCACGGTGCGGATATCAAGGCGATCGCCCAATGCACGTAGACGGTCCTGATCGGTATCAACGACAGTAATGTCGTTGGCTTCGCTGGCCAGGTGCTCGGCCAGCGTACCGCCGACCTGCCCTGCGCCGAGAATGATGATCTTCAATCAGTCTCTCCTTGAATTGATGATCAGGCGACCGCAGCGATCTTGATCAGTTTGGCGTAATAAAAGCCGTCATGCCCGCCCTCTTGCGCCAGCAGTTGTCGGCCATGAGGTTGTTTCAGGCCTGGAGGCGGATTGCCTTGTTGTCCGGCAATGTCCAGTTCCCGCGCGCCCGGCGTGCGTGTCAGGAATGCAGCGATGACTTCGGTGTTTTCGGTCGGCAGGGTCGAGCATGTCGCGTACAGCAAGATGCCGCCGACCTCCAGCGTTGACCAAAGCGCATCCAGCAATTCGCCCTGCAGGGTGGCGAGTGCGGCAATGTCATCCGCCTGACGGGTCAGCTTGATGTCAGGGTGGCGGCGAATAACGCCGGTTGCCGAACACGGGGCATCGAGCAGAATGCGCTGGAAGGGCTTGCCGTCCCACCATTGATCCGTGGCGCGGGCATCGGCGGCGATGAGTTCGGCACTGAGGCCCAGACGGTCAAGGTTTTCTTTGACCCGCACCATGCGCTTGGCTTCCAGGTCCACCGCGACGACCCCGGCCAGGCCGGATTGTACTTCCAGCAGATGGCAGGTTTTGCCACCCGGCGCGCAGCAGGCGTCAAGCACACGCTGACCCGGGGCCAGCTCCAGCAGGTCGGCGGCCAGTTGGGCGGCCTCGTCCTGAACACTGATCCAACCGTCGGCAAAGCCCGGCAGTGAGCGCACATCGCCCGGTTCAGCCAGTACGATCCCGTCTTGGCTGAACGTGCAGGGCGTCGCGCCGATGCCTGCGTCCACCAGCAGCCGGAGGTACTCCTCGCGCGTTTTGTGCCGGCGGTTGACCCGCAAAATCATGGGTGGGTGAGCGTTGTTGGCCGCACAAATGGCTTCCCATTGCTCAGGCCACGCAGCTTTCAATGCTTTTTGCAGCCAGCGCGGGTGGGCAGTGCGCACTACTGGATCGTGCTCCAGCTCCACCAGCAAAGCCTCGCCCTCACGTTGGGCCCGACGTAACACGGCGTTGAGCAATGCTTTCGCCCAGGGTTTTTTCAGTTTGTCAGCACAGCCCACGGTTTCGCCGATGGCGGCGTGGGCCGGTACGCGAGAGTAAAAGAGCTGATACAGGCCCACCAGCAGTAAGGCCTGAACATCGTTATCAGCGGCTTTGAAGGGTTTCTGCAGCAGTTTGGCTGCCAACGCGGACAGCCTTGGCTCCCAGCGCGCGGTGCCAAATGCCAGATCCTGGGTCAGCCCCCGGTCGCGGTCCTCAACCTTGTCCAGCTGCGTCGGCAACGAGCTGTTCAAGGACGCTTTGCCACTCAATACAGCCGCGAGGGCCTTGGCAGCAGCCAGACGCGGGTTCATTGCGCATCTACCGTCAAGCCGAGCACAGTGCCGGCGGAGAATTTCTCCCGGCGACTGTTGAACAGGTCAGCGAAGCCCAGGGGTTTGCCGCCCGGTAACTGCACGCGAGTAAGAAGCAGCGCGCCGTCCGCACACGCAACCAATAGACCTGCTTTGCTGGCTTCAAGAACGGTGCCGGGTGTGCCCGCTCCCTCCGCGATCCGCGCTTCCAGAACCTTGAGCGCTTCGCCATTGAGCGTTGTGTGGCAGATAGGCCAGGGATTGAAGGCGCGCACCAGCCGCTCCAGCTCGACGGCCGGGCGGGCCCAGTCGATGCGTGCTTCGTCTTTATTCAGTTTGTGCGCATACGTTGCGAGACTGTCGTCCTGCACCTCGCCGACCAGCGTGCCTTCAGCCAGTCCTGCGATGGCTTGAATCACCGCCGTCGGGCCCAGAGCAGCAAGGCGGTCATGCAGTGTGCCGCCGGTGTCGTCGGCCGTGATCGGTGTCTTTACCTTGAGCAGCATCGGGCCCGTGTCCAGGCCCGCTTCCATACGCATCACAGTCACGCCGCTTTGCGCATCGCCAGCTTGCACTGCGCGTTGAATGGGCGCGGCACCCCGCCAGCGTGGCAGAAGTGATGCGTGACTGTTGATGCAGCCCAGGCGTGGAATATCCAGCACTGCTTGCGGCAGGATCAGACCGTAAGCGACCACCACCAGCAGATCAGGCCTCAGTGCGGCCAACTCGGCCTGAGCTTCCGGCGCGCGCAATGTGGGCGGCTGCAGGACTGGAATACCGTGCTGAAGGGCAAGCTGCTTGACCGGGCTTGGCATCAGCTTCTGACCACGACCGGCCGGGCGATCTGGCTGGGTGTAGACCGCAATGACGTCATAGGGACTGTCGAGCAGGGCTTTCAGGTGCTCGGCGGCGAACTCAGGGGTGCCGGCGAACACGATGCGCATTGGCTCAGTCATGGGCTTCTCTTTGAAGGATATGGCGGCAGAAGGGCACTTGGCTGAATAGCGCCATGGGGCGGCAACGACACTATCGGCTGGCGCCCCATTGCAGGCTAATGCGCTCCTGCAGCAGAAAGGAGATGGCTGGATCAGGCGTTTTGCTTGTGAAGTTTTTCCAGCTTTTTCTTGATCCGGTCGCGCTTGAGGTTGGACAGGTAGTCGACGAAAAGCTTGCCGTTCAGGTGGTCGCACTCATGCTGAATGCACACGGCGAGCAGGCCCTCGGCGATCATTTCGTAGGGCTGGCCATCACGACCCAGCGCCTTGACCTTGACGCGTTGCGGGCGATCCACGTTTTCGTAAAAACCTGGAACAGACAGGCACCCTTCCTGGTACTGATCCATCTCTTCGGTGAGCGGCTCGATCTCGGGGTTGATGAACACCCGGGGCTCGCTGCGATCTTCGGAGAGATCCATCACTACCACGCGCTTGTGTACGTTAACCTGCGTTGCGGCCAGACCGATGCCAGGCGCTTCGTACATGGTTTCAAACATGTCGTCGACCAACTGGCGAATGCCGTCGTCCACTTCAACCACCGGCTTGGCGATGGTGCGCAGGCGCGAATCGGGAAATTCGAGGATGTTTAGTATGGCCATATACGTAAGGGATGCACTGTAGGGTAAAGTCAAAATCGGCTGCTAGGCTTGGGACGTCACAAGCGCGCAGCCCTTGTAAAAGCGGAAGTCTTGCAAGACTCGGCGTTTCACGCGAAGCCACATGATAAAGGGATTCACTGCATGAGGAAATCACTACTCGCCCTGCTGCTGTTGGCCGCGACAGGCCTTGTCCAGGCGCAAGTACAGCTCAGGGATGGCCATCCAGAGAGTTACACCGTTGTCGCCGGTGACACGCTTTGGGACATATCCGGAAAATTTCTGAACCAGCCGTGGAAGTGGCCGCAACTGTGGCGCGCCAATCCACAGGTTCACGACCCTGATCTGATCTACCCCGGGGACACGCTAACGCTCACCTATGTCGACGGTCAGCCGCGAATCACGGTCAACCGTGGCGAGTCTCGAGGCACTATCAAATTGTCCCCGAGGGTGCGCAGCACGCCGATTGCAGAGGCGATTCCCACGATTCCGCTGGGTGCAATCAATGCGTTTCTGCTGAATAACAGGATCATCGACAACGCCCATCAATTTGAGGTCGCCCCCTATGTGGTGGCGGGCAATGGCGAACGAGTGCTCAGTGGTGCCGGCGATCGCATCTATGCGCGAGGCCGCTTTGAGCCGACGCACGTTGCGTATGGCATCTATCGCAAGGGCAAGACGTACGTCGATCCAGTGACAGGTGTGGTGCTGGGGATCAATGCCGATGACATCGGCAGCGGGGAGATCGTAGCTAGTGAAGGCGACGTTGCGACGCTGCAGATGCAGCGCTCGACTCAGGAAGTGCGTCTGGGCGACCGCCTTTTCGTCAGTGAAGAGCGCGGAATCAATTCGACATTTGTACCCAGTGAGCCGCAGCAGGCAGTGGATGGCACCATCATCGACGTGCCAAGGGGTGTGACTCAGATTGGCGAGTTTGACGTAGTGACCCTTGATCGAGGTCGTCTGGATGGCCTGGCCGAAGGAAACGTGCTGGCCATTTACAAGACTGGCGAGACGGTCCGTGACCGGGTCAGTGGTGACCAGGTCAAAATTCCCGACGAGCGATCCGGGCTGTTGATGGTCTTCCGTACCTACGAGCGACTGAGCTACGCGATGGTATTGCACGCCTCCCGATCTTTGGCGGTTCAGGACAAAGTGCGTAACCCGTAATGCTATGTATCAGGTGTAAATCACTTTTCTCCACCGGCGTGCTTCACTTATCAAATTGTTGTTAACAGAGTTATCCACAGGTTGGTGCACCGTTTGAGGTGAACCATGGATCAAGGAAGATCGCATGCCGTTGTTCGAAAAGTCCGGTCAGTCACCTGCCGAACTGGAAGCCCGCTTGCGCTTGCACCGGCTTCCAGAGATAGGCCCAAAACGTTTTCACACCCTCATTGATGCCTTCGGCAGCGCTTCTGCTGCACTGAGTGCGCCCGCTTCGGCGTGGCGATCATTACGCCTGCCAGCGGCCTGTGCGGATGCTCGCCGCAGCGCGGAGGTGCGCGACGGCGCAAGCGTTGCATTGGCCTGGTTAGAGCGTTCCGGCCAGCATTTACTGATGTGGGACGACCCTGACTACCCTGCGCTGCTGGCTGAAATTCCTGATCCGCCGCCTATGCTATTCATCGCCGGCGACCGCTCATTGCTTGACCGTCCGCAGCTGGGAATGGTCGGCAGCAGACGGGCCTCAAGGCCAGGACTGGACACCGCCGCAGCCTTCGCGCGCAGTTTGGCCGGGGCAGGATTTGTCATAACCAGCGGGCTGGCGCTTGGCATTGACGGCGCGGCGCATCAGGGCGCTTTGGACGTAAAAGGCGGGACGATCGGTGTGCTCGGCACCGGGATCGAAAAACTTTATCCACAGCGGCATCGTCAGCTTGCGGCGAACATGGTGGCCAATGGAGGCGCTGTCATTTCCGAGCTGCCGCTGGACGCCGCACCTCATGCCAGCAACTTCCCTCGGCGCAACCGAATCATCAGCGGCTTGTCCCTTGGAGTGTTGGTGGTCGAGGCCAGCGTGGCCAGCGGGTCACTTATCACGGCGCGTCTTGCCGCCGAGCAGGGTCGCGAGGTCTACGCCATACCCGGTTCGATCCATCATCCAGGCGCCAGGGGTTGTCATCAGCTCATTCGCGAGGGCGCTGTGCTCGTGGAGACCATTGATCACATTCTTGAAGCGCTGCAAGGATGGAAGAATGTCGGTCCAGCTGATGTCACAGCCGCACAGCCTCAGGCGGCACTGCATCCGCTTTTGGCGCTACTGCACGCCGCGCCTCAAACGGGCGAAGCACTGGCCCATAACAGCGGTTGGCCCTTGCCTAAAGTGCTGGCCGCCTTGACTGAACTTGAGCTCGACAGCAGCGTGGCCTGTGAAGCCGGAAGATGGTTTGCCCGGGCACGCTGAGGTTAAACTGCCCGCCAGCGTAATTTGGGAGAACAAGCGATGGTCAGCAGTTGGCGAGTGCAGCAAGCCGCACGAGAGATTCGAGCCGGAGCGGTGATTGCCTACCCAACCGAAGCCGTGTGGGGTTTGGGCTGTGACCCTTGGGACGCGGAGGCGGTTTATCGCCTGCTGGCGATCAAGGCACGGCCTGTGGAAAAAGGCTTGATCCTGATTGCCGATAACATCCGTCAGTTCGACTTCCTCTTCGAAGACTTCCCCGAGCTTTGGATTGATCGAATGGCCAGCACATGGCCCGGACCAAACACCTGGCTGGTGCCCCATCAAGGGTTATTGCCTCAGTGGATAACCGGGCAGCACGACACCGTTGCTCTGCGCGTTAGCGATCATCCGACCGTTCGCGATCTTTGCGCGTTGACCGGTCCGCTGGTGTCGACTTCCGCAAACCCGGCAGGCCGACCCGCGGCGCGTTCGCGGCTGCGGGTCGAGCAGTATTTTCACGAGCAGTTGGACATGGTGCTGGGCGGCAGTCTGGGCGGTCGCCGCAACCCAAGTGTCATCAGGGATCTGGTGACGGCTGAGGTGGTACGGGCTGGATAACGTCTGCCCGGTCTAGCGCTACGCCGCAACCTCTGTAGGAGCGCGCTTGCCCGCGAAAGCGATATGTCTGGTAAGCATTAAGTGACTGACACACCGCCTTCGCGGGCAAGCGCGCTCCTACAAAGAGAAAGGCGGAATCAAGGCACCAGAATGATCGACCCCATCGTTCTGCGCCCGGCCAATTCGGTGTGCGCCAGCGCTGCATCCTTGAGCGCGAACTGCTGGATGTTGTCGACTTTGACCTTCCCGCTGGCCACCATCTCGAACACTTCATCCGCCATTGCCTGCAGGGCTTGCGGCCCGTTTGCGTATGACCCCAGCGTCGGACGGGTGACGTAGAGCGAGCCTTTTTGGGCGAGGACCCCGAGGTTCACGCCGGTTACGGCTCCAGATGCGTTGCCGAAGCTGACCAATAGGCCTCGCAACTCCAGGCAATCAAGTGACGTCTCCCAAGTGTCTTTGCCTACGCCGTCGTAGACTACTGGCACCTTCTTGCCGTTCGTCAATTCCTTCACGCGCTGAACGACATCCTCCTTGCTGTAATCGATTACTTCCCACGCACCCAGCGCTTTGGCATGCGCGGCCTTTTCGGCCGAGCTCACCGTACCGATGAGTTTCACGCCCAGCGCGCTAGCCCACTGGCAGGCGATCGAACCGACGCCACCGGCAGCGGCATGAAACAGGATGGTTTCTTCGGGACGAATTTCGTAGGTCTGGCGGAACAGGTACTGGACGGTCAAACCCTTGAGCATGACGGCGGCGCCCTGCTCGAAGCTGATGTCGTCAGGCAGCTTGGCTACGTTCGCCCCCGGCGTTACATGGACATTCGCATACGCACCCAAGGGGCCGGTGCCATAGACCACGCGGTCGCCAACTTTGACGTGAGTCACTTCGCTGCCCACCGCTTCCACAATGCCGGCGCCTTCGTTGCCTAGCCCCGACGGGAACGAGGGCGCCGGATAGAGTCCGCTGCGAAAGTAGGTCTCGATGAAATTCACGCCAATCGCCTTGTTACGCACGCGCACGTCTTTGGGGCCTGGCGCAGGGGGCTCGAAGTCAACATAGTTGAGCACTTCCGGGCCGCCGTATTGGTCGAACTGGATACGTTTTGCCATTTGCTTACTCCGTCGTTGATCGGAACTGCAGGGGATCACTGTCGATGCCAAAGGGGTCTATCGGACTCCTTCGCTCGCGCTGCGTCAACTGCGGCATCCGCCATGCCGGTGATATGCTACCGCCCGGATTTCGCAGTCGGGTTTGCTCTGCGAGGGTGACGGCTTGATCGTCGCGATCGCTCAGTGCCCGCTTGCCACGCACGTCTCAGTCAACTCAGGTACCGCCATGTCTTTTCGCACCGATGCCGTCAAAGCCTACTTGCTCGATCTTCAAGACCGGATCTGCGCCGCGCTGGAAACCGAAGATGGCAGCGCACGTTTCGTCGAAGACGCCTGGGAGCGACCTGCGGGTGGTGGCGGACGGACTCGGGTGATCGAGAACGGCCACATCCTTGAAAAGGGCGGGGTCAACTTTTCCCACGTCTTCGGTGCCGGCCTGCCTCCCTCCGCCAGCGCCCATCGTCCGGAACTGGCGGGGCGGGGATTTGAGGCGCTGGGCGTCTCGCTGGTGATGCATCCGCACAACCCGCATGTGCCGACCGCTCACGCCAACGTGCGTTTCTTTATCGCCGAAAAAGAAGGCGAAGAACCGGTCTGGTGGTTCGGCGGCGGCTTCGATCTGACGCCCTACTACGGTGTGGAGGAAGACTGCATCCATTGGCATCGCGTCGCCGAGCAGGCTTGCGCGCCTTTTGGGGCGGATGTGTATCCGCGCTACAAGGCATGGTGCGACCGCTACTTCCACATCAAGCATCGCAATGAACCGCGCGGCGTGGGTGGGCTGTTTTTCGATGACCTCAATGAGTGGGATTTCGACACCAGCTTTGCCTTCATCCGTGCCATCGGCGATGCGTTCGTCGAGGCGTACCTGCCTATCGTTCAGCGCCGCAAAGACACGCCCTACACCCCGCAACAGCGTGAATTTCAGGAATTCCGGCGCGGCCGTTATGTTGAATTCAATCTGGTGTACGACCGAGGCACGTTGTTCGGGCTGCAATCGGGTGGCCGCACTGAATCAATTCTGATGTCGCTTCCGCCGCAAGTGCGCTGGGGCTACGACTGGAAAGCCGAGCCGGGCAGCGAGGAAGCGCGCCTGACGGAGTACTTCCTCCAGGATCGCGACTGGCTCGCCGAGGCCGGGCAGTGATGACTGATCAATACGTCGTTTTCGGCAACCCCATCGCGCACAGCAAATCGCCATTGATCCATCGCCTGTTCGCCGAGCAGACGGGGCAGTCGCTGGATTACCAGACATCGCTGGCGCCGCTGGACGGCTTCACTGCCTTCGCCAAGGCGTTTTTCGAGACAGGCCGTGGCGCCAACGTCACTGTGCCCTTCAAGGAACAAGCGTACCGGCTGGCCGATCAGTTGACAGAGCGCGGCCGCCGTGCGGGGGCGGTCAATACCCTGGCCGTGCAAGCAGATGGCAGCTTGCTGGGCGACAACACTGACGGCGCAGGCCTGGTTCGGGACCTTAAGGTCAATCATGGCGTCACGCTCAAGGACAGACGCATTCTGGTGCTGGGGGCTGGCGGTGCGGTGCGCGGTGCGCTCGAACCCCTACTGGCGGAAGATCCCTACGTGCTGGTGGTTGCCAATCGCACGGTTGAAAAGGCTGAAAAGCTGGCCCAGGAATTCGCTGACATTGGCCCGGTGTTGCCCGCAGGCTATGACTGGCTGGAAGAGCCGGTGGACCTCATTATCAACGCGACGTCGGCGAGCCTTTCCGGCGAAATGCCGCCTATTGCGCCTGGCCTGATTAAGCCCGGTGAAACCTTCTGCTACGACATGATGTACAGCAAGGAGCCAACCGCGTTCTGCCGCTGGGCTGTGCAGCACGACGCCGGTCAGGCGGTTGATGGATTGGGGATGTTGGTCGAGCAGGCAGCCGAGGCGTTTTATCTGTGGCGCGGCGTGCGGCCGGAATCAGCGCCCGTGTTGGCGGAACTGCGGCGGTTGATGGCTCAGAACGGATAAGGCTCTCTGCATACTTATCCCCCTGTGGGAGCGAGCTTGCCCGCGAAGACGCCATTCCAACCGCTGAACATCTAGCGAATGTACCGACTTCTCGCGAGCGAGCTCACTCCCAAACGCGGATATGGGCCCTGTAAGAGTGAGCTTGCTCGCGATACTTCTCGTCTGTGCTTACAACTTGGCCTTAACCGCCGGTAGCGCATCTTTGTCGTCAACGGTCTTCACGCCGTCCAGCCATTTGTCCAGCACCGCAGGGTTAGCCTTCAGCCAGGTCTTAACCGCCTGGGTGTTGCTGACCTTTTGATCCACGACGGTCTGCATGACCGAGTTTTCCATGTCCTGAGTGAACACCAGGTTGGAGAGCAGCTTGGCCACATTCGGACAAGCGTCGGCATAGCCTTTGCGCGTCACGGTGTAAACACTGCCAGTGTCCCCGAAGTACTTCTCACCGCCCTTCAAGTAGTGCATGCCCTTGATCTGCACGTTCATGGGGTGCGGGGTCCAGCCGAGGAACACGACGAACTCCTTCTTCTTCACGTTGCGCTGCACTTCAGCCAGCATTGCCTGCTCACTGGACTCGACCAGCTTCCAGTCGCCCAGATCAAACTCATTCTTTTTGATGATCTCCTGAATAGAGGCATTGGCCGGTGCGCCCGAACCGATGCCGTAAATCTTCTTGTGAAACTTGTCGGCGAATTTCTGAAGATCGGCAAAGTTATGCACACCGGCGTCGTAAACGTAATCCGGAACGGCAAGGGTGAATTCGGTGCCTTCGAGGTTCTTCGCGTATTGGGTAACGTCGCCGGTGGCGATGAACTTGTCGTAGAAACCCTGTTGCGCTGGCATCCAGTTGCCCAGAAAAACGTCGAGTTGCCCGTCTTTAAGGCCGCCGTAGGCGATCGGCACCGCCAAGGTGTCGATCTTGGCTTTGTAGCCCAGACTGTCCAGCAAAAAACCTGCGGTAGCGTTGGTGGCGGCGATATCGCTCCAGCCCGGGTCGGCCATCCGCACCGTGTTACAGCTAGCGTCAGCGGCGAAGGCCGCCACGCTGCTCATACTCAAGACCCCAACCGCCAGCGTTGTGAACAGCTTATTCATGGTGTGCCCCTTTTTGGTTTTCTAGGTGTTGGCAGGGTCAAGGTTGTGGATAACGGGCCTTGCGCTCCAGATCGTCCAGATCAATGTGGTTGCGCATGTATTGCTGACTGGCGTCAACCAGCGGCTGGTGATCCCAACTCTTCAGCTTGCCGATGGCCAGCGACTCGGCGACGAAACGCCGACGACGCTGGCTGGCGAGCACCTGGTGGTGTATCGCCGGAATGTCCCATTTGGCCCTGGCTTCGGCCAGGAACGCAGTAAACAGGTCCTGATGAGCGAGGGATTGACTCAGCTCCTCCTGCTCTTTCGGATCGTTGTGCAAGTCATAGAGCAGACATGGGTCCCGTTCCGAATAAATGAATTTGTACGCGCCGCGCCGAATCATCATCAGTGGACTGTTGGTGCCTTCAGCCATGTACTCGCCGAACACTTCGTCGTGACCGCCCTCGCCCTGCAGATGCGGCAAGAGTGAGCGGCCGTCCAGCGGTAAACCGGCATCAAGCTGCCCCTGCGCCAAGGCGACGAAGGTCGGCAGCAAGTCGGCGGTAGACACCGCATCCTTTACACGGCGGGCTTTGAACTGGCCTGGAGCGTACACCAGCAGCGGTACCCGCGCCGACATCTCAAACCAGTGCATTTTGTACCAGAGCCCGCGCTCCCCGAGCATGTCGCCATGATCGCCGGAGAACACGATGATGGTGTCCTCTGCCAGCCCTGTGTCCTCCAGTGTCTGGAGCAGTTTGCCGACGTTGTCATCAATGTAGCTGCACGCGCCGAAATAGGCGCGTCGCGCGTCGCGAATCTTGTTCGCCGGCAGTGGCTTGTCCCAGAGGTCATACACCTTCAGCAGTCGCTGGGAATGCGGGTCCAGTTCGGACTGGGCCAACGGCGCGTGGGGCATCGGGATGTCGTCATCGCTGTACAGATTCCAATAGGACTTGGGAATGGTGTACGGGTCGTGCGGATGAGTCATCGATACGGTCAGGCAAAACGGCTGATCGCCCTCCTCCCGCACATGATCGAACAGATACTGCTGGGCCTTGAAGACCACTTCTTCATCGAAATCCAGTTGGTTGGTGCGCACGCAAGGCCCGGCTTGCAGCACCGATGACATGTTGTGGTACCACGTGGGGCGCACATCCGGTTCGTCCCAGTTCACGGCCCAACCGTAATCGGCTGGATAGATGTCGCTGGTCAGGCGCTCTTCGTAGCCGTGCAGTTGATCGGGGCCACAGAAATGCATCTTGCCGGACAGCGCCGTGCGGTAGCCGAGACGGCGCAGGTAGTGGGCGTAGGTTGGGACGTCAGCCGGAAAGTCTGCGGCGTTGTCGTAGGCGCCGATCTTGCTCGGCAGCTGACCGCTGACCAGCGTGAAACGCGACGGCGCGCACAGGGGACTGTTGCAGTAGGCGGCGTCGAATACCACGCCTTCAGCGGCGAGGCGACTCAAATGCGGCATCTTGACGGGAGAAGAGGCGTACATCGGCAACATGGGCGCGGCCATCTGATCGGCCATGATAAAAAGAATGTTTTTGCGCTTCATGTATTCGCGGCATCCCATAGTCATGATTTATGCGAAAGTGCTCCGACCGAGGATGGGGCTCATGCCATCTGCGGTAAAGCCCATGACAGGCAATGACTAGGATAAGTGCAGCTTATGTTTGAAGCCCTTGGTGCCATGTCACTGGATTTGCTTCGCGGCTTTGAAGCCGCCGCACGGTTGCGCAGTTTCACCGCTGCGGCCATAGAGCTCGGCACCACTCAGCCGGCTATCAGCCAGCAAATCAAGCGACTGGAAGAGCAACTGGCGACCCGGCTCTTTGATCGTATCTACCGCGGCATTGAGCTGACCGAAGCGGGGCTCATCCTGTTCAGTTACGTACAGACAGGGCTGGAGTCGATGGACGCTGGTCTCAACGCAATCACCGATCAGCATCAGCACGAGGTGCTGCAAGTCGCAACTGACTTCGCCTTCGCTGCCTATTGGCTGATGCCGCGTCTGCATCGTTTCCATGAGGACAACCCCGACGTCGACGTCAGCCTGGTTACCAGCGAGCGGAGTCACAGCATGTTGCGTGCGGATATCGATGTGGCCGTGTTGTTCGGTGACGGGCGTTTCAAGCAGGGGGAAAGCCATTGGCTGTTCAGCGAGGAAGTGTTCCCGGTCTGCAGTCCGCAATTGCTGAAAGGCCGCGACTTACCGTTGCCCACTGTGGCGCTGAAAGAATTTGCGCTGCTGCATCTTCGCGGCGAAGGCAGCAACAACTGGTTTGACTGGAGTGGGGTGTTCCGCGCTCTGAATATTGCGCAGGCACCTGCCCCAGGGCAGCTGCGATTCGACAACTACACGCTATTGATTCAGGCGGCAATCGGCGGCCAGGGCGTGGCTATCGGCTGGCGGCACCTGGTGGACGATTTGCTGGAGCAAGGTTTGTTGTGTCGCCCGATCGAAGCCAGCGCCGTCTCTGGATACGGTTATTACATCGTCCTGCCGCAACGCAAACGGCGGGTGCAGATCGTGCAGAGATTTGTGGACTGGTTAAGAAGTGAGCAGGCGGTGAGTGGGGATTTGCTGAAGGGCAAGGCGCTGCCGTCGATTGCGGTTTAAAGCCTGGCACGCGCAGCTTGTAGGGGCGTGCTTGCCCGCGAATTGGTGTGCCAGCTGACGTTTCTGTGTAACGAGGATCGCATTTCGCGGGCAAGCGCGCTCCTACAGGATTAGCGTCCACCCCACATCACCTGAGTGGATGCCATTTCGAAAACCCGTTAGTTCAGCACGCCATCCAGGATTTCGTAGACGATCCCACTGCCGATTGCGATCAGCACGACGTCCGGACCAAGGCGGCGCCATTCGTAGCCATCGTACTGCGGCAGGTATTGCAGGGAGCGTTGGTCCAGTCGACGGCCATAACCGCGGGGCAGCGGGTGGCCCTTGACGATGTGGACGCCAGGGGGCAGCGGCTGACCGCGACCGATTATTTCCCGGTGCTCGCTGATGGTCCGGCGTACATCGCCGAAATCAGCAGGAGGACGACCACCGCGCTGATTATTGCCGCGGCTGTCGGCACGCGGTTCATTGCGATGGTCGTTGCCATTACCGTTGTTATTGCCATTGCCATTGCCGTGAGCGCCCTGTGGACCTGCCTGCTGGCCATGATCCTGATGCTGCCCAGGGCCGTTGTCATCGCCGCCTCGCTGATCAGGCGGTGCAGCCTGCACCAGCGTGCTGGCGCTGAGCACCAACACGCCCAACCCTGCGATCAAACGATTCGAGACCTTCATGTGGCGCACTCCTGAGCAAATACGGGGCAGCAAAAAGGGGTTCAGGACGTGGTCCTGAACCCCTTCGCTGTACGGCTTAGTGTGCTGCCAGAGCCTGAGATTCCTCTGTATCAAGAACTTTACCTTCCGCTACGCGGGCTTTACGTACACCTTCAGAAAGCTGTGAACACAAGCCGAGTACACCGCTGACTGCTTGCTCAGCCGAAGTCGCGCTGGCGATCTGGTCAATCAATGCCGAGCCGACAACCACGCCGTCAGCAACACGCGCAATGGCGGCGGCTTGCTCAGCCGTGCGAATCCCGAAGCCGACGCTGATCGGCAGATCGGTATGGCGGCGCAGGCGTTGCACGGCGTCTTTAACGTGATCAATCGTCGCCGAACCCGCGCCCGTGACACCTGCTACCGACACGTAGTAAACGAAGCCGGAGCTGCCGTTGAGCACGGTCGGCAAACGAACGTCGTCGGTGGTCGGCGTGGTCAGGCGGATGAAGTCCAGCCCGGCACTTTGTGCAGGGTCGCACAGCTCTGCGTTGTGCTCCGGTGGCAAGTCCACCACGATCAGGCCATCGACCCCGCAGGCGTGCGCTTGCGAGATGAAGCGCTCAATCCCGTAATTGTGAATCGGGTTGTAGTAACCCATCAGCACCAGAGGCGTTGCGCTGTCTTCCTCACGAAACTCACGAACCATCTGCAGCGTTTTCGCCAGGTTCTGTTTGGCGTTCAGCGCGCGAATGTTGGCCAGCTGGATGGCCGGGCCGTCCGCCATGGGATCAGTGAACGGCATGCCCAGCTCGATGACATCAGCACCGGCTTTAGGGAGGCCCTTGAGAATGGCCAGCGAGGTGTCATAGCCCGGGTCGCCCGCAGTGATGAAGGTCACCAACGCTGCGCGGTTTTGTTCTTTCAGCTCGGCAAAACGCGTTTGCAGACGGCTCATCAATGTTTCTCCTGCTGGGACAGATCCAGATGGTGCATCACGGTTTGCATGTCTTTGTCGCCACGACCGGACAGGTTGACCACCATCAGGTGATCCTTGGGCAGCGAGGGCGCGCGTTTGAAGACCTCGGCCAACGCGTGGGCAGTTTCCAGCGCCGGGATGATGCCTTCCAGACGGCAGCATTTATGGAAAGCCGCCAGTGCTTCATCGTCCGTCACCGAGGTGTATTCGACGCGGCCGATGTCATGCAACCAGGCGTGCTCCGGGCCGATGCCTGGATAGTCGAGGCCAGCGGAAATCGAATGGGCGTCGATGATCTGACCGTCGTCGTCCTGCAGCAGGAAGGTCCGGTTGCCGTGCAGGACACCGGGTACGCCGCCGTTCAGGCTGGCAGCGTGCTTGCCGGTTTCGATGCCGTGGCCGGCCGCTTCCACGCCAATGATGCGCACCGAAGTGTCGTCCAGGAACGGATGGAACAAGCCCATCGCGTTGGAGCCACCACCGATGCATGCCACCAGGCTGTCCGGCAGGCGACCTTCCTGCTCCTGCATCTGCACGCGGGTCTCCTTGCCGATGACCGATTGAAAATCGCGGACCATCGCTGGATATGGGTGCGGGCCTGCGACGGTGCCGATCAGGTAAAAGGTGCTGTCGACATTCGTCACCCAGTCACGCAGCGCCTCGTTCATCGCGTCTTTCAGCGTACCTGTGCCTGCGACCACTGGAATGATCGTCGCGCCCAGTAGCTTCATGCGGAACACGTTCGCCTGCTGACGTTCGATGTCAGTAGTGCCCATGTAAATCACGCACTCCAGACCGAAACGCGCTGCAACGGTTGCCGTTGCAACACCGTGCATACCGGCGCCGGTCTCGGCGATGATGCGTTTTTTGCCCATGCGTCGCGCCAGCAGGATCTGGCCGATGCAGTTGTTGATCTTGTGCGCGCCGGTGTGATTGAGCTCTTCGCGCTTCAGGTAAATCTTCGCCCCGCCGCAGTACTCGGTCAGGCGCTCGGCAAAATAGAGCGGGTTGGGACGGCCGACGTAATCGCGCTGAAAATAAGCCAGATCCTTCAAGAACGAAGGATCGTTCTTGGCGATTTCGTACTCGCGGTTCAGGTCGAGAATGAGCGGCATCAGGGTTTCGGCAACGTAGCGGCCGCCAAAGGCGCCGAACATGCCCCGGTCATCCGGGCCTTCGCGGTATGCAGTTTGAGTCTGGGTCATGGGGACCTCCGGGATGCGAATTAGGTTAGCCGTCAGGCAGTGATCACACTTTAACCAGCGCCAAGCAAGATTAAAACCGATAAGATCGCTGCAACCTGTCAGGAAAACTCACACATATCATGAGCCGCGATCTGCCTCCGCTTAATGCCGTACGTGCCTTCGAAGCCACCGCCCGATTGAACAGCGTCAGCTTGGCGGCAGAGCAATTGAACGTAACCCATGGTGCGGTAAGCCGTCAGTTGAAAGTCCTCGAAGAACATCTGGGCGTTGCCCTTTTTGTCAAGGATGGCCGCGGCCTGAAACTCACAGATGCCGGCATACGGCTGCGCGATGTCAGCGCCGACGCGCTTGATCGCCTGCGCGGTGTTTGCGCTGAGCTTAGCCATGGCAGCGAAGATGCGCCTTTCGTGCTGGGCTGCTCCGGGAGCCTGCTGGCACGCTGGTTCATTCCCAGACTCGGACGCTTGAACGCAGACCTCCCAGACCTGCGCCTGCACCTGTCGGCGGGCGAAGGCGACCTGGATCCCCGACGGCCCGGGCTCGATGCACTGCTGATATTTGCCGAGCCGCCCTGGCCGGCGGACATGCAGGTGTTTGAGCTCGCCAGGGAGCGTATCGGGCCGGTCATGAGCCCGCGTTACGCACAGTTTGAACAGCTCCGGCGGGCGCCGGTGCAACGGCTGCTTGACGAGCCGCTGTTGCAAACGACATCAAGGTTACAGGCCTGGCCAACGTGGGCCAAAGAGAATGGCATCGATCCGCATGAACTGAATTACGGTCAGGATTTCGAGCATCTGTATTATTTGCTGGAGGCGGCGGTTGCAGGCTTGGGGGTGGCGATCGCGCCGGAGCCGTTAGTGGCTGAGGATTTGAAAGCCGAACGCCTGGCTGCGCCATGGGGCTTCAGTGAAACCCCGGCGCAGCTGGCGTTATGGGTACCCAAGCGCGCTGCAGATGGACGTGCTCAGGACCTGGCTCGATGGCTCAAGCAGGAACTTGAGCGATCGGGGCGGGCTTGATCAGCCGCGCTTGCACAGCAGGTAGGCAGCCAGCAGGCCGATTGCGCCAACGGCAACGCCTGCGGTAGTCCAAGGGTGCTCCTGTGCGTAGTCACGAGTGGCAACGCTGGTTTCGCGGGTTTTCACTTTGACGTCTTCGTAAACATCGCTCAACAGGCTGCGCGAGTGGCTCAGCGCACTTTCAGCATTGGCTTTCAGGTTTTTCAGGGTCTTGCGCGACTCGTCGGAAGCGTCGGACTTCAAGCCTTCCAGCGACTTGAGCAGACTCTCGATCTCGGCTTCCATGCTTTGCAACGACGCTTTACGGGATGACGTGAATGCCATGGTATGACTCTCCTGCTGTGATGAGTGGCGTGTGTTGTTCCGACTACAAGGTTCTCGGAAAGTGCAGTGCGTCTTACAAACTGCCGTTTCTTCTGAACTTTTAGCCGGCTTTTCGGCACAGAGATAGGGAACACACCATTAGGCGCTGCCACCGAGCAAGGGCCCTCAGGAGAACTGCCATGACTGATCACCACACTTACAAAATGCTGGAGCTGGTCGGCTCATCGACCGTGAGCATTGACGACGCGATTCAGAATGCAATTGCTCAGGCTGCCAAGTCTGTAAAGCTCATGGAATGGTTCGAAGTCCTGGAAACACGCGGTCATATCGAAGACGGTAAAGTCGGCCATTTCCAGGTGACCCTCAAAGTGGGTTTCCGCATCGACAACAGCTGAGCTGCTGAACTTTTGCAGTGGCCGAGTGCCACAACCTTCGCTATACCTACCGCGCAGTCGTGAATCGACGCAGGTTCATGACGCAGGTTCATGTAGTCGGGCCGCTTTTTGAAGCGGCCTTGTTGTTCCAGAAAATGCGCCTGACGAGGGATATACCGATGAAAAAAGTTCTGTTGGCCATTGGCCTGTTGAGTATTGCCGGCACCACTATGGCGGCTGGCAAATCGTGCGATGACGTAAAAGCCGACATCGACGCCAAGATCCAAGCCAAAGGCGTAGCCAACTACACGTTGGAAGCTGTCGAGAAAGGCAGCGCTGCGGACGCCAAGGTGGTTGGCACCTGCGAAGGCGGCAGTAAGGAAATCGTGTACAAACGCGGCTGATGCAAGCATGCGGTGACAAAAAAACCGACGCACCTGGCGTCGGTTTTTTTATGGGGCACTGAAAAGCTGACGCGGGTGGGTTAGCCCCTGGCAGCTTGCGCCAGAACTTCGTAAGAGCGCAGACGATCAGCGTGCTCGTACATGTCGCACGTGAAAATCAGCTCGTCTGCATCGGTCTGTTCCAGCAGCACGTCCAGTTTCGCGCGGATTTTCTCAGGGCCGCCGACCACAGCCAGCCCCAGGAAATCCATGACTGCGTCGCGCTCATGCGGCAACCACAGGCCGTTCATGCTGTCGACGGGAGGTTTCTGCATGAGACTCTGCCCACGCATCAGGCTCAGAATGCGCTGGTAAACCGAGGTCACCAGATATTCCGCCTGCTCGTCGGTGTCGGCAGCGGCCAACGGTACACCCAGCATCACGTAGGGCTTGTCGAGTACCTCAGAAGGCTGGAAGTGATTGCGGTATACGCGAATGGCTTCGTGCATGAAGCGAGGCGCAAAGTGCGACGCGAACGCATACGGCAGGCCGCGCTCACCGGCCAGTTGCGCACTGAACAGACTCGAACCCAGTAGCCAGATCGGCACGTTGGTGTTGGTGCCCGGCACGGCGATCACACGCTGGTGAGGCTGACGTGGCCCTAGGTAGTTGACCAGTTCGGTGACGTCATCCGGGAAGTCATCTGCGCTGCCTGATCGCTCGCGACGCAGTGCACGTGCGGTCATCTGGTCAGAACCCGGCGCGCGGCCAAGGCCCAGATCGATACGGCCAGGGTACAAGCTCGCCAGGGTGCCAAACTGTTCGGCGATCACCAGTGGCGCATGATTGGGCAGCATGATGCCGCCTGATCCCACGCGAATGGTCGATGTCCCGCCTGCCAGGTATGCCAGCAGCACAGAGGTTGCCGAACTGGCGATGCCATCCATATTGTGGTGCTCAGCGACCCAGAAACGGTTGTAGCCCCATTTCTCGACATGTTGGGCAAGGTCCAGAGCGTTACGCAGCGATTGGGCCGGGCCTTGGTCTTCGCGGACGGGCACCAGATCGAGCGTCGAAATCTTCACATCAGCTAGTCGTTTCATAGGCCGTTGTTGATCCTCTTCGGCTTGATCGGCGCGTTCCCGGAAGGAGCGTCGCCTGGACAAACCGGCATTAAGACTAAATATTTGCGTTAAGCCATAGGATAAGGCCGGATTTCTGAGTTGCAATGGGCAATGTAAAATTTCCTACTAATTTGGTCGGATTTAGCGATTGGCCTCCCGGCAAATAAGCACATGTGACACAGGCGTTGAACTAACTCTTGCCTACACTCCTCAGAACTTTGGTCCGCGTGCGAGCGAAATCGCACTTTTCATGAGGAGACACCATGAGCATCGTCAAGAAAGCATCCGCCCACTGGGAAGGTGACCTGAAGTCGGGTATCGGCAGCATCTCTACTGAAACCGGCGTGCTGCGTGAAGCGCCTTACGGCTTCAAAGCCCGCTTTGAAGGCGGCAAAGGTACCAACCCTGAAGAACTGATCGGCGCGGCACATGCCGGCTGCTTCTCGATGGCCCTGTCGATGATCCTCGGCAACGCAAACCTGAAAGCCGACAGCATTGACACTACCGCTGACGTCACACTGGATCAGGTCGATGGCGGATTCGCGATCACTGCAGTTCACCTGACGTTGAAAGCCAAGATTCCCGGGGCCACTCAGGAACAGTTTGAAAAACTGACCAACGATGCCAAAGAAGGCTGCCCGGTTTCGAAAGTGCTGAACGCCAAAATCACGCTGGATGCCACGCTGGTCAGCTGATTTTTCGAAAGCTGTTCCACTCGATGGCCCGCAATTGCGGGCCATCGTCGTTTTGCACGCTCAGAACCTGAGTATCGCCTGAGTGTCACATGAAAGGCCCGATGCGCATCGCACGGTGTCGAAGGAGTCGAACATGAAACGTATCGCCGCATTGCTCATTCTCACCGGGTTGACCTCCAGCGCGTTCGCAGCGCCCAAGCCATGCGAGGAGCTCAAGGACGAAATCGAAGCCAAGATCCAGGCACAGAACGTCAGCTCTTACACGTTGGAAGTCGTGACCAACGAGGACGTTCATGACCAGAATATGGTTGTAGGCACCTGCGAGAACGGCACGAAAAAAATCATTTACCAAAACAACGATCGATAGCTGGCGGCGCGTTATGAACGTGATCCGGTGAGCACGGAATCCGAGTGCCCAGGTTTCACCCGCGTCATGGGATGCAGAAGATCTCGCCCTCCTCCGCCAGGACGTTGCGCTGCTCGTCTCTCAGCTGCGCGTCGATGCTGTTGGTGATGTGTCGAACATCCAGGCGATAACGGCGACCCGCCTCAAAATGGTCGTAATTAATCGTCACGTAACAGGTACGCTCGTTGTAGATATCCATGGACAGGCCCAATGCGCCGGGCGCGTACTCATAGTCGTAACGCACTTCGAGCTTGTGTTTGCCTGGGGTTACCTGAAAAAAGCGACCGTCGTAGGTACGCACCCCATCGAGCTTGTCGGCCATCAGCGTTTTACCAGTGAATGTATGCAGATCGACCCAGGCTTGCTGGGGATCGACGGCGGGCAATGGCCCTGCGCAACCAGCCAGAAAACCCAGGGCGACGAGGGACAGTGGCAAGCGCATGACGAACTCCTTGGGTGATTAACGATGGTGGTTGCGTCAGAGGCGGGTTGTCCGGCATAACGCTGATCGTTGCTGATGTTCAATATCGACGCTAAGGCCGCTGCATGATTCGATTAAAAAAGCACTGGCTTTCGCTTGGCCTGCCGTTGCTGACGATACTCCTGCTCGGCGGCTGTTCCAGTCTGTCCTATTACTCGCAACTGGCCAGCGGCCAACTGTCCCTGCTGCGGGCTCGTGAGCCGGTCGCCAAGGTCCTTGCCGACCCCCAGCGCAGTCCCCAACTGCGCGAGCATCTGCTCAGGTCACAGCAGGCACGGCTGTTTGCGAGCGAGCACTTGTACCTGCCAGACAACCGCAGTTATCGCCTGTATGCAGACATCCACCGGCCCTATGTCGTCTGGAATGTCTTCGCAACGGGCGAATTCTCTCTTGATCCCGTCACTCATTGTTTCCCCATCGCCGGATGCGTGGCTTATCGCGGCTATTACAGCCAGGGCGCCGCACGAGGGGACGCGGCCCTGCAGAAACGCGCGGGCATGGACGTCTATGTCAGCGGCGTGGAGGCATACTCGACGTTAGGCTGGTTCGATGACCCGATCATCAGCTCGATGATGAACTGGGGCGACGAGCGCCTGGCCACGTTGATCTTTCACGAATTGGCCCATCAGCGGTTTTACGTGAAAGACGACACCGAATTCAATGAGTCCTACGCCTCTTTCGTGGAGCAGGAAGGCACGCGCCGATGGCGTGCCGCGCGCGGCCTGCCTGCGCAGGATGGAGCGGCGGAGGCTCAGCGGCGTGACCAACTAATGCAACTGGCCCTCGACACCCGCGACCGTTTGAAGGCGCTGTACGCTCAGCCATTGAGCCCACAAGTCATGCGCGAACGCAAAGCCGCCGAGTTCGAGCGCTTGCGCAGCGATTATCGACAATTGCGTGATAGCCAGTGGGGCGGTGACAAGCGTTTCGACAACTGGGTGTACGCGCCGATGAACAACGCACGCCTCCTGCCCATCGGCTTGTACGACCAGTGGGTCCCGGCATTCGAAGCGTTGTTCCGGCAGGTGAACGGGAATTGGCCTGCGTTCTATTCGGCTGTGGAAAAGCTGGGCAAACTTCCCCTCATAGAGCGCAAAGCAGCGTTGCAGCGGCTGGCCAATAAGTCTCTGTCATCCCGGGACTGTAGGAGCGCGCTTGCCCGCGAACGCGTCATGTCGGCTACGAGGTTGGTAAATGGACAAAACGCATTCGCGGGCAAGCGCGCCCCTACAAGGAGAAGTGCATAGCGTTTGATGTGATCATTTCTTACACGATTGAATGCGCTGAGCTTTCGAGAAACGCCTGATGCAGCGCGCTCACCGAATCAAAATGATACGTCGGCGCCTCGGCCTCCAGCTCGTCACGGCTGCCAAACCCGTACCCCACCGCCGCCACGTCCAGACCGTTACGCTTGCCACCGATCAGGTCATGTTTACGATCGCCGATCATTAGCGTTTGCTTCGGATCCAGCTGTTCCTCATCCAGCAAATGCCGAATCAACTCGACTTTGTCGGTGCGGGTGCCGTCCAGCTCGCTGCCGTAGATCAGTTTGAAATGGCGCGCGAAATCAAAGTGCCGGGCGATCTCATGGGCGAACACCCAGGGCTTGGATGTGGCGATGAACAGCGTACGGCCCTGATCCGAGAGTGTGTCCAGCAATTCGAAAATGCCGTCGAACACCAGATTCTCGTAGAGACCCGTCACCTTGAAGCGCTCGCGGTAAAAGCCCACAGCTTCCCAGGCCTTGGCTTCGTCGAAGGCGTAAGTCCGCATGAACTGTTGCAACAACGGCGGCCCGATGAAGTGCTCAAGCTGCGTGATATCAGGCTCATCGATGCCCAGCCTGGTCAGTGCAAACTGAATGGAACGGGTGATGCCTTCGCGTGGATCGGTGAGCGTACCGTCCAGGTCGAACAAAATATTCTGGTAATGCATGGGTACTCTCAGCAGGGTTTGTCGAAGCCTTCAGCCAGGTGTTGGTCTTTCAACTTCACGTAGTTGGTGGCGCTGTAGGGGAAAAACGCGATTTCTTTTTCGGTGAGCGGACGCACCTGCTTCACTGGGCGACCCACATACAAGAATCCGCTTTCGAGACGTTTACCCGGGGGCACCAGGCTCCCTGCGCCAATGATCACTTCATCCTCCACCACTGCGCCGTCCATGATCGTAGTGCCCATGCCGATCAGAATACGATTGCCGACCGCGCAGCCGTGCAGCATGACCTTGTGACCGATGGTCACTTCATCGCCGATCAACAGCGGGAACCCGTCGGGGTTGAACGGCCCGGCGTGGGTGATGTGCAACACGCTGCCGTCCTGCACGCTGGTGCGCGCGCCGATACGGATGCGGTGCATGTCGCCGCGGATAACCGTCAACGGCCAGACCGAGCTGTCGGCACCGATTTCCACATCTCCGATCACAACCGCCGAATGGTCAACGAATACCCCTTCGCCAAGGGCCGGGGTGTGATTCTGGAACGTTCGAATGGCCACGATAGCCTCCTTCTCTGGCGCCGATAGCTGCGGTCGGCGACGATTGTAATTAAGATGCGTGGGTGTTTCTTTTAGCCAAGGTGCCAAACCGTGAGCGCGAACAACCCTCTGTTGCAATCCTACGACCTGCCACCTTTCTCGGCGATTCGCGCCGAGCATGTAAAACCTGCCATCGAACAGATTCTCGCCGACAACCGCGCTGCGATCGCAGACATTCTTGCTAAACAAGGTTCGCAGCCTACATGGGCTGGCCTGGTGCTGGCGATGGACGAACTCAATGATCGCCTCGGCGCCGCCTGGAGCCCGGTGAGTCATCTGAATGCCGTGTGCAACAGTCCGGAACTGCGTGAGGCTTATGAATCATGCCTTCCGGCATTAAGCGCGTACTCGACCGAGATGGGCCAGAACCGCGAGCTGTTCCAGGCCTTCGAAGCCTTGGCCAGCAGCCCGGAGGCAGCACATTTCGACGTTGCCCAGAAGACCATTCTGGAACAGTCTCTGCGCGACTTCCGCTTGTCAGGCATTGATCTGCCGCCGGAGCAGCAGAAACGCTACGCCGAGGTACAGAGCAAGTTGTCCGAGCTGGGGAGCCAGTTCTCCAACCAGCTGTTGGACGCCACCCAAGCGTGGAGCAAGCACATCACTGACGAAGCTGCCCTCGCAGGTCTGACCGATTCGGCCAAGGCGCAAATGGCCGCCGCAGCTCAAGCGAAAGACCTCGAAGGCTACCTCATCACGCTCGAGTTCCCGAGCTATTACGCCGTCATGACCTATGCGCAAGACCGCGCGCTGCGTGAAGAGGTTTACGCCGCGTACTGCACCCGTGCGTCTGACCAGGGCCCGAACGCTGGCAAAAACGACAACGGCCCGATCATGGAGCAGATTCTCGATTTGCGTCAGGAGCTGGCCAAGCTGCTGGGTTTTGCCAGCTTCTCCGAGCTGAGCCTGGCTACCAAAATGGCCGAGTCCAGCGATCAGGTTCTCAGCTTCCTGCGTGATCTGGCCAAACGCAGCAAGCCGTTTGCTGTTCAGGATCTGCAGCAGCTGAAAGCCTATGCCGCCGAACAAGGTTGCCCGGACCTGCAAAGCTGGGACAGCGGTTTCTACGGCGAGAAGCTGCGCGAACAGCGCTATAGCGTTTCCCAAGAGGCGCTGCGTGCGTACTTCCCGGTCGACAAAGTGCTGACCGGCCTGTTCGCGATCGTGCAAAAACTGTACGGCATCGAAATAGCCGAGCAGAAGGGCTTCGATACGTGGCACCCGGACGTCCGCTTGTTCGAAATCAAGGAAAACGGCCAGCACGTCGGACGCTTCTTTTTCGATCTCTATGCACGTGCCAACAAGCGCGGTGGCGCCTGGATGGACGGTGCCCGTGATCGTCGTCGCACCGCCGAAGGCACCCTGCAAAGCCCAGTGGCCAATCTGGTCTGTAACTTCACACCTGCGGACAGCGGCAAGCCTGCGCTGCTGACCCACGATGAAGTCACCACCTTGTTCCACGAATTTGGCCATGGCCTGCATCACCTGCTCACCCGCGTCGAGCACGCAGGTGCGTCGGGCATCAATGGCGTGGCCTGGGATGCAGTCGAACTGCCGAGCCAGTTCATGGAAAACTGGTGCTGGGAGCCGGAAGGCCTGGCGCTCATTTCCGGCCATTACGAGACCGGCGAGCCGCTGCCTCAGGACTTGCTTGAAAAGATGCTGGCAGCGAAAAACTTCCAGTCCGGCCTGATGATGGTTCGTCAGTTGGAGTTTTCGCTGTTCGACTTCGAGCTGCATGCCACCCATGGCGACGGCCGCACCACGCTGCAAGTACTCGAAGGCGTGCGTGACGAGGTGTCGGTGATGCGTCCGCCTGCGTACAACCGCTTCCCGAACAGCTTCGCGCACATCTTCGCAGGCGGCTATGCGGCCGGCTATTACAGCTACAAGTGGGCCGAAGTGTTGTCTGCCGATGCGTTCTCGAAGTTCGAGGAAGAGGGCGTGTTCAACGAGCAGACGGGTCGTGCATTCCGTGAGGCCATTCTGGCGCGCGGTGGTTCGCAGGCGCCGATGGTGCTGTTCGTCGACTTCCGCGGACGCGAGCCTTCGATTGACGCACTCTTGCGCCATTCCGGCTTGAGTGAGGATGCCGCAGCATGACCGAAACACCGCAGCTGATTACCAAAAAACGCTTCATCGCCGGGGCTGTATGCCCGGCGTGCAGCGAGCCTGACAAATTGATGATGTGGAACGAAGACGACGTGCCGCACCGTGAATGCGTGCACTGCGGTTATTCCGACACGCTCAATGCACAGGGGCAGTCAATTCCGAAGGAGCTTGGCACGCGGGTAAACAAACCTGCTGTGAAGCCGGCCGATCCAAAGGTGCAGGGCGTGCAGTTCTTCCCGAATCCCAAGTTGAAGAAGCCGATTGATCCGAGTTGACGTGATCTCGTATAAAGGAAGGGATACCCGTTTTGGGTATCCCTTTTTTCCTGGCGTCTGCGGATTACCGTGCGCCTTTGACATCGGCGAAAGAGATTTTGCCACCGACGGCCCTGGTGTAATTGGTCACTTTGACGTCGCTGTTTATGTAGCTGCTGTTGAAGCTCGGGATGACCACGGGAAGGGTAATGTCGCGCAGAATCTCGACAGTCGTCCGCCCCTCTTTGAAATCCCCGTCGGGATGGCCGGTGAGCATGAAAGATGTACCCGCTTTGGCTTTGATGATGCGGGCCGACTTGATTTCATCGTTGGAGCAACCATAGCTGTTGCTCTTCATCTTCAGGGTGTAGCTGGCGCTAAAGGGTATGACGCAATCGAGGTTCTGGGAGGCGTTGTTTCCTTCATAGAACGCCACAGTTGCGTCGGAGAAGTCCGTGGGCGTTTTTCCGATGACAACTCGTGAGACCTTGCCGTTTAGCCCATTGTTTCGGTTGTAAACCGCTTGTAATGAGTGTTGCTGACGTCTGCTTCAAAGCTTGGGAGCACGACCCGCTCGTGAATGCCTATATCCCGCATGATATCGACGGTCATGTGGTCGTCCTGAGTGTTGCCCGAGGCGTTGTCATATAACTGGATGCGTGTGCCCTTTGCTACACCCGAGAGGGACATTGATCGCGCTTCATCATTTTCACAGCCATTCGCGCTCAGATTGACCACGCCCGGACGCACCGGAATGACGCAAACGAGATCTTGTGTCTTGGTCGCATTCGGGCCTTCATGCAAATAAATGCCGCCATTGTTCAGTGCGTTGGTGTAGCGCTCGGTTTCACCGCTTTTGTAGTTGTTGATCCCCACGTAGTTAGGCTTCACACCACAGTTGTCTTCGCGGCGCTTCAGGTAGGTGAGATTATTGTCGTAAGCGGCTGAGTCAAAAATGGTGGAGGTGCCCGGGTGAAATTGGTTCATAAGGAACAGCCGTTTCCATTGCTTGCCCGTGGATGTGGCAACCGCTTTTGTACTGAGCGGTAAATTGCCCCATCGAGTGGGGCATGACCAGTCATGCTCTCTTTCTATGCTGCTGGCAGCATTGCCCAAGGTCGCCCAGTGGTTCTGCACAATCCAGTCCTGGTCAAACAGCACCGTGATTTTTTTGCCCCGAACCCAGTAGTCGCCGGCAACCTCGCGTTTGTCCGCTAACATGATCAGGCGATTATTACGGGCCGCCATTTGATTGATCGTCGGCCATTGATCAGCCGCGAAATGAGCGGGGTCAAACGACACATCCCCCAGTTCCGGCAAGGTGTTGAAAACTTTCTGAAGATCGTCGCGCCCGACGTAGGTTTCGAGGAACAAGGTGATCACTTCGCCTGGATTCCGTTGCAAGAACGGCAAAAACTCGTTTTTCAATTGGGCAGCAAACGGTCCATAGCAGGCAATTTGCTTATGGCAGACTTTGATACGTGCTTCGGGGCGAGGGTTTGCATGCTCGACGTAAAGATCCAGCATAAACCCGCGCACGCCATCGTTGAGTTGCGCTGGCATTTCCTTCAGATTTTGATTGATCTTTTCATAAGAGTTGTGAGTGGTGACCCAACTGTACTCATTAAATGGTTTGTCTCGCGAATCGAGCACTGTCGCATTTGCTTTTAGTGTGGTGGCGCTTAAAAGCGTCGCCAGCAAGCACATTGGATATTTCAGAGTCATTGTCGAAATCCTTTTCGATATGTTTCAGGTACGGGGTTAGCTCATTCATGCCTAGCTCGGCACCTGCTTAGTAGTAGTTGTGTTTTGTGTCAGCGCCACCTGTTCTCCGAATGGGTGTGTTGCAAGATGCGAGCGGTGGTTGGAACTCTGCGGTTAATTTGATTGGCATCGGAAACTTGGAAGCCGATGCTTTTAATTGATAACCCGAACCTTGTGCGACCAGTCTTTGATAGAACAAAGGGCAAATACGCTTGTACTGCACGCGCCAGTGTCCATCGCCAACTTCAAGGCTGCTACATCAACTCTGTTGATGTAGTCGATCCCGCGCTTGAGGCTGTCTTCGTCGCCGTAACCTCCATGCTCCATTTCATCCAGCGCGGCCTGTTTGCTCCAGCCTTGAGCGACGATGCGATACATCGCCGCCACCAGCCCGGTGCGGTCCAAACCGTGCTTGCAATGGATCAACACTGGACCGTTTTCTTGCGCGCTCTGGATAGCACGCAGGCTTTCAATCACGTCTGCGTCATCGATGTGTACGACTTGCAACGGGATCTGCACCTTGGCGATGGAAGGGTCGGACAGCCATTTGCTGTCACTGTCCTTGAGAAAATTGATCACGGTGTGCACGCCCAGTTGTTGCAAAATCGGCTGGGCAGCGGCGTCGGGCTGACGGCTTCGGTACAGCGTTGGGGTGATTCTGTAGAGGTTGTAGTGACGATCGACCAGTTGGGCCCATTGGTCAGGACGCGTCGATAGCACAGGGGCAGCTTCTTCAGCGTGTGCAAGGGGTGTCACCAACGTAGTAAGCAGAACCAACAACTGAGCAGCAAACGGGCGGAGACGCATGGGGAGACTACCGTCGAAACCAGCCAATATCGGCACGCCGAGTTTTGTCCCCTCACAGTCAATGCGCTGTGAGACGTACGTCAAAAGTTGGTGAAAGCCGTTGATCGGGACCAGGATATTTTTCGGGGCCTGTGCGTGAAGGCACCCGGCGTTTCGCGATACTGTATGTTTAAACAGTTATCGGGAGCCAGCATGTCTATTCAATTGCCTCCACGCGGGCGTGGCACCGCGACCAATCCGCATAACCGGTTCGCACCCAATCGGTCAGTGGCTGAAGACGACGGCTGGTATCAGGAAGCGCCGTTGACTCAAGGCACGACCGTTACGCTGGAAACCGCCAAAAGCATCATCGCGCGCAATTCCTCGCCCGACATCCCCTTTGATCGCTCGATCAATCCCTACCGAGGCTGCGAGCATGGCTGTATCTATTGTTACGCCCGGCCAAGCCATGCGTATTGGGACATGTCGCCAGGGTTGGACTTCGAGACAAAGCTGATCGCGAAAACCAATGCGGCAGCCTTGTTGGAGCAACAGCTATCCAAGCCCGGGTATAGCGTGGCGCCCATTACTTTGGGTGCGAATACCGATCCGTATCAGCCCATAGAGCGCGAGTACGCGCTCAGCCGAGCGACGCTGGAGGTATTGCTGCGTTACCGCCATCCAGTGACGATCATCACCAAAGGCTCGCTGATTCTTCGTGATCTTGACCTGCTGGCGGAGCTCGCTAAGTCGAGGCTGGTGTCGGTGTTCATCAGTCTCACGACCCTGGACGATGAACTCAAGCGCATTCTCGAACCTCGCGCCGCCGCGCCAAAGGCTAGGCTGCGGGCAATCAGCGTCTTGCGCGGAGCGGGCGTGCCCGTGGGTGTCCTGCTTGCACCGATGATTCCGATGATCAATGACATGGAGCTGGAAAAACTGATGGCCGAGGCCAAGGCCGCTGGTGCGTTGAGTGCAAGCTACGTGATGCTGCGGTTACCACTGGAAGTTGCCCCGTTGTTCGAAGAGTGGCTACAGGCGCATTATCCGCAAAGGGCCGAACACGTAATGAGCCTTGTCCGGCAGAGCCGTGGCGGCGAAGTCTATGACAGCCGTTTCGGTTCACGGATGCGCGGCGAAGGGGTCTTTGCGGAGTTGCTGGCGCAGCGATACAGCCTGGCGATCAAGAAGTATGGTCTGAACCGCAGAGAGAGCTTTCAGCTGGACTGCAGCGCCTTTTGCCCGCCCGGCGGTCAGATGTCGCTGCTGTGACTCGCGAGGCGTCTCATCGCCATCGAGCCGACGCTGAAAGGGTCCCGTCGGAACATCCCGCGCGAGACCCGCGAGCTAGAGCCACGCATTCAGTTTCAATTAAGTTTGCGTCGTTAAGGTGTGTCGGAAGTGACCGATTGGTCTCGTAGGAAAAGTTTCGCACGAAGGCCGTAAAGTGGGTCATCCACAGGATTCGCCGGACAGTCCACTTCAATCCGTCAGAGAGGATGAAACATGAGTGACCAGGATAAGCAGCCAAAGGCTGCAACCGCAGGCGTAACGCCTCAGGTGGAAACCGCCGAAATGGCGCTGCAGCACATCGTCGATGGCTTCAAGCATTTCCGCCATGACGTCTTCCCTCAGCAGGAAGAGCTGTTCAAGAAACTCGCCACCGCCCAACATCCCCGGGCCATGTTCATCACCTGCGCCGACTCGCGCATCGTCCCGGAACTCATCACCCAAAGCTCGCCGGGCGACCTGTTCGTCACCCGTAACGTGGGCAACGTCGTCCCGCCTTATGGCCCAATGAATGGCGGCGTATCGACGGCTATTGAATACGCTGTCCTGGCCTTGGGTGTGCAGCACATCATCGTTTGTGGCCACTCCGATTGCGGTGCCATGCGCGCTGTTCTCAACCCCGATACGCTGGAAAAAATGCCGACGGTCAAGGCCTGGCTGCGCCACGCCGAGGTGGCCAAGACGGTGGTGCAAGACAACTGCAATTGCACCGGCGAGCATGAAACCATGCACGTCCTGACCGAAGAAAACGTCATCGCGCAGTTGCAGCATCTGCGCACACACCCTTCCGTGGCGTCCAAACTGGCCAGCGGTCAGCTGTTCATCCATGGCTGGGTCTACGACATCGAAACCAGCGAAATCCGCGCATACGATGCCGAGCAGGACTGCTTCCTGCCGCTGGATGGCGACCATCCGGTGCCCATGGCGTCGATCCCCCGCGGGCGATATTGATCGCTGGCTGACCCGCTGCGCCTGAGCGCAGCGGCGTCGGCCCTGACGGTTCCACCCTCATACAAGCTCGTAGCGGCCGCGCATTGCGCGTGCCGCCGGGCGTTGTCACGTCTGAATTCCGGAGAGTCGTCATGGCTACTACTGATCTGAAAGCGTTGTTACCACGGGAGCTGCTGGCTTCCGTGGTGGTTTTTCTCGTGGCCCTGCCGCTGTGCATGGGCATCGCCATCGCTTCCGGCATGCCACCGTCCAAGGGATTGATCACCGGTATTATTGGCGGTCTGGTGGTGGGTTGGTTGGCGGGTTCGCCGTTGCAGGTCAGTGGCCCGGCAGCAGGTCTGGCAGTGCTGGTGTTCGAATTGGTGCGTGAGCACGGGATGGCGATGTTGGGGCCTATTTTGCTGCTTGCCGGTGCATTGCAGTTACTGGCGGGGCGCTTGAAGCTCGGTTGCTGGTTTCGTGTCACGGCGCCGGCGGTGGTCTACGGCATGCTGGCGGGCATCGGCGTGCTGATTGTGCTTTCCCAAGTCCATGTCATGTTCGACAGTGGCCCCAAGCCCTCGGGGCTGGACAACCTGGTGGCGTTCCCGCAGACCCTGCTCGGTGCTATCGGCGCGGGCAGCGGCATGCAGGCGGGCTTGTTGGGATTGGGTACCATCGCGATCATGTGGCTGTGGGAAAAGCGCCGTCCCCACGCGCTGCGGTTTGTGCCGGGCGCGTTGCTTGGCGTCGGCATCGCAACGGTGGTGAGTCTGGTGATGAGCTTGCAAGTCAAGCGCGTCGAAGTTCCGGCCAACCTCGCCGAAGCCATTGACTGGCTGCGCCCGGCTGATCTGATGAACCTGACGGATCCGGCGATTCTGATCGCTGCGATTGCCGTGGCCTTTATCGCCAGCGCCGAGACGCTTCTGTCGGCAGCAGCGGTAGATCGCATGCACGATGGCCAACGTTCGGACTTCGACAAGGAGCTCAGCGCGCAAGGCGTGGGCAACATGCTGTGCGGTCTTGTAGGTGCATTGCCAATGACTGGGGTTATCGTGCGCAGCTCGGCCAATGTCCAGGCGGGTGCGAAGACTCGTCTGTCTGCGATGTTCCATGGTCTGTGGCTGCTGGCGTTCGTGCTGTTGCTGTCCAGCGTGCTGCAGAGTATTCCAGTGGCGAGCCTGGCCGGCGTGCTTGTTTATACCGGCGTGAAGCTGGTCAACATTCAAGCGCTCAAGGGGCTGGGACGCTACGGCCGGATGCCGATGTTCATCTATGGCGCGACGGCCAGCGCGATTGTCCTGACAGACCTGCTGACCGGCGTACTGATCGGCTTCGGCCTCACCTTGGTCAAGCTGGCACTGAATGCATCGCGCTTGAAAATCAATCTCGTGGACCTGCCGGAAGACGGTGAGATGGAGCTGCGCCTGAACGGGTCGGCAACCTTCCTCAAGGTCCCGGCGCTCACGCAGACGCTGGAAACCGTACCACCTGGCACCACATTGCACGTGCCGCTGGGCAATCTGACCTACATTGACCATTCCTGCCTGGAGTTGCTGGAAGAATGGGGGCGGGCCAATGCGGCACAGGGTTCGCGTTTGCTGTTGGAGCAGCGATTGCTCAAGCGTCGCGTAGAAGGACGGATCCGCACTTCCATTGGAGGCGCCGCGTTGCATTGAGGACGCAGCGCAGAGAGTGCGGGGCTAGTCGTTCCCGCACTCCAGCTCCAGTCCGACACCCAGTTGCCGGGACAGGCTGGGCCAGCGCTTCCAGGCTGCTTCGGTATCCCGGCTGGCAAGGCGCTCGCGGTAGGCTTCCACTGATTCCAGCGAGAAACTCTCCTCGTTAAACATTTCATCGATAGCGTGATGCACCACTTCGTCCAGCTGGTTGGCGAACGATTCGCCGATCAACTGATGAGCAATGACGCTGGCCACGGTGGTGTTCACCGGGATCAACGGCTGACCCAGATGCTTGATGTAGAGATCATTTACTTCTTCCACCAGACGGTGGGCCAGGTACGCCTCGTCCAGCAGACCGTCGAGGCCTTCATGGCCGACCATAATGGCCGGCGGCGCACTGAAAAACTGTTCGGCAATTTTCAGCACCGGCTTGATCTGGCTTTCGATCCCGGCCTGTAATGCGACGTCATGGGCGGCGTCCAGCAAATCCGGCACTTGGCTGATGTAGGCAATGACGAAGCGCGTCAGCACGCCTCGTGCGTCTACTTCCGGGACATGAATGGAGGGATGAAGATGAGGAAGTTGCGACTCGAGCTGGCGTGATAGCTGGCCCGACTGGTTTTCGTGTTTCTGAGCTCGGCTGATTTGCTCGCGCAATGCGGCAGTGTTCATGGGTGCTCCATAGGCAGTGAAACCAAACGGTCATTATAGAGAAGTCATACGTTAGCTTGCGCACGAGTGACGCTAAGACGTAATTGTCATAACAGGCTCATGCTTAAGTGCATAATTGCCACTCCCCAGAACATCACATGCGCTCAGCCATGACTCGAACCCAAAAAACCGTTTTCATCCTGGTCGCCATTGTGGCGCTGGCGCTTGGCTTCATCGTCTACCGCACGCTGTCCGGAACGGATCAGGGCGACCAGACCGCGTTCGTTGATGCAGGGATAATCCTGCTTCCGCAAAGCCGCGCTGTGCCGGATCTGTCATTCACCGATCAGGACAGTCAGCCCCTTTCATTGAGCCAATTGAAGGGCAAATGGACTTTGCTGTTCTTCGGCTACACCTTTTGCCCGGACATTTGCCCAATCACCCTGGCGCAGTTGCGTCAGATCAAAAGCGAACTGCCCGCTGACGCCGTCGCGAATCTGCGCATTGTGCTGATCAGCGTCGATCCTGATCGCGACACCTCGCAACAGCTCAAGCAATACCTGGGTTATTTCGACAAGCAGTTCGTTGGTCTGAGGGCGCCAGTCGATACGCTGCAGAAGCTGGCGAATGCCGTGAGCATCCCTTACTTCCCCGCGGACACCAGCAAGCCCAACTACACCGTCGACCACAGCGGCAACCTCGCCCTGCTCGGCCCGGACGGAACTCAGCGCGGTTTTATCCGCGCGCCGCTGAACAGCCAGAAACTGGTGGCGCAGTTGCCGGGGCTGGTTGAAAGGAAGTAGCAGCGACCGACGTGAGTGCCGGGTTCGATCGTTGTAGGAGCGCGCTTGCGAAGTGATCAGTACATGCGATATGTGTCTATCGTCTGTACCTGAGTCTTCGCGGGCAAGCGCGCTCCTACAGGGAGGTGTGGCGGATGAGGGGTCGAGTCTTACGCGGTATCTGGCTTCACCTGCCTAAATGGCCCGATCAGAACGCCGGAACTACGGCGCCTTTGTACTTCTCAACGATGAACGCTTTGGTTTCCGGGCTGTGCAGCGCGGCGACCAGTTTCTGGATAGCCGGTGCATCCTGGTTGTCTTCGCGGGTCACCAGGATGTTGGCGTATGGAGATTCCGCCCCTTCGATGATCAGCGCATCTTTGGTCGGATCAAGCTTGGCGGTCAGAGCGTAGTTGGTGTTGATCAGCGCCAGGTCCACTTGCGTGAGTACGCGCGGCAGGGTCGCCGCTTCCAGCTCGCGGAATTTCAGGTTTTTCGGGTTCTGCTGCACGTCGCTTGGCTTGGCGGTGATGCTGGTTGGATCTTTAAGAGTAATCAAACCGGCCTTGACCAGCAGCAACAGCGCCCGGCCCTCATTGGTGGCGTCATTCGGGATGGCGACGTTAGCGCCATCCGGCAGCTCGGCCAGACTTTTCAATTTGTCCGAGTACGCGCCAAACGGCTCGATGTGAACCTTGGCGACGCTGACCAGGTGCGTCCCCTTGCCCTTGTTGAACTCATCCAGATACGGCTGATGCTGGAAGAAGTTTGCGTCCATGCGCTTCTGATCAACCTGCACGTTCGGCTGAATGTAGTCATTGAAGACCTTCACGTTCAGTGTCACACCTTCTTTGGCCAGCATCGGCTTCACGAACTCGAGGATCTCGGCGTGAGGCACGGCAGTGGCCGCAACGGTCAGGCTCTCATCAGCGTGGGCAGAGAGGGCCGCTACAGCAGCGAATACAGCCAGTAACTTCTTCATCTTTTTTGCTCCTGAATGCATGCGTAGGCGCATGCATCTGCCGGCCAGCGACCGGCGAATTCGGTTAACGGTGTGAGAAATGCGCGACCAGTCTGTCGCCGACGGTTTGCAGGATCTGCACCAGGACCAGCAGCAGTACGACCGTCACAAACATCACATCGTTCTGGAAACGCTGATAACCGTAGCGAATCGCCAGATCGCCAAGGCCTCCTGCACCGACCGCGCCTGCCATGGCGGTAAACGACACCAGCGCAATCGCCGTAACAGTGATGGCGGCGAGGATGCCGGGACGTGCTTCGGGCAACAGCGCTTTGATCACAATTTGTCGGGTGGTGGCGCCCATGGCCTGAATGGCCTCGATGATGCCTCTATCTACCTCACGCAGTGCTGTTTCCACGAGCCGTGCGAAGAACGGTGTAGCGCCCGCGATCAGCGGCGGCAAGGTACCAAGGATACCCAGTGAAGTGCCGGTGATGATTTCCGTGAGCGGCATCATGACAATCAGCAGGATGATAAACGGCAGCGCCCGCAGCATGTTCACGATCAAGCCTACGGTCGCGTAGACCGGCTTGTTCTCAAGCAACTGTCGCGGCGAGGTGAGAAACATCAGTACGCCAAGCGGCAAACCCAAGAGGATCGTGAATGCCAGCGAGACGCCAAGCATGGTCAGGGTGTCGCCTGTTGCGAGCCAGATTTCATACCAGTCGACGTTTGAAAACAGGGTGCTTAGGGTATCCATCAGCGCAGGATCTCCATGTGAACGTCAGCTGCGGTGAAACGTGCAAACGCAGCGTCCATGTCACCGCCGGTAATGGCGAGCGTCAGTTGCCCGTAAGGCGTGTCTTTGATGCGGTCGATTCGACCCGCCAGGATGCTGTAGTCCACGCCGGTCTCGCGTGCGACGGTACCAAGCAACGGCGCGTAAGTGGCTTCACCCTGAAAGGTGAGGCGCACGATGCGGCCCTGGACGTGGGCAAAATCGCTGTTCTGCTCGTTCTCGTCGACCTGCTCGTCTTCCTGAACGAAGCGGCGTGTGGTCGGATGGCTGGGGTGCAGAAACACATCGGCCACAGCGCCCTGCTCGACGATCACGCCAGCGTCCATCACCGCCACTTGGTCACAGACGCGACGAATCACATCCATTTCGTGGGTGATCAAGACGATGGTCAGCTTCAATTCGCGGTTGATTTCGGCCAGCAGTTGCAGCACCGACGCAGTGGTCTGCGGGTCGAGAGCACTGGTGGCCTCGTCACAGAGCAGAATTTTCGGCTTGGTCGCCAGCGCGCGTGCGATGCCGACGCGTTGCTTTTGTCCGCCGGACAGTTGCGCGGGGTATTTTCTGGCGTGGTCCGAAAGGCCCACGCGCGCGAGCAACTCGGCCACACGCTGATCAATCTGTGCCCGAGACATGTCCCCGGCCAGGGTCAGCGGCATGGCCACGTTGTCGGCCACGGTCTTGGAGGACAGTAGATTGAAATGCTGGAAGATCATCCCGACCTGACGGCGAAAGCCACGAAGACCGTCGGCCTCCAGGGCGGTGACGTCCACATCATCCACCAGAATCTTGCCGCCGCTGGGCGCTTCAAGGCGGTTGATCAGGCGCAACAGGGTGCTTTTGCCCGCGCCGGAATGGCCAATCAGACCGAACACCTGGCCGTTTTCGATGCGCAAGCTGGTGGGGTGTAACGCGGGAATTTCCCGGTTGGCGACCCGATAGGTCTTATGAACGTTTTGGAACTCGATCACGGAGCGAACCTTGTGGGGCGCGTTGAAAGATCAGCGTGGAATTCATGCACTCATCACGCTGCTGAGCGATGCCATTTCGGCTTCGGCTGGGTAAACCGGGCGCGCATTTTAGCCTGTGGAATCCTGATTGGGCCCAGCCTTCTTAGCATTTATTTCACACTGCACCTGCCGAACGGTCATATCGATGGCCGACTGTCAGTTTGAAGGCGTAAATCATGGAATCGGGAAAACAAACGGAACGGCTGTTTTCATCGTCAGTCACTTACATAGCGCGTGAATTTCGCCTGGCTTATGTACGTCAGGCATTTCCGTCAACGAGCTCCTGTTGCCTCCGCCTGGAGGCGAAAAAGGAGCCGCCTGAACCGAGGAGCTTTGCCTGATGAGTAACAACACCAATCCCCCTGTCAGCCCGAATGCCAAAAGTGAGCTGGCCGGCACCGACACGCTGGACCGCGGCAATACCAACGCCAAGGTCGAAAGCCTTGAGACGTTTCGCTCTGATGCGACCGGCGAGGCTCTGCGCACCAATCAGGGCGTAAAGATCTCCGACAACCAGAACACCCTGAAAGTCGGATCGCGCGGCCCATCGCTGCTCGAAGACTTCATCATGCGCGAGAAAATCACGCATTTTGACCATGAGCGCATCCCTGAGCGCATTGTTCACGCACGCGGTACTGCGGCTCACGGTTACTTCCAGACCTACGAGAACCATTCTGCGCTGTCAAAAGCCGAATTCCTGCGCGATCCGGGCAAGAAAACCCCGGTGTTCGTCCGGTTTTCCACTGTTCAGGGCCCACGCGGCTCTGGCGATACAGTGCGTGACGTACGCGGTTTCGCGGTCAAGTTCTACACCGGCGAAGGTAACTACGACCTGGTCGGCAACAACATGCCAGTGTTTTTCATTCAGGACGCGATCAAGTTTCCTGATTTCGTACACGCCGTGAAGCCTGAGCCCCACAACGAAATTCCTACTGGTGGTTCGGCGCACGACACGTTCTGGGATTTCGTCTCGCTGGTACCTGAATCCGCGCACATGGTGCTGTGGACAATGTCTGACCGTGCAATTCCGAAAAGCCTGCGCTCCATGCAGGGCTTCGGCATCCACACCTTCCGCATGATCAACACCGAAGGTAAATCCTCGTTCGTCAAATTCCACTGGAAGCCCAAGTACGGCACTTGCTCTTTGGTGTGGGACGAAGCGCAGAAGCTTGCCGGTAAAGATACCGACTTCCATCGCCGCGATCTGTGGGAGTCCATCGAGATGGGCGACTACCCGGAATGGGAACTGGGCGTGCAGATCGTCGCCGAGGAAGACGAACATAAGTTCGACTTCGACCTTCTGGACCCTACCAAGATCATCCCGGAAGAGCTGGTCCCGGTAACGCCGCTGGGCAAAATGGTGCTCAATCGCAACCCGGACAACTACTTCGCCGAGACTGAGCAGGTCGCTTTCTGCCCAGGCCACGTCGTGCCGGGTATCGACTTCTCTAACGACCCATTGCTGCAAGGGCGTCTGTTTTCGTACACCGATACGCAGATCAGCCGACTGGGTGGGCCGAACTTCCACGAGATCCCGATCAACCGTCCGGTGTCGCCGAACCACAACAACCAGCGTGATGCGCAGCACCGCACCACCATCGATAAAGGTCGTGCTTCCTACGAGCCCAACTCGATTGACGGCGGCTGGCCGAAAGAAACCCCTGCCGGTCCGCAGGATGGTGGCTTTGAGACGTATCCGGAGCGCGTAGAGGCGCACAAAGTGCGTGAGCGCAGTCCTTCCTTTGGCGACCACTTCTCCCAAGCCACGCTGTTCTTCAACAGCATGAGCGAGCACGAGAAAGAGCACATCATCGCGGCCTATAGCTTCGAGTTGGGCAAGGTGGAGCGTGAGTACATTCGTGCCCGTCAGGTGAACGAGATTCTCGCGAATATCGACCTTACCCTGGCTCAACGCGTCGCTGCGAACCTTGGTCTGCCAGCGCCATCGGCACCGACCGTACAAGCGCAAAGCACGGGCAAACTGACTGTCGACAAGTCGCCACTCCTGAGTCAGGCGAATCTGCTGCCCGCCGACATTGCTTCGCGCAAAGTGGCCATCCTGGTTGCCAATGGTGTGGACGATAAAGCCGTAGCTACCATGAAGGCGGCTCTGGAAGCCGAAGGCGCACACGCCAAGGTCCTCGGCCCGACGTCCGCACCGGTCAAAACGGCGAGCGGCGCTCCGTTGGCGGTTGATGCTTCCATGGAAGGTTTGCCATCTGTCGCGTTTGACGCGGTGTTCATCCCGGGTGGCGATGCATCGATTCAGGCCCTGAGCGGCGACGGCGTAGCGCTGCACTATGTCCTTGAGGCCTACAAGCACCTCAAAGCCATTGCTTACGCAGGTGACGCACAGAAGCTGATTGACCTGCTGCGCCTGGAAGCTGATGCCGGCTTGCTGGCCGTTTCTGACAGCGCTTCGTTCAAAGCGTTTTTCACAGCCATCCAGCAACACCGGGTGTGGGCTCGTGAGCCAAAAGCGAAGGCCATTCCTGCGTAACTTGCAGGAGTAGCGAGTAACAAAAAAGGCGTTGCCCGCGAGGGCAACGCCTTTCTTTTGATCAAAAATCGATCAGAGCTGAGCGGGCTTCAAGACAATCTTCGCCGGCTCGGTGCGCTCGATTACACGTTGCATTTGCAGCTCGAAATCCGGGTTGATCTTCCCGACGCGCTTGGTCAATAACGTAGCCAACCACGGGTAATCGTCCGTTCGAGGTACCTGCACTGTAACGGCGCAGTTGAACGCAGTGACATCTTCGGCAATGTCGCTGAGCTGCCGGCGCAACTGCTTCATGTCGTTGATCTTCAGATCGATGGTGGTGCTCTCCGCGCTCGGGTCGATCACCCGGGCTTTGCGTTTCGCCTCCGCTGCCCGCAGCTCGGCTTCTGCCTTTTCAAGCTCGGCCTTGCGTGCATTGGCGATAGCGCCGTTGACGCCGCTGGTCAGCGCGGGCGCTTTGGGCATCAATGCTCGAGCACGGCTCAGTGCAGTGGCGGCGGCGTTCATGTCGCCTTTCTGCAGCACGATCTGACTGCGGCTCAGATACGCCTCGGCCAGCTGACGCTGGTATTGCTCGAGTCGAGGATCATCCGGGGATTTACTTTGCAGCGCGGCCAACTGATCTTCGGCAGTCGCCAGTTCGCTGCTTGCGATATTTTGTTCCAGCTGCTGATAGGCGTCGGGCGCAGCCACAGGTGCAGGCTGCTCCACAGGCTTGCTCTGGCAAGCGCTCATCAGGATGGAAAATGCAGCAAGCAGCAGATAACGGGATGCGTACGGCTTCATTCCTGCGATTCTCTATTTGCGCAAAAAACGAGCAAGTCTACACATAAGTGACCTGCACCGAAAATAACTGATCAGCACCGGGGCTGGGCAAGCGTCATTGCACATTGCCGCTATTCGATTATTGCGGAGTATGACTCTGCTTGCCACCCAAGGTTCTACCGCTTGGGCAAAAGGAAGCTAAGCAGAAACAGCGTAGCTGCCGAAACCACGATAGACGGGCCCGCCGGTGTGTCCTTGAACCAGGACAATGCCAGTCCGGCGCACACTGCGACCACCCCGATGAGGCTCGCCCCCAGCGCCATCTGCTCGGGAGAGCGGGCGTGACGTTGTGCCGCAGCAGCGGGAATGATCAGCAGCGAGGTGATCAACAGCACGCCGACGATTTTCATGGCCACTGCGATGACCACGGCGATCAGCAGCATCAATGTCATGCGCAGAGCGGCTACCGGGAGCCCTTCGACTGTCGCCAACTCCTCATGCACGGTGATTGCCAGCAAGGGGCGCCAAAGCGCACAGATCAGAATCAGGACCAAGGCGCTGCCTGCCAGAATCCACGCCAGATCATTTGGACTGATGGCCAGCAGGTCGCCGAACAGATAACCCATCAAGTCAATCCGCACATCACGCATGAAGCTCAGGACCACCAGCCCCAATGACAAGGTGCTGGGCGCCAAAATGCCCAGCAGCGTGTCCGAAGCAAGCGGCTGACGCTGCTGCAGGGTGACCAGCAAGACCGCCAGCAGCAGGCAACCCGCAGTCACGGCGATTGTCGGGCTGACGTCCAGCAAAAAGCCCAGTGCCACGCCGAGCAAAGCGGCATGGGACAGCGTGTCGCCGAAATAAGCCATGCGTCGCCACACCACGAACGACCCCAGAGGGCCGGCTACTACGGCCAGCGCGAGGCCTGCGAGCAAGGCGTAAAGAAGAAAATCAGCCATGCTTGCAGCTGTCCCCGTGATCGTGATTATGGTTATGAACGTGATCGTGAGTCGTAGCGGGTTGGCAGACTTCGCCATGCAGGTCGTGCGCGTGATCGTGATGATGGTGATAAATCGCCAGGCTGGGCGCATGGTGGCCGAACAGCTCAACGAATGCCGGATCGTTACTGACCTGCTCGGGATGCCCGGAGCAGCAAACGTGGCGATTGAGGCAGACCACCTGATCGGTAGTGCTCATGACCAGATGCAAATCATGGGACACCATCAGCACGCCACACCGATGACGGTTACGCAACTGAGTGATCAGGGCATACAACTCGGCCTGCCCGGCGACATCCACACCCTGTACGGGCTCATCGAGCACCAACAGTTCCGGCTTTCGCAGCAGCGCTCGCGCCAGCAAGACGCGCTGCATCTCGCCGCCCGAAATGCCTTGCAGCGGACTGTCGATGACCCGTTCTGCGCCCACCTCGATCAGCGCCGCCCGTGCGGTGTCCCGATCGACGCCGGGCACCAGTCGCAGGAAGCGCAGGACTGACAACGGCAGAGTGGCGTCGATGTGCAGCTTCTGCGGCATGTAGCCGATGCGCAATTTAGGCTTGCGCCAGATCTCGCCCGAGTCGGGTTTGAGCAGACTGAGAACTGCACGCACCAGCGTGGTTTTGCCTGCGCCGTTAGGACCGATCAGCGTGACTATTTCGCCGGAACTGACACTCAGCTGGATATTTTCAAGCACGCTCTGACCGGCGCGACTCACGCTGACGTCTTTCAGGCGGATCAACGCGTCGCTCATCAGGCGGCCTTGCACCCGGCGCAAACGCCGACGACTTCGACAGTCTGAGCCTCGACGTCAAACCCGACCTCGTTGGCAGCGTCCACAATGGCCGAACTGATGGCGCCGTGTTGCAGCTCGATAGCGGCATGGCATTCGCGGCAAATCAAAAATTGCCCCTGATGGGCATGGGTCGGGTGGTTGCAGCCGGCGAACGCGTTCAATGACGCAATGCGGTGCACCAAGCCGTTTTCCAGAAGGAAGTCCAGCGCGCGGTACACCGTAGGCGGCGCAGCGCGACGGCCATCTTCTTCGCTGAGCACGGCAAGGATGTCGTAGGCGCCCAAAGGCTTGTGGCTTTGCCAGACCAGCTCCAATACGCGACGGCGCAAGGCGGTCAGGCGCAAGCCTTTGCCCGCGCACAGCGAGTCGGCTTCAGTGAGTGCACTGTGCACGCAGTGAGAGTGATCATGGGGGCGACTGGCCAGGGGTGTTTTAGACATGAGCGGCGACGGCTTTTGAGAGAGACGTTATTATGTTACCCGTTCCTGCCCCCATGAGTGGTTATCGTGTCCCGACTTTTTTTACTTTTTGTCGTATTTATTACCGGTTTCGCCTCCATCGCCCCCGCCCAGGCTGATGTCCGCGTGCTGACCAGTATCAAACCGCTGCAGCTGATCGCTGCTGCAGTGCAGGATGGCATTGCAGTCCCTGAAGTCCTGCTTCCGCCGGGCGCCTCCCCGCATAATTACGCGCTGCGCCCTTCCGACGTACGGCGGGTACAAGACGCTGATTTGCTCTACTGGATTGGCCCGAATATGGAGACCTTCCTGCCTCGCGTCCTGACCGGGCGCAGCAAGCCTTCCGTTCCGGTCGAGTCGCTGACGGGCATGCATCTGCGGCATTTCACGGCCAGCGATGATCATCACCATGATGACGAAGGTGACGAGCATGACCACGACCACAAGCCGGGTAGCGTCGATGCGCACTTGTGGTTGTCTTCCGCCAATGCGCGAGTGATCGCTGCGAAGATGGCGGCTGACTTGAGCGAAGCGGACCCCGTCAATGCGGCCCGTTACGAGAGCAATGTAAAAGCGTTTGATGCACGCCTTGATACAGTGGATGCCCAGATCAAACAGCGGGTTGCAGGTATCTCGGGCAAGCAATATTTCGTGTTCCATGAAGCATTCGATTATTTCGAAGAGGCTTATGGGCTCAAACATGCAGGTGTGTTTGCAGTGAGCAGCGAGGTTCAACCGGGCGCTCAGCACGTTGCTGCCATGCGTGCGCGTCTGACGGAGTTTGGTAAAACCTGCGTGTTCAGCGAGCCGCCCCTGCGTCCTCGTCTTGCCGACACATTGAGTGCCGGCCTGCCGGTGAAACTGGCCGAGCTGGACGGTTTAGGCGGCTACACCCCCGCCACTGCGCAGGGTTACGAGCAGTTGCTGAGCAAGTTGGCGGATGACCTGGCGGGGTGCCTGGAGAGTCTTTGACTTCTGGGCCAACGCCTTGGCGAGCCAGCTCTCTGCCACAGTTGAAGCATTGACCCTGTGGGAGTGAACTTGCTCACGAGGCTTTTAAGACCCTTACAACGCAAACGGCAACGGAATGTGCGTTTCCTGGCGCTGCTCCAGGCGTTTGCGCAATTCGTCGGGATCGTGAATCAAAACGTCCTGGCCGGCGAAGGTCTCCGCCGCAATCAACCGCGACAGCCAGAAGCGCACGCAGCCGACTCTCAACATGGTCGACCACAGCTCGGCTTCGGCGGCAGTGAATGGCCTCAGTGCGGCATAAGCCCCAAGAAAAGCCCGCGCTCGCGGCGCGTCTATGGTCCCGTTTTCAAACGAACACCAGTCATTCACGGCAATGGCGATGTCATAGAGCATCGGGCCGGAGCAGGCATTGTAGAAATCGATCACTCCCGTCAGGTGGGTGCCTTCAAACAACGTGTTGTCGCGGAACAGGTCGGCATGCAGGTTGGCCCTTGGCAGCGCCATGATGGCCGGCTTGCGACGCTGTATCTCTTCGAGCGCCTTGGTCAGCAGCGCGCCCTGTGCCGAGTCCAGATGCGAGATGAAGTTACTGCCCTCCTCCAGCATCCAGTCCAGGCCGCGGTCGGTTTTGCGCTCGATGGTTTGAGTGCGAGTCGCTAGGTGCATATGCGCCATGAACTCACCGATTTGCACGCAGTGCTGAGTGTTGGGCTCGGCAGGGTGTTTGCCGGACAGGCGCGGTTGAAGCAATGCGGGTTTGCCTTTCAGCTCGCGCAGGGCCTTGCCCTCGGTGGTGCGCAGCGCGTAGGGGACGGGCAGCTTGGCATCGTGCAAGACATCCAGCAGCTCGATGAAGAAGGGCATTTCCTGAACCGGCCCGCGTTCGACCAGCGTCAGTACAAACTCGCCCTGCTCCAGGCTGATGAAGAAATTGGTGTTTTCACTTCCAGCGGCGATGCCCTGAAAATCCCGCAGGGCGCCAAGCCCGTAAGGGGCAAGAAAAGCTTCCAGCTCGGGGCGAGCCAGAGGAGTAAAAACGGACATAGAAGACTGCCAGCAAGAGAGTGAATGTAAGGCGTTACCAGCTGAATATTACCCACTGGGGTATCAGCATGTCCGGCTGATCCGAACGTATGAATTGACCGCTTGTACCGTCGGCACGCACCAGATAATAAGGCTTGCCGTGCTTTGGCGTGATCTTCACCGCGTAAACGAATCCGTTCGCGCGGTACTCTTGAACAAAATCATCGCCGCTCTGACGAATGGTGACGTCTGGCTCGGCCGAGGGCGCCTCGTCATCTGCGGCAAGCGCCAGCGACGAGCAGGCGAGCAACCCGCCGACCAGTAACAGGCGATTGAGCGCGCGCATGATAACCTTGTGCCTTTGTCGTTAACGGTCCACGCATTCTAGCGCCGACCCCGCCGAAAAGGTTGATCTTGCACATGAGTCTCGCGCCCCTCGTCCTGGTGGACGGTTCTTCTTACCTGTACCGCGCTTTCCACGCGCTGCCGCCGCTCACGACCTCCAAGGGCCTGCCAACCGGTGCGGTCAAGGGCGTGCTCAACATGCTCAAGAGCTTGCGCAGGCAATATCCTGACAGTCCGTTTGCCGTGGTCTTTGACGCCAAGGGCGGAACGTTCCGCGATGAGCTGTACGGCGAGTACAAAGCCAACCGCCCGAGCATGCCGGATGACATGCGCGTGCAGATCGACTTCCTGCACAACTGCGTCAGAGGCCTGGGCTATCCGCTGTTATGCGTTGAAGGTGTTGAGGCCGACGATGTGATCGGCACACTGGCGCGCAGTAGTGCGGCGGCGGATCGACCGGTGGTGATCTCGACCGGCGACAAGGACATGGCGCAATTGGTCGACGGCCACATCACGCTCGTCAATACCATGACCGGCAGCGTGCTGGACGTTGCCGGAGTGAAAGAGAAATTCGGCGTCGGGCCCGAGCACATCATCGATTACCTGGCATTGATGGGCGACAAGGTCGACAACATTCCTGGCGTTCCCGGCGTGGGTGAGAAAACCGCGGCGGGCCTGCTGGTCGGCATCAATGGAGGTTTGAAAGAGCTCTACGACAACCTCGACAAGATTCCGGCATTGCCGCTTCGGGGGGCCAAGTCGTTGCCCGCCAAGCTGGAAGAGCATCGGGAGATGGCCTTCCTCTCCTACCAGCTGGCGACCATCAAGATTGACGTGCCGCTGGACATCGAGCTCGACGCTCTGCATTGCGGCGAGCCTGATCGGGAAGCGTTGATGGCGCTGTATACCGAGCTCGAATTCAAAAGCTGGATCACCGACCTGCAGCGTGAAGCGCGAGAAGAAGGCGCCGAAATTGTGCCTGCTGCCGAGCCGGCGCCGATCATCGAGGCCAAATACGAACTCATTCTTGAGCAGACGCAGTTTGACGACTGGTTGATGAAGCTTGAGGCGGCGCAGTTGTTCGCTTTCGTGGTGCAGAGCAATGGGGTAGATGCACAGCGCGCTCAAATCGTCGGGCTGTCCTTCGCGATCAAAACCCACGAGGCGTGTTACATCCCGCTCACCCATTCTTATATGGGTGTGCAGCAACAGCTCGATCGTGATGAGGTGCTCAAAGCCGTCAAGCCAATGTTGGAAGACGCGAGCAAGATCAAAGTCGGGCAGCACGCCAAGTTTGCCATCAACCTTTTGGCCAACTGCGCCATCGACGGCGACCAGAGCCAGGGCATCGACGTCCAGGGCGTCAAATTCGACACGATGCTCGAATCCTACGTGCTCGACTCTACGGCGACGCGCCATGACCGTGACAGCCTCGTTGCCAAGTACCTGGCTCACACGCCGGTCAACTTCCAGGACATCGCAGGCAAAGGCGCGAAACAGCTGAGTTTCGACCAGATCGCACTGGAGCAGGCCGGCACCTACGCAGCTGAAGAGGTGGACCTGACGCTGCGTTTGCACGAGGTGCTGCAAGAGAAGCTGGCCAAGACGCCGACTCTGGCGCCGGTGCTCGACGATATCGAAATGCCGCTCATGCCTGTGCTGGCGCGTATAGAACGGCAAGGCGCGCTGGTCGACGCCAACCTGCTGGGCAACCAAAGCGTCGAGCTGGGCAACAAGATGACCGAGCTTGAGCGCGAAGCGTTTGCCATCGCCGGTGAGGAATTCAACCTCGGCTCGCCCAAGCAACTCGGTGTGATTCTTTACGAAAAGCTTGGCATGCCGATCATCAGTAAAACCGCCACCGGCCAGCCGTCAACGGCTGAAGCGGTGCTCGCGGAACTGGCCGAGCAGGATTATCCGCTGCCCAAGGTGCTGATGCAGTACCGCTCGATGAGCAAACTGAAAAGCACCTACACCGATCGACTGCCGGAACAGATCAACCCGCGCACCGGCCGAATCCACACCTCCTATCATCAGGCGGTGGCGGTCACCGGGCGTCTGTCGTCCAGCGACCCAAACCTGCAAAACATCCCGATTCGCACGGCCGAAGGCCGCCGCATTCGGCAGGCATTCGTTGCCCCGGCGGGCTACAAGCTGCTGGCAGCGGACTACTCGCAGATCGAGTTGCGGATCATGGCGCATCTGGCCAAGGACGAAGGTTTGCTGCATGCCTTCCGCAACGACCTGGACGTACACCGTGCGACGGCGGGCGAGGTCTTCGGCGTCGAGTTACCTGACGTGACCAACGACATGCGCCGCAGCGCCAAGGCGATCAACTTCGGCCTTATCTATGGCATGAGCGCATTCGGGCTGGCCAAGCAGATCGGCGTCGATCGCAAGCAATCGCAGGCGTATGTGGATCGCTATTTCGCGCGCTACCCCGGCGTATTGAATTACATGGAGCGCACGCGGACTCAGGCTGCCGAGCAAGGTTATGTCGAGACCATCTTCGGTCGCCGCTTGTACTTGCCGGACATCAATGCCAAGAACCAGGCGTTGCGCAAAGGTGCCGAGCGCATGGCAATCAACGCACCAATGCAAGGCACGGCGGCCGACATCATCAAGCGCGCAATGGTCGCCGTGAACGGATGGCTGGACGCTTCAGGTCTGGATGCGCGGGTCATTCTGCAAGTGCACGACGAATTGGTTCTGGAGGTGCGCGAGGATCTGGTCGAGCAGATCAGCCAGGACATCCGCGTACACATGAGCGGCGCGGCCGAGCTGGACGTGCCGCTGTTGGTCGAAGTGGGCGTAGGCAATAATTGGGATGAGGCCCACTAGAACGGCTTGTCGTTCCGATTCTTCGCGGAATCGGAACTGCGCCAGGCACTAAATTTCCGCCGGTTTTGAACTTCGGGGGACTAATCCCGGTCTGAGGTTGCGAATGGCTGAAGCAGCCATTCAAGCTCCTATGTTGTGTTAAGTGTTGGCAGATATCCGGAACCCTTCCGAGGGGGCTGGACTTAGACCCCGAACTTCCCCTCCCCACATGAAGTCCGGGGTTTTTTTTGCCCGCGATTCAAGCCGCGGGCGCCTTGTCTTCCAGCTCCATCCAGTCCGCCAGCACGGTGTAGGCCTCTTCGAGCCCCATGCGCTTGGGCGCGGAAAACAGCTGAATGGTGACGGCGTCGCCCCAGCCACGATGGATCTCCGACTGGACCTTGAGCAGCGTATTTTTAGCGGCACCAAAAGTCAGTTTGTCCGCCTTGGTCAGCAGAATGTGCATCGGCATGCCGCTGGCGATGGCCCAGTCGAGCATCAGCAGGTCGAAGTCGGTCATCGGGTGGCGAATGTCCATCATCAGGATCAACCCCTTCAGACTCTCGCGGCTGCCCAGATACGCTTCGAGGTGGCGCTGCCAATGCTGCTTGAGCGGAATAGGCACCTTTGCGTAACCATAACCCGGCAAATCGACCAAACGGCGGTCATCGTCCAGGCTGAAGAAATTCAGCAGCTGAGTACGCCCTGGTGTCTTTGAGGTTCGCGCGAGACTGGCGTGAGTCAGGGTGTTCAGCGCGCTGGACTTGCCCGCGTTGGAGCGGCCGGCGAAGGCGACTTCAAAGCCTTCGTCGTCCGGGCATTGATCGACTTTGGCAGCGCTGAGCATGAACTTGGCTTGTTGGCACAGGCCAAGAATTGGGTTTTTGAGTTGCATGGGATATCCGGTGAGGGCGTTGCGGCGTGCGCGGCAACGGGGTGTCGTTTTCCGTTCAATGGACGCGAGTATATAATGCCGCAGATTTCATGTATGCCTCGTCACCCCCGCAAAGGTGCTGCTGAAGCGAACCGCGTCCGGCATTTGCATCAAAACCTTCACCGAAAAGCCGCTCGCGACAAGCAGTCACGAAGGCGGCGCCTTTGGTCGCATCGGATCAGCCCATGAACTTACCTCTTTCGAGCCTGCTGTTGATTCTGTGCATGAGCGGATTCGTGCAGGCAGGTGAGTCTGTAACGGCTGACCCCGTTGCCGGGCAGTCTAAAACAGTCGTATGTGGCGCCTGTCATGGTCCCGACGGCAACAGTTTGGTGCCTGTTTTCCCGAACCTCGCAGGCCAGGGTGAGCGCTATTTGCTCAAGCAGCTGCACGAAATCCGGGACGGCAAGCGTGTCGTACCGGAGATGACCGGCCTGCTTGTTTCGCTTACGGAACGTGACCTTGCTGACATTGCCGCTTACTACGCTGGTCAGAAGGCAAAGCGCCTCGAGGCTGACCCCGATCTCGCTGCGCAAGGCGAGGCGCTTTTTCGCGGCGGCATGCTTGGGCAGGGCATGCCGGCTTGCATCGGCTGTCATTCCCCACGCGGAGCAGGCATCCCGAGCGCGGGGTTTCCCCAGTTGAGCGGCCAGCATTCCGCGTACATCAAAAAACAGCTCACGGCCTTTCGGGATGGAGAGCGCTCCAATGATGGCGAGACTCAGGTTATGCGCACCATTGCCTCCAAGCTGAGCAACGGAGACATCGAAGCCTTGGCAGCTTTTATTCAGGGTCTTGAATGACCGGTCGAGCAACGGGTCTTGCGCACACGGTTTGTCACATAATCCCACTCAGTCCTGCCCGGACGGGCCAAAAAGGGTAGCGAACGGCTGCTCTTTTTTATGGCCGCAGGCGTTACACTTGCGACCTCGTATCGCCTCGGCCGGTCGAACTGCGTCCACCGAGGTGACCTTCCATGCCCAGGAGTTAAGCATGCGTAATCTGATTCTCAGCGCCGCTCTGATTTTTACCAGCCTGTTCGGTCTGACCGCTCAAGCAGCAGAGCCTATCGAAGCCGGCAAACAGTACGTCGAGCTGAAAAGCGCTGTTCCTGTTTCCGAGCCAGGCAAAATCGAAGTTGTCGAGATGTTCTGGTACGGCTGCCCGCACTGCTACGCATTCGAGCCAGTCATCAATCCATGGGCCGAAAAACTTCCCGCTGACGTCCACTTCATCCGCGTTCCTGCCATGTTTGGTGGCCCTTGGGACGCCCACGGTCAGCTCTTCATTACCCTCGACACCATGGGTGTGGAAAAGAAAGTTCACACTGCCGTGTTCGACGCGATTCAGAAAGGCGGCAAGCGTCTGACCGATCCGAACGACATGGCCGAATTCGTCGCTACTCAAGGCGTCGACAAGACCAAGTTCCTCGAAACGTTTAACTCGTTCGCTGTGAAGGGCAAGATCGCTCAGTACAAGGAACTGGCCAAGAAGTACGAGATCACTGGCGTTCCGACCATGATCGTCAATGGTAAATACCGCTTTGACCTGGGCACTGCCGGTGGTCCTGAGCAAGCGCTGCAGGTGGCCGATCAATTGATCGCCAAAGAGCGCGCGACGCTGACCGCCAAGTAAGCGCTGGCCATGGCGCGCTGGGGAACTACTGAACGTGTCGTTGCCCGGCACGCAGCAAAAATCAATGAGCGTCATCTTCTCGAAACAGGGTTGCCGGCGGACGGCCGGCTTCGCCTGCTCAGCTTCAATATCCAAGTCGGCATCAGCACCGAGCGTTATCGGCACTACCTGACCCGGGGTTGGCAGCACTTGCTGCCGCACAACGGTCGAGCCGGCAACCTGCAGAAGATCGGCGATCTGCTGCGTGATTATGATCTGGTCGCGTTGCAGGAAGCCGATGGCGGCAGCATCCGCTCAGGCTACGTCAATCAAGTCGAACACCTCGCTCAACTCGGCTCCTTTCCCTACTGGCATCAGCAGCTGAACCGCAACCTCGGGCGCCTGGCCCAGCACAGTAACGGCGTGCTCAGCCGACTGCGTCCCTGGGACATCGAAGATCACCCGTTGCCCGGGCCCAAAGGGCGAGGCGCCATTCTGGTTCGTTTCGGTGAAGGTCCTGATGCTTTGGTCGTGGTCGTCATGCACCTCGCGCTCGGCGCCCGGACCCGAACGCTGCAGCTGGCTTACATTCGCGAGCTGATTGGCGGGTACCGGCATCAGGTGCTCATGGGTGACATGAACACCCATGCCACTGATTTGCTGGAAACCTCGCCGCTACGGGATCTGGGCTTGCTGGCTCCGCAAATCGAAGCGACCTTTCCAAGCTGGCGCCCGCAGCGGTGCCTTGATCACATTCTTCTGAGCCCCACTCTGACCCTTGAAAAGGTCCAGGTGCTGGCTCAGCCCATCTCCGATCATCTGCCCGTCGCGGTGGAGATTCGCTTGCCGGCCTCATTAATCGGTGACTCCCTGCCGATAACAAGCACATCTCCTCGCGGACCTGTGGAATGACCGACGAAGCGCAGCGCTGGAAAGAAAAGTACCTCAAGAGCATCGAGCAGCAAGACAAACTGGAGCGGCGCTGGAACGCGCGGCTCGATTTGCTGCGTCGAGGCCTGGTGCGCAGCAGCCTGGCGGCCGAAGGTGCCGACAAGGCGGTCGATCAGTGCATGAAAGAAATGCGCGAAATCGTTCGCAAGGACGACATGGACGCAGGGTTGGCGGCCCTGATTCCGCGGCTGGAAAAAGCCGTGCTGGATTCCGAGCAGCGTCGGGAACAGCGTGTTGAGCAAATGGGCACCGCGTTGACCTCTCTAGTGGCGCAGCTACAGGCATTGCCGCTGCCAAAGGAAGTCAGCAAACCACTCAAGCGGTTCGCCAAAAGTCTTGAGGATCGTATTACTCAGGCACGCGAGCTGCCGCTCCTGCTGAGCGAGTTGAGCGGTCTTCAGGGCCAGGCGCTGTCCCAGATCGACCACCCTGACGAGGCGTCCCGGCCCGGTTTATTGCAGCGATTGTTCGGCAGTCATCGCGAGCCAACCGGCGATGATGAACACACCGCTGAACGACCTGCTGCCATCACCGAACCAGTCCCGCTCGTTTCGCCCGCCGTGGCTGTATCTGATTCGGTCATTGAGGGAGCCCCGACCGCCCAGGACGCTGGCGTGGTTGTCGACAGCGCGCCGGTGGGCCTTTCGTCGGCTCAAGTCCCCGAGCCTGCCAGCGCCGATAGCCCGGCTGAAGCCATACCCTCCGTGGCCATGAGCATGCAGGAGAGCGTCGCTCAAGGCGATGCGCCCGATCCACGGCACAGCCCCGAAGACCGCCCTTCTCAACCCTCCGCGACAGAGCCTGCGCCTGAAAAAGCAAGCGAACCGTTAGAGCAGGATGTTCCGGCGTCGGTTGAAGAGCCCGCTCTGGCGACTGCCGAGACGGACGCCGGCGACGATGACCCGGGTGACGATCAGCTCGACGACGATGACCTGAACGTCAATGAGCCTGAAAATGCCGCCGAAGAGGAAGGCCCCTATGCACTGCCCTCGTCGCCCGAGCCCAGCTACAGCTCTGTCGCCGCCCACATCGAAGAAACGCTCCTGGGCCTGCTCGATGAGTTGACGCTGCCCGAGCATCATCGTCCACAAGCTGAGGCTATGCGTGCTCGGCTTGAACACGGACTGAACTGGTACGAACTGCTGCCGATTCTTGATGACCTGGCTGTGTTGATGCTGGCCATCACCGACAGCGGGCAACATGAATTCGAGGCTTATCTCAAGCAGCTCAACGAGCGCCTCGAGTCTTTTCAGAGCAACTTGCTGGCCGCCAGCGAAGGCCATGCAGATCAGCAGTCTGCCTCGCGTCAACTGGACCACCAGTTGCGCGAACACGTAGACGACTTGCAAACCAGCGTGCAGCAAGCAGCGGATCTCACCAGTTTGAAGCAGGTTCTGGAGAATCGGCTTGAGGGGCTGATCGGCACCATGGATGAACATCAGCAGCAGCGTGATCGACGCGAACAGGAGGTCGCAACGCGCCTTCAATCCCTCGCCAGCCGTGTTGCGACGATGGAGCAGGAAGCACTGGGTTTCCGTGCTCATCTGGAAGAGCAACGGCAAAGAGCATTGATCGACACGTTGACAGGCCTGCCAAACCGGGCGGCCTGGAATGAACGGCTTGAGCATGAAATCGATCAGTTGCAGAGAAAGCCCTCAAGCTTATTGCTCGGCATCCTGGATCTGGATCACTTCAAGCGCATCAACGATGGTTACGGCCATTTGGCGGGGGATAAAGTTCTCAAGATCATTGCTGGCCAGCTGCGACAACGTTTGCGGGCTTCGGATTTCATTGCGCGCTTCGGCGGTGAAGAATTTGTACTGCTATTGCCCACCACGCCGATGGATGAGGGAATGGCACTGTTGGAGCGCCTGCGTGAGGGCATCGAGCAGTGCCCGTTTCACTTCAAAGGCGAGCGAGTGACGGTCACGGTCTCGATGGGGATCACGTTATTCCGTCCGGGTGAGCGCAGCGACGGGGTGCTAAAACGCGCGGATCAAGCGCTTTACCGTGCGAAGCACGAGGGCCGCAATCGGATCGAACAAGGCTGAGGCTGTCCACGGGTCGCATGAACGCATGCATGTGGTTTTTGAATGCGTTCGCGGCGTTACGTTACACTGTTGCATTAATTTCCTACGCGTCGTGCCGCCATGAAGTTTATTGTTGCTCCGATCCTGCTCATGCTGCTGACCGCGTGTAGCAGTGGTCCAGCGTTTGACACCAGCCACCCCTCGGTGAACTACGACAGTCGTGCGCAGTTTGTAGTGGTCCATTACACGTCTGCGTCGCTGGACCGTTCATTGGAGTTGCTGACCCATGGTGAGGTCAGTGCGCACTACCTGATCGGCGACGGCCCAGCGACGGTCTATAAGCTGGTAGACGAGTCTCAGCGCGCGTGGCATGCCGGAGAGAGTGAGTGGGACGGTCGAACCTGGCTCAACTCAAGCAGCATCGGCATCGAAATCGTCAATCCCGGGTACCGCGACACGCCGACCGGGCGGCTGTGGTATCCCTACAGCGAAGCACAGATCCAGAAGCTCATCGTTTTGCTCAAAGACATCGTCAAGCGCAATCATATCGAGCCGCGGAATGTTATCGGCCACAGCGACATCGCCCCGCTTCGCAAGCTCGATCCGGGGCCGCTGTTTCCCTGGAAACGGCTGGCGCAGGAAGGTTTGGGGATATGGCCGGATGAGCAACAAGTCGCCCAGCGCCAGGCCCAATTCATGGGTATCGTCCCAAGTGTCGTCTGGTTCCAGCAGCAATTGGCGCTATTGGGTTATCCAACACCGCAGACCGGAGAGCTGGACATTGCGACTCGGCACGTGCTGGCAGCCTTTCAAATGCATTATCGACCACAAAAATTTGACGGCGAGCCGGATCTGCAAAGTGCAGCTATGCTGCAAGTACTTAACCTCAGGCACTAAACTCCCCTAGTTGTCTGTGTTCATCTGGCTATTTCCACGCTTGTTGCCGCACCTCAAGGTTTCTCGAACCGAAAGCCATCTGGATGACTGTTGATGTTCACGGCGACGCCGCCCCTGCGCTCTTTCATTTACCGCCCATGGCTTCTGGCTTTATTGGCCGCGGTGCTGAGCGCGGCCGTCTTGCTGGTGGGCAGTTTTGGCCTGGCAATGCACCAGGCCCGGCAGGACGAGCGGGCGCAGATGAACGCCCAGGGCGAGCGATTTCTCGTCCGTCTGGAGCAGCTTTTCGGTCAGCTCAGGGCCGGGCTCGATCAACTGGAAGCTCAGCCTTTGCGAGGCTGCAGCCCCGAGATGATCGAGCAGTTAAGGCAGGTCAATTCCCGCTACCGCTTTATCTACGAAGTGGCGTATGTCACCGAGCGCCAGTTCTGCTCAAGCTGGACCCGTCAAAGCCTGATCGGCAAAGCAAGACCTGCGGACATTCGCGGCCCCACCTACGACTATTGGTTGAACACTTCAACGCAGCCTGACGATAACCTCGCTTCACTGATGCTGGGTCGTGGAGATTTTCGAGTATCGACCTCCCGCGGGCACCTCACGGACGTGGTCGATTTACCCGCAGGGGGCAGCCTGGTCGTTTTACTCGACCATGGCACCAAAGCGGTCCCAGTCCTGGGACCTGCTCAAAAATGGCCTCCTACCCCGGACTGGGCTCCCAACTCTGACGCAACGTTGATGACGACCCAGGACAAGCTCGTCTACCGGATGCCGACTCAAAGCCCCGAATATCAGCTCGTTCTGATTACCCCGCGCAGTGGCCTGCAACAGAAGATCACCGGCGCGTGGTGGCTGTTGGTGCCCACGAGCCTGCTGATTTCCCTGTGCATCGGGATTCTCGTCCTGCAACTGGTGCGTCAGCGGCAGTCGTTGGGCGGCGAGCTGCATGGCGCGCTGCGTCGAGGCGAGCTGAAGGTTTTGTATCAGCCAATATTCGATCTCAACACCCGGCTGTGCGTTGGCGCTGAAGCGCTGGTGCGCTGGCGCAGACCCGACGGTACGCTGACCAGCCCCGACCTGTTCATTCCGCTGGCGGAGAACACCGGGCAGATCCGTCAAATCACCGACTTCGTCCTGCAGCAGCTGCTTGAGCAGTTGGGGCACCTGTTGCGGGCAAACCCCCATTTGTACGTGTCAGTGAATCTGGCCGCCTGTGATGTCATCGCCCCTCGCATCGGCAGGGTTACCGCCAAGCTCCTTGCGCTGCACCGTGTGGCACCGCGACAGATCGCATTTGAAGTGACCGAGCGCGGCCTCGTGGATGTCGTCGTTGCGCGTAATCATCTGCAAGCGTTACGCGACCGGGGGCACCAAGTGCTCATCGATGACTTTGGAACCGGTTACTGCAGTCTGGCCTACCTGCAAACCCTGCCGGTGGACTGCCTGAAGATCGACAAGGCATTCATCGACGCGCTGGGCCACGATGCAGCCAGCAGCGGCGTGGCACCCCACATCATCCGCATGGCTCATGCGCTGCAACTGAAGGTGATCGCCGAGGGCATCGAATTCGAGTCTCAGGCGCTGCTGCTCAAGAGCGAAGGGGTGATTTATGGCCAGGGCTGGCTGTTTGCACGACCATTGACCGCGACCAAGTTCATCGAGTTGGTGATTGGTGGCAGGCGCAGCGGCGGCCGCCGTACGGATGATGTGGCCTAGGCCTTCAAGTAGGCGTTAAAGCGGTAGCGCCATATAGAACTGCGTGCCCTGCCCAGGCCGTGAATAGACGCCCATCCGTCCGCCGTGCAACTGGACGATCTCCTTGCATAGCGCCAGCCCCAGCCCTGCACCGCCTTTTTTGCGTCCCACTTGTACAAACGGCTCGAAAATGCGCGCTTGCTGGCCGTAAGCGATGCCCTCGCCGTTGTCTTCCACGCTAATGATCAACCGTTCACCGTGCCGCCTGGCCTGCAGACGAATCAGGCCGGACTTGGGCGTGTGGCGCAGTGCGTTGTCGAGCAGATTGTCGAGTACTCGGTCTAGCTGCGCTTTGTCCGCTTGTACTCGTGGCAACGGTTCCTGGGTTTCCAACAGCACCATCACGTCTTGGTCGTGGGCGGTATCAGCGAAACGCTGACGTGCCGCTTCGAGCAATTCCCCGATATCGCAGGGCTCCAGCGTCAGCTTTTGCAGGCCGTTCTGGTAGCGCGAGAAATTGAGCAGGTCGTTGATCAGTTGCATCAGGCGCTGCATTTCTTCATTGACCGTGTCGAGCAGGTCTTTCTCCCGAGAATCCGGGGCGAAATGTACGCGCTCTTGCAGCAGACCGAAGGCCATGTGCATGCCGGTGACGGGCGTGCGCAGCTCATGGGAAGCGCGCAATACAAACTCGCTGCGAACCCGCTCAAACGCTCGTTGCTCAGTGACGTCATGCAGCACCATGACCGCGCCAACGATGTGACCCTTGGTATGGCTGACCGGCGTGAGGCTATACGTCAGCAACCGCGTTTCGCCATCGATCTCGATTGAAAGATCATCGGGCGCGCGCTCCAGAGTCCCGCCGCGTAATACCAGATACAGCTGTTCGTCCAGCTCCGGGCGCTGCAGCGCTTCGCCCAGGCCTTGACCCAGCCGGCTTTCTTCCCAGCCTAACTGACGCTGCGCGACGGGGTTAAGGTGTTCGAGACGCCCTTGGCGGTCAATCATCAGCAACCCGTCATCGATGCTGTCCAGGACCGCCTGCAAACGCTGCTGGCCGGCAAGCAGTTCATCGACATTGGTTTTCTGGTGCTGACGCAGTGCGTCGGCCATCATCCCGAATCGGTGGGTGAGCAGGTTCATTTCTGCTGACGATGAGGTAGGAAGCGCGACATCGAAATCCCCTTGGGCGATCCGGTCCGCCGCCTTGGCCAGTTGCTCGATGGGCCCACCGAAACGCCGGGCAATGCCATGGGCCGTAATGAAGCCGATCACCAGCACTGCCAGGCCAACCAGGCCCAGTAACGCGGCCACCCACAGTGCCCGCGACCTTGAGGCGCTCTCGGCCTGGCTGATGTTCTCAAGCGCCTGACGGTGGGCGTCGAGCAGCCCGTTGCGCAGCACATTGAACGCTTCCGTTACGGACTGATCGTCGCGTATGGCGTCTGCACGTTCGCTGGATTGAGTGATTGTCTCGATAAACCGGGCGTAATTCACCCGCGCCGTTTCGAACCCGCTTGGAACGCCCGTCTGCTGATCATGCTCGATCCCTTGATCAAGCAGGCTCTGGAACTGCTGCTGGTTGCGCTGCAGCTCGGCCTGATCGGGATTGTCCTTGAGCATCATGACCAGTTGGTCACCCAGGTTTTGTCGCAGCCTCAGGCCGATATCGAGGGTGATGAAGTTGTGCCGAATTGAGGATTCCTGAGATTTAGCCATTTGCATGACACTGACCAGCCCTAACACCAACCCCAGCAGGGCGACGGTGATGAGTGCCGATATGCTCAGAAAGAGCCGGGTGCGCAACTTCATCGCAAACATCATCGACGCCCTGTCACAGGTTGTATTGCTTGCGTTTGCGATACAGCGTCGAGGCATCGATGCCTAACGTGCGTGCCGCCTGATCCAGGGTGTCGCTCGTGGCCAGCACCGCGCCAATGTGGGCTTTTTCCAGCTCATCCAGACTCAAGGCGGCGCCAACGCGCGGGGCGTTGTTCACAGGCTGTTCGGCCATACCCAGATGGGTGATCTCGACTTTTTCCTGAGGGCAGATAATGCTCGCCCGCTCAATCACGTTTCGCAGCTCGCGAATGTTTCCGGGCCAGCGATAGTTGAGCAAGGCACTGCGCGCCTGCTCGCTGAACCCGCGTGCGGGACGGCTGTACTCCTTGACGAAACGGGCCAGAAAACGATCGGCCAGCGTCAGAATGTCTTCACTTCGCTCGCGCAAGGGAGGCAAGTTCAAGGTGATCACGTTCAGGCGATACAGCAAATCCTCACGAAAACGCCCTTCGCGAACCATGTCTTCCAGGTTGAGGTTGGTTGCCGCCAGAATTCGCACATCAGCGCGTCGAGTGACCGGGTCGCCGACGCGCTCGTATTCCTTGTCCTGAATAAAACGCAGCAGCTTTGGCTGCAAGGTCAGCGGGAAATCGCCGATTTCGTCCAGAAACAACGTCCCGCCGTCCGCCTGATTTACCCTGCCGAGGGTGCTCTCGCTGGCGCCGGTGAACGCGCCGCGGCTATGACCGAACAGCTCGCTTTCCATCAGCTCGGCGGTCAGAGACGGGCAGTTGATGGTCACGCAGGCCTTTTTGGCGCGCTTGCTCCAACCGTGGATGGCCCGTGCCAGCTCACCCTTGCCGGTACCGGACTCGCCAAGGATGAGAATATTGGCGTCTGTGTTCGCCACCTGACGTGCTGTTTCCAGAATCGCCATCATCGACGGGCTGTGGGAATCCAGGCCATCCTTCGGTTTGCGAACTTCACCCTCAAGCGCTTCGAGTCGAGCGGACAGCTGGCGAACTTCGAGTTGTTTGGCGGTGGCCAGACGCAACTGATCCGGGCTGCAAGGCTTGACCAGATAATCAGCCGCGCCTGCCTGAATGGCGTCCACTGCGGTGTCGACAGCGGAGTGCGCCGTAACGATCACAACCCGCATCCATGGCGCCTGTACGCGCATCTGCGCCAGGACATCCAGCCCATTGTCCTCGCCCAGACGCAGGTCCAGAAAACACACATCGAACACCTGACGCTGCAGTAGCGCCTCTGCCTGCGCCGCACTGTTGGCAGTGGCTACGCTGTAGCCTTCATCTTCCAGGCAATAACGGAAGGTGCGAAGGATGGCGGATTCATCATCCACAAGCAGAATACGGCCCTGATTCTCAGCGGCTGCTTCCATTTTTCCTACGCTCCTCAATGAATAGTCTGTGTTAGTCCCGGAAAGATCGGGCAAGTTGCATGGTTCATTCTGATTGATTCTTTGCGCTGGATGATAGCGATCTTCTTAAAAACCTGAGTTGCTGATCCGCACCCCGACCCTGCTCAGACGCTGGTCAGGTCTCCCAGAGGCTGATCAGAGGTATTCAATAGAGAACGTCTGGACAAATGACCAGTCTGTCCAGAGGTACCTTTTTGCAATTGCCCGGAGACCCCCCATGCCCCCACTGAAGAAAATCACCCTGGCCCTCGCCGCCGCAGGGTTGCTCGGACTGGCGCCGGTCATGGCACAAGCTGCCGCCGCCGATGTGCAAACCCAACTGGCCGAAGCGCGTCAGGAAGGCTCGATCTGGACGGCCTTCGCGCTGAATCGCCATTTGAGTCCATTCAAGATCAGCGTCGATGTCGAGCAAGGCACCGCAATTCTCAAGGGCAAGGTCGAAAACCAGGTGGACAAGGATCTGGCTGCGCAAATTGCAGGTGATATTCAAGGCATCAACAAAGTCGACAATCAGCTGGAGATTGATCCGCAAGTGGCGGCCGACCCTGGCACTAAAGCCACCATGGCCCAGCGATTTGATGACGCTACGCTTACGGCCACCATCAAATCCAAACTGCTCTGGAACAGCGTAACGGAAGCTCTGAATATCGACGTGAGCGCGGCTCAAGGCGTGGTTACGCTCAAAGGCCAGGCCAAGGATGCGGATGCCAAGCAACTGGCCGGGAGCCTCGCCACGAACACCGACGGTGTGACTGAGGTTAACAACCTCATCAGTGTCAGTGCCCGTGATACCCAGGCGATCAAGGAGCAGAGCGAACTGCAGGCCAGTAGCGTCCGGGAGGAATTCAGTGACGCGTGGATTACCAGCAAGGTGAAATCCAGCCTTATATATAGCCGCACTCTTGACGGCTTGAACATCAAGGTCGAGACCAGGAATGGCGTTGTGACGCTCGACGGCGTTGTCGCTAATTACGCCGAGAAGGAGCTAGCTGTGGAGATTGCACGCAACATTCGCGGGGTTAAGGGTGTTGACGCCGACACGCTGCGCGTTACCGCGCGAAGTGCAGGCTAGAGCGTCGAACAAGCGCAAACGGCGGGTGCGACAATCGAAATTCGATGCTGATTGAATTCGTGATGCCACCCGCTGTCAGCTTATTCGTGCATTCCGCACGATGGCAAATGTTCAATCGTGCAGCTTGCGTGCAGCGCCAGGTTTTCTGCTATTCATAACTTATTGATTTTCAAGGATTTATCGGTACTTAAAAAGCTGGCACACGCCGTGCAATGTTCTTGGTAACACGGGCCGGACAGATGGCCGACAAGATTGCCAGGAGTCAGCTGAATGAACGTTCAACATCTCGCCAACAAACTGCGTATCTCCCCTATGCACGTGCAGCAGGGTTTGTTTGCCAGCTTGGCGCTGATGATCACGCTTATCGTCGTTCAGCAATTCAATCACTGGAATCAAAATCAAGAAGTGACTCAGGCTCATTATTCCCACGCTCATGCTGCGCCTTTTGCAGAGGCCAGCGCGTTGAAAGCGTCGGATGTTGCGCTGAGTCTCCAAGTTGATGACGCGGCCGCGAGTAACGACGAAGCGCCACGTCAGCAGAGCTGGGTTTTCTGATCCTCAGGGTCGAAGACGCGATCTACCCCGAGGGTCATACCGACGCCTCGACGTAGCAAGAAAATCAATAAACTGAAGGAGAGTCACCATGTTGAGTTGGGCAATCACATTTCTGATCATCGCTATCGTTGCAGCCGTCCTTGGTTTTGGTGGTATCGCAGGTACTGCGACCGGCATTGCCAAGATCCTGTTCGTAGTCTTCCTGGTCATGTTCGTGGTGTCGTTCTTCTTTGGCCGTCGCGGCCGAGGCTGAGTATGGGCTCCAAGCACTTCCATGCACTGGCACTGGCGCTCCTTGCGAGCGCCAGCGTTACAGCTTGGGCCGCTAACGACGGGCAGTCCCGGGTCAATGAGCTGTTAAGCGCTGACCCTGACTACCGCGAAACGTGGTCGAGTGTGGTCAAGAAAGAAGAGCGGTTACCCGATTGGGTTATCAACCTCTCTGGCGCCTCAGAGCAGATGAACGCTGTTACGGAAGACGGTGACAAGTATCTGGTGGGGCCGCTTTGCGAAACCAAAGAAACCTGCATCAACAAACGGCTCATCGTGGCGTTCAGCCTCGATAAATCCCACGCATACGCGATGTTGGTAGAAGTGCCTGCAGGACTCCCTGCAGACAAATCGCCTACGCGTCATGCGGACTACCGCTTCCTGGGTAAACCGGATGAGGGTATGCAAGGGCTTTTGAAAGAGCAGCTCAAAAAAGATCCGAACTGGTACTGATTCGAATGATGGAAGACCTGTAAATACCGGTTTTCCTGATAGACGCGCAGCCCGAAGACGGTGCGCGTATGACCAAGGGGTCGGGGCGTTTTGATCAATGGAGTGATTGAAGCGGCCTAGGTGTACAGGGAGTACTCCCATTCGTGGGCCGGGTCAGGCAAGCCGCAACGCAAGTCCATCGTCCGATACGGCCTGAGCTCGTATCCGACAGTGGACTTGTGAGGCGCAAATTCGTCGCTGTCACCTTCCGCTCCCCTCCAAGTCTCCTCGCTCTCAAGTCCTACAACGCCCATTCCTGCGTCCTACGACCGTACATCGCGTCAAAATCGGTCTCTATAGACGCCACGTCTGCCATAGATGACCAATCCGTCACCTGTTTTCGCAGCTGAAGTCTTACGCTGCAGACGCCGGCGTAGCCGCCTCTGAGCCCTTTAACTGAATCTGCAATTGGACTGTTAGCGCGGCCATACTGCTAAGTCATTGATTTACATCATGCCGATTCGGCATAGGGTAGTCGTTTACGGCATTAGACGATGCCAGTCGGCGTGGGAATAGTTGCGCCTTTTTCGCCTGCTCAGAGCTCGGATGCTCAACTGCGGCTATCCCACTGGACAGCTCCAACGGCAAATGCGGCGTCAGCTGGATAAACATTCATGACGACGCATGGTTGGAGGATGTCCCGGCAACGACAACAAGGTAATGACATGAAGAAGGCAAAGCTGAGCCTCGCCTGGCAGATCCTCATTGGCCTGGTTCTAGGAATCGCCATCGGCGCCCTCCTCAACCATTTCAGCACCGAGAAGGCCTGGTGGATCAGTAATATCCTGCAGCCGGCGGGTGATATCTTCATCCGGCTGATCAAGATGATCGTTATCCCTATCGTGATCTCGTCCCTGGTGGTGGGCATTGCAGGTGTCGGCGATGCGAAAAAACTGGGACGCATCGGTCTGAAGACCATCCTCTATTTCGAAGTCGTTACCACGATCGCCATCGTCGTAGGCTTGGGGCTGGCCAATGTATTCCATCCCGGCACAGGGATCGACATGAGCACGCTGGGAACCGTGGATATTTCCCAGTACCAGAAAACCACTGCAGAAGTGCAGCATGACCATGCCTTTGTTGCGACCATCCTCAACCTGATCCCCTCGAACATATTCGCGGCCGTCGCGCGTGGGGACATGCTGCCGATCATCTTCTTCTCTGTGTTCTTCGGGCTGGGCCTGTCGAGCCTGAATGCGGAAGTGCGCGACCCATTGGTGAAGGTGTTCCAGGGCGTCTCGGAAACCATGTTCAAGGTCACGCACATGATCATGAACTACGCGCCAATTGGCGTATTTGCGCTGATCGCTGTAACAGTCGCCAACTTCGGCTTCGCCTCGCTGCTGCCATTGGCCAAGCTGGTGATCCTGGTTTACGTTGCGATCGCCTTTTTCGCTTTTGTGGTGCTTGGCCTGATCGCACGCCTGTTTGGCTTTTCGGTGCTTAAGCTCATGCGCATCTTCAAGGATGAGCTGGTCCTGGCCTATTCCACCGCCAGTTCCGAAACCGTGTTGCCACGTGTGATCGAGAAGATGGAAGCCTATGGCGCTCCCAAGGCCATCAGCAGCTTTGTAGTGCCGACTGGATACTCCTTCAACCTCGACGGATCGACGCTGTATCAGAGCATCGCCGCGCTGTTCATCGCGCAGCTATACGGCATCGACCTGTCGATCGGCCAGCAGCTGATGCTTGTTCTGACCTTGATGGTGACCTCCAAGGGCATCGCCGGCGTGCCGGGCGTGTCGTTTGTGGTGCTTTTGGCGACCCTGGGCAGCGTTGGCATCCCGCTGGAAGGACTGGCGTTCATTGCCGGCGTCGACCGGATCATGGACATGGCCCGTACGGCGCTCAACGTGATCGGCAACGCACTTGCCGTTCTGGTGATCTCCCGCTGGGAGGGCATGTATGACGACGCCAAGGGCGAACGCTACTGGAACTCGTTGCCGCACTGGCGCAGCAAAGAGCCGCTGCCTGCAGGGCAATCAACTCTGGACTGAGTGCTGCATAGCCTGAATCAACAAACCCTGGCCACCGCCGGGGTTTGTTGTTTCTTCCCCCGCCGTTATCATCGCCGCATCTTGCGAGGGGATTTGTATGCTGAACGGCCTATGGCTCGGGTTTTTCGTGGTCGCGGCGATTTCTGCCCTGGCGCAGTGGCTCGTCGGGGGAAATGCGGGCGTTTTCGCTGCGATGGTCGAGAGCATCTTCGCCATGGCCAAGCTGTCCGTGGAGGTCATGGTGCTGCTATTCGGTACGCTGACCCTGTGGCTGGGCTTTCTCAACATTGCCGAGAAGGCCGGGATCGTCGACTGGCTCGGTAAAATCCTCGCTCCGCTGTTTCATCGCCTTATGCCCGAAGTGCCCCGCGGTCATCCGGCCTTGGGCCTTATCACCCTCAACTTCGCCGCCAACGCACTGGGCCTGGACAACGCTGCCACGCCCATTGGCCTCAAGGCGATGCGCTCACTGCAAGAGCTCAATCCCAGTAAAACCATTGCCAGCAATGCGCAAATCCTTTTTCTGGTGCTCAACGCCTCTTCGCTGACGTTGCTGCCGGTTACCATCTTTATGTATCGCGCCCAGCAAGGCGCCGCTGACCCTACAATGGTGTTTCTGCCGATATTGCTCGCGACCAGTGCGTCGACGCTGGTCGGGCTGTTATCGGTGGCGTTCATGCAGCGGCTCAAGCTGTGGGATCCGGTAGTGCTCGCTTACCTCATCCCCGGAGCGCTCCTGCTGGGCGGCTTCATGGCCGTGCTGGCTGGGCTGTCTGCCGCTGCGCTGTCCAGCCTCTCTTCGGTGCTGGGCAACGTCACCCTGTTCGGCATCATCATGCTGTTTCTGGTGATCGGCGCACTGCGCAAGGTCAAGGTGTACGAAACCTTCGTCGAAGGGGCAAAAGAAGGCTTCGATGTCGCCAAAAATCTGCTGCCGTATCTGGTTGCGATGTTGTGCGCGGTGGGTGTGCTGCGTGCATCGGGCGCGCTGGACTTCATTCTTGAAGGCGTTCGCCACGCGATACAGTGGCTGGGCATGGACACCCGCTTCGTTGATGCGCTGCCGACCGCACTGGTTAAACCATTTTCCGGCAGCGCCGCACGGGCAATGCTGATCGAAACCATGAAAACCCAAGGCGTCGACAGCTTCCCTGCACTCGTCGCAGCGACCATTCAGGGCAGCACTGAAACCACTTTCTACGTTCTGGCGGTGTATTTCGGCGCTGTGGGCATTCAACGGGCACGACACGCTGTAGGTTGCGCGCTGCTGGCGGAATTCGCCGGCGTCGTTGCTGCAATCGCCGTCTGCTACTGGTTCTTTGGCTCGGCAACGTAGCGCCGCTGGCCCTGCTCGACCGTCCACTGCAACACTTGGCCTGCCAGCGTATCGCTGGCTTGGCCGAACGCCGAAACAACCGCTGGTACTTGCTTGTCCGCCACCGGTTGGCGCACTTCAAACCGCCGGCTCGCCACAATCCGCTGACGGTCATCTGCAAGTCTTGCATCCAGACGAATCACCACCTCGATTGCCGATCCGACGTACTCGCTCTGAAACGCCTGCAGCTCGCCGCCCAATTCAAAGTCAGCCTGCAGATTGCTGTCATCGGTGCTGATCGACTTGACGCGTCCGTCACGATAGAAGGCGTCGGTCAGCCGATTGCGCAGTAGCAGCGGTGCCGGATCGCTCCAACGCGCGCCCTTGTAGCTGCTGATGATATTGCCCTGAGGCAAAACTGCGATCCGGGGGCTGTCCAGGGTTTCGCTCGACTTGGGCCGCACTACCCGCAACGACCACAGCATCGGCGTCGTTTCTCTGCTTGCCGACTGCGCTGCCGGCAAACGGTAGACATCCGACGGCGGCTGTTCGGGCAGGATGGAGCAGGCGCTCAATGACAACAATGTCGCCGCCAACAACGGTGCAGTGAAAGACTGACCGACAAACCTCATGGCTCAAACTCCTTGTTCTTCTCGCTGCCCAGCAGGTAACCACTGGGATTGGCGTTCAGGCTCCGCGAGATGGTTTTCAACGAACTCAGGGTCTCACGTAACTCTCGAATGGCCGGACCCAATTCGCCCAGCCCCTGCAGGCCTTCGTTTACCGAATTCTGATTGGTCTTGAGCAGCGAATTGATGGTCTGGCTGCTTTGCTCAAGGGACTTCATGGTCTGTTGGGCGCTGGCCATGGTTTGCCTGCCGTCGCTGGTCAGCAGTTGGTTGGCATTGCGCATCAGCGTGGATGTCTGCTCCAGCGTTGCGCCGGCCTGCTTGCTCAATAGCGTCATCTGCTTCAGCGCCTGACGAATATCGTCGCGTTGATCGGCGATGGCCCCGGTGGTTTGCTCCAGGTGTTCAAGCGTGCGTGACAGGGTTTGCACGTTATTGGAGGAAAACATCGCGTTGGCGTTGTGCAGCAGCGTATTGGTCCCGCTCAGCAGGTCATCACTGTCGTTGAGCAACCGTGAAATGGGCGACGGCGAAGCGATAATCACCGGTAAGTTGCCGCCCTCACCTTTCAGCGCCTCGCTCTGCGGCGTGCCCCCACTGAGCTGGATGAGCGACGTCCCGGTGATGCCGGCCAGCGCGAGCTTGGCGAACGTGTCGCGTTTGATGGGCGTTTCACCGGCGACGCGGATCTGCGCCAATACGCGGCGTGGGTCTTGGGGGTCAAGGCGCAACTGCACAACGTCGCCGACCTTGATCCCGCTGTATTGCACCGGGCTGCCGCGGGACAACCCGGTCACTGCTTCATTGAAGACGACCTGATAGTCCTTGAATGCGGAGTCGACACTGGACTTGGCCAGCCACAGGCCGAACAGCAAGGCAGCGGCGACCACGATGACCGTGAACAGGCCGATCAAAACGTGATGGGCGCGGGTTTCCATCATGAGACCTCGTGTGGGTGGGTGGCCGCTGAATAGGCCGAGCGGCCGCGCGGTCCGTGAAAGTACTCGTGAACCCAGGCGTCCTTGGTGGCGGACACCCGATCGATGCTGTCCGCGACCAGCACGCGCTTCTGCGCGAGCACGGCGACGCGGTCGGTGATTGTATAAAGCGTATCGAGATCGTGGGTGACCATGAATACGCTCAACCCCAACGCATCGCGCAAAGTCAGGATCAACTGGTCGAACGCGCCTGCGCCAATCGGATCGAGTCCGGCGGTGGGCTCGTCAAGAAACAGTATGTCCGGGTCCAGAGCCAACGCTCGCGCCAGCGCCGCCCGTTTGATCATGCCGCCTGATAGGGACGCCGGGTATTTGTGCGCGGCTGAAAGAGGCAACCCGGCCAGTGCCATCTTGATCCCGGCCAGGTGCTCGGCCTCTTCACGGCTCAGTCCGGCATGCTCCATCAGAGGCAATGCGACGTTCTCACTAATGGTCAGCGAGGAGAACAGCGCACCCTTCTGAAACAGTACGCCGAAACGTCGCTCAACCTGAGAGCGCGCTTTGTCGGGCAGATTCAGCAAGTCCTGACCCAGCACGCGGACGTTACCCGCCGCGGGCCGTTGCAGGCCGACGATGCTGCGCAGCAACACCGATTTGCCCGCGCCAGAGCCGCCCACTACACCGAGTATCTCGCCGCGATACAGATCCAGGTCGAGGTTTTCATGCACCACTTGCGGTCCGAAACGATTGCTCAGGCCGCGGACCTCGATCACCGTCTCAACGGGTTGTACGCAACGTCGGGTCACCAGCCGATCTCCATGCAAAACATTGCCACCAGTGCGTCCAGCACGATCACTACAAAAATGGACTGCACCACGCTCGATGTGGTGTGAGCGCCTACTGACTCAGCGCTGCCTTCGACCTTGAAGCCTTCAAGACAACCGATGGCGGCGATGAAAAAAGCAAAAAGGGGCGCCTTGGCGATGCCCACAAGAAAGTGCTGCACCCCGATGTCGGCCTGCATCAACGACAGAAACATTGCCGGGGAAATACCGAGTGACAGCGCGCACACCACGCCACCGCCAACGATGCCGCAGATCATCGCGAGGAACGTGAGGATAGGAAGGGAGATGAGTAACGCCAGTACGCGGGGCAGCACCAGCAGCTCTGTAGGACTCAACCCCAGGGTCTGCAGAGCATCCAGCTCTTCGTTGGCCTTCATTGAGCCGATCTGCGCGGTGAAAGCACTGGCGGTGCGACCGGCCAATAGAATGGCGGTCAGCAGCACCGCGAACTCGCGCAGGAACGAAAACCCGATCAAGTCCACTGTGAAAATGGTGGCGCCAAACGCTCTTAGCACGGTGGCGCCGAGAAAAGCCACGACGGCGCCGACCATGAACGTCAGCAGCGCTACGATGGGCGCAGCGTCCAGGCCGATTTGCTCGATGTGGGCGATAACGGAAGTGGTTCGCCAGCGCCTCGGACGAAACAGCATAGAGGCAAAGGTTTGCAGGATCAGCCCGATAAAACCCAGTAGTTGCAGGGTGTCCTTCCAGATCACGTCCACTGCTGCGCCGATCCGCGCCAGCAACTGCATGCCAACGGCAGCGTCGGGCTCTCGAACGGGCCTGCAATAGTCCGCCAATGCGCTCTGGATGGTTTGCATTAGCGCGCGGCTGGATTCCGGCAAATGGGGGGCCTGTACCGCGAGCAGTCGCAGGCGCTGCGCGCCCAATAGCTCCACCAGAAGCGAGGCGCCTGCGGTATCCAGCGCGCCAAGCTCGTCCATGTCCACATCGGTGGTGGGCCCGAATCCTGCGGTCAAGGCATCGCTTTGCCGCCTGAGCTCGCGGTAGTGGGCGAGCGTCCAGTCTCCGCTGATCCGCAACCGTGCGGGGTCGCTGGACGTGTCCAGTGATAGGCGTCCCGCCGTCGCGGACGGGGGAGCCGCCGGGGTGTTCAGTAGTGTCATAGCGACGAGCTTAGTTGGTTTCGGCTGGCGCGGATGGGGTCTCTGCTGGCGCGCTGTTCCCCGGTTTTTTGGCAGCGCTGTCATCCGGTCCCACGGCGTCGGTGCCCGGTTTCAAACCTGCCGGCTTGGTCTTGTTGCGAGTGACCGCAGGTTGATCGCGTTCAGTCACCTCAAAGCGCAGCACACCGATCATTTGTCCGTCCTCGGTCAGTACTCTCACCTGCCATTTGCCAAGGACATCCGGCGGAAAATTCTGCTTGTGCGTCCAGGCCCGATAGCCTTCCTCACGGCCACCACGAATGTCTAGAGCAATACGCTCTATTTCCTCGCCGTTGTGGCGCCAGACGTGATAAATCCGCTCGTTCAGCCCGCGCGGTGCGTTGATCGAGGTGTACGCGTAAAGACCCGCGCTGCGCAACTGATTGACCCCGATCTCCTGAATGCTTTCGCCAGGCGTTCGGTTCTGGTTATCGAAGCGTGTGCTGATCGCGGCCTCGGTCAGCCAAAGCGTTGCCGGCGGCACCCAGAACCGCAGCAGCCAGCCCGCGCCGCCGATTGCCAGTGTCATCACTACCAGGCCGACGCCGCGCTTCCAGTTATTGATCGGGTAGCCCGAAGCCAGGCTCGGAAACGACAACAGCATGGCAATGCCCAGTGCCAGCTTGTAACTCTCGGCGGTGGTGAGGTGAACAATGATCGGCAGTGCCGTGAGCAACGCCGCGAACAGCGTCAGCGTATGCAGCCCCATGAACAGCCAGCGCCGCGGTGCCAGCCATTTGTAATACAGCGGATCGATGATCGAGATCAGGCCAGCTGCACCCAGCAGCCCGGTGAATGCCAGTTGGCCACTGTTCCAGGTGGTGGTCACGAAGAAAAATGGCAGGACGAAGAACAGGCTCTCCTGGTGAATCATTTGCGTTGCGTAGCGCAACAGCGGCTGGGGAATCTCGCGTTTGAACATCTTGGCGAACAACGCGACAGCGCTGTTTTCTACCATCAGCCAAATCCAGCTCACCAGAAGAATGACGGCGATCCACGTCGCCAGTTTGGCCTGGCGATCGACCAGAATGAAACTGCCGATGCCTGAGCAGAATCCGAAAAACGCGATCAGACCGGGATAACGCTTGATGAACTCCAGTACGCGCTGTACCAGCGTGTGCTGAATGATGGCGTTAATGTCTGGCATCTCGGAATGTCACTCTGGGTATTGGGGTTGAGAGGCAGCGCTGAACGAATCCAGCATGCCGGGTTGTTTCGTTAAAGCGGCCGCTTTTTGTAGGCGCGCCAGCGCCAGAGGACCAGCAACGCTAACACTGCGCTCAGTACCACGCCGATCCCGTAGAGCTCGTCGTAGCTCAGCAATGGTTCTTCAACACGAACGTAACCCGGTTGTGCCAGCAATTGACGCATCGCCACGTTCGCCAGATCCAGGCTAACGCCCCGGGTGCGCTTGGCCGGATCCTGAAAGCGGCCATCGTCGTAGTCGTTCAAAGCTCCCCAGTAATAGTCGGCCAGCGCGCTGTTGCCTTGAACGGTCCAGGCCTGCTTGGCGATCGACGCCTGCTGCAATCGCGCGAAGGTGGCCGGGTCCATGCCCTCCTTGCGCAGCCGCTGAAGCATTGCGCGCACCGCTGCGGTGGCCGGGTCCACGTCGTCACGGCTCAGGTCGGCATTGAGGCTAAGAAATCCGGTGTCACCGAAGGCTTCACGGTCAGCCCACGGGCCGTAAGAATAGCCTTTGTCCAGACGCAGTTCGCTGTAGAGCGCCCAGTCCAGATAGGCCTTCACCAGATCCCAGGTTTCGTCATGCTGCTCGCCCATGTCCGGCTCAGGAAAAAACAGATGCAGCTTCGCGCCATCGCCCAATGCACCGCGTACCAATGTCCGTTCAGGCTCTGCCTTTTCGGAAATCGAGCGGAGGGGAGGATGCTCAGTCGGATCGACAGCGTTGAGCTGGCCAAACGTGCGGTCCAGATACGCCGGCAGGAGCTTGTCGAGGTCTCCGACGATGATCAGGGTCATGTTGTTGGAGGCGTACCAGTTGTCGTGGATGTTCTCGACCTGCTCCAGGGTCAGATGATCAACCTCAGGCCGCTCCGGGCATTTGAGCCCCAGCTCGACAGCGAGTTGATTACCGGCGCCGTGGCCAACGTCGCGCTTGTCCAGCCAGCGTTGCAGATGTGAATAATGGCCACCGTCCTCACGAGCAACAATACGCTTGGCGGTGTCCAGGTTGGCCTGATTGAGCTGCGTATGGGTCAGCAAATTGAGTAATAGGTCGAGGACCTTGCGCTGGTTCTGGGCTGGGGCCTCGATGACAAAGGTCGTGTCGGTATTGCTGGTGAAAGCATTCCACTCGCCGCCGAGGGCCTGCATCTGCTGCTCAAGGCCGCCTTCCCCGCTGTTGTCGATCCCACTGAAAAGCAGATGCTCCAGCAGGTGCGGCAGCTCCTTGTCCTCGCACTTGAAGTCGTCAAAGCCGATGCCCACCACAAGACGAATCGCAACGTGGCCTTTGTCCCCCGGCTTGAGCAGCAGTTGCAAACCATTGGGCAGCACATAGCCCTCGACCTGAAACCGGTCGAGTGCCATCGAAGATAGGGATGTGAGCAACAAACAAACGAACAGCAGGCGACGCATCAAAACGGGCTTCCTTGCGGGCCGGTATGTGTAACAGACTTCACAACCGGCGCTGCGTTCACCTTCATCAGTCCGCTTGACTGTCGCTGGCCAAGGCACCTGTGTCGGAGGTTTCGAGGACCGCATAGGCGCTGCTGCAGAACAGCGAGTTCAAGCGTTTCATGTCAGAAATCAGCTCAAGGTGCAGTGAGCTGGTCTCGATACTCTGCACGATCTTGCGTTGCAGCCTGCTGACATGGGCGTGTGCCAGGCGGCGCTCCTGCGCGCGAAAGCGACGTTTCTCACGTAACAATTGACGCGCACTCTCCGGGTCGCCACTCAGGAACACCGACAAGCCCAGCCGTAGGTTCGCCATCAATTGCTCGTGCAGTCCGGAGAGTTCCTCCAGACCGACGTCGGAAAAAGACCGTCGTTGCGACGTCTTCTGCTGCTGCACCTTGCGCAACATGCGCTCTATGAGGCCACTGGCGAGCTCAAGGTTGATTGCCAGTTCGATGATCTCCGCCCAGCGGCGATTGTCCTGATCGCTTAGCTCATCACGCGGCATCTGCGCCAGATACAGCTTGATAGCGTTGTAAAGCACCTCGACATCATCATTGAGCCTGCGCACCTCCTGCGTCACGGCCGTCTGGTTGCCACGCAGGACTTCCTGCATGGCATTGAGCATGCTGTCTATCAGATCGCCCATGCGCAGGGTCTCACGCACTGCGTTTGCCAGTGCCAGGCTTGGCGTGGCCAGTGCGGTCAGGTCCAGATGTCGAGGCTTGGTCTGGCCGTTGATCTCAGCCTGCCGGGGCAGGATCGAGGCACACAGGCGGCCCATCGGGCCCACCGTCGGCAACATGATCAGGCAGCGCAGCGAGTTGTAGATCACATGGAAACTGATCACCAGGCTGGACGGGCTGACATTGAGTGTGTCCATCCACGCGACCAGTGGGGTGAGCAAGGGAGTGATGAGCACCAGGCCGATCAGTTTGTACAACAGGCTGCCTAGCGCAACTTGACGACCTGCGACGTTTTGCATGCTGGTGCTGAGGAACGCCAACAGACCGCTGCCGATGTTCGCACCAATGACCAGGCCGATCGCCACCGGCAGGCTTATGATTTCCGCGCCGGCGAGCGTCGCGGTCAACAACACGGCTGCGAGACTGGAGTAGGAAATCAGCGCGAACATCGCACCCACCAGAGCATCAAGCAGTAGGTCGCCGGTCAGTGACGCGAACAGTACCTTGACCCCGGCCGCCTGAGTGATGGGCGCCGCAGCGGTGACGATCAGTTGTAATGCCAGAATGATCAGGCCCAGACCGATGCCGACTCGACCCATTTGACCGATCCGGGTCTGCTTGCGCGAGAGAAAAAAGATCACGCCGAGGAAGATGAGCAGAGGTGACAGCCATGACAGGTCGAAGGTGAGGATTCGCGACATGACGGCCGTACCGACGTCGGCGCCGAGCATGATTGCCAGTGCGGGCGTTAGCCCCATCAGCCCCTGGCCTACGAATGACGTCACCAGCATCGCTGTGGCGTTACTGCTCTGCACGACTGCCGTTACGAGTATCCCCGCGACGAAAGCCAGCGGGCGCTTGGACATGTTTTGCCCGATGACGCGGCGCAGCTGCGAGCCGTAGACGCGCAGAATGCCCGTACGAACGATATGTGTGCCCCAGATCAGCAGCGCGACGGCGGAAAGCAAATCGAGCAGGGTCAGCATATGGAGAGCCCCCTGTGGTTGCCCATTGGGCAAAGTTAAAGGTCCAGCGAGTAGTAAACGCAGGTATTGGTGACAGACCCGCAGCGTGCCCACTTAAGCTTTAGTTGGCCTGTGGCCCGAATGCCAGCATGGCACAGCGGATTATTCGTTGAAACAAAACTGTAACAAAACAAGGGGCTTGCGAGCAGGGCGTGATTAGGCCCGCAAAGAAAAAACGGGGCAATCGCCCCGTTTTGTTATCCCTCACACGATCAAGCTCACTGCTCTGGAACATCCTTGCGCAGCTTCGTCGGGTCCTGCATCGCACGTTTCTTCGCCACCGATGTGCGCATCTTTATGTTGATCGCCTCCACCGCCAGCGAGAACGCCATGGCGAAGTAGACGTAGCCTTTGGGCACGTGCACGTCGAACGATTCTGCGATCAGCACGGTGCCGACGACAATCAGGAACGACAAGGCCAGCATCTTCAGCGAAGGGTGCTTTTCGATGAAGTCGCTGATAACGCCCGCGCACAGCATCATGATCAACACCGCCACGATGATCGCTGCGACCATCACAGGCACATGAGAAACCATGCCGACGGCCGTGATAACGGAGTCCAGCGAGAACACGATGTCGATGATCGCGATCTGGAGAATGGTGTACAGAAACATGCCGCCTTTGCCCTTGGGCTCGTCCGGCGTTTCTTCCTCTCCTTCCATGCCGTGGTAAATCTCTTGCGAGCTTTTCCACAGCAGAAACAGGCCACCGAAGAACAGAATCAGATCACGTCCGGAAATACCCTGGCCCAGAACCACGAACAGATCGTCGGTCAGGCGCATGACCCATGTGATCGACAGCAGCAACAGAATCCGCGTCACCATTGCCAGCGCGAGGCCGAAGATCCGGGTGCGCGGCTGCATTGCCTTGGGCATGCGGCTGACCAGGATCGAGATCATGATGATGTTGTCGATGCCGAGGACGATTTCCAGAGCAGTGAGCGTGAAGAAAGCAACCCAGATCTCAGGGTTGGTCAGCCATTCCATTACGTATTCCTTTGAGCTTTTGTATTCCCATCGTCGCGACTGCGCCGCCGGGAGCGTTATGTTGCGTTATAGACTGCTGAACAGCGGGAAAATCCCCATCAGCAGCGCGGCGATCAAGATGCACACGCACACCAGCACGGCCCATTTGAGGGTGAAACGCTGATGATCACCGAATTCAATACCCGCCAGTGCAACCAGCAAGTAGGTTGACGGCACCAACGGACTCAACAGATGGACGGGCTGTCCGACGATCGAGGCACGTGCCATCTCCACCGGGCTGATGCCGTAATGCGACGCAGCTTCGGCCAGTACCGGGAGCACTCCATAGTAGAAGGCATCGTTGGACATGAAGAAGGTGAACGGCATGCTGACAACGGCGGTGATCACGGCGAGATAAGGCCCCATCGCCTCGGGAATCACAGCCAGCAGGCTCTTCGACATTGCATCGACCATTCCGGTGCCGGACAGGATACCGGTAAAAATCCCTGCAGCGAAAATCAGTCCGACCACTGCCAGCACGCTGCCGGCATGAGCGGCCACGCGGTCTTTCTGGGCTTGCAGGCAAGGATAGTTAACGATCATCGCGATGCTGAACGCGATCATGAACAGCACTGGCAGCGGCAGCAGGCCCATGATCAGCGCGACCATTAACACGAGGGTCAGTGCTGCGTTGAACCAGATCAGCTTCGGACGACGGGCTTCGGGGAACTGAGAAACGCTGATCTCGCTGTGATCGACCTCATCACCCGGCAAGTGCAGTTCACCCAAACGGGCGCGTTCGCGCTTACCGTAGAAGTAGGCGATGACCAGGATGGCCACGACGCCTGCAAGCATTGCCGGAATCATAGGTACGAAGATGTCAGACGGATCTACATGCAGGGCACTCGCCGCGCGTGCAGTCGGACCGCCCCATGGCGTCATGTTCATGACCCCGCCAGCCAGGATGATCAGGCCAGCCATAATGCGCGGGCTCATCCCCAGGCGGCTGTAAAGTGGCAGCATGGCCGCCACGCAGATCATGTAGGTCGTGGCGCCGTCACCGTCCAGCGAGACGACCAACGCCAGCACGGCGGTGCCGACCGACACTTTGACCGGGTCGCCTTTGACCAGTTTAAGAATCTTGCGCACGGCCGGGTCGAACAGGCCTGAATCGATCATCAGCGCAAAATAAAGGATGGCGAACATCAGCATCACGCCCGTTGGCGCAAGCTTGGTGATCCCGGCAAGCATCATTGGGCCGATTTCGGACGCAAAGCCGCCGAACAGGGCGAAGACAATAGGAACAATGATCAGTGCAATCAGCGCCGACAAGCGCTTGCTCATGATCAGGTACATGAAGGCGACGACCATGGCGAAGCCGAGGAAGGTCAACATAGCAATACTCCAGTGTTACGCGGCATGGGACAGACGAGAAGAGTCGATCAGCTCAGAACGAGCGGCGCGTAAATCTGGGGAATTGCGCAGAGGTTTTGCGGGGCATATGCGAGCATCGGAAATCACCTGATTGTTGTTGTAGATGGGCCGGAGAACGTCATGCGCGTTCGTCCTGGCTGACCGGTCTGTTGCCGGCGGTGAGGTGATGCTAAAGGGAGAAGCTTTCAGCCAGCTTTCGTCGCCCAGATAGGGAGTGAGCGGAAGATGGAGTTATCGACCCCAATGCGCGGTCAGACCTGCATACATAATCCGGAGAGTGACCATGAGCGAATTGCAAACCGGCGGATGCCATTGCGGCAACCTGCGCTATCAACTCGATGCGCCTGTCGATGACGTTGCGCACTGTCACTGTTCGATTTGTCGGCGCACGTCCGGCGGCATCGTGATGACATGGACCAGTGTGCCGGTTGAGGCCTTCAAATGGCTGGCTGGAAGCCCTACAACGTATGACTCGGGCCCGACATGCGTACGGTATTTCTGCAACAACTGTGGCGCTCAGGTCGCCTTGTTCAGCCGCAACAGCCCGGAGATGATGGACGTAACCATTGCCACTCTGGATCACCCGGAGCTGACACCTGCCAACCGACATATCTGGACTGACAGCCGCTTGCCTTGGCTGCACGTGGATGAGCATCTGCCGGGGGAGCCTGAAGAAAGCGCGTGATTACGGTGGCCGCTTCAGCTTTTAAGGCAGCTCCAAGCCACCTGCCGCCTTGTGCAGCGCTCGCAAATGTTCGCCCACTTGCTTGAGATTCTCTTCGGACGCGGCTATCTCGGCGGCGCGGGCGGGGTCGAGTAGCGCCCTCACCTCTTTATCCAGATCGCCGCTGAGTCGCTGCAGCTGTTTCTGACGTTGGCTGCTTTCGTTTTCCAAACGCTGCCACTCGCCTTCTTGCGGCAGCCCGTAGCCGCCACTCCCCAGCAGTTCGGCCGGGCGGCTCAGGAATCCGCTATTCGCCAGTATGTCCTGCAGCGTGCCTGTTGCCTTTGACACGCCGTTGTCTTTCTGCTCCACAGCGCTCAGATATCGTTGCTTTACCTCATCTTGAGCCAGCAGCAGCTGACGACGCAGCCCGGCCTGTTCCAGTAGCAACATTGCGGCGCTGGTGCGCAGGTCCGCCTGGGCGAAATACGGACGTCGCTCCTCAGCGGTCAATGCCAGCCAGTCTTCTACCGTGGTTTGCTTGACGTTCGTCGTCTTGCGCAGCACGTCGAACATCGCCTGGTAACGGTCTCTGTAGGAATCGAAGCGGTAGCCCATGCGCAGCGCTTTCTTCGGATCGTCCAGCACGCTGGTGTCCGCCAGACCCCTGCCCTTCAGCACTTCCAGCAGCCCGTTGGGCATGATGCTGTCCAGCCCGACAAGGCGCGGATCATGAGTACCGCTGCGCAACAGCTTCAAGTTTTCGACGGCGCAGTTGTTCGACAGGAACCAGTAGTCCCCGTCATAGGCCCAATGCATCTCCGCAGAGTGCTGAACCAGGCCGTTGATCTCCTCACGGGACAGTTTGAGCGGTACTGATGACAGGCTGCGCAGCTCAGTCTTGGTGTATTCATCGATCACCTGACCCAGCGGAAGGACAAACAGGCGCGATGGATACTTGCCAGTCAAGCCGCTCCAGCTCGACAGCTGCAGGTCGTTGACGAACGCGCGATACGACAACACGAGGTGTTGATCCAGATCCAGTCGGCAATCAGGTCCGCGTGGGCGACCAGGCTTGCAGATCACCAGGCGCAACATGCTGTGGCCCCAACGGCTGGCCAGGTTCTGATTGGCCTCTGCCAGCAGGTAGTCCACTTCGTACACGCGTTCGGGGTCAAGTTTGCCCAGCGGTTCACGAGCAAAATCGTTGCCGGCGTTGAGGTAAGGGTACGACGTCGGGCATTGCTCTTTCGCCTTCGGTGCCCAGTCGAACCGGGATTTGTAGTAGTCGTACAGCGCTGGGCGGCGGCAGGCGTAGGCAGGATCAAGAAGAAAGTACTCCATGTTCACTGCAACGAATTCCAGCGGGCTGCTGATCTCGTAAATGTCGGGGCTGCGGGCGACCTGGCCGTTGCGATCCTCTCGTTCGCCACGGCGGCCGACGTACTGCGGCCATCCCGCCAGGTCCAGGAGGCGCGGATCATCGCTCAGCGTGAAGCGCCGGTCAGTTTGCCCCCGGCAGCTGTCACGCAAGCCGACCTTGCCCACGCTTTTACCCTGTCGGGCACATGCCACAATCAGCTTGCGGTCTTCGGGCGACCATAGCTGGGCGTGATCATAGATGTGGGTCAGCTCGTGCAGCACCGTGGCGAGCATTTCTTCGCGCACGGTGCCATGAGGACGGCTGGTTCGGGTCGTCGCAGCGCTGCCGTCAGTCAATCCGGCAAGCAGGTGCTGGTTCAGGTCCAGCCGATAGGGGCCGTCCGCTCGGCCGTAGGCATTAGACGGCATGTCGTCGGTCCAATGCACCTCAACCTTGCGATCGAGCTTGCTGACAAAGAGTGGCGGCAAATGCGCCATGGCTTCGTCCAGCAGTGTCTGGCTGGCTTTTTGTTGTGCAGGGCTAAGCCCGTCGGTATGAAGCGACAGGCTGAGGTCGGCGAAGGCATTCGTGCACATCAGCGACAGCGCCGACATCAGGAGCCAGACAGCAAGGCGTTTCACAGGGCGAGAATGGCCTCGGCGAGGTCCTGGTCGCTGGCGTTACGGGCTTCAGGCAAGCGGTCGCGCAGCGTGATGAAGGCTGCGTCGAGCAACGCCCCATGGATATCACCGTTGCTGGCGACATAGCTTGCGGCATCGTCACGGGCTTCAAGCACGAGCTTCCAGTTGCGCACCGACGACGTGGTGTCAGAGGTGAAGTCGATGCTGCGACCGAGGGCACGAACGACGATGTTACTGGTGGCCTTCAGGGTTTGTGCCTGTGCCATGTCTGTCAGCAAGAGCAAGCCAAGGGCGGCAGCGATCAATGGGGTACGCATGGAACCTCTCCAAAATACGGATGTGACTGGAAAAAAGTGACTATTGGACGAGGATTGCCTGCGCCAGTTCAAGATCGTCTGCATGAAGTTTTGGCTGGGACTGGTGTATGTAAGCCATCGCTGCCTGCAGCCGAGCCCCGCGCACCTGGCCATCAGTGGCAACAAACACCGCAGCATCGTCCTGAGCGGCAATGATCAACTTGCTGTCGAAGGGTCCGGTCGTTACCTGGCTGGTGGCATACCCGGTTTTAACCAGGCTTTGGGTAGTCACATCCAGCGCCAGAGCGGGGGTCGAGACACTTATCGTGGCGGCAAAAACTGCCATTAGCCGAGTCAATAAAGGCATGGGAATTCAGGATCTGCGAAACGAGTCGCAAGGCTAGCGCAACGCCCGGGACAGGGCCAGCGCCGAGGCCCGGATATGCTCACGAGAAACCTGTCTCCAGGCTGAATCAGATGGCAAGAATCGCTTCGGCGAGCTGCGCATCCGACGCCTGCAGAGTCGGCGCGACCTCGCGGATGTGCTGCAGGGCGCCCTGGAGTTTAACGCCACGAATCTCGCCTTGGCTGGCAACGAAGCTTGCTGCATCGTCGCGGGCGGCCAGGACGATTTTGTCGTCGTGAAAAGAGGACGAGATCTTGGAGGTCGCATTTGATGATGCGTCGAGAGCACGGACGATGGTGTCAGTAGTGACCACGAAGCTGGAAGCCTGGGCTCCCGTTGCAGCAACAATCAGGAAGGCAGCACTAAGCAGGCGAACGCGAGACATACGGGTACTCCAAAATAACAGGATTCAAAAATCATGGACCGTTTGCCTAAGCTCAGCGAGAGCTGACGCAGGTGCACAATTTTAGGTGGCGCAAGATTAGCTTATATCTGGGCCCGCTCACCATCACGGCTTGGGATATCGCGTGGTCATGTGAGCAGCGGTCCAATGTTTAGCCCCAATACACCTGCGCAATGAAGAACTGTATAGGTTGATCGCCGATCTAAAAAACTGTACCGGTATCGATCCCTAAAACGACAAAACCCGCCAGCAGATGAATGCGGCGGGTTTTGTTTGAACAATTCGAGGTGCTGGCGAGAGGCTGTTAGCCTGAAACCAGCGGGCGCTTAACTTAGCGCCAGAACGGCTTGCTCAGCTCTTCGTAACGCTGGGATTCGCTGATACCGGCATCGGCGAGCAAGCGTGCATCCAGACGAGCCAGTTGGTGGCGGCTGGACAGGCGGCGCTGCCATAGCATCAGGTTAGCGAACATGCGCAGCGGCAACGAGGCTTGTGCGGTTTTTGCGGTGTCTTCGTAGAACAGTTCGGAACTGAGGGTGCGTTCCATGATGCTTCTTCCTTCCGCTTGTGGCGGGATTAGAGAGTGACTTGATTGGTGACAATATTCCTCTCATCGTCCCCTTCTCTCTAGACACAGTTCATTTGTATTGCGCTGCTCCAGTTATCTGTTCAGCCCCACTGTTTTGTTCATAAGTGGGGCAACTGTACGGGTCTGCACCAATAGAGTGCTTTTCGTGCGCATTTGGCTTTAAAAAGCCTCTACTCTGCTGCTCAATGACCAGTACAGCAGTACAGTTTTTCTCAGATCAGAGAGCAGCTATTCCAACGCGCGAGCTGAGCGGGACTGCCACAACGCAACTGTACTGTCAGACCCCGATCATGCGTCCGGTCTCTTCAAGATTCAGGTGCCAGCTAAGCGCATCTCGCAAAACGTGCGGCGTGTGGCCACCGATCGCGCAGGCTCGGCGGAAGTAGTCATTCAGTGCATCCCGATACGCCGGGTGCACGCAGTTGTCGATGATGACTCGCGCCCGCTCACGCGGTGCAAGGCCACGCAAATCTGCCAAACCCACTTCTGTCACAAGGATATCTACGTCGTGCTCGGTGTGGTCCACGTGGCTAACCATGGGCACCACGCTCGAAATGGCACCCGCCTTCGCAATGGACTTGGTTACGAAAATCGCCAGGTGAGCGTTTCGGGCAAAGTCACCGGAGCCGCCGATGCCATTCATCATCCGAGTGCCGCCGACGTGGGTCGAGTTAACGTTCCCATACAAATCGAATTCAAGCGCCGTGTTGATGGCGATGATACCCAACCGCCGCACTATTTCAGGATGATTGGAAATTTCCTGAGGACGCAATAACAGTCTGGATCTGTACTGCTCGAGATCGTCGTAGAGCGCGGCGTGTTTGCGTTCGGACAATGTCATCGAACAACCCGATGCGAAATCCAGCTTGCCCGCCTCGAACAAGTCGAAGGTTGAGTCTTGCAAGACCTCCGAGTACATCGTCATGCCGTGAAAGGGCGAATCGATCAGCCCGGTCATCACCGCATTTGCAATTGTGCCGACGCCAGCCTGCAACGGCATCAGCTGATTGGTCAGGCGGTTTAGCCGTACTTCGCTCTTGAAGAAGTCCACCAGATGCCCGGCGATGGCTTGGGTGTCGGTATCTGCGGGCAACACTGTTGACGGGGAATCAGGTTGATTGCTGATCACGATGCCGACGATTTTGGCGGGATCGATCTTTACGGCGTGGCCGCCGATGCGCGTGTCAGTTTTGAGCACCGGAATCGGTAGACGTGTTGGTCGGTACGTGGGTATGTAAATGTCATGCAGCCCTTCAAGCGCCATTGGCTGTGCGAGATTGATCTCGACGATCACGTGCTCGGCCAAGATAGCGAAACTGGCAGAGTTGCCGACCGACGTGCTGAGCACCAAATGGCCCTCTTCGTTAATCGCCACGCATTCGATTACTGCGATATCCACTGCTTTTATCTGGCGATTGCGCAGCTGCTCAACTGTGTCAGACAGATGCTGATCAATGAACATCACGGTTCCGTCATTAATGGCTTTACGCAGGGTGCTGTCGACTTGAAATGGCATGCGACGTGACAGCACGCCTGCCTCAGTCAGCTGCTTATCCAGGTCGTTGCCCAAGCTGGCACCGGTCATCAGGCTGATCTTCAACGGTGTTGCCTTGGCCCGTTCAGCCAGTGCTTTGGGAACCGCCTTGGCCTCCCCGGCGCGCGTAAAGCCGCTCATGCCGATGGTCATGCCATCCTTTATCAAGGACGCGGCGTCGGCGGCGCTCATAATCTTGCTCGTCAACGAGGGCAGGCGGATGCGTTCACGGTGCATGGTATTGGGTCTCTAGACAAATTCGTGGAGGGAAGTCTAGAGATTTGGTCTGCGTGCGTCCCGCTACCAAGGTCGCATGAAGGGCTCTAATCAGGGCCTCTCAGTGAAAAACACTTTTACCTGATCTGTAAAAAACCCTCGGCCATTAAATGCGACGAGGGTTTATAGACGAGCTCTTTTGAGCGCTAATCGATGGCTTTCACCATGTCTTCGATGACCTTCTTCGCATCGCCGAAAACCATCATGGTCTTGTCCAGGTAGAACAACTCGTTATCAAGCCCAGCGTAGCCGCTGGCCATGGAGCGTTTGTTGACGATGATTGTTTTGGCCTTGTACGCCTCAAGAATAGGCATACCGGCAATAGGTGATTTAGGGTCATTTTTAGCAGCCGGATTCACCACATCGTTAGCGCCGAGCACCAGAACAACGTCGGCCTGACCGAACTCGGAGTTGATGTCTTCCATTTCAAAGACCTGGTCATAAGGCACCTCGGCTTCTGCCAGCAGCACGTTCATATGCCCTGGCATCCGGCCAGCGACCGGGTGAATGGCGTACTTGACCGTCACTCCAGCGTGAGTCAGCTTTTCCGTCAGCTCCTTTAGGGCGTGTTGCGCTCGGGCGACCGCCAAACCGTAGCCCGGGACGATGATGACGGTATCGGCATTGGTCAGCAAAAAGGTCGCGTCATCAGCCGAACCGGATTTGACGGGACGGGCTTCCTTGGTGCCGCTGACTGCGCTGATATCTGCACTGCCACCGAAGCCGCCACCGATGACATTGAAGAAGGAGCGGTTCATGGCCTTACACATGATGTACGACAGAATCGCGCCAGACGAGCCAACCAGAGAGCCGGCGATGATCAGCATCGAGTTGTTCAGCGAGAAACCGATACCCGCCGCAGCCCAACCCGAATAACTGTTGAGCATCGACACCACAACCGGCATGTCCGCGCCGCCAATCGGGATGATGAGCAGCACGCCGATCACGAATGCCAGTATCAACATGAGGCTGAACGCCAGCAGGCTCCCTGTGAGCATAAAGGTGAGACCCAACAGAAGCGTGGCCAGACCCAGCACCAGATTGAGTGTGTGTTGGCCGGTGAACTGCACCGGTGCGCCTTGAAACAGGCGGAACTTGTATTTGCCTGACAACTTGCCGAAAGCAATGACCGAGCCGGAAAAGGTGATTGCGCCGATGGCTGCGCCGAGAAACAGCTCCAAACGGTTGCCGGCAGGGATCGGATCGCCCAAGTGATGAACAATGCCCAGAGACTGCGGCTCCACCACCGCTGCAATCGCAATGAACACGGCTGCCAGGCCAATCATGCTGTGCATGAAAGCCACCAGCTCCGGCATCTTGGTCATTTCAACACGCTTGGCCATGATCGAACCAGCAGTGCCGCCCACCAGCAAGCCGATCAGGATGTAACCAATACCAGCGCTCGCTCCGTCGGTGGACAAAGCGGCCAGTTTAAACACCAGTCCGATTGTGGTCAGCACGGCCAGCCCCATGCCCAGCATGCCGAACATGTTGCCCCGGCGGGACGTAGTCGGGTGAGACAAGCCCTTCAGTGCTTGAATAAAGCAAATGGCCGACACGAGATACAGCAAGGTCACAAGGTTCATGCTCATGACTTGGCCTCGTCTTTTGCCTTCGGCGCTTTCTTCTTGAACATCTCCAGCATGCGCCGGGTGACAAGGAAACCGCCAAAAACGTTAACTGCGGCAAGCGCAACGGCGAGTGTGCCCATGGTTTTGCCCAGCGGCGTCACAGTCAGCGCTGCAGCGAGCATTGCGCCGACGATGACAATGGCCGAGATAGCGTTAGTGACCGCCATTAGAGGCGTGTGCAGCGCAGGCGTCACGTTCCAGACCACGTGGTAGCCGACATAAATGGCCAAGACAAAGATGATCAGGTTGTAGACGCCGGGCGAGATGAACTCTTCCATTATTTTTATCCTCAGCCGTTGTTGCGGATGACGTTGCCGTCACGGCACATCAGGCACGCCGCGACGATGTCGTCTTCGAGGTTGATCTGGAAGTGGCCTTCTTTATCGAAGAGCAGCTTCATGAAGTCCAGCAGATTGCGGGCGTACAGCGCCGAAGCATCCGCCGCAACGAGGGCAGGCAAATTGGTGTGGCCAACGATTGTCACGCCGTGCTCAACCACTACCTGATCGGCAACCGTCAGAGGGCAGTTCCCTCCCTGCGCTGCGGCCAGGTCGATGACGACTGACCCAGGCTTCATCTGCGCGACGGTTTCAGCGCTTAACAATGTGGGCGCCTTGCGACCGGGTATCAGCGCCGTGGTGATCACGATATCCGCCAGTTTGGCGCGCTCGTGAACGGCCACCGCTTGACGCTGCATCCAACTAGCCGGCATTGGACGGGCATAACCGCCCACGCCTACTGCGGCTTCCCGTTCCTCATCAGACTCATAAGGCACGTCAACAAACTTGGCCCCCAGAGACTCAATCTGCTCCTTAACCGCAGGACGCACGTCCGAGGCCTCTATGACGGCGCCCAGCCGCTTGGCGGTTGCGATCGCCTGCAGGCCCGCTACGCCGGCTCCAAGAACCAGCACGCGCGCAGCCTTCACAGTGCCTGCCGCAGTCATCAGCATCGGCATGAACCGCGGATAGTGATGCGCCGCCAACAGCACTGCTTTATAGCCGGCAATGTTGGCCTGGGACGACAGCACGTCGAGGCTCTGCGCGCGAGACGTGCGTGGCGCAGCTTCCAGCGCAAATGCGGTGGCACCGCGCTCGGCTAGCCGTGCAATTGCATCGTTGTTGAAAGGATTGAGCATCCCTACGACCACTGCTCCTCTCTTTATCGCCGAGAGTTCAGCATCGCTGGGCGCGGCCACCTTCAATATCAGTTCGGCGCTGAATGCGTCAGTGGCGGTTCCAATCACTGCTCCGGCGAGCTCATAAGCGCTGTCAGTCACGCTTGCGGCAATCCCCGCGGTTGTTTGCACTGTAACCGTGTGACCCTGAGCGATGAGCTTTTTGACTGTTTCTGGGGTGGCAGCGACGCGGGTTTCACCCAGCTGGGTTTCGAGAGGGACTCCAATATGCACGTCAAATCTCCTGCGTGATCTTATTGTCTTCTAATTAAGCCAGCGCGCCATGGCACGAGAGCTGGGATTGCGATCACTACGCCCGCTAAAACCGGCAGGCGCGGCATTTTGCAGGGGATGCCACGGGCCTTCAAGGATTTCTGTAACTGAACTAAAAATGTACTACAAGTCATCGCGTGACCATTAAGACCTACATGCGCTTAAGTGACTGATACTGAAAAGATTTGAGTGGAATCTTGGCTCTGATGAGCCTTCTGACGAAGGTAATCAAAAAAAAATCACCAATTTGGCTACAGAGCCCTATTTGTATGACTATTGAAGCGCGGAGGCACAAATACTGAGGAGTCGTAAATGCGACAGATAAAGATATATGTAGGTTGGTAGGTTTTAGCGCTACACCGCCGCCGACGGGTTGTAGTAGTCGTTCAGGGCAGCGAATAGGTCCCGGCTTGCTGAATCAGCCAGTCGCGGAACGCTTTCAGTGACGCCGATTCCGTCTTGCGCTCCGGAATCATCAAGTAGTACGCCTTCGTGCTCGACAATTGGTGAGGGTTGGCAATCACCAGGCGCTTCTCAGCCAGTTCATGCTGAATAAGAAATGGCGGGATCAGCGCCACACCCATGTCGTGCATGGCTGCCTGCGCGAGCATGGAGAAGAGCTCGTAACGCGGACCTGTCATGTCGCGGGCCACGCCCATTTCCAGCGAGTTGAACCACTGCCGCCAGGCATAGGGTCGAGTGGTCTGTTGGAGCAGCGGCATCTCGGCCAGCTCGTGAGGGCTGATGCTGTGTCTCGCATCAAGCAGCCTGGGGCTGCAGACCGGCATCGGGTTTTCGCCCATCAGTCTGTGGGATTCGGTACCGGACCAATCCGCATCACCAAAGTAAATCGCCGCATCGAATTCAGTGTCCGCGAATAAAAAAGGTCGTGTGCGGTTGGTCAAGTTGATAGTGACGTCAGGGTATTTCTTCTGAAAATCATTCAGGCGTGGAAGAAGCCATTGCGTGCCGAATGTTGGCACCACCGCGAGCTCGATGACGTTGACGCCCTGATGACCCATTACGGACAGGGTGTCGCGCTCAACGGCGTCGAGTTGTGTTGCGATGCGTCGGCTGTAGGAAAGGCCTGCCTCCGTGAGCTTCACACCTCGCCGTGAACGTCGAAACAGGCCTACATTCAAGAACTCTTCCAGGCTTGCGATTTGTCGGCAGATAGCGCTCTGGGTCAGCGAAAGCTCTTCGGCCGCCTTGGTAAAGCTCTCATGCCGCGCGGCTGCTTCGAAGCTCACCAGCGCAGCGGTACTAGGGATTTTACGACGCATGTACCTTTGCCTCACTAGAAACGACGACTTTAGCGGCGCTTCACGCACTCCGGAGTGCGAAATTAGCACAACCTGATGCGTAATCGTCGTTTGTTCCACCGAGGGTTCAGGCCTAGGCTGGCGCTATTACATTTCCGGGGTGTCCGGAAGCGCATTCGTTGAGGAAAGGATAATGAGCGGTAAGGCAAGTTTCAGCTGGATCGACCCCCTGTTGCTGGACCAGCAACTTACCGAAGAAGAGCGCATGGTTCGCGACAGTGCCGAGCAGTTCGCCAGGGACAAGCTTGCGCCACGTGTGCTCGAAGCCTTCCGTCATGAGAAGACAGATCCGGCGATCTTTCGCGAGATGGGTGAGATAGGTCTCCTTGGCGCGACAATCCCGGAGCAGTACGGCGGTAGCGGCCTTAACTATGTGTGCTACGGCTTGATCGCTCGCGAAGTCGAGCGCGTCGATTCCGGTTACCGCTCAATGATGAGCGTACAGTCATCACTGGTCATGGTGCCTATCAACGAGTTCGGCACTGAAGCTCAAAAGCAGAAGTACCTGCCAAAACTCGCGTCCGGTGAATGGATTGGCTGCTTCGGCCTTACCGAACCCAATCATGGATCGGATCCCGGCGCGATGATCACCCGTGCTCGGAGCGTCGAAGGCGGCTACCGTCTGACCGGCAGCAAAATGTGGATCACCAACAGCCCGATCGCTGACGTTTTTGTTGTGTGGGGTAAAGACGACGCTGGGGACATCCGCGGCTTCGTGCTGGAAAAAGGCTGGCAGGGGCTTACTGCTCCCACGATTCACGGCAAGGTTGGGCTTCGCGCTTCGATCACCGGTGAAATCGTCATGGACAACGTCTTTGTGCCGGAAGAAAACATCTTCCCGGACGTCAGAGGCCTTAAAGGGCCGTTCACCTGCTTGAACTCTGCTCGTTACGGCATCTCCTGGGGCGCCTTGGGGGCTGCTGAATTTTGTTGGCACACCGCGCGTCAGTACACGCTGGATCGTCAGCAATTCGGTCGTCCGCTTGCGGCTAATCAGTTGATCCAGAAAAAGCTCGCAGATATGCAAACCGAGATCACATTGGCGCTCCAGGGCTGCTTGCGCCTGGGCCGCATGAAGGACGAAGGCATGGCAGCGGTCGAAATCACTTCCATCATGAAGCGCAACTCTTGTGGCAAATCCCTGGATATCGCGCGTATGGCGCGCGACATGCTCGGTGGCAATGGGATATCCGACGAGTTCGGTATCGCCAGGCATCTGGTCAATCTGGAGGTAGTCAACACGTACGAGGGCACCCATGACGTCCACGCGCTGATCCTTGGCCGGGCGCAGACCGGCATTCAGGCCTTCTATTAAGGAGCCTGCAATGGGCGCTTTATCGCATCTACGTGTACTGGATTTGTCCCGGGTCCTTGCAGGGCCCTGGGCGGGTCAGATACTGGCGGACTTGGGGGCCGAGGTGATCAAGATCGAGCGGCCTGGTAATGGCGACGACACGCGTGCGTGGGGGCCGCCTTTTTTGAGGGATGCGTGCGGAGAGGACACTTCCGAAGCGGCCTATTACCTTTCAGCCAACCGCAACAAGCAGTCTGTCACCATCGACTTTACCCAGCCTGAAGGGCAAAGGCTGGTCCGGGCGTTGGCGGCCAAGTCCGATATTGTCATCGAGAACTTCAAGGTTGGAGGATTGAAGGCTTACGGTCTCGATTACGAGGCGCTGCAGGTCGAGAATCCCAGGCTGATCTACTGCTCTATTACCGGTTTTGGGCAGACGGGGCCTTACGCCAAGCGTGCAGGTTACGACTTTATGATTCAGGGCCTCGGCGGGCTGATGAGCTTAACCGGCCGCGCCGAGAATGAGGATGGTGCCGGACCGGTCAAGGTCGGTGTGGCCCTTACAGATATCCTTACAGGGCTTTACTCGACCTCCGCCATCCTCGCTGCTTTAGCGCATCGTGATCAGGGTGGCCCGGGGCAGCATATCGATATGGCTCTGCTTGATGTGCAGGTGGCGTGTCTGGCGAACCAGGCGATGAATTACCTCACGACAGGAGTCTCGCCGAGGCGCTTGGGTAACGCGCACCCAAACATTGTGCCCTACCAGGATTTCCCTACGGCCGATGGAGACTTCATTCTTACGGTGGGCAACGATAACCAGTTTCGCAAATTTGCAGAAGTTGCAGGCCATCCCCAATGGGCTGAAGACCCTCGCTTCGCGAGTAACAAGGCTCGTGTTGCCCATCGTGCGGAGCTGATTCCACTCATCCGACAGGCCACAGTATTCAAGACCACCGCAGAATGGGTAACGGCGTTGGAGCGAGCGGGCGTGCCTTGCGGGCCTATCAATGATGTTGCCGAAGTGTTTGCTGACCCGCAGGTTCTGTCGCGCGGCCTGCAAGTTGAGTTGCCTCACTCATTGGGTGGTACGGTGCCTCAGGTTGCAAGTCCGATTCGCCTGTCCGCCACCCCCGTTGAATACCGCTATGCGCCGCCGTTGCTGGGGGAGCATACGTTGGAAGTGCTTGCCGGCGTGTTGGGATTGTCCAGTTCCGAAGTGAATGCTCTACGTGAGGCTGGCGTCCTTTAACAGGAGGCTGTCCGGGAGCCTATATAAACAGAAGGAAATTGCTGATTCTCCTGAAGTTTTACCTTTTTCACAAAAAGTTCAAATTAGGTGTTGACGCTCCTCTGGATCTGTCTATAATTCGCCCCACTTCCGGCGCAGACGAAACGGAAAACTCCTTGGTAATCAAAGGGTTGGACGAAGTAAGCAGCGAGGAATGCTTCGGTTCAGATGCTTGAATCGACAGCGGTGAAAAAGGCAGTTGACAGCAGGTTGTAACGCTGTAGAATTCGCCTCCCGCTGACGTGAGACGCCAAGTCGAACGAAGCGCAAGTGGTTGAAGTTGATAAGGAAACTTTGAAAACTTCTTAAAATAACCGCTTGACAGATACAAGAGACGCTGTAGAATGCGCGCCTCGGTTGAGACGAAAGATCTTAACCACCCGCTCTTTAACAACTGAATCAAGCAATTCGTGTGGGTGCTTGTGCTGTAAGACTGAAGTCGCAAGATTATCAGCATCGCAAGTTACTCCACGAGAAATCATGGTTTAACCAACGATTGCTGAGCCAAGTTTATAAGGTTTTCTCAAAACCTAATTGCAGTATTGAACTGAAGAGTTTGATCATGGCTCAGATTGAACGCTGGCGGCAGGCCTAACACATGCAAGTCGAGCGGATGAAGGGAGCTTGCTCCCTGATTCAGCGGCGGACGGGTGAGTAATGCCTAGGAATCTGCCTGGTAGTGGGGGACAACGTCTCGAAAGGGACGCTAATACCGCATACGTCCTACGGGAGAAAGCAGGGGACCTTCGGGCCTTGCGCTATCAGATGAGCCTAGGTCGGATTAGCTAGTTGGTGAGGTAATGGCTCACCAAGGCGACGATCCGTAACTGGTCTGAGAGGATGATCAGTCACACTGGAACTGAGACACGGTCCAGACTCCTACGGGAGGCAGCAGTGGGGAATATTGGACAATGGGCGAAAGCCTGATCCAGCCATGCCGCGTGTGTGAAGAAGGTCTTCGGATTGTAAAGCACTTTAAGTTGGGAGGAAGGGCAGCTAATTAATACTTCGCTGTTTTGACGTTACCGACAGAATAAGCACCGGCTAACTCTGTGCCAGCAGCCGCGGTAATACAGAGGGTGCAAGCGTTAATCGGAATTACTGGGCGTAAAGCGCGCGTAGGTGGTTTGTTAAGTTGAATGTGAAATCCCCGGGCTCAACCTGGGAACTGCATCCAAAACTGGCAAGCTAGAGTAGGGCAGAGGGTGGTGGAATTTCCTGTGTAGCGGTGAAATGCGTAGATATAGGAAGGAACACCAGTGGCGAAGGCGACCACCTGGGCTCATACTGACACTGAGGTGCGAAAGCGTGGGGAGCAAACAGGATTAGATACCCTGGTAGTCCACGCCGTAAACGATGTCAACTAGCCGTTGGAAGCCTTGAGCTTTTAGTGGCGCAGCTAACGCATTAAGTTGACCGCCTGGGGAGTACGGCCGCAAGGTTAAAACTCAAATGAATTGACGGGGGCCCGCACAAGCGGTGGAGCATGTGGTTTAATTCGAAGCAACGCGAAGAACCTTACCAGGCCTTGACATCCAATGAACTTTCCAGAGATGGATTGGTGCCTTCGGGAACATTGAGACAGGTGCTGCATGGCTGTCGTCAGCTCGTGTCGTGAGATGTTGGGTTAAGTCCCGTAACGAGCGCAACCCTTGTCCTTAGTTACCAGCACGTTAAGGTGGGCACTCTAAGGAGACTGCCGGTGACAAACCGGAGGAAGGTGGGGATGACGTCAAGTCATCATGGCCCTTACGGCCTGGGCTACACACGTGCTACAATGGTCGGTACAGAGGGTTGCCAAGCCGCGAGGTGGAGCTAATCCCAGAAAACCGATCGTAGTCCGGATCGCAGTCTGCAACTCGACTGCGTGAAGTCGGAATCGCTAGTAATCGCGAATCAGAATGTCGCGGTGAATACGTTCCCGGGCCTTGTACACACCGCCCGTCACACCATGGGAGTGGGTTGCACCAGAAGTAGCTAGTCTAACCTTCGGGAGGACGGTTACCACGGTGTGATTCATGACTGGGGTGAAGTCGTAACAAGGTAGCCGTAGGGGAACCTGCGGCTGGATCACCTCCTTAATCGAAGACTCAGCTTCTTCGCAAGTTCCCACACGAATTGCTTGATTCATTGAAGAAGACGATAGAAGCAGCTTTAAGCTCCAAGCTGATAGCTCACGCTAACAGTTACAAGCTCGAAATTGGGTCTGTAGCTCAGTTGGTTAGAGCGCACCCCTGATAAGGGTGAGGTCGGCAGTTCGAATCTGCCCAGACCCACCAATTTTGTTATGGGCCATAGCTCAGCTGGGAGAGCGCCTGCCTTGCACGCAGGAGGTCAACGGTTCGATCCCGTTTGGCTCCACCATAACTGCTTCTGACTGCTGAAAGCTTAGAAATGAGCGCTCCATCCGATGGATGATGAGTGTTGATTTCTAGTCTTTTGATTAGATCGTTCTTTAAAAATTTGGGTATGTGATTGAAATATAGACTGGGCACCTCTTTCACTGGTGCGTGTCCAGGCTAAGGTAAAGTTTGTGAAATGCAAACTTTCGGCGAATGTCGTCTTCACAGTATAACCAGATTGCTTGGGGTTATATGGTCAAGTGAAGAAGCGCATACGGTGGATGCCTTGGCAGTCAGAGGCGATGAAAGACGTGGTAGCCTGCGAAAAGCTTCGGGGAGTCGGCAAACAGACTGTGATCCGGAGATGTCTGAATGGGGAACCCAGCTGTCATAAGACAGTTACCTTACACTGAATACATAGGTGTATGGAGCGAACCAGGGGAACTGAAACATCTAAGTACCCTGAGGAAAAGAAATCAACCGAGATTCCCTTAGTAGTGGCGAGCGAACGGGGACCAGCCCTTAAGTTGATTTGAGATTAGCGGAACGCTCTGGAAAGTGCGGCCATAGTGGGTGATAGCCCTGTACGCGAAAATCTCTTGTCAATGAAATCGAGTAGGACGGGGCACGAGAAACCTTGTCTGAACATGGGGGACCATCCTCCAAGGCTAAATACTACTGACTGACCGATAGTGAACCAGTACCGTGAGGGAAAGGCGAAAAGAACCGCGGAGAGCGGAGTGAAATAGATCCTGAAACCGTATGCGTACAAGCAGTGGGAGCCCACTTTGTTGGGTGACTGCGTACCTTTTGTATAATGGGTCAGCGACTTATTTTCAGTGGCGAGCTTAACCGAATAGGGGAGGCGTAGCGAAAGCGAGTCTTAATAGGGCGTCTAGTCGCTGGGAATAGACCCGAAACCGGGCGATCTATCCATGGGCAGGTTGAAGGTTAGGTAACACTGACTGGAGGACCGAACCGACTACCGTTGAAAAGTTAGCGGATGACCTGTGGATCGGAGTGAAAGGCTAATCAAGCTCGGAGATAGCTGGTTCTCCTCGAAAGCTATTTAGGTAGCGCCTCATGTATCACTGTAGGGGGTAGAGCACTGTTTCGGCTAGGGGGTCATCCCGACTTACCAAACCGATGCAAACTCCGAATACCTACAAGTGCCGAGCATGGGAGACACACGGCGGGTGCTAACGTCCGTCGTGAAAAGGGAAACAACCCAGACCGTCAGCTAAGGTCCCAAAGTCATGGTTAAGTGGGAAACGATGTGGGAAGGCTTAGACAGCTAGGAGGTTGGCTTAGAAGCAGCCACCCTTTAAAGAAAGCGTAATAGCTCACTAGTCGAGTCGGCCTGCGCGGAAGATGTAACGGGGCTCAAACCATGCACCGAAGCTACGGGTATCACGCAAGTGATGCGGTAGAGGAGCGTTCTGTAAGCCTGTGAAGGTGAGTTGAGAAGCTTGCTGGAGGTATCAGAAGTGCGAATGCTGACATGAGTAACGACAATGGGTGTGAAAAACACCCACGCCGAAAGACCAAGGTTTCCTGCGCAACGTTAATCGACGCAGGGTTAGTCGGTCCCTAAGGCGAGGCTGAAAAGCGTAGTCGATGGAAAACAGGTTAATATTCCTGTACTTCTGGTTATTGCGATGGAGGGACGGAGAAGGCTAGGCCAGCCTGGCGTTGGTTGTCCAGGTTTAAGGTGGTAGGCTGAAATCTTAGGTAAATCCGGGGTTTCAAGGCCGAGAGCTGATGACGAGTGTTCTTTTAGAACACGAAGTGGTTGATGCCATGCTTCCAAGAAAAGCTTCTAAGCTTCAGGTAACCAGGAACCGTACCCCAAACCGACACAGGTGGTTGGGTAGAGAATACCAAGGCGCTTGAGAGAACTCGGGTGAAGGAACTAGGCAAAATGGCACCGTAACTTCGGGAGAAGGTGCGCGGTGAGGGTGAAGGACTTGCTCCGTAAGCTCATGCCGGTCGAAGATACCAGGCCGCTGCGACTGTTTATTAAAAACACAGCACTCTGCAAACACGAAAGTGGACGTATAGGGTGTGACGCCTGCCCGGTGCCGGAAGGTTAATTGATGGGGTTAGCTAACGCGAAGCTCTTGATCGAAGCCGGTAAACGGCGGCCGTAACTATAACGGTCCTAAGGTAGCGAATTCCTTGTCGGGTAAGTTCCGACCTGCACGAATGGCGTAACGATGGCGGCGCTGTCTCCACCGAGACTCAGTGAAATTGAAATCGCTGTGAAGATGCAGTGTATCCGCGGCTAGACGGAAAGACCCGTGAACTTTACTATAGCTTTGCACTGGACTTTGAATTTGCTTGTGTAGGATAGGTGGGAGGCTTTGAAGCGTGGACGCCAGTCTGCGTGGAGCCACCTTGAAATACACCCTGGCAACTTTGAGGTTCTAACTCAGGTCCGTTATCCGGATCGAGGACAGTGTATGGTGGGTAGTTTGACTGGGGCGGTCTCCTCCTAAAGAGTAACGGAGGAGTACGAAGGTGCGCTCAGACCGGTCGGAAATCGGTCGTAGAGTATAAAGGCAAAAGCGCGCTTGACTGCGAGACAGACACGTCGAGCAGGTACGAAAGTAGGTCTTAGTGATCCGGTGGTTCTGTATGGAAGGGCCATCGCTCACGGATAAAAGTACTCCGGGATAACAGGCTGATACCGCCCAAGAGTTCATATCGACGGCGGTGTTTGGCACCTCGATGTCGGCTCATCACATCCTGGGGCTGAAGCCGGTCCAAGGGTATGGCTGTTCGCCATTTATAAGTGGTACGCGAGCTGGTTTAGAACGTCGTGAGACAGTTCGGTCCCTATCTGCGTGGACGTTTGAGATTTGAGAGGGCTGCTCCTAGTACGAGAGGACCGGAGTGGACGAACCTCTGGTGTTCCGGTTGTCACGCCAGTGGCATTGCCGGGTAGCTATGTTCGGAAAGATAACCGCTGAAAGCATCTAAGCGGGAAACTTGCCTCAAGATGAGATCTCACTGGAACCTTGAGTTCCCTGAAGGGCCGTCGAAGACTACGACGTTGATAGGTTGGGTGTGTAAGCGCTGTGAGGCGTTGAGCTAACCAATACTAATTGCCCGTGAGGCTTGACCATATAACACCCAAGCAATCTGCAGACAGACAGCAGATTGCGGTGTGTGAAGACGCATGAAGAAAAGTTTGCGACCACACAGACAGACACCTGATCACATACCCGATTTGCCGAAGCGTTCGAGAGGACGAGTCGGCACCCGAATTTCTTGACGACCATAGAGCGTTGGAACCACCTGATCCCATCCCGAACTCAGCAGTGAAACGATGCATCGCCGATGGTAGTGTGGGGTTTCCCCATGTGAGAGTAGGTCA